>NZ_JBIUUC010000002.1:0-929986 GCF_044742205.1 Streptomyces sp. NPDC087901
TCCTTGCCGCCGGAGAACAGGATCACCGGCCGCTCGAACTCCCCCGCCACCTCACGGAAGATGTGCACCGCCTCGGACTCCAGCGAATCCAGGTGGCTGAGTGCGTACGGATTGTCGGTGCCTTCCGACACAGTCGCGACGGTCGTCACGCTGCACCCCTCTCGCTCAGCAGCGCGTACAGCTCCGCCGCGGACTCCTGCACGGTCTGCTGGTGCGACTCGATCCGCAGATCGGGCGACTCGGGCGCCTCGTAGGGGTCGTCCACCCCGGTCAGCCCGCTGATCTCGCCCGCCGCCTGCTTGGCGTAGAGCCCCTTCACATCGCGTACCGAGCACACCTCGACCGGAGTGGCGACATGCACCTCCAGATAGGCGGTGCCCTCGGCCTGGTGCCGCTTGCGGACCGCGTCACGGCTGTCCGCGTAGGGGGCGATGACGGGGACCAGCACCTTCACGCCGTTGGCCGCCAGCAGTTCGGCGACGAAGCCGATCCGCTGGACGTTGGTGTGACGGTCCTCGCGGGTGAAGCCGAGGCCCGCGGAGAGGAACTCGCGGATCTCGTCGCCGTCGAGCACCTCCACCCGGTGGCCCTCGCCGCGCAGCCGCCCGGCGAGTTCGTACGCGATGGTGGTCTTGCCCGCGCTCGGCAGACCGGTCAGCCAGACGGTGGCTCCCGTCTCCGTCACGCTCATCGAAGTCTCCTGATCAGTCGTCATCAGTCGTGCAGCCCGCATTCGGTCTTGCCGCGCCCGGCCCAGCGGCCGGCCCGTGCGTCCTCGCCCTCCAGCACCCGGCGGGTGCAGGGCGCGCAGCCCACGGATGCGTAACCGTCCATCAGCAGCGGGTTGGTGAGCACCCCGTGCTCGGCGACGTACGCGTCGACGTCGTCCTGGGTCCAGCGGGCGATCGGCGAGACCTTGACCTTCTGCCGCTTCGCGTCCCAGCCGACCACCGGCGTCCCCGCCCGGGTGGGGGACTCGTCGCGGCGCAGCCCGGTCGCCCAGGCCGTGTACGGGGTCAGGCCCTCCTGGAGGGGGGTGACCTTGCGCAACTTGCAGCAGAGGTCCGGGTCGCGGTCGTGCAGCTTCGCCCCGTACTCGGCGTCCTGCTCGGCCACGGTCTGCCGCGGCGTCAGCGTGATGACGTTGACGTCCATCACCGCCTCCACCGCGTCACGCGTGCCGACCGTCTCGGGGAAGTGGTAACCCGTGTCGAGGAACACCACGTCCACCCCGGGCAGGGCCCGGGAGGCGAGGTGAGCGACGACCGCGTCCTCCATCGACGACGTCACACAGAACTGCGGGCCGAAGGTCCGGGTGGCCCACTGGAGGATCTCCAGTGCGGAGGCGTCCTCCAACTCCCGGCCCGCGCGCTCGGCCAGGTCCCTGAGTTCAGTCGCGGAGAGCTTACCGGTCTGCAGAGTGCCCGTCATATCCCGTCCCCTTCACCGTCGTTGCGCTGCAGCCCCCGGGTCAGCAGACCCAGGAACTTCAGCTGGAACGCCCGGTTGCAGGAGGCGCATTCCCAGGCCCCGTGCCCTGCCTCGTGCGGGCGCAGGTCCTCGTCGCCGCAGTAGGGGCAGTGGAACGGCGCGGCGCGCTCGCTCATGACAGCGACTCCGCACTGGCCCTGGCGGCCCAGGTGGCGAAGCGTTCGTCGTCCTCGCGCTCTGCCTGGAAATTCTCCAGGACCCGCTCGACGTAGTCGGGCAGCTCGGCCGAAGTGACCTTCAGGCCGCGGACCTTGCGGCCGAATCCGGCCTCCAGGCCGAGTGCGCCGCCGAGGTGCACCTGGTAGCCCTCCACCTGGTTGCCCTCGGCGTCCAGCATGAGCTGGCCCTTGAGGCCGATGTCCGCGGTCTGGATGCGGGCGCAGGCGTTGGGGCAGCCGTTGATGTTGATGGTGAGCGGCTCGTCGAACTCCGGGAGGCGGCGCTCCAGTTCGTCGATGAGTGCGGCGCCACGCGCCTTGGTCTCGACGATCGCCAGCTTGCAGTACTCGATGCCGGTGCAGGCCATCGTGCCGCGGCGGAACGAGGACGGCCGCACCTGGAAGCCGAGCGCCTCCAAGCCGGCGGACAGGGACTCGACCCGGTCCTGCTCCACATCGAGAATGATCATCTTCTGCTCGACGGTGGTGCGCACCCGGCCGGAGCCGTGCGCCTCGGCGAGCTCGGCGATCTTGGCGAGGGTGGAGCCGTCGACCCGTCCGACGCGGGGCGCGAAGCCGACGTAGAAACGTCCGTCCTGCTGCGGGTGGACACCGATGTGGTCGCGCCAGCGGCTGCTGGGCTCCGCGGGCGCGGGCCCGTCCAGCATCGGGCGCTTGAGGTACTCGTCCTCGAGCACCTGGCGGAACTTCGCGACGCCCCAGTCGGCCACCAGGAACTTCAGGCGCGCGCGGTTGCGGAGCCGACGGTAACCGTAGTCGCGGAAGATCCCGACGACGCCGGCCCACACGTCGGCGACCTCGTCCAACGGGACCCAGGCGCCCAGCCGTTCGGCCAGTCGCGGGTTGGTGGAGAGACCGCCGCCGACCCAGAGGTCGAAGCCGGGGCCGTGCTCGGGGTGCTCGACGCCGACGAACGCGATGTCGTTGATCTCGTGCACCACGTCCTGCACCGGGGAGCCGGAGATCGCGGTCTTGAACTTGCGCGGCAGGTTGGAGAACTCCGGGCTGCCGATGTAGCGCTCGTGGATCTCGTCCAGCGCCGAGGTGCCGTCGATGATCTCGTCGGCGGCGATGCCCGCCACCGGGGAGCCGATCATCGTACGGGGGCAGTCGCCGCACGCCTCGGTGGTGGAGAGGCCGACGGCCTCCAGCTTCTCCCAGATCGCCGGGACGTCCTCGATGCGGATCCAGTGCATCTGGACGTTCTGACGGTCGGTGATGTCCGCGCTGCCGCGGGCGTACTCCTCGGAGATCTCGCCGATGACGCGCAGCTGCGTGGTGGTCAGCCTTCCGCCGTCGATGCGGACCCGCATCATGAAGTACTTGTCCTCGAGCTCCTCGGGCTCGAGGATCGCGGTCTTCCCGCCGTCGATACCGGCCCGCCGCTGGGTGTACAGGCCCCACCAACGCATGCGTCCACGAAGGTCGTTGGGGTCGATCGAGTCGAACCCGCGCTTGGAGTAGATCGTCTCGATGCGTGTCCGCACGTTGAGGCTGTCGTCGTCCTTCTTGAACTGCTCATTGCCGTTGAGCGGGGTGTAGTGCCCCAGGGCCCACTGGCCTTCGCCGCGGTGGCGTCCTGCCTTGCGGCGGGGCGTGGCGGGCGCGGGCTGTTCCGGGGTAGCGGCCATGACAGTACGTCCTTCGGGACTGCAGGAGGGCGGCTCTGAACTGCACACTCGCGTGGAGGCGCGGCGGTGCGCAGGATGTGCAGAGAAAGGTTGATCGCGGCGGTGCTGGGACTCTCAGCTCGCCGGACAGATGGCGCTGGACATGCGGCCGAGGTCGACGTGGCGTCGACTCACCAAGGCAATTCCAGTTCCAGGCATGACGGAAGCGTGTCACGCGGGTCTCGGAGCAGTCCACCACTATCCATGATGTGGACGAGACTGTCCCGACAGGTGAGACGATGTGGCGCCCGTCACCTGAGTGACGGGCGCCAGGTAGCCGGAAAACCGGACAACCGTGTGCATTTCTTACGGAGGATTCCCGCAGGGGTCTACGGAAGCGGCGCCCGGCCGGATTCCGGCCACGGACCGGGAGTGGCGACCTCGGGCTCCAGCTCCGTCCTGGTGTCGAAAAGCCGGAAGCCGCGGCGCTGATAGTTGCCCATGGCATGCGGCCCGTCCTTGGAGCAGGTGTGCACCCACACCCGCTTCGTCGCGGGCCGCTCCGGCCACCGCTCCGCCAGGTCCCAGGCGCGCGCGACCCCGTACGAGAGCAGATGCCCGCCGATCCGGCGTCCCCGGAAAGCCGGGAGGAGGCCGAAGTACATGATCTCGACCACGCCGTCGTCCTGCGGGTCCAGCTCCACGTACCCGGCCGGCGTCCCGTCCGCGTACGCCACCCAGGTTTCCGCGCCCGGCCGGTCCAGCACTTCCTGCCACTGCGCGTAGGTCATCGACAGCCGGTCCGTCCACTGGATGTCGCCGCCGACCGCCGTATAGAGGAAGCGGCTGAACTCGGGCAGCGGCACCTCGGAACGGACGATCCGTACGTCCGCCTCCGGCACGGCCGAAGGCCGCAGATCGTCGGGGGCGGTCTGCTCCAGGGACCAGACGGTCACCTCGGCGAGGGCGGGGTCGGATGGACGCTCGGGGTTGCTCATGACTGCCAGAAAACCATGCCCCGTCGCCCCGGCCCAAGCCGGTACCCGGGAGCAGGCGCTCCGGACCTGCGGGAACAGCGTTCAGGAGGCGCTGCGCGCCGCCACCACCACCGGCGCCTTCGACTGCGGCAGCAGATCGCCCGGGTGCTCCGGACGGACCACCTCCACCTCGACCCCTTCGCCGAAGCGGTACGGGCGGTGCGCCAGCACTTCCGCGAGATGGCGCCGCAGGCGCGAGATCTCGGCCCGGACCGTCACCGTCCTGGTCGGATCGCCGAAGAGGTCCTCCGCCAGCTCGGACGCCGTACGTCCCTCCGGGTGCAGGGCCAGCGCGTACAGCATCTCGGCGTGGCGCGGGGAGAGCCGCTGCGTCCACGTGCCCACCGGGCTCACCACATTCACCGCGAGGCTGCGCGGCAGGCTCAGATCCAGCACGACCCTGCGTGGTGGGCTGTCCATCGCGCCGTCCGCCACCTGCACCAGCCAGCCGCCCGGCAGCGGCTCCACCCGGCACATCCCGAGCGAGGGCAGCCACACCCGGCCCGGCTGCAGCGACTTCGGCAGCGGCAGCCGGTCCACCGGAGGCATCCCGGTGACCGCGGCCAGCCAGCCGTTGCCGTCCACCGCCAAGGCCCGGCCCCCCAGCCGGCAGAGCATCGGCGCCGCCACCGAGCGCAGCCGGTCGATCGACTGCAGGTGCTGGGTCCTGATCTCGCTCTCGGCCAGCCGGGCCACCGAACCGACCAGGGCGAGCGTCGTCGGATGGAAGGTGCTCGCCGGGCCGCTGATGTCGACGATCCCCATCAGCCGGCCGTCCCGCGGATCGCGCACCGGGGCCGCCGCGCACGTCCAGCCGTGCAGACTGCGGACGAAGTGCTCCGCGGAGTGGACCTGCACAGGGGCGCGCGAGGCGAGCGCGGTGCCGATGGCGTTGGTGCCCGTGATCGCCTCGGACCAGGCGGCGCCCTCGGCCAGGCAGATGGTGTCCGCCAGGCGCAGCACCCCCGTGTTGCCCTGGCGCCACAGCACCCGGCCCTCCACGTCGGTGACCACCATGATCTGCTGCGAGGCGTCCGCGATGCCCGCCAGGCCGTCGCTGAGCAGCGGCATCACCTCGCCCAGCGCGGAACTCCGGCGCCGGTGCTCGACCTCGTCCAGCTCCAGCAGGATGCTGTGGGTGGTCTGTTCCGGATCGATCCCGCTGCGCAGCACCCGGTCCCACGAGGCCCCGATCTCGGCCCGCGGCGCTGCGGGCATGCGGTCGCCCGCCATCCTCGCCTCGCGGGCCCGGTGGACCAGGCGGTTGGCCCGGCCGGACTCCTGGGCAGCGAGCCGCATCACGTCGACCGGACTCGTCTCCATGCCGGAATTCCCCTCATCGACTCTGCTGGACCTGGTCAAGGAGCCATGGGACCCATCCTGCCGCTGCGGGAGCTCCGGCACCGCAACTCCACACAATGGTTGCAACCCTCTGCAACTCTGGCGACGGCCGCGCGACCGTACAAGAGTGACGGGACACCGAACGGCAGGGTTTCGGCCCCGAAGTCCGGTGTGTACAGCATGGGGGGTGGTGCCGTGTCGGCGCAGCACCACCCCCTGTTGCTGCCCGGGCGCCGTCCCCGTCAACGCTCCACGGGCCGGGCCCGTTCCACGACCGACGCCAGATCCAGTGTGTGCGGCAGTGTTCCGAAGGCCGAACCCCAGTCCCGGCCCAGGCGTGACGCGCAGAACGCGTCGGCGACCTCCGGCGGAGCCCAGCGCACCAGCAGCGAACCCTGCAGCACCAGCGCCATCCGCTCCACGAGCCGGCGGGCCCGCGCCTCGATGCCCTCCAGATCGGCGAGTTCCGTCAGCAGGTCCTTGATCGCCCGGTCGAGGCGGTGGTCGGCCCCCCGCGCCCGTCCGACCTCCTGAAGGAACGCGTTCAGTGCCAGCGGTTCACGCTGCAGCGCCCGCAGTACATCCAGCGCCTGGACGTTCCCCGAACCCTCCCAGATCGAGTTGAGCGGCGCCTCGCGCAGCAGCCGCGGCATGCCCGACTCCTCCACATAGCCGTTGCCGCCCAGGCATTCGAGCGCCTCGGCCACCAGCGGGGTGCACCGCTTCGTCACCCAGTACTTCGCCGTGGGCACCGCGATCCGCAGGAACGCCGACTCGCCCTCGGTCCCGGCGTCGTACGCGGCCGCGAGCCGCATCGCCAGCACCGTCGCGGCCTCCGACTCCAGCGCCAGATCGGCCAGCACGTTGCGCATCAGCGGCTTGTCGACCAGCACCCCGCCGAACGCGCTGCGGTACGTGGCATGGTGGACCGCCTGCGCCACCGCCTGCCGCATAAGCGCCGCCGAGCCGGTCACACAGTCCAGCCGGGTCGCCGCCACCATGTCGATGATGGTGCGCACCCCGCGCCCCTCCTCACCGATCCTGCGCACCCACGTCCCGTCGAATTCGACCTCGGCCGAGGCGTTGGACCGGTTGCCCAGCTTGTCCTTGAGCCGCTGGATCGCGAACACGTTGCGCGTGCCGTCCGGCAGCACCCGGGGGAGCAGGAAACACGTCAGCCCGCCCGGGGCCTGCGCCAGCACCAGGAACCCGTCGGACATCGGCGCCGAGCAGAACCACTTGTGCCCGGTGAGCAGATACTCGCCCTCGGCCGCCAGCGGCTCCGCGCGCGTCGTGTTGGACCGCACGTCCGTGCCGCCCTGCTTCTCCGTCATGGCCATCCCGAGGAGCGCTCCGGCCTTCTGCCCGGCCGGCCGCAGCTCCTCCTCGTACACGTGCGAGGTCAGCAGCGGCTCCCACTCCGCCGCCACCGCCGGATCGGTCCGCAGCGCGGGTACCGCCGCGTGCGTCATCGAGAGCGGGCAGCCGTGGCCCGCCTCGGCCTGCGTCCACACCAGGAAGCCGGCGGCCCGGCGCACATGCCCGCCCGGCCGGTCCCAGGCATCGGTCAGGCCTGCGGTGACGGCGTGGCCGAGCAGCCGGTGCCAGGCCGGGTGGAACTCCACCTCGTCGACGCGGTGCCCGTAGCGGTCGTGGGTCCGCAGTCCCGGCGGATTGTCGTTGGCCTGCGCTCCCCACTCCGCGGCCTGGGCGGACCCGGCGGACCGGCCGAGCTCGGCGAGCCCGTCCCGCGCGTCGTCGAGCAGCTCGGCCGGGAGGTGGCGATCCACGGCTTCGGTGAGCACCCGGTCCGCGCCGAAGACGTCGTAGCCGAGGAGAGGAGGGGCCTGGTTGGACACTGTGTGGGTGGTGGCTGCCATGCCGCTACGGTATGGACGTGCAGGCAGCAAATGAAACACCCGAGCGGCCACCGGGCCGGCTCCACCGGGCCAGAGTGCTCTACCGCAACGTGTCCAAGCGGCAACTGGCCTGGCAGTTGCTGAAGGACACCGTCAATTCGTGCATGGAATACCGCATTCTGGGACTCGCCGCCGAGGCGGCGTTCTTCACCCTGCTGTCCCTGCCTCCGCTGCTCCTCGGACTGATCGGCCTGCTCGGCTACGTCGACGAGTGGACCAGCACCGCCACGGTCGCCTCCATCGAGCGCAACATCCTCAGCGCCGCGCACACGGTGCTCTCCGAGCGCGGCGTCAACGACTTCGCCAAACCGCTCCTGGCGGACGTCACCACCGGGGCCCGGCCCGACGTCATCTCGATCGGCTTCGCGATCGCGCTCTGGTCCGGTTCTCGCGCGGTCAACGTCTTCATCGACACCATCACCGTGATGTACGGGCTCGACGGCCAGCGCGGCATCGTCAAGACCAGGATGCTCGCCTTCCTGCTGTACGTGGTGGCGCTGCTGCTGGGCGCGGTCGTGCTGCCGCTCCTGGTGGTCGGCCCCGACCGGGTCGTGGAGTTCATCCCCTGGGGCACCGAGGTCATAAGCGTCCTGTACTGGCCGCTGGTGATACTGCTGTCCATCGCCTTCCTGACCACGCTCTACCACGTGTCCGTCCCCGTCCGGTCGCCGTGGATAGAGGACATGCCGGGCGCCCTGATGGCACTGGCGATGTGGGTGGTCGGCAGCTTCCTGCTGCGGATCTACCTCACCAGTACGGTCGAGGGGCCCACGATCTACGGCTCCCTGGCCGCCCCGATCGCGGTACTGCTGTGGATCGGCATCTCCGCGTTCGCGGTGCTGGTGGGCGCCGCCGTCAACGCGGCCATCGACCGGGTGTGGCCCTCGGTGGCGACGGCGGCGGCCCGTGCGGCCAACGACCGGGTGCGTGTGGTCCAGGCGGCCGAGTTCGTGGCCCGCACCCAGGCGGAGAGCTGGGACGGCGGCCCGGACGACGACGGGGACGACGGCGACAGCCCGTACATGCCGTCCGAGTTCCCGGAACGGTGGTCACGGTTCCTGCCGCCGGACGACGTGAAGTCCCGCCTGCAGCCGAGCCGTGAGAAGGAGCCGGACAAACCGCAGCCGCACGGCGAGTGAGCGGGCCGGCCGTCAGCCGGCGGCCGGGGCGGGCGACGCGGGCGGAGCCGCCGGCGGGGGCCCGGCGGACGAGCCCGGCGACCACGACAGCTTGACCGTCAGATGGCCCTCCAGCGCGCTCTTGGCGATCACCGCCCCGGCCTCGGCCGTGATCTTCACACCGAATTCCAGCTCCACCCCGTCCGGCTTCAGCGTGCCGTCCCGGAACACCGCGAGTGCCGACTCGGCCGCCGACCGGATGCCCTGGAGCGCCTCGTCGAAGGTGCGCTCTGCCCGGGCCAGCGCATGGCCGTCGCGCGCGACCAGTTGCGCACCCGGGGCGTGTCGGTCGACCTCGACCGTCACCGTCTCGCCGCTGTCGGTGGTGAACTCCATCAGTGCCGCCATGACCGCCCCCGGGGTGCCGCGGTTCCGCCCGTTCTCCGTCAGTCGACGAGACTAGTGCCATGGGCGACAGGTACGAAGAGCGCGCGTCGCGGATCGACGGTGCGAAGGTCTGGACCCTGACCGTGCCGCAGGGAACGGGTCATCCGGTGCTGCCCGACGGCTGCATGGACCTGATGTGGATCGACGGCCGGCTGCTCGTCGCAGGCCCGGACACCCGTGCGGAACCGCCGTCCGGCTCGGACGGCGGCAGCTACGCGGGCATCCGCTTCGCCCCCGGCACCGCGCCCGCCCTGCTGGGCGTACCGGCGTACGAACTGCGTGACCGCCGGGTCGCGCTGGCCGACCTGTGGCCGGCGGAGCCGGTCCGTGAGCTCACCGAGCGGGTCGCCGGGGCCGCCGACCAGGCTGCCGCGCTGGAGGACATCGCGGTGCGCCGGTCGGCGGACACCGCGCCGCCGGACCCGGCGATGCGGTTCGTCGCCGCGCAGCTGGACAGCGGCCGCACCGTCGCGCAGACGGCTCAGGCAGCCGGCCTCGGCGCCCGTCAGCTGCACCGCCGCTCACTGGCCGCCTTCGGATACGGCCCCAAGACGCTCGCCCGGGTGCTGCGGCTGCAACGGGCGCTGGCACTCGTACGGGCAGGGACGCCGTACGCCGAGGCGGCGCTGATGGCGGGCTGCGCCGACCAGGCCCACCTCGCGCGGGAGATGCGCGAGCTGGCCGGCACCACCCTGACCGAGTACTTCGCGGCCTGAGGGCTGTCCCGCCAGGAGTTGCGGGACAGCCCTCAAGAGGTCCCGTCGGCTGCGGCGAACAGCGACACCGCACAGCCGTCCGGGTCGAGGACCACCGCGTAGCGCTGCCCCCACACCGCGTCCCACGGCTTGAGATGGCTCCGGTATCCGGCGCCGGTCAGCTCGTCGTGGACGGCGTCGACCTCCGCCGGGCTGTCGCAGAGGAAGGCGAGCCCGAGCCGCTCCCCGTCGTTCGCCGCGGCCCACTCCGGGTCGAAGGAGCGGACGACGGCCTCGGTGTCCCACAGCAGGCGCTGCCCGCCCGGGAGCGTCACTTCGACATGGGGTGCGGATTCCGCGTCGGCCGGGATGTCGAGGCCGAGCCGGCGGTAGAAGGCGAGCGATGCGGCCAGATCCGCGGTGGTGAGGGAGATCGCGTCGAGTCGTGGAGTCATGATCCGACGGTAGGCCGGATACCGGCCCGCGGTCTTGAACGAATCGGTCATGTCCTCGCCCCCCACCGCCCGGCGCACGGCCGGCGCCGCCCCGCTCTGTGTGCCCTCGGGTCCCGCACGGTGACGGCGGCGGTCCTGCCGGCTCCGATCCAGCTCATGGGCTGAACCGGGGCCCGGCAGGGCCCCGCACCGCTCACACGGTGCCGTCGGCCTCCTCGCCGCCCAGGCAGTCCTCCGGAGAGGTGCCCGGGTCCGTCAGGGCCAGGCCCAGTGCCGCACGCTCGGTGACCCAGCGGGTCGGGCGGTGGCGCGGGTCACCGGTCGTGGCGTGCAGCGCCCGGTACAGCTCCAGCATCCGGGCCGCGCCGATCCGGTCACCCCAGGCCAGCGGGCCCACCGGGTAGCCGAGACCGGTCGTCACCGCCAGATCGATGTCGGCGGGGGTCGCCAGTGCGCGCTCCGCGATCGATGCCGAGACCGACACGATCGACGCGAGCAGCCGCTGTGCGACCGAGCCCGCCGTGTCCCGCACCACCGACACCGCGAACGGCTCGCCGCCGTCCGAGGCCCGCGCCAGTACCGCACGGGCGTCCCGCGCCGCCGCCGGCTCCGCGGCCGGGGTCACGGCCAGCACCCGGCGGCGGACGGCCGCCGGCAACGGGTCCACACCGAAGGTGCGCCCCGCGGGCAGCCCGTGCGCGGCCACAGCAGAAGCCACCGTGGTGCCCCAGACCGGGACCAGCACCAGCGCCCCGTCGGACGGTTCCGCACCGGTCTCCACCGTGGCCCCCGCCGCGGCCAGAGCCTCCCGCAGCGCGGTGGCGTCGCCCTCACCGGCCGGGGACGCGGCGACGACGTGCACCGGCCGGTCCGGGTCGCCGGTGACCGGCGCCTCCGGCGTGGGCGCGGCAGCCTCGGGACCGTACGGGAACCAGCCGCGTCCGGTCTTGCGCCCGTGCAGCCCGGCCGACACCCGGTTCGGGGTCAGATACGAGGGGCGGAGGCGGTCCTCGTAGCGGAAGCCCTCCCAGATCGAGTCGATGACCGCGGCGGTCACATCGAGTCCGGTGAGGTCCATCAGCTCGAACGGGCCCATCCGCAGGCCCAGTACGTCCCGCGCGATGCGGTCGATGCCCGCCGGGTCGGTGACCGTCTCCTCCAGCAGCGCGAGTGCTTCCGTCGCCAGTCCGCGCCCGGCGTGGTTGACGAGGAAGCCCGGGGTGTCGGCGACCGTCACCGCACGGTGTCCGCAGCTCTCCACGAGCGCGGTGAGCAGCGGCGGGATCTCCGGGCGCGTGGCGGCGCCGGGCACCACCTCGACGATCCGCATCAGCGGGACGGGGTTGAAGAAGTGCAGCCCGGCCAGGCGCGTCGGGTCCTTCAGCCCTGCGGCGATCCGGGTCACCGACAGCGAGGAGGTGTTGGTCGCGAGGACGGCCGAGGCGGGCAGCGCCTGCTCCAGCCTGCCGAAGACCTCCGTCTTGGTGGCCAGGTCCTCCCGCACGGCCTCGATGGCCAGCTCGACGTCCGGGCCCTCGGCCCACGGGTCGTCCAGCGGGATCACCCGGTCCACGGCGGCTGCCGCGTCCTCGGCGGACATCCGGCCCTTCTGCACGGCCCGTTCGAGCATGGACCGTACGAAGGCGGCCGCCTCCGTCACCGCCTCCGTCCGTACGTCGGACAGCTCGACGGTGTGTCCGCCGACGGCGGCCCACTGGGCGATGCCGCGGCCCATGGCTCCGGCGCCGACGATCCTGATACGCATGGTGGTCCTGGTCCTCTCGATGGGGCGGGTGGCGGGCAACGGGCGGTGCGGCTCAGCGGAGATACACACGGTCCGGGTCGACATCCTCGCGCAGCAGCCGCAGTTCGTCCTCGGTCGGGGGCGGCACCTCGTCGACCGTGTCGGCGACCCGCAGGTCCCAGCCGGTCGCGGCCCGCACCTGCGCCACGGTGACGCCGGGCTGGACGGCGACCAGCCGCAGCTCCTCGCCCACGCCCTCGCGGGCCATGATGCCCAGTTCCGTGATGACCCGGGTGACACCGGCGCCCAGCGGGCGGATGCCCTCGGCCAGCGCGCGGTCCGGGCCCGGGGTGGTGCAGAAGTCGAGCTCCGCCGTGAAGGAGCGCGGGTTGTGACGGCGCATCACCACGAAGACCTCGCGTGAGTTGGCCATCACCTCGACGCCGCCGCCCGAACCGGGCAGCCGTACCGTCGGGCTGTCCCAGTCGCCGATCACCGAGGTGTTGAGGTTGCCCCAGCGGTCGATCTGCGCGGCGCCCAGGAAGCCGACGTCGATATGGCCGCCCTGCAGCACACAGCCGAAGAGCATGGGCATCGGGATCACCGCCTCCGCCCCCGTGATCAGCACCGCGTCGGCGATGGTCTCCGGCAGCTGCGAGGGGTGGGCGCCGCACACTCCGGACTCGTACACCACCTCGATGTCCGGGGCGACCGTCAGATGGGCCAGCTCGGTGGCGAGCGTCGGCAGGCCGATGCCGGCGAACACGGTGCGGCGCGCGGCCAGTTCGCGGGAGGCGACGACGGAGAGCAGTTCGGACGAGGTGATGGTGTCCGGTGCGGTGACGGTCATGGCCCGTTCCTTCTCGTGTTCCGTGGCGGCGTGTCGGGCGGAGGCGTGCTGCGTGGCTTGGCGGCCGGTGGAGGCGTGCTGCGTGTCGGCGTGTCCGGTGGAGGTGGTCACAGCCGGCGCCCGTAGTTCACCGGCTCGCTGAGCGCCTCGCCGACCGCGAGCCCCGCCCAGAACTCCTCGCCCAGCCTGTCGACGTACTCCGCGTGGTCGGCCGTCCCGCGCACCCACTCGTCCAGCCAGTCCTGGAGGCGCTGCGGGTCCTTGCTGATGTGCGACCAGGCCCGGTAGAAGGCGTTGTCCCGGTCGTAGTACCCCTGAGCGAACGAGGGGTGCGCCCCGCGCGGGCAGCAGACGACCGCGTCGACCGCGTGCGCGGGGACGAGCGTGCGGTTGGGGTCGGAGCGGATCACCTCGTCGTCGACGATCTCCTCCACCACGACGACCGCCTTGTCCGCCGCGTAGACCGCCTCGGCCTGGATGCCGGTCAGCCCCCACATCTGGGTGTTGCCGCTGCGGTCGGCGCGCTGTGCGTGGATGATCGTCACGTCCGGGTTGACGGGCGGTACGACGTAGATCTGCTCGGGTTCGCCGTCCGGTCCGGGATACGGCGAAGTCACCTTGCGCAGATCGCTGTTGACGGACGGAAGATCGCTGCCGCCGTAGGAGCGCAGCGGATAGAACGGCAGCCGCTGCGAACCGGCGAGATAGCGGCAGATCATGCCGTAGTGGCTGTACTCCTCGAAGGCCAGGGGCGCCGGGTCCGCGCTCTCCACCCGGCGGCGGAGCTCACCGAGCGAGCCGGCCGAGGAGTTGCCGACGAAGGAGGAGACCAGCCGGGTCACACAGCCTGCGGCGATCATCTGGTCCACCACGATGTCCGCGGTCATCCGTACGACGGTGAGGTCGCGGCGGCCCTGGCGGATGATCTCGTGACCCGCGGCGGTCGGGATGAGGTGGGTGAAGCCCTCAAGGCAGACGGTGGCGCCGTCGTGAACGAAGGCGGCGATCGCCGCCTTCATCGACATCGTCTTGTCTTTCCGGTCCGTCGTGGCCACGGTGCTCCTCTGCGTGTGCGTGCGCGTCGCCCCACCGTGCCAGCGGCCATTGATTGCTGTCCAATACCAAATTAAGGTCAGATCGAGACGCCTGATTAATCAATGTGGCCGAGATCGTGACCGAGCTCGCCGCCGGGATCGCTACCGAGGAAAGGGACGGGCATGGAGCTGCGTCATCTGTCCGCATTCGTCGCCGTGGCCGAGGAGCTGCACTTCGGCCGGGCCGCCAAGCGGCTGCAGATGGCCCAGCCGCCGCTGAGCCAGCAGATCCGTCAGCTGGAGAAGGAGCTGGGGGTCCAGCTCTTCGAACGCAACACCCGCTCGGTGCGGCTCACCAGCGCGGGGGAGTCGTTCCTCCAGCCGGTGCGGACCGTTCTCGACGACCTGGACACGGCCGTACGGGCCGCGAAGGCGGCCGGCCGCGGGGAGTACGGGCGGGTCAGCATCGGATTCGCGGGTGCCTCCAGCCACGAGACGCTGCCCCAGCTGACCCGGGCGGTGCGCGCCGCCCACCCCGCGATCGAACTCGTCATGACGGGCCAGACCTATGCCAACGTCGCGCTCGCACGGGTCGCGGACGGGTCGCTCGACCTCGGGTTCGTCCGACTGCCCGTGACGCAGCCGGGTGTGACCTACCGGGTGATCGACGAGGAGGAGCTGGTGTGCGCGCTGCCCTCCGACCATCCGCTCGCCGCCCGTGAGAGCGTCCCCATCGAGGTGCTGGCCGGGGAGCCGTTCGTCTCGTTCCCTGCGAACACCGGCTCCACCGTGCGCGATGCGATGGTCGGGGCCTGCGAGGCTGCCGGGTTCAACCCGAGGGTGGTGCAGGAGGCGCCCGACTCGTACACGATCCTGGCCCTGGTCGCCGCCGGCGTCGGGGTGACCCTGACCGTCACCTCCGTCCAGCACATCCAGCAGAACGGCCTCGTCTACCGCCCCCTCGCCGGACCGCCCATCAGGCGCCAGGCGGCGCTGGCCTGGCGGGACGACAACCCGTCGGCGGCCCTGCGTGCGGTGCTTGCCGTCGCGGAGGATGCGCTGCCCACTCCCTTGCGCGACTGATTGAGACGCTCTGCGTCTTGAATCAGGGGGAACTGGATATTGGACCGACTCAGTCGTCGGGTGCGAGGGTCAGCTCGCACCCTTGTCGACTTCTGTCCCGTCCTCGCCCCGTCACTGCCCCGCCCCGCCCCCGGAAAGGTCCTGCCGTGCCCGACCAGAACGATGTCGTGATCTGCGAACCGCTGCGCACCCCCATCGGCCGCTTCGGCGGAGCGTTCGCCGGGCAGACGCCGGCCTCCCTCGCCGCGCGCGTCATCGCCGAGGTCGTCGCCCGCGCCGGCATCGACCCGGACCGGGTCGACGAGGTGATCCTCGGTCACGCCTATCCGTCCTCCGACGCCCCCGCCATCGGCCGGGTCGCCGCACTGGACGCCGGGCTCCCCGTCTCTGTCACCGGCGCCCAGATCGACCGGCGCTGCGGATCCGGGCTGCAGGCCGTCCTCGACGCCGCGATGCAGATCAGGGCCGGTTTCAGCGACGTGGTGATCGCCGGCGGCGTCGACGTGATGAGCGCCGCCCCTTACTACACGCACGACGGACGCTGGGGCATCAAGGGGCCGGGCCTCCAGCTCCACGACTCGCTCGCCCGGGGCCGGGTCACCGCCGGGGGTGTCAACCACCCGGTCCCCGGCGGCATGATCGAGACCGCAGAGAACCTGCGACGCGCGTACGGCATCAGCCGCACCGACCAGGACGCCCTGGCCCTGCGCTCGCAGCAGCGTGCGGCCCGCGCCGCGGCCGAGGGCCGGTACGCGGCGGAGACCGTCCCCGTCACCGTGAAGACCCGCAAGGGCGAGACGGTGGTCACCGCCGATGAGCACCCGCGCCCCGACACCACCGCCGAACAGCTCGCCGCGCTCCGCCCGATCATGGGCAAGTCCGACCCGGAGGCCACCGTCACCGCGGGCAACGCCAGCGGCCAGAACGACGCGGCCGCCGCCTGCCTGGTGACCAGCGCCGCCACCGCGGAACGCCTCGGCCTCACCCCGCTGGTCCGGCTGGTCTCCTTCGCCCGCGCCGGTGTGCCCGCCGCCACCATGGGCATCGGCCCCGTCCCCGCCACCCGCACCGCGCTCGCCCGCGCCGGGCTCACCCTCGCCGACCTCGACCTGATCGAGCTCAACGAGGCCTTCGCCGCCCAGGTCCTTGCCTGCACCCACGAACTGGGCCTCGGCGAGAAGGACCACGAGGAGCGGATCAACGTCAACGGATCGGGCGTCTCGCTCGGTCACCCCGTCGGCGCCACCGGCGCCCGCATCCTCGCCACCCTCACCAGGGAACTGCATCGCCGCGAGGCCCGCTACGGCCTGGAGACCATGTGCATCGGCGGCGGTCAGGGCCTCGCCGCGGTCTTCGAGCGCGTCGCGGTCTGAGACCTGCCCGCACCCCCGCCGCACACCCCGCGGCGCAGCTCACCCAGCTGCGCCGCCACGGGTTCTTCCCGGCTGCGCGCCCCTCATTAAGACGCATCACGTCTTGCTGCGCCATTAATTCGGTATTGGACCGTTCAAGGTCTTGGCTGGCACCGTAACGCCAGCACCCCCGCCGCCGTCCCCCATCGCCGCGCGGCACCGGGTGTCACGGGCGACGCCCCTTTCGCAGTCCCTGCCATCCGCTTGATCAACGACGTTCACGGGAGCCACCATGAGTGCGTCCACCGCCACCGCACGAGAGCGCACCAAAGCCGCCAACCGCGCCGGGTTCGGAGCCTTCATCGGCTCGACCATCGAGTGGTTCGACTTCTACATCTACGGCACCGCGGCCGCGCTCGTCTTCGACAAGGTGTTCTTCCCGGAACTCGAAGGACCTGTGGGCACTCTGGTCGCTTTCGCGACGTTCTGGGTCGGCTTCCTCGCCCGCCCCATCGGCGGCATCATCTTCGGCCACTACGGCGACCGCCTCGGCCGCAAGAAGACCCTGGTCATCACCCTGCTGATGATGGGCATCTCCACCACGGCCATCGGCCTGCTGCCGAGCTACGCCTCCATCGGGATCGCCGCCCCGATCCTGCTGGTCGCCATCCGCATGGTGCAGGGCATCGGCCTCGGCGGCGAGTGGGGCGGATCGGTCCTGATCGCCTCCGAGCACGCCCCCAAGGGCAAGTCGGTGCTGTACGGGGCGTTCGCCCAGCAGGGCTCGCCCGTCGGCAACACCCTGTCCACGCTGAGCTTCCTCGCCATCAGCCAGCTGCCCGACGCCGCGTTCGTCTCCTGGGGCTGGCGGCTGCCGTTCCTCTTCTCGGCCGCCCTGGTCATCGTCGGCCTCTTCGTCCGGCTGAAGGTCGCCGAGTCCCCGGCCATGGCCGCCCTGATCAGCAAGAAGAAGGTCGTCAAGCTTCCGCTCACCGAGGTCCTGCGCACCCAGCCGATGCTCATCGTCCTCGGCATCGGCGCCTGCACCATCGGTCTCTCGGCCACGTACTTCAAGTCGACGTTCGCGCTCTCCTGGGCCACGTCCGCCCTCGACTTCGACCGCAGCTCGTTCCTGACGATCATCCTCGTCGCCAACATCACCCAGATCGTCGTGCAGCCCTTCGGCGCGCTCATCGCCACGAGGATGAAGAGCTGGTCCCGTGCGGTGACCGTGATGCTGCTGCCGGAACTGATCCTGATGCCGGCGATGTTCCTGCTGATCCGTACCGAGAACTACGGCCTCGCGATGGTCGGCGTCGCCGTCGCCACCATTCCGCACTGCCTCTACTACGCGGCCCTCGCCGGCATGCTGGCCAGCCGCTTCCCGGCCCATCTGCGCTACACCGGCATCTCGCTCTGCTACCAGCTGTGCGGCACGCTCCTGGGCGGAACGACCCCGATCATCGGCCAGTTCCTGCTGAACCGGACCGGCTCGATCACCGCCGTCATCGCCTACGCGATCTTCCAGGTGGTCCTGACCCTCGGATGCATGCTGCTCCTGCTCAGGCGCCCCAACCACGACGAGCAGGCGGCCGAGCCGGCCGCCGCCCCGCGGACCGTGCCCGTCACCGCCTGACGCCTGCCCCCGCCCCGCAGAGACAGAAGACGCACGAGTCACTGGACCCGAGACACAAGAGAAAGGCCGGTCCTCATGGCGCTGACCGTGAACGGCATCCCGGAGATCCTCGCCCTGAGCGGGCGCGATCTGGGGCACTCCGACTGGAAGGAGATCACCCAGGAGCTCATCGACGCGTACGCCGCCGTCTCCGGGGACCACCAGTGGATCCACACCGACACCGAGCGCGCCGCGTCCGGCCCGTACGGACGCACCATCGCGCACGGCTACATGGTCCTGAGCTGGGGCATCCCGATGTTCGGGGAACTGCTCCGGGTACGGGGCGTGGGCCGCGCACTCAACTACGGCGTCAACCGCGTCCGCTACCCGGCGCCCGTCCCCGTCGGCAGCAGGGTTCGGCTGCACGCCTCGGTCACCGGGGTCACCGAGGTGGCCCGTGGCGGGGTGCAGATGGCCCGCGCCTTCACCTTCGAGCTGGAGGGGTCCGAGAAGCCCGCCTGCGTGGCCGAGTCGCTGACCCACTTCTACCCGTGACCCGCGCATGAGGGCGCCCCCGCCGGCAGATCCGGCGGGGGCGCCTTCGTACGCACCTTTCGCCTCAGCGCTTCAGCAGGGCGAAGTCCTCGGTCCGGGCGACCGGTCCACGGGGACGGGCCGGTCGATCACCGGTCTACGGGCTCACGGGGACGGGATCGTCGGCCACCGGCGCCACCGCCAGGTGGTCCCGCTCGGCGTCCGGGTCCGTCAGCCGGTTCAGCCGCGCCGGTACGTCGAAGCCGACCAGCAGCACCACGATCACCGTGCCCGCGAACGTCAGTACCGCCAGTGCCTGGCCCAGGTCCATCCCGGAGGCGAGATGGGCCCCGAGCACCGGGGCGACCGCCCCGCCGAGGGCGCCCACGTTGTACGTGAAGCCGAGCGCCGCACCCCGGGTCGCGGTCGGGAAGTGTCCGCCGATGTAGCGGGGGAGCAGCCCGGAGATGCCGAAGCTCGTCGCCTGGAGCAGAAAGAGCAGGATGCCGAGCAGCATCAGGTTGTTCTGCACCGCGAAGACCGGGTAGACGAAGGCGAGCGAGGCCAGCAGCGTCAGCGCGTACGCCTTCTTCGTGCCGATCCAGTCGCCCAGGAAGCCCGCGACCCAGCAGCCCACCATGGTGCCGAAGCCCGCGAAGTACAGCACGTCGGTGACCTGGTCCGTGGTGTAGCCCAGCTCCGTCTTCAGATACGTGGGCAGCAGGGCCTGGATGGGCCACGAGTACAGGAACGCGAAGAACAGCGTCACGATCATCGACAGGTACAGCACCCAGCTGCGCTTCCCGCCCAGCTGGACGGCGAACGCGGCGAGCGAGAGCCCGGCGATCACCGCGAGCACCGGCACCAGGCCGGCCCCGCCCGGGGTGAAGACGAGGAACAGGGACACCGTGGCGACGACGACGAGGACCGTGTTGACGGTGGCCCGCGTGCGGGTCAGGAACAGCGGCCGGAACGGGTTCGGCTTGGCGCCCTTGTCCGCAACGGACTCCGTCCACTCCTCGGCCTCGGGCAGCGCGCGCCGCATCCACAGCGCGATGGCGATCGGGACGAGGCCCAGGTAGAACATCCAGCGCCAGCCGAGCGAGGGCACCACCCAGTTGTAGACCTGGGCGGCGAGCACCGAGCCGACCGAGAAGCCGGAGATCAGGAAGCCGCTGGCCCGGTTGCGCAGGGCGGCGGGCCAGCTCTCCATCACGTACGTGGAGCTGGCGCTGTACTCACCGGCCATGCCCATGCCGATGGCCAGCCGGGCGGCGAACAGACTGGTGTAGTTCCACGCGAACCCGCACGCGAAGGTGCCCACCGAGTACAGCAGGATGCTGAGCACCATGGAGAGCTTGCGGCCGTAGCGGTCGCCGATGGCGCCGAGTACGGCCCCGCCCAGCCAGCGGGTGATGAACGCACCGGAGATCAGGCTGGCCGCCTGCACCGTGCTCAGGCCGAACTCGTCACTGATCTCGGTCAGTACGAGGGTGATCAGCACGAAGTCGAAGCCGTCGAGTACGTAGCCGATCCAGGCGGCGAAGAACGACTTCCACTGGGTGCGGCTCAGCTGGCGGTACCAGGGGAGCGTGGGGGGTGTGGTGGTCTGCACGGTGACTCCAGAGTGCGGGACGGTGCCCGGTCATTTGAACAGCCGTCCCGCGTGTGGGGACAGGTCAGGGCCGGGTGATGCCTGCCACGAAGCGGGCGGTCAGAGCCGTGGGAGCGGTGATGGCGGTGCCGACGACGACGCTGTGGGCGCCGCGTGCCAAGGCCTCGGCCGCTTCCTCGGGGGTGTTGATACGGCCTTCGGCGACCACCGGGACGTCGATCGCGGCGGAGAGCGCCGAGACGAGATCGAGATCGGGACCGGTCTGCTTCGGCGTCCCGGGCACATAGCCGGACAGGGTCGTGGAGACGAAGTCCGCCCCCAGGGCAGCCGCCGTGACGCCCTCGGCGAGGGTGGAGACATCGGCCATGACGAGGGCGCCGGCCCCGTGTACGGCCTCGACGAGCTCGGCGAACGTGGAGCCGTCGGGGCGCGGCCGGTCGGTGGCGTCCGCGGCGACGACGGCCGCGCCCGCCTCGGCCACCGCCAGGGCGTGCCGGACGGTCGGGGTGATGAACACCCCGGTGTCGCCGTCCTTCCACAGACCGATGACCGGCAGGTCGACGACGGCGGTGATCGCGGCGACGACCTCCGGACCGTTGGCCCGGATCGCGGCGCCGCCACCGGCGACCGCCGACAGCGCGAGCCGCACCAGGGTGGACGTCTCCCGCATCGGATCGCCGGGGGGCGCCTGACAGGACACGATCAGCTTGCCCTGGAGGGAGGTGGCCAGTTCCTGTGCGGTCATCGGAGAGCTCCCGGGTGGTGGAGGGGAAGGGTGGTGGTGAGAGCGGCCGCGCCGAGCACGGCCGCGTCGTGGCCGAACAGCGGAGCCTGCGGGACGAGCCCCCGCAGGGGCTTCATCAGCTCCCCGGCGAAGGCGGACCGCAGGGCGTCCTCGTACAGCGCGCCGATCCGCGGGACCCCGCCGCCGACGACGACCCGGTCGGGGCCGAACGCGTTGGCGAGCCCGCCGAGGACGTGACCGGCGGCGGCCGCGCCGGTGGTGATGGCGGTGACGGCATGGGCGTCGCCCTGTGCGGCGCGCGCGGCGACGGTCTCCAGCCGGTCCACGGGGGCGCCGGTCAGCCGCTCGTAGTGGGCGGCGATCGCGGGTCCGGAGGCGATGACCTCCAGGTGGCCGGTGGCGCCGCAGGTGCAGAGCAGGCCTGCCGCTTCGGGGCTGGGCAGGTGGCCGATGTGTCCGGCGATTCCGGATGCGCCGTGCAGCATCCGCCCGTCGACGGCGATGGCGCCGCCGACACCGGTGCCGATGGCGGCGAAGAGCAGCGATCCGTGGCCCTCGGTCTCCGCGTTCAAAGCGGCAAGCTCCGGTCCGGCCGTGGCGCGCACGTCGTTGTCGCACGCCACCGCGTAACCGGTGCGGTTGGCCAGCCCGACGCCCAGCGGGGTGCCGGCCCAGCCGCGGATGGAGTCGGTGGCGCTGGTGACCATGCCGGTACGGGGGTCGATCACCCCGGCCGCCGCGATGCCGAGCACCGCGGCGCTGCGGCCGGGGTCGACCTCGGCGGCGGCCGCGGCGAGTGCGTCGAGCACCGCCGCAGCGCCCTCCTGGGCCGGGGTGGGCCTGCTGTGCCGGGCCAGGATCGTGCCGTCCGCCGCGAGGAGTGCGGCGGCTGTCTTCGTACCGCCGAGGTCGAGACCGACGACACGCGGCCCGCCCGGTGCCGGCTGTGCCGAGGTGGTCATCGGACCGGCGGCAGACCGGCGTCGCGCAGCCGTCCGGAGACGAGCGCGACGGATTCGGCGGACAGCTGGATCTGCGGGAACGCGGTGTCGCCGCAGTCGATGACGCCGAGCAGGCGGAGCGCCGACTTGAACGAGCCGAGCGCCGAGGAACTGCGGCCCATGTCCGCCTCGGGACCGACGTCGACCATGGCGAACAGCTCGATCAGCCGCTCCTGCTCCCTCGCGGCCAGCGTCCAGTCACCGGCCCGCGCGGCCTCGTAGAGCCGTACGTAGGCCGCCGGGTCCACATTGCCGATGCCGGGGACGACGCCGTCGGCGCCGGCGAGCAGGGCCGCGTCGACGGTCAGCTCGGAGCCGGTGAGGATGCTGAAGTCCGGCACCGGGCCGTTGGCGCGGCCCTCGCGGCCGCCGAGCTCGACGATGAGCCGGCGCAGCCCGCCCTCGTCGCCGCTGCTGTCCTTGAGGCCGGCCAGGGTGCCGTCCTCGGCGAGCTCGCGGACCAGCGCGGAGGACAGCTTGCTGTGCACGGCGACCGGGATGTCGTATGCGAACAGCGGCAGGTCCACCTCGGCGCGCAGCCGGCGGAAGTGCCCGGCGATCTCCTTGGCGTGGGTGCGGGTGTAGAACGGCGCGGTCGCGACCAGGGCGTCGGCGCCCAGGGCAGCGGCGGACCTGGCGTGCTCGATGACCCGGGCCGTGGTGGTGTCGATGACTCCGGCGAGGACCGGGACGCGGCCGTCGGTGGCGTTGACGACGGTCTCCAGGACCGTGGCGCGCTGTTCGTCGGTGAGGTAGGCGACCTCGCTGGTGGAGCCGAGCGCGAAGAGTCCGTGCACGCCCCCGCCGATGAGGTGCTCGACGAGGCGGACGAGCGACGCGGTGTCGACCTCCCCGCGTGAGTCGAGCGGGGTGCAGACCGGCGGGACGACGCCGTGCAGCGGTGCGGTCAGAGACATGGTGAAGACTCCAGCTGATCGGGACACCGATCCGCGGCCTGAGTGGCTACCCGGATCGAGACGTGAGACGTAAGATGTCCTATGTCTGGCCTACCTTAAACAGATGCTCCTGGGAACGGTCAAGGGGCAACGGCACCTCAGGAGGATGTTGTGGCGCGGCCCACCATGGCTCAGGACATCGAGCGCTGGATCAAGGAACTGATTCTGGAGCGACGGCTCGCACCGGGTGACGCGCTGCCCACGGAGACCGAGTTGATGGAGCTCTTCGGAGCCGGCCGGGTGTCGGTGCGCGAGGCACTGAAATCGCTCCAGGCGGTCAATGTCGTGGAGATCCGCCGGGGTTACGGCACCTTCGTGGGCTCGCTATCCCTGTCACCGTTCGCCGAGGGACTGGCCTTTCGGGCAGCCGTCCGCCACCGTCAGGGCGAGCCCGGACTGGCCGAGCTGATGAAGGTGCGGGAGGCGCTGGAGGCGGGTCTCGTCGGGGCCGTCGCGGCCGGCGTCCCGGACGAGGACATCGAAGTGCTGCGGGCCCTGGTCGCGAAGATGGAGGAGGAGGCCGGCACGGGCCGGGTGGCACGCTCCACCGACCGGGCGTTCCACCTCGCGCTCTATGCCTCGCTGGACAACCACCTGCTCAGCGAGGTGCTCGACGCGTTCTGGGCGGCAATGGACCGGGTGCGCGAGGACCTCGACGACGGCCACCAGGACCCGTCGGTCACCTGCTCCCAGCACCGCGAGATCGTCGACGCGGTCGCGGCGGCCGACGGGCTGCGCGCGGTACGGGCGATGCGCACCCACTTCGACGGCATCCGTACGCGACTCGCCCCGCCGGAGCCGGCCCGGTCCGCACGTCTCTGACGGGCAGGCGCCCCGGCCGACGCCCGGCCGGGGCGCCGGCACCGCTCCCGGGCGTCACTCCCGCTGGACGCTGCTGTACAGATAGCTGTCGGCGCCGTTCAGCGTGGCGCGGCTCCATGCCGCCACCTCCGCAGCGCCCATCGCCGCCCAGTCCGGGGTCCGTTCGACCATGGCGTGTCCCAGCCTGCGGCCCAGGGCGACCAGGCGGGCCCCCTCGCCCGACCGCTCGTCCGCGTACCGGCTCAGTGCCTCGGCCGCGGACGACGACGCGCGCAGGACCCGCTCCAGGCAGAGCGCGTCCTGCAGCGCCTTGGTCGCGCCGCTCGCGGTGTGCGGCCGGGTGATGCTCGCCGCGTCGCCCGCCAGCAGGAACGGCGGCTCCGCGACCCGGGGCACATGGAAGTCGGCGACGTCGTGGCACGCCAGGGAGGTGTGCGCACCCCGGCCGACGATCTCGGCCCAGTCCGCCGGGAAGTGTTCCTCGGCGACGCGCCGCACGTACTCCTCGCGCCCGGCGCTCCACGACGGCGGGGGAGGCGGACCGTAGATGGCGTAGGCCAGCAGCCGGGACCCCTCGACAGGGCCCGGGATCAGGTAGAACACGCCGTGTCCGCCGCGGAATCCCAGCATGAGCCAGGCGGTACGCACCAGTTCCAGCTGGTGCGGGTGCCCGGCGAGCGCGTCGAGCGGGAGCGTGCCGCGCCACACCACGTATCCCGCGGGAACCGGCTGCACCTCCGGGGCGACGGCCGCCCGGGTCACGGACCGCGGGCCGTCCGCGCCGACGACGATGTCGTACCGCTCCTCCGAGTCCGCCGTACGGATCACGGCGCCGCCCGACGGATGACGCAGCACCTCGGTGACGGGCCGGCCCCGGTGATACGTCACGCCGTCGGCGTTCGCACGCAGCGCGCGCCAGAGCAGTCCCCAGTGACAGGGCGTCACCGCACCTTCCTGTCTGGCCAGTTCACGTGCGGTCCGCCGCCCCCGTTCCCGGGTGAGCCAGACCCGCGAGCGCACCGGGGCCGTCGGCATGCCGGCGTCCAGGTAGCCGGCCGCGACCAGCTCCGCGTGGAGCGGCGGCGGGACGACGATGCCGAACCCCCGGTCCTCCAGCGCCCCGTCGCTGCGCTCGTACACCGTGACCTCGGCCCCTGCCCTGGCCCCCGCGATCGCCGCCGCACAGCCGGCGACGCTCCCGCCGACCACCCCGATGCGTAATCCGGCTCCTGCCACTTCCGCCACCGCCTTCTCCGGTTGCTCCGAGACCTGCGCGTGGCGCCCATTGAACGGGGTGGCGGCAACCTGCGTCCAACCACCCCGCGGCGGCTGGACGCAGGGCCTTCGTCCGGGCTACGGCGTGACGGTCACCGTCGTGCTGCCCGAGGCCTGCTTGCCGTCCGACCGGTAGGTGACGGTGAGTGCGGCGTTCCCCGACGCGCCCGCGGGCACGGTGACCGGGACCTTGATGTTGGCGCCCTCTCCCGGACGTGTCGCCGGGAACGCCACCTGCTTGGTCGTCCAGCCGCTCGGCACGGTCAGGTCGAGCGTTCCCGCGCTGCGGGTGACGTCCATCCGGTTGACGACCCGGACGGTGACGTCCGCGGTCGTGCCGGCTTTCAGCGTGGCCGGTGGGGTGATCGTGATGTCGGCGCAGGTGCCGCCGAGCCACTTCAGGTCGAAGGAGGAGTACGTGATGTGCTCGTAGTTGCCCCGCTCGTACAGCAGCCCGAGCCTTCCTCCCGGCAGCCGGGTCAGTGTCGAGTAGGCCGCGGCACCCGCGTCGACGACCTTCTTGATCGGCCAGGTCTTCCCGTTGTCACAGGACATCTTGACCGTGAGGTTCTTCCGTGACGTGGCCTCGGTGTTGCTGAACAGCAGCCACGACGACTGCGGGTCCGAGGCCGGGGCGTCGGGGGCGTACCGCATGACCGAGGCGTTGTTCGCCGGGTCCGGGAGCTCGGTGTCCTGGACGAACGGGGTGTAGGTGACCCCGCCGTCGGTGGAGTACGCGATCGTCCGGTACGGCGCCGAGCGGTTGTTGAGCATGACCGTGCCGTCGTTCAGCTCCACGGTCTTGTTCTCGTCGCCGCCGGGGCCGACCGGGGTGCCCATCTTCCAGGTCGCGCCGTGGTCGTCGCTGTAGGCGCTGACCGCGTAGTTGGCCCCGTTGTTGCGGATGGCGTACTGCTGGATCAGCCGGCCCTTGTGCGCCCCGTTGCGCAGCTGGATGCCCTCGCCGGACGCCGCGAACATGCCGCCCCACGCCGGGTTCTTGATCTGCTTGGTGATCCGGCGGTGGGTCCAGGTCAGACCGTCGTCGTCCGAGTAGCTGTAGTCGGCCTGCAGCACGTTCGGGTCGGTCTCGTCGTTGCCGGTGGCCGAGCCGAAGAAGCCCTGGTTCACCCCGGCCGCGTAGAACACGAAGATCCGGCCGGTGGTCCGGTCGACGAGCAGGCTCGGGTCCCCGTAGCCGGCGGGGGCGGCGTCCTTGCGGACCACCTGCTGCGCCTGCCACGTCGTGCCGCCGTCGGTGCTGCGGCGCAGCACGATGCCGATGTTGGACGGCAGGTCACCGAGGGTGGGCCGGGCGTCGTACGCGGCCAGCACCGTGCCCTTGACCGAGGTGGTCAGGGCCGGGATGCGGTAGTGGGGGGAGCCGACCCCGTCGACGGTCAGGTCCTGGGAGGTGAGCGTGCCGGGTGCGGGAGCCGCGGCCTGAGCGGTGCCGGTGGTGGTGACCACCAGCAGGGCGGCACCGAGCAGGGCGAACGGGACTGTTCTCTGCATGGACGATCTCTCTTCTCGGAAGGGGTGGTGCTTCTCGAAGGGTGGGAGATTGGGGGGAGTGCCGGGGCTACGGGACGTGCAGGGAGCAGACCCGGCTGCTCGCGTCGAAGATCCGCAGATCCTTGATCATCTTCAGGGCGATGCGGTGATGTCCCCGCTCGTTGGGGTGGAGCCCGTCGTTCAGCAGGGTCAGGGGGACCTGGCCGCCGTTGCCGTCCAGCCAGTCGTTGTAGTGGTCGACGAAGACCGCGCTCTCCTGCGCCGCGACCTCGCCCATGACCCGCGCGTACTGCGAGAGGTTCACCCGGCCCGGCCACTTCGCCGGATCGACCGGGTTGGGCGACTGGAGCACCGGTACGGGGGAGCCGGGCAGGGCCCGCACCGAGCGGACGAGCGAGACGAGGTTGGCCCGGTAGGTGTCGAGGCCGAGCCCGGACGTCGCGATGTCGTTCGTACCGATCATGACCGAGACGACCTTGGGCGCGAAGGAGGTGACCCGCTCGCCGAACTGCGCGACGAGTTCGGCGCTGGTCGCGCCGCTCACCCCGGAATCGATCACGAAGTCGCGGTTCTTCGGCTTGCCCAGCTCCCAGCGGACCCGTTCCGTCCAGTGCTCCGGGTAGCTGCGCCAGCCGTTGGTGTGCAGTGCGCCGTGCGTGATGCTGTCACCCGTGATGACCCAGGTGGCCGGGGTGTTGCTGTTGAGGATCGTGGAGATCCGGCCCAGGTCGGCGAGATCGGGGCGGGGGCTCTGCGCGACCAGTTCGGTCTCGCTCAGCACCCGGTCCCAGACGGCGGCGCGCTCGATGGTGCCGGTGCAGAACCACTCGCCCCCGGGGTGGTCGCTGTCGGCGTTGCGCCCCAGCGCGAGGGCGGTCGGCTTGGAGACGTTCCCGAAGAACGCGTGCTGGGACGTCTCGAACACCGTGCGCCCGCCGGCGTGCAGCTTGGTGCCCGAGGCGTCGATGGTGACGGCGACGGTATGGCGCAGCCCGTCGTCGTAACGTGTCCGGGTCATGACATTGATGAGTACTGCGCCCTTCTCGCGTACGGAGAACTGAAGGGCGCCGCCGCTCAGGTCGAGCGTGATGTTGGAGGAGGGGGCGGTCGGGTCCGAGGCGCTGATCAGCGTCATCGCCTCGTTGTGGCTGGTAGTGCGGAAGGTGACGACGATGGTTCCCGCGGTGAGCGGCGCGAGTACGCCGGCCCGGTTCGACAGGTCGACGTACTCGCTGCCGTCCAGGTCCACGGGGGTGTCGTGGTCCAGGATCGGGCCGCTGCCCGAAGCGGCGGCGAAGGCGCGGCCGCCGAGCTGGGTGCTCAGGGCTGCCGCGCCTGCGGCGAAAAGCATGGATCGTCTGCGCACGGAAGGTGCCTCCGGTCAGGAGCGGCCGGCCTGCCCCGACGGCAGGCCTGCGAACAGGGAGTGCACCCAGGCGAGTTGTTCCCGCTGCTGGTACTCCGTGCCGCCCTCGTGCCCGTTGAACGCGTAGACCCGTACGTCCTTGGGTCCGGCGTAGCCGTTGTAGGCGGTGAAGCAGGTGGAGGGTGGGCAGATGTCGTCCATCATCGCGATGGAGAACAGCGCGGGGGCGGTGGCCCGGGTGGCGAGCAGTGCGGCATCGAAGTACGACAGCGTGGCGAAGACGGACTCCGTGCGGTCGCGGTGGAGCTTGAGGTATTCGGCGATCTCGGTGAACGGCGGGCGGCCCGAAATCTCGGCCCCACGGCGGAAGTTGCAGAGGAACGGCACATCCGGCATCACCCCGGCCAGCCCCGGGACCAGCCCCGAGACGGCCAGTGCGATTCCGCCGCCCTGGCTGACCCCGGTCACCACGATCCGGTCCGGATCGATCTCGGGCCGGCTGCGCACCGCGTCGACGCAGCGCACCGCGTCGGTGAACAGCCGCCGGTAGTAGTACGTCTCGGGGCTCTCGATGCCCCGGGTGAGGAAGCCGGGTACGACTCCGGCCGCACCGCCGTCCGGATCGGCGGTGTCGCCGCCCGCGGCCGACCATCCCTGGCCGCGTGTGTCCATCAACAGGTGCGCGTAACCGGCCGACGCCCACAGCAGGTTCTCGTGCGCCAGTCCCCGCCCGCGGCCGTACCCCAGGAACTCCACGACGCAGCCGAGCGGTTCGGCCGCCCCGGCCGGCATGCGCAGCCAGCCGCGCACCGGCTGTCCGGCGAAGCCGGGAACCGTCACGTCGTACGTGCGGACCTGGGTGAGCCCAGTCTCCACCGCGGTGAACACCGGCTTGTCCGTCGCGCAGGACCTGGCCTCGTCCAGGGTCCGCGACCAGAAGGCGTCGAAGCCCGCCGGAACGGGAAGCGTCGGCCGGTAGTCGCGGCAGTCCGCGAGGGAGAGGTCCGTGAACGGCATGGGGGTGCCCTCCTGGGGGCGCGGCGGGAAATGCCATGTGCGAGGTGTTGCACCGGTCATCAGACGGATGACGTCAGATGTCCTGTCGGCACACGGACCCTAGGCACCCGCCGCGGGGGCCGTCAAGGGTCCCCCGGGCCGGTTCCGCCGGCCCGGGGGGTCCGGGTGGGCCGCTCAGCGCCGGGCGCGGGCCTCGGAGATCCGGCGCCGGACAGGGGCGTAGTGCTCGCCGAGCGCCTTGATGAACCCGGTGATGTCGCCGGCCCGGGCGGCGTTCACGATGTTCTGGTGGGCGGCGATCGTCTCCGTCTCGTCGGTGTGCGTGAAGCCGTCCAGGTGCGGCGCGACGATCGCGTACACATCCCAGAACGCCATCGAGAGCTGCCCGATCAGGTCGTTGCCGAGCGGGGCGACGAGCAGCGCGTGGAAGGCGCGGTCGGCGGCGACGAAGCCGTTCCCGTCCTGGGCTCCGGTCGCGCGCATGGTGGCCACCAGGCCGTCCAGGGTGTCCAGCTGCTCCGGGGTGAGCAGCGAGACGATCCGGTCGGCCCGCCCGCGCTCGAAGAGCTCGCGCACGTCGACCAGGTCGGACATCACCTGGAAGTCGTCGTCGGGTGAGAGCAGTCCGCGGAAGGTGAGGCTCTCCACCAGGGCGGACAGGCTCAGCCGGCCGACGTAGGTGCCGTGCCCGTGACGCACCTCGACGATGTCCAGCGCGTTGAGAATTTTGACGGCTTCGCGAACGCTGGAGCGGCTGGCGCCGAGGGCCTCGCACAGGGCGGGCTCGGTGGGCAGCGGGTCCCCGGGGCGAAGCCGTTCTTCGAGGATGTACCGCTTGATGCCGTCGACGACTTCCTGCCGGAGCAGCTGCCGGCCGGGCCTCGTTCCGGACATATGTGAACTCCCCACCTCTTGACCCCTCTCGATTGTCAAGCTACGTTCCCACGCTATCAAGGCATCAGACATCTGACGTCTGATGCTTCAGGTTCCGCGGTCCCCCCGTGAGCCTGCGCCAGACCCCTGCTTTCTGCCCCTGACGCCCTACCTCAAGTCCCTGGAGGACCCGTGCCCGAGCTGAGATCAGCCGGTGTCGAGCGCCGCACCTTCCTGCGTTACACCAGTGCCGTTGGTGCCGCGGCCGCCATCACGGCGGGCCTTTCCGCCTGCGGTGGTCCGTCCTCGACCGCCAACGGCTCGACGGGCAAGGGCAGCGGCAGCGACCTCATCGAGGCCGGTCTGTCCTACCCGCTGTCGACCGGCTTCGACCCGATGATCACCTCGGGTGCGACCCCGTACGCCGCCAATATGCATATCTTCGAGGGATTGGTGGATCTCGATCCGGCAACACTCGTGGCACGGCCCGCACTCGCCACCGAGATGCCGAAGAAGATCAACGCCACCACCTACCGCGCCACGCTCCGCAAGGGCGCGACCTTCCACGACGGATCGGCGGTCACCGCCGACGACGTCGTGTTCAGCTTCGAGCGCATCCTGGACCCGAAGAACGCCTCGCTGATGGCGCAGTTCGTGCCCTTCATCGACACCGTCAAGGCCGTCGACGCCGGCACGGTCGAGTTCAAGCTCAAGTACCCCTTCGCGCTCTTCCAGTCCCGCATCGCCGTGGCACGGATCGTGCCGAAGAAGATCGTCGAGGCGGACGTCAAGGGATTCGACGCCAAGCCCGTCGGCTCCGGGCCGTACAAGTTCGTCTCGGCGACCCGCGAAGACAAGATCGTCTTCGAGAAGTACGAGAAGTACAACGGCGCTCACCCCGCCAAGGCCAAGAAGATGGTCTGGCGCCTGATATCCGACCAGTCGGCCCGGGTCAGCGCCATGCAGTCCGGCCGGGTCCAGGCCATCGAGGACGTCCCCTACATCGACGTGAAGGGGCTCTCCGCCACGGCGAAGACCGAGTCCGTGCAGTCCTTCGGCCTGCTCTTCCTGATGTTCAACACCGCCGACAAGCGGTTCGCCGACAAGCGGGTCCGACAGGCCCTGCACTACGCGCTGGACACCGAGAAGATCATCAAGACGGCCATGGTCGGCAACGCGACGGCCGCCACGGGCTACGTCCCCGCCACGCACCCCGACTACCACAAGGCCTCCACCGTCTACACGCACGACGTGGCCAAGGCGAAGAAGCTGCTCGCCGAAGCCGGCGTGAAGGACCTCAAGTTCACCGTCCTGACCACCGACACCGGCTGGGTCAAGGACATCGCCCCGCTGATCAAGGAGAGCTGGGCCGCGGCCGGTATCGAGGCCACCCTCGGCATCGCCCAGTCCGCCGCCCAGTACGCCAAGGTCGACAGCGGTGACTTCGAGGTCCTCGTCGCACCCGGCGACCCCTCGGTCTTCGGCAACGACGCGGACCTGCTGCTGCGCTGGTTCTACTACGGCTTCTGGCCGGAGAACCGCTACGGCTGGTCCAAGACCGCCGAGTACAAGAAGGTCAAGCAGCTCCTCGACAAGGCCGCCCAGGCCGGCGACGAGGCGACCCGCACGCAGCTGTGGGGCCAGATCACCGACGTCGTCGCCGACGAGGTGCCGCTCTACCCGATCCTCCACCGCAAGCTGCCCACCGCCTGGAACGAGAAGGGCCTGTCCGGCTTCAAGCCGCTGCCGACCACCGGCCTGTCCTTCCTGGACGTCAGCCCCGCCTGACCGGCGATCCCCGTCGGCCGTACGGCAGACCCCGCACAGGCCGCCGTACGGCCCGGTGCCCAGTCCTCCCGTCCGGTCCGGGCCGGGCCGACCCGGTCCGGACCGGACGGGAGACCACAGACCGGCGCCGCCCGCCGCGCGCCGGATAACCCGGTCCGGGACACCGGCCCCCCCCCGTTGTCCTGGACCGGATGACCGCCCAATCGCAAGGAACCCGACGATGGTTGCTTTTCTCCGGCTCGCGCTGCGCCGCGTCGCGATGATGCCGGTGATGATCCTCGGTATCGCGTTGCTCGTTTTCGTGGTGCTGCAGTTCTCGCCGGTCGACCCGGCCTACAACGCGCTCGGGGAGAGCGCCGGCCCCGAGGCCCGGGAGGCCTTCGCCGAGGCCAACGGGCTCAACGACCCGCTGCCCGTGCGCTACTTCCACTTCCTCGGCCAACTGATCCACTTCGATCTCGGGTCGACCGTCCCGCCGAGCCAGCCCGTGGTCGACCGGATCACCGCCGCCTTCCCGCTCACCCTCCAGCTCACCGTTCTCGGGCTCATCATCGCCATCGTCCTCGCCGTCGCGGGCGGCGTCCTGGGCGCGATGTACCGCGACCGCTGGCCCGACCAGCTCTTCCGGGTCCTGTCCATGGCCGGGGTCGCCGTTCCGTCCTTCTGGCTCGGTGTCCTGCTCATCCAGCAGTTCGCCCTGAACACCCAGCTCTTCCCGACCGGCGGATACACCAACATCGCCGACTCGTTCGGCGGGTGGCTCCGGACGATGATCCTGCCCGCCGTCTCGCTCGCCGTGCCCGTCGCCGCGTCGCTCGCCCGCCTCATCCGCACCGCGATGGTCACCGAACTCGACCGGGACTACGTGCGTACCGCCCAGGGCAACGGCCTGCCGGTCTTCCTGGTCATCCGCTCGGTGCTGCGCAACGCCCTCGTCACTCCGCTGACCGTGCTCGGCGTCAAGGTCGGCTACCTGCTCAGCGGCGCCGTCGTCATCGAAGCGATCTTCGACCTGCCCGGCATGGGCAAACTCATCCTCGAAGGTGTCACCGGAGGCGACATTGCCCTGGTCCAGGGCACCGTACTGACCATCGCCATCGCGTTCCTGGTGGTCAACGTCATCGTCGACCTGCTCTACCTGCTGGTCAATCCGCGCATCAGGACGGTGTGACATGTTCGCCACGGGCCGTCTGGCCAAGAAGCTCTCCCGACCGGGCGTCGCCTTCCGCGCCCTCCCGGTAACCTCCCGCGTCGCCCTCGGCGTCCTGATCGTCGTCATCCTCGGTGCCGTACTCGCCCCCCTGCTCACCCAGGACCCCCTGACCACGGGCACCCCCGTCCAGGCCCCGAGCGGGGACCACTGGTTCGGGACCGACCGGGCGGGACGCGACGTGTTCGCCCGCGTCGTGCACGGCTCGCGCTACTCGCTGATCATCGGCCTCGGCTCGACCGCCTGCGCCCTGGTCGCAGGCGCCCTGCTCGGCTCGCTCGCCGCCACCTCGCGCAAGCTCGGCGACGAGTCCGTCATGCGCACCCTCGACGTCATCATGTCGTTCCCGCCGATCGCGCTCGCGGCCGTCCTCGTCGCCGTGTTCGGCACCAGCATCCCGGTGATCATCTTCACGATCGCCTTCGTGTACACCCCGTCGCTGGCCCGGGTGGTCCGCGCCAACGTCCTCTCCCAGTACGGCGAGGACTACGTCGCCGCCGAGAAGGTCATCGGTGCCCGGCGCGCGTACATCGTGCTCCGCCACGTCGCCGTCAACTGCATGGCCCCGGTCATGGTCTTCGCGACCGTCATGGTCGCCGAGGCCATCATCTTCGAGGCCAGCCTCTCCTTCATCGGCGCCGGTGTGCAGGATCCCGACCCCAGCTGGGGCAGCGTGCTCGCCTACGGCCGGCAGATCCTCCTGGCGGGCGGCTGGTGGGCCACCTTCTTCCCCGGCCTCGCCCTCCTGATCACGGTCCTCGCGCTCAACATCCTCTCCGAAGGCCTCACCGACGCCTCCGCCGCGCCCAAGAGCGCCCGCGCGGCCGCCGACCCCACGGCGACCACCGCGCCGGACCCGGTCGAGGCCGCCGCCACCGTCGACATCGACGCGGCCCTCACCAAGCTCGCCCGGCACATCAATGCCACCGAGCCCACCATCACCCCGGTCCGCGCGGACGCCGACGAGCTCCTCGTCGTCCGCGACCTGGCGATCCGCTTCCCGGACCGCTACGGCGAGATCCCCGTCGTCGACAAGCTGAACTTCACCGTCCACGAGGGCGAGACCCTCGGCCTGGTCGGCGAGTCCGGCTGCGGCAAGTCCATCACCAGCCTCGCCGTCATGGGTCTCCTCGCCCGCAACGCCGAAGTCAGCGGCGAGATCCTCTACCGCGGCCGGGACCTGCTGAAGCTCCCGCACAAGGAACGCCGTGCCCTGATGGGCCCCGAGATCGCGATGGTCTACCAGGACGCGCTCTCCTCCCTCAACCCCTCCGTGCTCGTCGGCACCCAGCTCAAGCAGCTGACTTCGCGAGGCGCCACGAAGACCCCCGACGAGCTCCTGGAGCTCGTCGGCCTCTCGCCCGAGCGCACCCTGCGCAGCTACCCGCACGAGCTCTCCGGCGGCCAGCGCCAGCGCGTACTCATCGCCATGGCCCTGTCCCGGAGCCCACGCCTCCTGATCGCGGACGAGCCGACCACCGCCCTCGACGTCACCGTCCAGGCCCAGGTCGTCGAACTCCTCATCCGGCTCCGCGACGAGCTCGGCTTCGCCATGGTGCTGGTCTCGCACGACCTCGCCCTGGTCGGCGACCTCTCCCACCGGGTCGCCGTGATGTACGCGGGACGGCTCGCCGAGGTCGGCGACACCCGGTCGGTCCTCACCGACCCCGCCCACCACTACAGCCGCGGTCTCCTCGGCTCCGTCGTCTCCCTGGAGGCCGGCGCCGAGCGGCTCCACCAGATCCGCGGCGTCGTCCCCGCACCCCAGGGCTTCGGAGCGGGATGCCGCTTCGCCGGCCGCTGCGGCGCGGCGACCGACCTCTGCCGCACCACCACCCCCGCACTCACCGGGCGCGGCGCCACGAAGGACCACGGCTTCGCCTGCCACCACCCGGCCGAGGCCGCCGCGAAGAAGCTGGAAGGGAGCGCCCTGTGATCAGGCTCAACGGCGTTCACGTACGCCACAAGGCACGCAGCGGAGGCCTCTTCAGCCGCGACGCCGTCCACGCGCTGACCGACGCCACGCTGGAGGTCGAGCGCGGCGAGATCGTCGGCCTGGTCGGCGAGTCCGGCTGCGGCAAGTCGACGCTCGCCCGGGTGCTGACCGGGCTGCAGAAGCCCACCGAGGGCGAGGTCCTCTTCCACGGGCGCGACCTGTGGGAGATGACGGGCGCCGAGCGGCGCAAGGACTTCGGCTCAGCCGTCGGCGTCGTCTTCCAGGACCCGTCCACCGCGCTCAACCCCCGGCTCACGGTCCGCCAGATCCTTCGCGACCCGCTCGACGTGCACCGCCGCGGCACCCGCGAGGAGCGCGAGGCCCGCGTCGAGGAACTCCTCGACCTGGTCGGCCTCCCCGGACACACCCTGGCGGCACTGCCCGGGCAGCTCTCCGGCGGCCAGCGCCAGCGCGTCGCCATCGCGCGGGCCCTGGCCCTCGAACCGGAGCTGATCGTCGCCGACGAACCGACCTCCGCACTCGACGTCTCCGTCCGCGCCCAGGTCCTCAACCTCCTCGTCGACCTGCGTGAACGCCTCGGCCTCGGCATGGTGTTCATCTCGCACGACATCCAGACCGTGCGCTACCTCGCCGACCGCATCGCCGTCCTCTACCTCGGCCGCATCGTGGAGGAGGGGCGTGCGGCGGACGTCGCGGGCGCCCCCTCGCACCCGTACACCGAGGCACTGCTCTCCGCGACCCCCAGCCTGCTGGAGACCACCGAGCGCATCGTGCTCACCGGTCCGGTGCCCTCGGCCACCAACCCACCTCCCGGCTGTCCGTTCAGCACCCGCTGCTGGAAGGCCGACGACGAGTGCTCCTCGGTCTTCCCGGCGGAGACCTTCGGGTCCGGCGAACACCGCTGGCACTGCGTCCATCCCCAGACCCCCGCGTCCCCCTCCGGGGACCCGACCCCCGTACCGTCCGCAAGGAGCACCGCATGACCGCCCGAACCCCCCGCTATTCGGGAGTGATCCCGCCCGTCGTCACCCCGCTCACCGCGGACGGCGAGCTCGACCGCCCCTCCTTGGAGCGGGTCGTGGGGCATCTCCTCGACGGCGGTGTCAGCGGGCTCTTCGCCCTCGGCAGCTCCGGCGAGACCGCCTATCTGACGCCCGGACAGCAGGACGAGGTCATCGAGGTCATCACGTCGGCGGCCGCAGGCCAGGTGCCGGTCCTCGTCGGCGCGATCGAGACCACCACCAACCGGGCGATCGAGCGCGGCCGCCGCGCCGCCGAACTCGGTGCGGACGCGGTCGTCGTCACCGCGCCGTTCTACACCCGCACCCACGACCTGGAGATCGACCGGCACTTCAGGGACGTGGCCGCTGCCGTCGACCTGCCGCTCCTGGCGTACGACGTGCCGGTCTGCGTGCACAGCAAGCTGGACCCGGAACTGCTGCTGCCGCTGGCGGCCGACGGGGTGCTGGCCGGGGTGAAGGACTCCAGCGGCGACGACGGATCGTTCCGCCGGCTCGTCATCGGCGCCCGCGAGCTGCCGGACTTCTCCGTCCTCACCGGTCATGAGCTGGTCGTCGACGCGATGATGCTCGGCGGCGCCGACGGCTCGGTCCCTGGGCTCGGCAACGTCGACCCCCACGGGTACGTACGCCTTCACCACGCGGCGGTCCGCGGCGACTGGGCGGCGGCGAAGGACGAACAGGACCGTCTCGTCGCGCTCTTCGACATCATCCGCGCCGCCCGTCCCGGCACCGCGTCCGCCACGGCGGCCGGACTCGGCGCCTTCAAGACCGCGCTGATGCTGCGCGGGATCATCGCCACCAACGTGATGAGCCCGCCGATGCGCCGGCTGGACGCCGCGGAGACGGCGACGATCGCCGAATGCCTCGAGCGCGCGGGACTCTCCCTGGCCTGACGGCCGCGGGAGCGGACACCCGGACGTGAAAAGGTCCGGCCGGACAGCTTCGTGCTGTCCGGCCGGACCTTTTCGTGTGCGGGGCTACATCACTTCTGCGAGGCGCGGCTGCGACGCATCAGCAGGCCGCCACCGAGCACGAGGGCGGCGCTGGCGCCACCCGCGATGCCCAGGTTGTCATTGGCACCGGTGTGCGCCATCTGCGGCGGCTTGTGGTGCTTGGGCGGCGTGTGGTGCCAGGTGTGGGTCGGCGGGTTGTGCGGGTGCCAGGTGTGGGTCGGCGGGTTGTGCGTGGGCGGGTTGTGCGTCGGCGGGTTGTGGGTGGGCGGGTTGTGGTGGTGGCTGGGAGGGCAGTTGTGGTCGTGGTGGTGCGTCGGGGGCTTGTGCGGCTTCGGGGGCTTCGGCGGGTTGTGGTGGTGGCCCGGCTGGCAGGCGCAGTCGTGGTCGTGGTGGTGCGTCGGCGGCTTGTGCGGCTTCGGGGGCTTGGGGTGTGCCGGATGCGTCGGGGTGTCGCCACGACCCGACTCGTTCTCGCACTCGTTGCCGAAGGCGGGGTTGAGTGCACCCACCACGTCGACCGTGTTTCCGCAGACATTGACCGGGATGTCGACCGGAGCCTGGATCAGGTTGCCCGACAATACGCCGGGGGAGTTGGCGGCGACACCGTGGGCGTCGGCGCCCTGGGCGTCGCCGGCTTCGGAGCCGCCGCCCTCGTTCTCGCACTCGTTGCCGAAGGCGGGGTTCAGTGCACCGATCACGTTGACCGTGTTCCCGCACAGGTTGACCGGGATGTGCACCGGAACCTGCACGGCGTTGCCCGAACCCACACCGGGCGAACCGATGGCGGCGCCGTCGGCCGAGGCGTCGGCGAATGCGTAGCCGCCGGAGGCGGTCAGAATGCCTGACGCCGCCGCCATGACGAGCACACTTTTACTCAAGGCTTTTCGCATGGGTGCCCTTTCCTGGGACATTTCGCGCGGGCGGTATTGACCCGCAATTCATTCATCAGGCGGTGCAGCAACCGTCGGGCCTGCCAGTTCTGCTGGGTGGGCGTCCCGGCGGGCGCGCTTGACGACACCCATAACGATGGCGAAGTGACGGGGAAACGTGAATCCAGTGAGAATCCTGTGATCACCCGGACGGGTTACGGATGTGCGTTCGCCCGATGTCTCCGTTCCGAGCCGTTCAGCCTCTTTCGTACGGATGTCCGTGCGGTCCCGGCATTCGGGTGAATGGCGATAACCAAACGCCCGGAGGTCAGTTGGTCAGTGCGCTCCGGTACGGGGCATCCAGTACGAGAAGGGTTCATCGTGATCAAGAAGGTCCTGGCTACGGGTGCTGTCGCCGCCTCCATCCTCGGTCTCGGAGCGACGCAGGCGATGGCCATCGGCGACGCCGGCGGCACGACCTCCGTCAACGGCAACGGTGCCTCGCAGTCGTTCGGCAACGCCGAGACGCGCGGCGACGGCAGCCCGCAGTTCGGCCTGGTCCAGGGCTCGCTGAACAAGCCCTGCATCGGCCTGCCGGCCAAGGCCAACGTCGGTTCGCTGATCGGGTTCATCCCGATCGCGGTCCAGGACGTCAACGTCCTGTCCTCCCCGCAGAACCAGCAGTGCACCGAGAACTCCACCCAGGCCAAGGGTGACGAGCCGCTGTCGCACATCCTGTCCGGCATCCCGGTCCTCTCCGGCAACGGTGCCGGCAACAGCTGATCCAGCTGTCAACAGGCCCGGGCCGTCGACGTTTCCCGTCCGGCGGCCCGGGCCTGCTGCTGCCCTCCTCGGGGCGCTCCGAGAAGGCCGGACGACCGTGTGACAGCGAGTGTCCGGAAAGCTGCGTCATTCGGGCGGATTTCGAAGAATCTCCACGACGGAGAGTTTCGCTTGCCGCCCTGCATCGTTACGAATTACAGCGGCGGAGTTACGAGTGATCAGGACCGCGCTCGTGCGGCACGAGAGTCGTGGCCGCTCCGGACTCCGTCGAAGAAAGGATCGAAAGTGAAGTACAACAAGATTGCCGCCGTCGCCGCCGGAACCCTCATGGCAATGGGTGCCGCTGCCCCGGCCTTCGCCGACTCCGGCGCCGAGGGTGCGGCCGTGCACTCCCCGGGCGTGCTGTCCGGCAACGTCATCCAGGCTCCGATCAACATTCCGGTCAACGTCTGCGGCAACACCGTGAACGTCATCGGTCTGCTGAACCCGGCCTTCGGCAACTTCTGCGCCAACCGCTGATTTACGCTTGCCGAGTCTGTTCGGCACCGGTCTGCCCCGGATCGCATTCCATGCGATCCGGGGCTTTCCTCTTTTCTGCGTTCCGTCCCGGGAGTTCGCAGCCCTCCTCGATGCGGCGGAACGGCCGAAGACATTCCACCGGCCCGGGGCGCGGTGCGCCGGCGGCTGGGGGCAGACATCCGGGGCGGGCGCGCGGGACGGAGTACCGACAGTGGACCACCGAATCATGTCCGGTGTCCCGCGCCGTACTCGAATCAGTGATTAGTCATGCAATCTTCCGAAGTCATGGGAAACCGGTTTCGAGAAAAGGTGAGGGGTACAGTTGCCCCGCCGCAATCGGATCGTTATGCAGGGAGAGAAAGCGGCAGAAGTCACAGCTAAAGAAGGCTGGTGCGGCGCGGGAACGCGACCGAAACGGATGCCGCTGCAGAAGGGAACCCGAAAGTGAAGTACGCGAAGACAGCTGCGTTCGTTGCAGGTTCCGTGGTTGCTCTCGGAACGGCTGCTCCCGCCTTCGCCGTTACCAATGCCACGGCCCCCAGCTTCAGCCTCGACGGCGGTGTCAACCAGGTGGTGGCCGCGGCCCCACAGGCCGTCGACCCGGTCGTCGACACCGTCGGCGGTGCCGCCGACGCGCTGCAGAAGGACGGCACCGTCACCAAGGTCGCCGGCCAGGCCACCGGTGCGGCAAAGGGTGCCGCCCCGCTCATGGGCGGCCTTCCGATCGGCAGCTGACCCGCTCCCCGTCAGCGGTTCCCGCCTCTCTCCGAGGTACGCGCATTTCTCCGGTGCCACGCAATTCGTAACCGTACGGATGGCGGAAATACCGTTCGAGTGAAGCGCCGCAACCATTCCCGCCACCACGAGTTGATCAGGTAGCTCCGGACAGGCGGGCAACAGAAAACCCCAGAAGGGCTATTTCATGATCAAGAAGATTATGGCCTCGGCGGCCGTCGCTGCTTCCATCGTCGGCGTCTCCGCCGCGATCGCGCCGCAGGCCATGGCGATCGGTAACGAAGGAGGCACCACGTCGGTCAACGGCAACGGTGCCGCGCAGTCGTACGGCAACTCCGCCACCCATGGTGACTGGAGCCCGCAGTTCGCGCTCATCCAGGGCTCGCTCAACAAGCCCTGCATCGCCCTGCCGGCCAAGGCCAACGTCGGTTCGCTCCTCGGTGCCATCCCGGTCTCGGTCCAGGACATCAACGTCCTGTCCTCCCCGCAGAACCAGCAGTGCACCGAGAACTCCACCCAGGCCAAGGGTGACGAGGCTCTGTCGCACATCCTGTCCGGCATCCCGATCCTGTCCGGCAACGGCGTCGCCAACGACTAGGCGTTCCCGAAGCGCCCGCAGCTTCTGAGGCGCCCGCAGTTCCTGGATCACGCGTGGGGCCGACCCGTCCTCGTGGCAGCCGGATTTCCGGCCGCCCGGACGTGTCGGCCCCACGTCGTTTGCCGTGGCGGCCGGACGCTTCCCCGAAAGGACGGGTCCGCTGGGCCGGTTGCCGTAGTGGCGGCGAAGGCTTCCCGCCGTACCGGGTAAGGGCCATGCATGGACCAGCGCGACAGTCAACGACGGCGGGACCCGCACCGGCACCCGCAGGACAGCACACCGATCTACGACCGTCTCCTCGCCGAGTGGCAGGCGGCGGCCCGCGGTGACGGGGCTCCGCCGGGTGGTGCCGAGACCGGACCGCCCGACGCGGCCGGCCTCGTTCCCGGGGCGCGCGTCTCCGGCGAGGGATCACGCGGCTGACGTCGAGGCGTCAAATTTGTGGCGGATCGAACCCATTTGAGTGGAACCGCGGAACCGAAGCCTCCGTAAGAGGTTGAGCAGTACGTTCCAGAACGGAACGCTCCGAAAGGTGAAGCGTGATGAAGAAGATGATGGCCGGCGCGGCAGTGGCCGTTTCTCTGGTCGGCCTCTCGGCCGCTGTGGCCCCCTCGGCCATGGCGATCGGTAACGAAGAGGGCACCACGTCGGTCAACGGCAACGGTGCCAAGGGCTCGTTCGGCAACAGTGTGACCCGGGGCGACGGCAGCCCGCAGGTCCAGCTCGTCCAGGGCTCGCTGAACAAGCTCTGCGTCGGAGCGCCGGTCAAGGCCAACGTGGGTGCGCTCGTGGGATTCTTCGTGCCTGTGGCGGTCCAGGACATCAACGTCCTGCACTCGCCCCAGAACCAGCAGTGCGCCGACAACTCCACCCAGGCCAAGGGCGACGAGGCCCTCTCGCACCTGGTGAACGGCATCCCGGTCCTCTCCGGGAACGGCATCGCCAACAACTGAGTCCGGGCACACATCGCGGGCGGCCCGGAACGTATCGGGCCGCCCGCGGTGCGTGGCCGAGGCGCCTGAGCGCAGAGATGCCCACCGCTCCCCGTGGAGCGGTGGGCATCGTGCGTGCCGGGGGACGGTCAGCCCAGGCTGCGTACCGGAAGGACACAGTGGGCGGAGCTCGCGATGACCTCCGGGTCGCCCGCGAAGAGGCGCAGCTCCTCCTCGCCCACCGGAAGCCCCGGGGCGCCCTGCGGCCAGGGGCGGGTGGCGAACATCGCGTGCACCTCGCCCTGTTTGTCGGCGGCCGCCAGCCACTGGGGCGGTACGGGGTACTGGGCGGTGAAGTGAGGCAGCGTCAGTACGGCCTGGCCCGCCTGGACGAGGAGCTTGACCGGGAGGCCCGGCGTCTCGACGGCGCGCACCGGGGCGCCGCCGGCCGGGAGTCCGCAGCGACCCAGGGCGATGCGCATGGCAGCTTCGCCGACGGCTGGCCCTTCCGAGCCGTCGCCCAGCGAATAGGCGAGCAGGAAAGCGACGTCGTGGCCGCCGTGGGGGTGCTCGCCGCTCCAGCCGATCAGGGTGAGCGTGCCCAACTGGGCCTGGGTGAACGTGCCGGTGGCTGTCTGGGGGGAGGTCATGTCCGGCACCCTAACCGTCAGCGACCGGTCGATCTCCATGCGTATCACCCGATCGAGGGAGAGTAGGTGATATTCCGGCCACGGCACCGGAACCGCCTCCGTTCCGGCCGGAACGGAGGCCCGTGATTAATCTGTTGACGCCGCCGGGCCGCCGCGGGCTATCGTGTGCAGCGTTACGGACGGCGGAGAAGACCGTTGGTGCCGGACCGTGCGTGAACCCGGAGGTGAGGACATTGATGACTGTCGTTGCGGTGGGCGCTGCCCACAAGCCGAAGTGCATCGTTCCCACCCCCGTGGCCGCCGGCTGACCGACCTCAATCACCTCCGCGCCTCAGTGCGCACTGCCGGGGCCACCCTGTGAAGGGTTTCCCTTGTCTTTCCCGTCCTCCTCTTCTCCTTCTTCCCTTTCCTTCACTCTTCAGGGCTCCTCGTCGTCGCACCCCCTGGCCGCCTACGGCTGGGACGACGGCTGGGCCGCCGAGTTCGCGCCGTACGCCGAACAGGGGCTGCTGCCGGGACGCGTGGTGCGGGTCGACCGCGGGCAGTGCGACGTCGTCACCCCGCACGGCACGGTCCGTGTGGACACCGCGTTCGTCGTACCCCGTGACCCGATGCGGATCGTCTGCACGGGCGACTGGGCCGCCGTCGACCCCGACGGTGACCCGCAGTTCGTCCGTACGCTGCTGCCGCGCCGCACGGCCTTCGTCCGCTCCACCTCGTCCAAGCGCTCCGAGGGTCAGGTGCTCGCCACCAACGTCGACCACATCGCCATCTGTGTCTCCCTGGCGGTCGAACTCGACCTGGGGCGGGTGGAGCGCTTCCTCGCCCTGGCCATGTCCAGCACCGGCGGTGACGCGCTGCTCCGCGACGGGGCGGCGGACGGCGACGGGTCCGCCGAGACCCTCGTCGTCCTGACCAAGGCCGACCTGGTGCCGGAGCCCGCCACCCTCGCCCACCTCGTCGAGGACGTCGAACGGCTCGCGCCCGGGGTGCAGGTGCTGCCGGTCAGCTCCGCCAGCGGCGAGGGCGTCGACGTGTTCGCCGCCATCGTCTCCGGCGGAACGAGCGTGCTCCTCGGGGCCTCGGGCGCGGGCAAGTCCACCCTCGCCAACACCCTCCTCGGGCACGACGAAATGGAGGTGCAGGCCACCCGCGACATGGACGGCAAGGGCCGGCACACCACCACGACCCGCAATCTCCTCGTGCTGCCCTCCGGCGGGGTCCTCATCGACACTCCGGGGCTGCGCGGGGTCGGTCTGTGGGACGCGGAGACCGGGGTGGGCCAGGTCTTCTCCGAGATCGAGGAGCTGGCCGGGCAGTGCCGGTTCCACGACTGCGCGCACGAGGCCGAACCGGGCTGCGCGGTACTCGCGGCGATCGAGGACGGATCGCTGCCCGAGCGACGCTTCGACAGCTACCGCAAGCTGCTGCGCGAGAACCAGCGCATCGTCGCCAAGACCGACGCCCGGGTCCGCTCGGAGATCCGGCGCGACTGGAAGCGCAAGGGGGCCGAGGGCCGGGCCGCCATGGAGGCGAAGCGCGGCCGGGTGCGGTAGCCGGAGCCTCTGGGTCGACGTCCGAAAACCGCGAGTCCGGCGGTGCGTGAAGGCGCACACTGGACGGTGTGATGGACGAAGAGACCAGGTACGAGGCGGTGAGCAGCCGCGACGCGCGTTTCGACGGGGAGTTCTTCTTCGCCGTCGAGACGACCGGCATCTACTGCCGGCCGAGCTGCCCCGCCGTCACCCCGAAGCGGAAGAACGTCCGCTTCTACCCGACCGCGGCCGCTGCCCAGGGCAACGGCTTCCGGGCGTGCAGACGCTGCCGCCCGGACGCCGTCCCCGGCTCCGCGGACTGGAACGTCCGGGCCGATGTGGTCGGGCGCGCCATGCGGATGATCGGCGACGGTGTGGTGGACCGGGAGGGCGTCCCCGGTCTCGCCCACCGGCTCGGCTACAGCTCGCGGCAGGTCCAGCGGCAGCTCAACGCCGAGCTGGGCGCCGGGCCCGTCGCGCTGGCCCGCGCCCAGCGCGCGCACACCGCACGGCTCCTGCTCCAGACCACCGCGCTGCCTGTCACCGAGATCGCCTTCGCGGCCGGGTTCGCCAGCGTGCGCCAGTTCAACGACACCGTCCGGCAGATCTACGCCCGTACCCCGAGCGCGCTGCGGACCGAGGCCGGCACCGGGCTCGGTGCCGCGGTCCGGGAGGCGCGCACCACCGGCGTTCCCCTCCGGCTCGCGCACCGGGGGCCGTACGCGGCCCGTGAGGTCTTCGACCTGCTCGCCGCCGAGACGATCGCCCGGATCGAGGAGGTCAGCGGGGAGACCGGGGCCCGGACCTACCGCCGCACCCTGCGTCTGCCGCACGGTACGGGCATCGCCGCCGTGGACGAGCGGTCGGCCGGCAACTGGCTGGAGGCCCGCATCCACCTCTCGGACCTGCGCGATCTGACGACCGCGGTGCAGCGGCTGCGCCGCCTCTTCGACCTGGACGCCGATCCGTACGCCGTGGACGACCTGCTCGGCGCCGATCCGCTGCTCGCGGCGCAGGTCGCCGCACGCCCGGGGGTGCGCTCGCCCGGTACGTCGGACCCCGAGGAGTTCGCCGTACGGGCGCTGCTGGGACCGGCGGCCGCCGGGGAGCTGGTCGAGACGTACGGGAAGGTCCTGGACGTGCCCTGCAGCGGGCTCACCCATGTGTTTCCCGAACCGGGTGTCCTGGCCGGCGCGGTGTCCGACCCCGCTCTGCGGGCGCTCACCGCGGCTCTCGCCGACGGTGAGGTGCGGCTCGACGCGGGCGCCGACCGGGACGAGGCCGAGCAGGCGCTGCTGCGGCTGCCGGGCATCGGTCCGGCCACCGCGGCGCTGATCCGGATGCGCGGCCTGGGCGACCCCGATGTGGACCCGTACGGGACACCCGGCGCGGAGCGGTGGCGGCCATGGCGCTCCTACGGCGTACGCCGTGCGGAGGCCATGGACCGGGTGCCCGCGTAACGGGGTCAGGCCGGCAGGCCCCAGCTCGGTGCGGGTCCGTTCGCCGCGACCGGGCGGACGGTCAGATCCGGGCGGTCGCCGGCTGCGGTGATCAGCGCCGATTCGCCCTTGCGGAGCCGGATGCGTACCGCACCGCCGTCCTGCTCCTCGTGGGCCAGGGGGCGTCCGTGCCGGTCCCGGACCTCGATGGCGCCCTCGATGCCGTGCCGTACGACGCAGGGCGCGCCCGCCTCGCTCGTCAGCCGCACCCAGCGCGTCCGGCCGCCCTCCCGCACGGCGCTGAGCAGGAAGGCGCCCTGGGTGCGGAAGTCGTGGACGGTCAGGTCCTGCCAGGCGGCGGGCAGGGCGGGGAAGACCCTGATGGTGTCGCCCCAGGACTGGCAGACCATGTCGTGGAGCGACTGGGCGGCCGACAGCGGGGTCTCGATGACGGGGCCGGACTCCTTGTACATGGTGTTGGCCTGGATGAACCGGCTCATCAGCTGGCCCAGGTAAGCGAGCGCGTCCTCGCCCTTGCCGAGCAGTGCAGACATGGAGGCGGCACCGGTGAAGGTGTAGCCCTGCAGCGCGCCCTCGAAGCCGACCCAGTGGGCGAGGGACTTCTCGATCAGGGCGCGTTCGGCGTCGGTCGCGCCGGTGACCTCGTACAGCGGGTAGACGGCGAGCATGTGCGAGTAGTGGCGGTGGGACTTCGCGAACGGCACCCCGGCGCCGATCATGTAGCCGTTCTCGTCGGCCGGGTACGGGGCGAGCCTGGCCAGCACCTCCTGCCAGCGGGCGGTCAGCGGGTCGTCGACGTCCAGTTCGCGGGCCGATTCGAGCAGGGTGCGGCAGCCCCAGCGCAGCAGCATCAGGTCGTAGTTGCAGTCGGGGGCGTTGACGCCGTACTCGGGGGAGAAGGTCGCCGGGAGGTGCAGCTTGCCGTCGGCGCCCGGGGTGAGGAAGTGCAGGTAGTAGTTGACGGCCTTGCGCAGCAGCGGGAAGAGGGTGTCGCGCAGGACGGACCGGTCCATCGTGTGGCGGTAGGAGAGCCAGACGTTGTGCAGGGCCCAGGTCAGGTTGCCGACCTCGGGGGTGGGCGGGTCCTGGCCGGGAATGCCGACGCCGTAGCCGCCGTCGGCGACCGCGGCACCGTTGACCAGCTGCGGGTCGGTGGTGCGGGGGATGCCGGCGGAGTCGGCCCGGTAGGGGGCGGCGACCTCGCGGGAGAGCTGCTCGCGGAATTCGCTCAGGGCCCGGGTGACGGCGTCGAGCTCCAGGTGGTTGGAGCCGTGGATCAGCCAGTACTCCAGCTGGACGTTGAGGTTCCACCAGGTGTTGGGCCACGGTGTGGGCTCCAGCCAGGGGCCCGAGGTGGCCATCACGGGGGCGTCCTTGCGCGCGGCCGACGCCGTTTTGTAGAGCTGGATCCAGTAGAAGCGCTGCAGCCGGGCATCGGGCAGCGACAGGAAGCTCCTGCGGTAGAAGCGGTCCCACCAGGCGCGGTGCGGGGCGGCAAGCAGGGGGTACGGAAGGGCGGAGGCGGCCGTGACCGTACGCAGCGCGCGTGCGCGGGCGGTGTTCCCGGGGTGGGAGTGCGTGACGGTCACGTACAGGGTGCGGGCGGCGCCGCGTGTCCGCTCGCGCCAGGCGGTGACGTGCGCTCCGCCCGCGAGCAGTGACTGCACGGCCGCGGTCGTCCCGCCGTGCTCCTCGACGACGGCCGGGGGGTTGCCCGTGTAGCCCTCCGGCAGCGGCTTGAAGGCGGCCCGGGGACTGATCGCCTCGGCCGGGTGGAAGACCCAGCGGAAGTCCTTCTCGCCGGCGCTCGGGGTCACCTCGACGGCCAGCACGTCACCGGTTGACTGCACGAGGGCGCGGAGCGTGAGGGTGCCGGCCGAGGTGGTGACGGTGCCCTGCAACTCGGCGGTGTGCAGCCGCATCCGCCAGTCGACGCCCGTGATGGTGCCGGCCGGCTCCAGGGTGAAGTGGCCGATCGGGAGCCGCGCCAGGCCGAAGAGCGAACCGAACTCGGGCCGGTGGTCCTGGACCTCGGAGTGCTGGACGTTGAAGCGGATCGCCGTGGTCTCGGCGCCGGGCTCCGCGTAGATACCGGAGCCGAGACGGCCGTTGCCCAGGTACGGGCCCTCGTACCAGGTCTTCGGCATCCTCTGCCAGCGCAGGTCGGCGTCGTCGAGGACGGTGTTCCAGCTGTCCGCGGGGGAGTGCACCACGACGGGGGCGGCTGCGGCGGCCGACGGGGCTGCGGCCTGGGCGGGGACGGCGGCGCCGCCCACCACGAGGGCTCCGCCGAGCGCTGTGCCGGTGGCGAGAACGCTTCTGCGGGAGGGGGTGGACCGGGAGGGGGCGGGCGAGGAATCGGTGTGGGGGGAGGAGGCGTGGTCCGGTGCTGTGGGCAAGGAATCTCCTGGCGATTCGTACGCAGGCAGGCGTGTCAATTCATCCGAGCTATGTCCTCACGGAACGTAGACTTGAGCTTTCTGTCCGTCAATAGGGCGCGAGAGATCCGATGTGTTTCTCTCCATGTGATCAGCCTTCGCCTACGTGACGGCCGTGGAGGGCGTCAGCCCCAGATCACCGCGCCCAGCCACGCTCCCACCACCAGCAGGCACGCGAACAGCTCGACGAGTACGGAGTAGCCGGTCGCCCGCATCACCGAGCGGACCGACGCCCAGCCCGCCGCGCGGCTGCCCAGCCGCAGCCGCTCCGCCCCGTAGATCACGCCCACGTACCCGGCGATCGCGCCGACCACGGGGATCACGAAGAATCCGGTGATCGCGCCGATCCCGCCGAGCATCAGCGTCCGCCGCGGCGCCCCGGACTCGCGGGGGCGGCGCGGCGGCAGGAGCGGTTTCAGTGCCTGGTTCAGCAGCAGCAGCGCCGTGGCCCCGATGAGGACGCCCCAGGCGGCCGGCGTCATGTCCGTCAGCGCCCACCACAGCACGGCCGCCCAGACGATCGCCTGTCCCGGTACGCCGGGCACCAGCACGCCGATCAGGCCGAGCAGCATGACCAGGCCGACGGCGACGAGCTGCCACACACTCATCTGACCAGCCTGCCGGAATCCGGCCGGTCCCGCCCGTCGTCGGTCTCCGTCCCCCGGGCCCGTCGGTGCAGCTCAGAGGCGCAACGGCGGGGACAGCGGCCCGCTCAGGGGCGCGGTCCGCGGGCGACCCAGCCCCGCTCGTACGCATGCCAGCCCAGCTGGAGCCGGGTCGACACCCCGGTGAGTTCCATCAGGCCCTTGACCCGGCGCTGCACCGTCCGCAGCCCCAGGTCCAGCTGTTTCGCCACACTGGCATCGGTCAGCCCTGCCAGCAGCAGCGACAGGATCTCCAGATCCGTCGGATCGGGGCCCGTGGTGTCCTCGTCGACCCGGCCGCTCTCGGCGAGCCGCAGTGGCATCGCTTCGCGCCACACCGCCTCGAAGAGCCCCGTCAGCGACTCCAGCAGCCCCGATCCGTGCACCACCAGCGCCGCGGGCTCCGCGCCGCGACCGGTGAGCGGCACCATCGCCATCGCCCCGTCCGCGACGACCAGCTTCGTCGGAACCCGGTCCACGACGCGGCACTGCTCGTTGCGGCTCAGCGCCGCCGACAGCTCCAGGATTCCCGACGGCAGGCTCAGCACCTCGCGCTCGACCACCACCCGGAACGACACCCCGCGGGTGGCTGCCTGCTCCTCCGACTCGTTGTCGAGCCCGCTGACCGCGATCGGGTTCCCGGTGACCAGGGCGCACACCTCACTCGTGGCCCCCAGCTGCAGCTGATGGAAACGGTGGGCCACGGCGCTCGCCCCGGTGACCACCTCGACCAGATCGTGCACGGCGGGCTCGGCGGCGTCCACCCGGTACTCCTCGGCCAGCAGTACCGCCGCCAGCTCCGCCTGCTCCAGCTCGTGGCGCTGCTGGGTCAGCAGCGCCCCCAGCGCGACCCCGGGCGGCGCCGCCACCCAGCGCCCCGTACGGGCCGACGACTGGGCGGCCAGCCCGTGCTGCTCCAGCCGCCGCAGCGCCCGCTCGGTGTCCCGTTCGGGCAGTGCGAGCCGGTGCGCGAGATCGGACACCTCCGCAGCTCCGACCGCCACGAGCGCGCGATAGGCCGACTCCTGAGTCTCGTCGAGACCTATGGCTCCCAGCATTCCCGGACCCCTCCCGACCGCATTGCTTCCCTGTCGATGCCTACTGCTCGGCCGACCAGCCGTGGCGGAAAGCGGCCACGGCGTAAACCCGCCGTGGCACATCATCGCTGTACCGCCCGCCACTCTGCCAATGTGGCGCCACCGCAGCACCAACAACCTCCGGAACACGGGCCTTTGCGCCTTTTCGTTCCGGTTTCACTTGGGGAGAGCGATGCGTCCGATATCGCGTACGGCACTGGGGGCGGCCACCGCCGCCGTCCTCGCCGTCACGGTGATCGCACCGTCCGTGGCAGCGCCACAGGGCGACGCGGCCACGAAGAGACCACTGACCGGCAGCGCGGCTGCCACCGCCAAAGCAAACAAACCGGTCACTGTCACCCTGGTCACCGGCGACAAGGTGCTGGTGAGCACCGACGGTTCGGGCAACGCCTCGGCCACCGCGCTGCCCCGCGAGGACGGCACGGTGCCCCTCGTACAGACCCGCCGCTCGGGCGACGACCTGTACGTCTACCCGGACACCGCGGTGAAGGCGCTCGCCGACGGCGCCGTCGACGAGGAGCTCTTCAACGTCACCGGACTGATACGCCAGGGGTACGACGACGCGCACGCGGACTCCGTACCGCTGATCGCGACCTACTCCAAGGACACCGCACGCAGCGCGCCCGCCACCCCGCGCGGCGCCGAGCGCGGTCTCGCTCTTCCGTCCATCGACGGTGTGGCGCTCAAGGCCGACAAGGAGCAGACCGCCGCATTCTGGTCGGACGTCACCGGCACCGGCCGGGCCCGCTCCGCCACCGGGCTGAAGAAGCTCTGGCTGGACCGCAAGGTCGAGGCCAGCCTCGACCGCTCCACCAAGCAGATCGGCGCCGACCTCGCCTGGGCCGCCGGCTACGACGGCAAGGGCACCAAGGTCGCCGTCCTGGACACCGGCGCCGACGCCGAACACCCGGACCTCAAGGGCCGGATCACCGAGTCGAAGAACTTCACCGACTCCGACACCACCGACGACCGCCAGGGCCACGGCACCCACACCCTCTCCACCGTGGGCGGCAGCGGCGCGGCCAGCGACGGGAAGAAGAAGGGCGTCGCCCCCGGCGCCGATCTGCTCGTCGGCAAGGTGCTCAACGACAGCGGCTCCGGCGACTCCTCCTGGATCATCGCGGGCATGCAGTGGGCCGTCGACCAGAAGGCCGACGTCGTCTCCATGAGCCTGGGCAGCCAGACCCCCACCGACTGCACCGACCCGATGAGCCTGGCCGCCGAGGAACTCGGCAAGAGCAAGGACACTCTGTTCGTCATCGCGGCCGGCAACTCGGGGCCGACGCTCAACACGGTCTCCTCGCCCGGATGCGCGCCCAGCGTGCTGACGGTCGGCGCGGTCGACCGCGACGACTCCACCGCGCAGTTCTCCAGCCGTGGGCCCGCGATCGTCTCGCACACCCTCAAGCCCGAGATCGCCGCCCCTGGCGTCAACATCTCCGCCGCCGCCGCAGGTGGCCGCGGCGTCTACGCCTACCAGTCGATGTCCGGTACGTCGATGGCCACCCCGCACGTCGCGGGCGCCGCCGCCATCGTCAAGGAACGCCACCCCGACTGGACGGCCCAGCAGGTCAAGGCGGCCCTCGTGTCGTCCGCGAAGAGCGACATCCCCGGTGACGTACGCGAGACCGGCGGCGGCCGGCTCGACGTCAAGGCCGCCATCGACACCACGCTCACCGGCGCACCCGCCGTGCAGGGCGGCACCTTCAACTGGCCGCAGGACAAGACCGACCGCACCACCGTGCAGATCCCGTACACGAACACGGGTGACAAGCCGGTGAAGCTCTCGCTCACCCTCCAGGGCGTCACGGGCAACGACGGTTCGGCCGTCCGCTCCTCCGTAGCCGCACTCGGTGCGAAGAGCGTCACCGTGCCCGCCGGAGCGACGGTCGAGGTCCCGCTGAAGCTCGACCCGACCGCGAAGCTCCAGGACAGCCAGTACGGCGACGTCACCGGCCGGGTGCTGGCCACCGCCACCGGCGGCGTCAAGGTCTCCACCCCGTTCTCGCTGTACGTCGGGGCCGAGACCGTCACCCTGCGCGTCAAGCTGATCGACCGCAACGGCAAGGCCGCCGCAGGCTCGTCCTCGCTCGATGTCATCGGCACCGACACCGCCACCGGCGAGCGCCGCTTCAACTACGGCTCGACCGACCAGGTGTACGAGGTGCGCCCCGGCGCCTACTTCGTCTCCAGCTTCATCGTCTCGGCTGACCCCGAGGACACCACCGGAACCCTCGCCAAGTCGGTCGGCTATCTCGCCCGGCCCCAGCTGAACGTCACCAAGGACACCGTCCTGGTGCTGGACGCCCGCAAGGCGCACCGGATCAAGGTGAAGACCGAGGACCGGACCACCGAGACCCGCAGCGCCACGCTCGCCTTCGGCCGCAAGTGGGACGACGTCTGGCTGCACTCCGGCTCCATCGCCGGCGGCGCCGTCATCAAGGACTACCTGGTCGACATCCAGGGCAAGGCCCGTGACGGCGACTTCGAGTTCGACAGCTTCTGGCGTGCCTACGCCCCGCAGGTCGAGAAGCTCGCGGTCGTCGGAGGCGCCACCCTGCACCCCACGCCCGCGTCCACCGGTTCGGTCAACCTCGACGGAACCGGCCAGGCCGCACTCGTCGACGCCGGCACCGGTACCCCCGACGAGCTGAAGGCCGCTGACGTCTCGGGCAAGATCGCACTCGTCGCTGTCACGGACGACGGTCTCGTAGCCACCCAGGCGCGCAACGCCAAGGCCGCCGGCGCCGTGGCGATCCTCGTGCACCGCCCGTCCGCGGGTCCGTGGAAGCCGTCCGTCGGATACGGTGCGGCGCCGCTGCCCGCGCTCGGGATCCAGGCGGACGAGGCGGCCGACCTTTCCGCCGCGCTGGCCGCCGGACCGGTGAAGCTGAGCTGGAAGGCCACCGCGGCCAGCCCGTTCGTCTACAACCTGGCCTTCCCCGAGACGGGCACCGTCACCTCGGACCGCACGTACAAGGTCAAGGACAGGACGCTCGGCACGGTCGAGACCGCGTACGAGTCCATGGGCGTCAAGGCCGACTACGTCGACTCGCAGCTCGTCGCCCGCCCCTACGGTGCCACGTTCGGCGTCGGCGCATTCGACAGCGTCGCCGCACCCGGGAAGCGCACCGAGTACTACTCGGCGGGCGACAACTCCTGGCAGCGCTACCTCTCCTCCAGCTTCCCCTGGGGTGAGTCCATGTTCGACCAGGTGCGCACCTACCAGGCCGGTTCGCACCGCACCGAGCACTGGTACGGGGGCATCCTCGTCCCATCCGCGCCCCGCGACAGCCAGGGCAGGGAACAGCTCGCCGCCGAACGCCAGGACAATCTGATCGGCGTCGCCCCGGGGTTCTGGAGCGACAGCGAACACAGCGGCCTCCAGGGCTCCTTCGGAGACATGGGCAACATGCGGCTCAGCAGTGGCGGCACGGTGCTCGGTGAATCCGGGTGGCCGTCCGGGGTGTTCACCGTCCCGGCCGAGGACGCCGCGTACGAGCTCAGCATGATGACCATGAAGTCGGGCCAGCCCGCGGCGGTGTGGAAGCGGTCCACCATGACCCAGACCACCTGGAAGTTCCGTTCGCACCGGGACGAGAACGCCTACTCGCAGGGCATCCCGCTGCTCTTCCCGGGCTACGACCTGCCCTCGGACGGCATGAAGACCCTGGCGGCGAAGGACGGTCAGCGGATCGGCCTGAGCGTCTCGGGCCACGCCGGCTACACGCCCGGCAAGCTCACGGCGGCCAAGGTCTCGTACTCGTACGACGGCGGCGAGACCTGGACCGAGGCCACCACCGCACTGCAGGGCGGCCGTTGGACCGCGACCGTGAACCACGCGGACGCGGCCGGCAAGCCGGTCACGCTGCGCACCGAACTGACGGACGCCAACAACAACTCCGTCGTCCAGACCGTGACCGACGCCTACGCCGTGCGCTGACGTCGCGTCACCCCGACCGGTCCGCCGGGCGTCCTTCCCGTGGGGGGTGGGGCCGCCCGGCGGACCTTTTTCATGGGGGTCCTTCGGCCACATTTTCCGGATGTCCCGTTTTCGCACGGCCCCCGCGGTGGACAATAAGGGCATGAGTCAGCAGGGGGAGAGGCCCGCCGCCCACGAGGACGACTGGTGGCGCAGGCTGTACGACGAATCCGCCCCGGACACCGGGGCGAGCCACGCGGCCGACAGTCTCGACGACCGCTTCGACTCGGCCTCGGGTGCCGTGGGGCCGGACGGCGGTGGGGTGTACGAGACCGCCGCCCCGGTGCCCGAACCGAGGATGGCGCCATCCGCCATCACCCGGATGGCGGACACCTCGCAGGTCCCGCCGCCCGAGGTGACCATCCGCGCGCCGTGGGAGCCACCGGCCGGCCCACCACGGCCCCGCACCTTCGCGGCACCGCCACCTCCTCCGCCCTCGCCGCCTCCGCCTCCTCCGCCCTCGCCCCCGCCGCCCCCGCCCCTGCGGGAGGTATCCGAACCGGTTCAGGCACCCGAACCGCCGCCGCAGGCCGTGACACCGGAATCCCCGCCGATCCCGCCGCCCCTCGCAGATCCCCGCACCGCGCAGAGCCTCCCGGCCGGGCAGGAGGGCGCGGCATCAACGCCCGCCGCCGGGCCGCCGACGCCCGCCGGGCCGCCGACCGTCGTGATCCGCCCGCCCCTCGTGCCGGACGGGGCGGCGCCGCCGCTGCCCAGGCGCCCTGTCGCCGAGCGGCCCGAGGGTGCCCGTCCGGCCGAGCCCGCCCCCGTCACGGAACCGGCCCACGCCCCGGAGACGCCGGCGCTTCATCCTCCGGTCGCCCACGTGGGTGCGAGGCCGCCCACGTACGACGCCGAGCCCTCCGCGTTGCCCGCAAGCGACCCGCGCGGGCTGGACGGCCTCGTCGCCGACACCGTGCTCGACGGTGCCCGGTACGGCACGTACACCCTGCGGGCCGCTTCCGTACGGGGTGACTCCGCCCGCTTCCGCGGGGAACTCCGGCGCGACGCGCTGCTCACCGCGCGGTTCGGCACAGCGGAGCGCGCGCTCGTCCTCGTCGCCGTCGCGGGTGGCGACCGGTCGTGCGAGAGCGCGCATCTGGCCGCGGCCGACGCCTGTCGCTGGATCGGCGAAGCCGTCGGACGCAGTCATGCCCGCCTCTCCGACGACATAAGAGCGGGCCGCCGCGGCGACCTCAGATCCGGACTGCACCGGCTCACCGACCGCAGCTACGGCAAGCTGCGCGCCCGCGCCGCCGAACTCGGCCGCGAACCGCACGAGTACACGGCGGGTCTGCGCTGTCTCCTGCTGTCCGCCGACCCCGAATGCCGCACCAGGGTCTTCTTCGGCGTGGGTGGCGGTGGGCTCTTCCGGCTGAGGGACGGCAGCTGGCAGGACCTCGAACCGATGGTGCCGCAGACCGGTGCGCTCACCGGGGAGGCCGTGCTCGGCCACGGTTCGGCTGCGCCCGAGAGCGGGCCCGAAGGGGACCGGCTGACCATGGACCTGGGAGTCACCGCCGCCCCGCCCCCGTACACCGAGGACCCGGCCCCGCCGCCCGCCGAGCCGTTCCGCTTCCGCGCGTCGGTCGCCCGGCCGGGCGACACCCTGCTGCTCTGCAGCCCTGGTCTCGCCGAGCCGTTGCGCGGTGAGCCGGCGCTGGCCGAGGAGCTCGCCGAGCGCTGGACACCGGCCCGGGCGCCCGGCCTCGGAGCGTTCCTGGCCGACACCCAGCTCAGGGTGAAGGGGTACGCCGACGACCGGACGGCGGTCGGCGTCTGGGAGGCGTAACCGCCCCGGCCATGGGTTGATGGACTCCGGAGAATCCGTCCGGCCGGGGCTTCGCGCTCCGAACCGCCGTCCGCCGGACGTGCACGGAGCACAGGCAGAGGGAGTGCGCACCCATGGCCAAGCAGAACGTGTCGGAGCAGTTCGTCGACATCCTCGCCCGGGCGGGCGTCAAACGCCTGTACGGGGTGGTAGGCGACAGCCTCAACCCGGTCGTCGACGCGATCCGCCGTAACCCGGACATCGACTGGATCCAGGTCAGGCACGAGGAGACGGCCGCGTTCGCTGCCGGCGCCGAGGCGCAGGTCACCGGCGAGCTGGCGGCCTGCGCCGGGTCGTGCGGCCCCGGTAACCTGCACCTCATCAACGGCCTCTACGACGCCCATCGGTCCATGGCGCCCGTCCTCGCGCTCGCCTCGCACATCCCATCGAGCGAGATCGGACTCGGCTACTTCCAGGAGACCCATCCGGAGCTGCTCTTCCAGGAGTGCAGCCACTACAACGAGATGATCTCCAACCCCCAGCAGATGCCACGGCTGCTCCAGACGGCCATCCAGCACGCGGTCGGCAGGGGCGGCGTCGCCGTCGTCTCCATGCCCGGCGACGTGGCCTCGCAGCCCGCGCCGGAGAAGTCCGTCGAACATGCCCTGGTCACTTCGCGGCCCACCGTGCGGCCGGGTGACGCGGAGATCGAGAAGCTCTGCCGGATGGTCGACGAGGCCAAACGGGTGACGCTGTTCTGCGGCAGCGGCACGGCGGGTGCGCACGCCGAGGTGATGGAGTTCGCGGAACGGGTGAAGGCCCCCGTGGGCCACGCCCTGCGCGGCAAGGAGTGGATCCAGTACGACAACCCGTACGACGTCGGCATGAGCGGGCTGCTCGGCTACGGCGCCGCGTACGAGGCCACGAACGAGTGCGACCTGCTGATCCTGCTCGGCACGGACTTCCCGTACAACGCCTTCCTCCCCACCGACGTGAAGATCGTCCAGGTCGATGTGCGTCCCGAACACCTGGGCCGCCGCTCCAAGCTCGACCTGGCGGTCTGGGGCGATGTGCGTGAGACGCTGCGCTGTCTCACCCCGCGGGTGAAGGCCAAGAGCGACCGCAAGTTCCTCGACCGGATGCTCAAGAAGCACGCGGACGCGCTGGAGGGCGTGATCAGTGCGTACACCCGCAAGGTCGACAAGCACGTCCCGATCCACCCGGAGTACGTGGCCTCCGTGCTGGACGAACTCGCGGACGAGGACGCGGTCTTCACCGTCGACACCGGCATGTGCAACGTCTGGGCCGCCCGCTATCTGACGCCCAACGGCAAGCGCCGGGTGATCGGTTCGTTCAGTCACGGCTCCATGGCCAACGCACTGCCGCAGGCCATCGGCGCGCAGTTCACCGACCGGAACCGGCAGGTCGTCTCGATGTCCGGGGACGGTGGATTCACCATGCTGATGGGGGACTTCCTGACCCTGGTCCAGTACGACCTGCCGGTGAAGGTCGTACTGTTCAACAACTCCTCGCTGGGCATGGTCGAGCTGGAGATGCTGGTCGCGGGACTGCCGTCGTTCGGCACGACCAACAAGAACCCCGACTTCGCGGCCGTGGCACGGGCCTCGGGGGCGTACGGCGTCCGCGTCGAGAAGCCCAAGCAGTTGGAGAGCGCCCTCAAGGACGCCTTCAAGCACAAGGGGCCGGCGCTCGTCGACGTCGTGACCGACCCGAACGCGCTCTCCATCCCTCCGAAGATCAGCGCGGACATGGTGACGGGCTTCGCGCTCTCCGCCAGCAAGATCGTGCTGGACGGCGGCGTGGGCCGGATGGTGCAGCTGGCCCGGTCCAACCTGCGTAACGTGCCCCGCCCGTAGGGCCACTGCAACAGCGACTGATGGGGCGTCAGATCAAGGTGTCTGACGCCCTCTTGGCGACCTCAGAGCAATGTGACATATTACTGTCGTGTTCACGAGACAGCGTTTCGACGTGGTCGTCGTCGGTGCCGGAGTGGTCGGTGCCGCCTGCGCGTACTACGCCGCCCGGTCCGGACTCTCGGTCGCGGTGGTGGACAGCGGACCGGTCGCCGGTGGCACCACCGGCGCGGGGGAGGGGAACCTCCTGGTCTCCGACAAGGTGCCGGGCCCGGAGCTGGACCTCGCGCTCCTGTCCGCCGCGCTCTGGCGCGAGCTGGCCGAAGTGCTGCCTTCCGCAGTCGAGTTCGAGCAGAAGGGAGGGCTGGTCGTCGCGGCAGGACCCGAGTCGCTGGCCACCCTGACCGCGACCGCCGTCGGGCAACGAGCCGCAGGAGTCCGGGCCACCGCGGTAGCGTCCGATGAACTGAAGGCGATCGAACCGCACTTGGCCTCCGGGCTCGCCGGAGGGTTCCTCTATCCGCAGGATGCCCAGGTCCAGCCGGCCCTGGCCGCGGCCCACCTCGTCCGCGCGGCCCGCGACGCCGGAGCAAGCCTCCATCCGGGGCAGGCGGTCACGGACGTGCTGACCGGACCGACGGGCGCGGTCCGCGGCGTACGGACCCGTGCGGGCGAGCTGCTCGCCCCGGCGGTGGTCAACGCGACGGGTGTACGGGGCGGGGAGCTGGCCGCTCTGGCGGGTGCGGAACTGCCCGTGCTGCCCAGGCGCGGCTTCGTCCTGGTGACCGAGCCGCTGCCGCCGCTGATCAGGCACAAGGTGTACGCGGCGGAGTACGTGGCCGACGTGTCCAGCGCATCCGCCGCCCTGCAGACCTCTCCCGTCGTGGAGGGCACCCTGGCCGGGCCGGTCCTGATCGGCGCCAGCCGTGAACGGGTGGGCTTCGACCGGACGTTGTCCGTCCCCGTCGTCAGCCGGCTGGCCGCGGCGGCGGCCGCGCTCTTCCCGGTGCTGGCCCACACCCGGGTGCTGCGGGCCTACCACGGCTTCCGCCCCTACCTGCCCGACCACCTCCCGGCGATCGGGCCCGACCGCCGGGTGCCGGGCCTCTTCCACGCCTGCGGTCACGAGGGCGCCGGCATCGGACTGGCACCCGCCACGGCCGTGCTGGTCACCGCCGCGATCCGCGGGGAGCAACCGGCCCTCGACCCAGAGCCGTTCCGCCCGGACCGGTTCGACACGGGCCCCCGTCCCGGTTACGGAGACTGACCGCCCGGTCCGAGGTCACAGTGACAGTCTCCGTAGCCGCCGCCGTGACGCCGTATATCCCGAGAGGCCACCCGATCCGTCCGGGAGCGTCCGGACATCCCGACCGCCGACCGAGCAGGAGCCCTGGTGAGACGTCCCCGCATACGTACGTCCGCACGAACCCCGGCCGGCCTGGCCGGCGCCGGTCCCGGCCCCGGTTTCGAGATCACGTTCGACGGCCGCCCGGTCCGGGCCCTGCCCGGCCAGACCATCGCGGCCGCCCTCTGGGCCGCCTCCGTCCTCACCTGGCGCACCACCCGGGTGACCGGACGGCCGCGGGGCGCCTTCTGCGGGATCGGATCCTGCTTCGACTGCCTGGCCACCGTCAACGGCCTGCCCAACCGGCGTGCCTGCCTGCTGCCCGCCCGTCCCGGCGATGCCGTCACCACGCAGGAAGGGGACGGACATGCCGGTCCCGTCCGCTGAACCGTCCGCCGCCCGGCCCGAGCGCACCGAACTCGCGGTGGTGGGCGCCGGACCCGCCGGGCTGGCCGCCGCCGTCACCGCGGCCGACGGCGGACTCGACGTGGTCCTGCTCGACGCGGCGGACGCACCGGGCGGCCAGTACTACCGCGCGCCCGCCCCCGGGATCGGTGCCACCCGCCCGGAGCGACTGCACCACCGCTGGGCGGACTTCGCGGCCCTCACCGCACGGCTCGACCGGCACCGCGCGGCAGGCCGGATCCGCCACCTCACCGGCCACCACGTCTGGGCCGTCGAGCGGCGCGGAGCGGACTGGGCCCTGCACGCGGTCACCGGACCCGACGGCCGGGACGGTTCCAGCACGCTCGACGCCCGCCGGCTGCTGGTCGCGACCGGCTCCTACGAGCGCCAGCTCCCGTTCCCCGGCTGGACCCTGCCGGGTGTCGTCGGAGCGGCCGGGGCGCAGGCCATGCTGAAATCGGGCCTGGTGCTGCCGGGCAGGCGCATCGTCGTCGCAGGCAGTGGACCGCTGCTGCAGGCCGTCGCGGTCTCCCTCGCCCGAGCGGGCGCCCGGGTCCCCGCGCTGGTGGAGGCCTCGGGCTACGCGGCGTACGGGCGTGCGCCGATGGTGCTGGCCACCAACCCCGGCCGGCTCACCGAAGGGGCCCGGCACGGTGCGGCGCTGGCGCGACACCGGGTCCGGCTGCAGACGCACCGGGCGGTCACCGCCGTCCACGGCACCGACCGGGTGGAGGGCGTCACGGTGAGCCGGCTGGACCGCGACTGGCGCCCACTGCCCGGGACCGGGCGCCGGATCGAGTGCGACACCCTGGCCGTCGGGCACGGTCTCGTGCCCCAACTGGACCTCGCCGTCGGGCTGGGCTGCGCCACCCGGTGCGCCGCGGACGGCTCGGCCGCGCTGGAGCTCGACGAGGAACTGCGCACCACCGTGCCCGGAGTCTGGGCCGCGGGCGAGACCGGCGGTATCGGCGGCGTCCACCTCGCCCTGGCCGAGGGCGAACTGGCCGCCCGCTCCGTGATCGCGGAAGCGCGCGGCGGCCGGGGCGCGGCACGCACGGCGGCGCTGCGCCGGGCCCGGCGCCGGATGCGCGCGTTCGCCGGGCTGATGGCTGCCGTGCACCGGCCCGGGCCGGGCTGGACCGACTGGACGACGACGGACACCGAGGTCTGCCGGTGCGAGGAGGTCACCACCGGCGCCATCCGCGCGGCCGTCGGTGAACTCGGCGCCGGGGACAGCCGCACGGTCAAGCTCCTCACCCGGGCCGGGATGGGCTGGTGTCAGGGCCGGACGTGCGGATTCGCCGTGCGGGAACTCGCCGGCTGCGCAGCGGAGACAGGGAGCCCCGACCGCCGGCCGCTCGCCTGCCCGGTCCCGCTGTCCGTACTCGCCCGTGCCGCCCGCCCCGAGGACACGTGAGGACGCGCATCCCACCCCGCGGCATGTCTTCTCCCACCTTCACCGCACCTTCCAAGGAGCCCACATGACGACGAACAGCCCCGCACGCACCAGCCCCTGGCGAGGCGTCATGGTCGCCACGCCCCTCACCCTGCGGGAGGACCGGTCCATCGACTTCGACGCGTACGCCGCACATGTCCACGACCTCGTCGCCGAAGGGTGCGACGGCGTCGTGCCCAACGGCTCGCTGGGGGAGTACCAGACCCTCACGGACCAGGAGCGCGACCAGGTCGTCCGGGTCGCCGTCGAGGCGGCCGGGGACGGAGCCAGGGTGATGCCCGGCGTCTCCGCCTACGACAGCACCCAGGCACGGCGCCGGGCCGAGCAGGCGGCAGAGGCCGGGGCCGGCTCCGTCCTGCTGCTGCCGCCCAACGGATACCCGTGCGTGGACGGGGCGGTCCGTGCGCACTACGCGGAGGTCGCCTCCGTGGGCCTGCCGGTCGTCGCGTACAACAACCCGTACGACACCAAGGTCGACCTGTCACCGCGACTGCTCGCCCAGCTCCACGCCGACGGTTCCGTAGTCGCCGTCAAGGAGTTCAGCGGTGACGTCCGCAGGGCCTACGAGATCGCCGAGGAGGCCCCGGGGCTCGACCTGCTGGTCGGCGCCGACGATGTCCTGCTGGAACTCGCCGTGGCGGGTGCCGTTGGCTGGATCGCAGGCTGCCCCAACATGCTGCCCGCCGGCTGCGTCGCGCTGTACCGGGCGGCCGTGTCCGGGGACCTGGACACGGCGCTGCCGCTGTACCGCCGGCTGCACCCGCTGCTGCGCTGGGACTCCAAGCCGGAGTTCGTCCAGGCGATCAAGGCGTCGATGGACATCGTCGGACGGCACGGCGGACCGACCCGGCCGCCGCGCCTGCCGCTCGGCGCCGACGCCCTGGCCGCCGTGCGCGCGGCCACCGAGAAGGCGCTCGCCGAGGGCCTCGACTGAGCCTCCCGCCCCACCCGTCAGCACACCAGACATCCGCCGGGCCGGAACGTCGTACCGGACCGGCCGGACGACCGAGGGGGAAACTTGCGCACGCGTCACGTCTTCCACGCCGTCGACTCGCACACCGAAGGCATGCCCACCCGGGTGATCACCGGCGGCATCGGTACGCTGCCCGGCGCCACCATGGCCGAGCGCCGCGCCTTCTTCATGGCGCACCGGGACCAGGTGCGGACCCTGCTGATGTACGAGCCCCGCGGCCACGCGGCCATGAGCGGGGCGATACTCCAGCCGCCGACCCGGCCCGACGCCGACTTCGGGGTCCTGTTCATGGAGGTTTCCGGCTGTCTGCCGATGTGCGGGCACGGCACCATCGGAGTGGCCACCGTCCTGGTGGAGACCGGCATGGTGGAGGTCACCGAACCGGTCACCACCGTGAAGCTGGACACTCCCGCCGGGCTGGTGAGCGTCGACGTCCGGGTCGAGGACGGCGCCGCCACCTCCGTCACCCTGACCAACGTCCCCGCCTTCAGCGCCGGACTCGGACTCACTGCGAAGGTCCCCGGCCACGGCACCGTGCCCTACGACCTCGCGTACGGCGGCAACTTCTACGCCATGGTCCGCCTGGACGACCTGGGCCTGCCGTTCGACCGGGCCCGCAAGGACGAGCTGCTGGCCGCCGGGCTCGCCCTGATGGACGCGGTCAACGCCGCCGACCGCCCGGTCCACCCGCTCGACCCCGCCATCCACGGGCTCAAGCACGTCCAGCTGATCGCCCCCGGCTCGGATGCCGTCCGCTCCCGGCACGCCATGGCCATCCACCCCGGCTGGTTCGACCGTTCCCCGTGCGGCACCGGAACCTCCGCCCGGATGGCCCAGCTCCACGCGCGGGGCGAGCTCGCCCTGGACACCGACTTCGTCAACGAGTCTTTCATCGGTACGGAGTTCACGGGCCGGCTCGTCGCCGAGACCACAGTGGGGACGCTGCCCGCCGTCGTCCCCACCGTCACCGGCCGCGCCTGGATCACGGGGACCGCACAGTACTTCCTCGACCCGGCCGACCCGTTCCCCGAGGGCTTCCTGTTGTGAGCCGCCCAGTCCGTAACGGACAACGTCACATTGTATTCTTGGGCTCCGCACGGTGCTGGAGGAACAGACATGGCCCGCCTGACGTCGCTCAACGTGATCTCGGCGCAGGAGCATCTGCGTGACCAGGTGGCGCACGCACTGCGGGCGGCACTCATCTCCGGCGAGCTGAAGCCCGGGACCGTGTACTCCGCGCCCGCGCTCGCCTCGGAGTTCGGTGTCTCCGCGACGCCCGTCCGCGAGGCGATGCTCGACCTGGCCCGTGAGGGCCTGGTCGAGGCCGTCCGCAACAAGGGCTTCCGGATCACGGAACTGACCGAGCAGGACCTCGACGACTTCACCGAACTCCGCGCCATGATCGAGGTACCCACCGTGGGCAGGATCGCGAGGATGGGTCTCACACAGGAGTTGGAGGCGCTGCGGCCCGTCGCGCTGGAGATCGTCGAGGCGGCCCGCCGGCACGACATCCTGGGCTATCTGGAGGCTGACCGTCGCTTCCATCTAGCCCTGCTGGCGCTGGCCGGGAACCGCCGACTGGTCGAGGAGGTCGGCGAACTGCGCAAGCGCTCACGGCTGTTCGGCCTGAACCGGCTGGCCGAGTCGGGGCAGCTGATCGCCTCCGCGCAGGAACACGTACAACTGCTGGACCTGGTGGTCGCCGGTGACGCCCCGGGGGCCGAGGCCTGCATGCTCGCCCACATGTCCCATGTCCGGTCTCTTTGGGCCGACGGCAGTCAGGGTGGGGCCGAGCGCGCCGGCGAGGCGTCCGAAGGGGCGCCGGCCGTCCAGGCCTGAGCCCCCGGCGTTGGCCACGGACCGCTTCTCGCGTTGGCCACGGACCGTTTCCCGGCACTGGTCAAGGCCGGGTGCTACGGCACGGGCATCGACGCCGAGGCATCCGTCACGACCGGCCCACAGGGCTCCGGGGCGATCGGGATGTCGCACAGGCGGGGGGCCTCACTCTCCCGCTTCGGCCGCAATCCAGCTCTGCCAGACGTGGATCGTGTTGGGCACCTCGGGGCGGTCGAGGAGCCAGAGGACGTAGCCGGCATGCCGGCGTGCCCATGGAGTGTCGGACCGAGCGGCAGTTTCCAGCCTGCAGCGCAGATCCTCACTGTCCACGGCTCGAGCAACGCGCACGTACTCACGGTCCTTGCAGCGGTAGGCCCTCCGAACGACGGTCTCGACCAGGTCGGTGAGCTTCGTCCTGACCTCCGGGCCGTGGCCGGCGGCCGCCACGTCCCGTATGAGGCTCTGCTTCGTGCCCCACTTCTTGGCATGCCGGGTCCACTCGTGCGGATACCTTGCCTCCCATTCCAGGAAGAGGAGTGCATAGGGCAGACCCTGCCACGCCCTGATGTCCCCGGGCGGGCGGTTCCACAACGCGTCGGGCAGCGAGTACTTGCCGGCTTCGATGTACGCCTCATGTGACTGCAGGAAGGCCTGATCCCGCCACTGTTCCTGTCCGCCGAGCGGCAGCGTCACGTGCCACAACTCGTTGAACCGGCCAAGAGCATCCCGTACGTGTCTCTGGGCATCGCCGAGCCGGACCAGCGCCGCAGCCCGTTCGACGGGATCGTCGGCTATCAGCCCGAACGCCCAGCCCAACCGCGCGTCCCACGCCTGGGCTTCGTCCACGTCGGCACCCGCGCCCGCGCCCGAATCTGCATTCGCATCCTTCGTCACGCAGCGGATCATCCCCCAGTCACTGCACCGAGGTGCATCGAACCTCGACTCGGCCTCGACCCGAACCTCGGCCCGGACCTCGATTGGGAGCTCCTCGGCCCGAGGTGTCGTCGTCCTCAAGCAGGTCTCTGCATAGGGGAGTTGGGGCGCGGATGAATGTGCGCACAACTCCTTCCGAAGGACATGTGACATGTGCCATTGTACAGACGGTCGCGCTGGAGGTCGTGCTCATGTCATGAGCCGGGTCAGTCGCCCGGGCCTCGACCGCGCCATCCCCCACGCCGCGCATCGTCGCGCGGCACCCCACCGCTGGGAGGCGGCACGTGAAGAACCGAACGGTTCGACAGAGATTCACCGGCTTGTCCACCGTGGCCCTGGCGGCCTGTCTGGGCGTCGGCATGCTCGCCGCACCGAGCCGGGCCGCCGAGCCCCGGCCCTCCGCGCCGGCCGCCGCCCACGCGACGGCCGCCGTGGGCAAGGCCGTCGGCCCCGAGGCGCCCGAGCCGGGCGGCCCCGCCGCGCAGGCCCTCACCGCGCCCGTCGAGGACGCCGGCCACATAGGCGGCGCAGCCCTGAAGCCCGCCGACCGGGCCCCGCAGACCGCGTCCAAGGACGCGCTGAAGCGCGACTACGACGACCCGCGTGCCGCCGCGCCGAGCCACCCGGCCCCGTCGATGAGGGCGAAGGCCCGCTCCGCCGCGAAGGCGGCCGGACTCGCCCAGGCCGCCGCGTGCTCCGTGGCCGACTTCACGAGCCGCACCGGCAGCGCCCTGGTCCAGCAGATCAAGTCGTCGACGACCGACTGCGTCAACACCCTGTTCGGGGTCAAGGGCAACGACGGCTACCTGGCCTTCCGTGAGGCACAGATGGTCGCCGTCGCCGACGCCCTGCGCGACGGATCGGCCGCGTACCCGGGTGACAGCAGCACCGGTATGCCGCAACTGGTGCTCTTCCTCCGGGCCGGCTACTACGTGCAGTACTACGACCCGGGCACCGTCGGCGGCTACGGCGCCCCCCTGCGCACCGCCATTCAGGGCGGGCTCGACGCCTTCTTCGCCTCGGCGCACTCACGCGACGTCACGGACGCCAACGGCGAGACCCTGGCCGAGGCCGTCACGCTCATCGACAGTGCCGAGCAGAACGACCGCTACCTGTACATCGTCAAGAGGCTGCTCGCCGGCTACAACTCCTCGTACGACAGCTCCTGGTACATGCTCAACGCGGTCAACAACGTCTACACCGTGACCTTCCGGGGTCATCAACTGCCCGCGTTCGTCAGCGCAGTCCAGGCCGACCCGAGCCTGCTCGACTCGCTCGCAGGCTTCGCCCGCGACCACCTCTCTCTGCTGGGCACGGACCGCTCGTACCTGACCTCCAACGCAGGTCGCGAACTCGGGCGGTTCCTCCAGGAGGAACCGCTGCGGCCCAGGGCCCGTCCGCTTGTCATCGACCTGCTCGGCCGGAGCTCGCTGACCGGACCCACCGCACCGCTCTGGGTCGGACTGGCCGAGATGACCGACTACTACGACCGGGCCAACTGTGCCGCGTACGGCACCTGCGACCTGGCGGCCCGGATCAGGAGCGCCGTTCTACCCGTCGAGCACACCTGCAGCGACAGCATCCGCATCCTGGCCCAGCAGATGTCCTCGGCCGACCTCGCGTCAGCCTGTACCAGCCTGCGGGGCCAGGACGCCTACTTCCACGAGGTGGCCCGGGACGGCGGACCCGTCGCGGGGGACAACAACACCACCATCGAGGTGGTCGTCTTCGATTCCAGTACCGACTACCAGACCTACGCCGGAGCCATCTACGGCATCAACACCGACAACGGCGGAATGTACCTGGAGGGCGACCCGTCAGCGGCCGGCAACCAGCCGCGGTTCATCGCCTACGAGGCCGAATGGGTGCGCCCGGACTTCCAGATCTGGAATCTCAACCACGAGTACACGCACTACCTCGACGGCCGGTTCGACATGGCCGGAGACTTCGAAGCGGGTGTGACGACCCCGACCATCTGGTGGGTCGAGGGCTTCGCGGAGTACGTCTCCTACTCCTACCGTGACGTCGTCTACGACGACGCCGTCACCCAGGCCGGATCGCACACCTACACCCTGAGCTCCCTGTTCGACACCACCTACGAGAACGCCGACCAGACGCGCATCTACAACTGGGGCTACCTGGCCGTCCGTTACATGCTCCAGTCGCACCGAGCGGATGTTGACCGACTGCTGGGCCTCTACCGCGGCGGTGACTGGAGCGGTGCCCGCACCCTGCTCACCTCCACCATCGGCAGTCGCTACGACTCCGACTGGAACGCCTGGCTGACGGCGTGCGCGGCGGGCAGTTGCGGCACCACCGCCAACCCGCCGGCCGAGTGCACGGCAGGTGACGTGCGCGAGCTCGGCCAGAACTGCACCCGGAGCGGACGGCAGGCGACGCGGGGCAACTACTCCTATCTGTACGTCTACGTGCCTGCCGGCACCGCTCGGCTGAAGATCACCACGAGCGGGGGGACGGGCGACGCCGACCTCTACTACAACGCGAACGGCTGGGCCACCACGGGTGCTTACACATCCCGGGCGACCGGCAGCGGCAACAGCCACACGCTGACCGTCGAGAACCCGGCGGCAGGCGCCCACTACATCAGCCTGTACGCCGTGCAGGACTTCGGCGCGGTGAACGTGTCCACGCGGTACTGATTCCGGCCGGGCGTCACGCGTGCGGATCACCGCGGCCGTGGCGCCCGGAGCGGTTTCTCAGAGCAGTCGCAGGGTGTCCGGTCCCGTCCGTTCCCGGATGATCTCCACCAGCCGGTCGAAGAGAGTGGGGCCGAGCCCCTCGGCCGCCCGGGCCGATTCCGCGCGCAGGCGTTCCTGGTTGCTCGCATGGGCCCGTCCGGCGATCGCGCGGAGATACCGTGCGGTCTCCTCGTGGCCCAGCGCGCGCGCAGACAGCGCGTGGTCCCGCCACTCGATGACGAAGTCGCCGTCGTCCGGCGTGCCCATCCCGCCGCTCAGGCAGTCCGCGAAGGCGTCGAGGTTCCGGCCGAAATAGCCGCCGGGCCCGTTCACCGCCTCGCCGATCACGTCCCAGAAGCGCTCCGGGCCGGTGACCTCGGAGCCGTCGATCACATAGGTCACGGTCATGGGGGGAGCGTACAAGTACGTCGCTCCGGTGATCCGCGCCGCAGGTGGGGGCTACGGCGCGGACCGGACCGGGGGTGCGGCTCAGCAGTCGTGGTCGACGAGGTCGAAGGTCTCGTAGTGGTCGGCGGTGTAGTAGTCCTCCTGGACCTCCTCGCCGGTGACGATGCGTCGGGCACCGCGGGTCGGGGAGCCCGGGGTGATCACGGTGTACTCGTGGTAGTAGCCGGTGCCCTGTCCGGGCAGCACGCCTTCGCGGTTCTGGAAGACGGTCCCGTCCTGGTCGTACGGGAAGGGCCCGCCGGCGTCGATGAGGTCGAGGGTGTCGTGGGCCTGGGACGGCAGCGCGGAGTAACAGATGCTGCCGACGGAGGTGGTGGCGGCGGTCGCGGTCGCCGTGACGGGGCCGCCGACGAAGAGGACGGACAGAAGGGCGGCGATGCCGCCGAGCGTGGTGATCCGTGGGGGGATTCGCATAGCCACCATGATGACGCGCGTAGATACGGTCCCGTCAACGCCAACAAGGGTGAATTTTTGTGAAGTTAACCGAGCGGGAGGTGAACGTCGCGCACGGGGCGGGCGGGCGCACGCCGTAGCGCGCAGCGCGTGTCAGGGGCTGACGGAGCGCCAGATGCGTTCCGGGACCGTCCGGACGGCCTCCTCGATGTCGATGTCACCGACCGAGAGCCAGCGGCGCGCGATGCCCGTCACGGGGCCCAGGATCAGTGATTCCACCACGGGCAGGGGGAGGTCGACGAGTTGCCCCGCCTCCTGGTGGGCACGCAGCCAGGCCGCGAGAGGGGCCAGCCGGGCCTCCTGGGCGCCGCGGATCTGACGGGCGCGTGCGGTGATCTCGCGGTCCACGGTGACGGAGTGCATGAGCCGGGCCGCGTCCGGGTGGACCTGGATGAAGCGCAGGTAGGCCCGTACCGCCGCGTGGACACCGGTGCGGGCGTCCTCCGCGCGCGTCAGCTCCGCGCCCAGCTCGCCCAGGAGGCGGCCCAGCCAGGACTGCGCGAGCGCGACCACCACGCCTTGGAGGCTGCCGAAGTGGTGGTAGATGCTTCCCGCGCTGACGCCACTGGCCGAGGTGATCGCGCCCAGAGTGAGTCCGGCTTCGCCGTCCGACGCGTAGATGTCCAGTGCGCAGTCGAGCACGTGCGCTGCGGTGGCCTCACCGCGTTGTTGCTTCGGACTCATCGACGCCGCCCCCAGCTCCCGGATCCGGCGTTCCCTCGTGGACCCGCCCGCAGGGAACAGAGTAGAAGAATGTTCCAGAACTATTTCCGGAAGCAGTTCCAATTGTCGCGCGTTGTGCCTCAGACTGAACACCTTTGCGCCAAGTGACGGTTGCGCATGGAGATTTCAGGTGTCGGACGCGGTCCCGCGGGGCTGCGCGGCGGGACTCACGGGGGAGTACTCGAACATGACCAGCGTGCACGACGGTGACCACGAGGACGGCGAGGACAACCTCGACGGCGGCATAAAGCCCCTGGCCGCGACCGACCCGGTCCGCATCGGGCCCTACCTGCTGCTCGGCAGACTCGGCGCGGGGGGCATGGGCCGGGTCTACCTCGCCCGTTCCGAGGGCGGCCGCACGGTCGCGGTCAAGGTGGTGCACCCGGAGCATGTCGCGGACCCGCAGTTCAGGGCCCGCTTTCGCCGTGAGGTCGACGCGGCGAGGCGCGTGGGCGAGCGCTACACCGCGCCCGTTCTGGACGCGGCTCCCGACGCGGAGTACCCCTGGGTGGCGACGGGCTATGTCCCCGGCCTCTCCCTGGAGCAGGTGGTGCGGGGCCATGGCGCGCTTCCCCCGGAGTCCGTACTCGCCCTCGCCGACGGACTCCTGCGCGCACTCGAGGACATCCACTCGGCCGGCATCGTCCACCGCGACCTCAAGCCCTCGAACGTGATGCTCACGGTCGAGGGACCCAAGGTCATCGACTTCGGCATCGCCCGCGCCGCCGAGACGTCCGTCGACTCCCTCCTCACCAGCACGGGCATGGTGATCGGATCACCCGGCTTCATGGCTCCGGAGCAGATCCGCGGCGAGAGCGCGGGCCCGAAGAGCGACGTGTTCACCCTCGGCTGCGTGCTGACGTACGCGGCTACCGGCACCCTCCCGTTCGGCAACGGGGTGAGCAATCAGCATGCGGTGATGTACCACATCGTCGAGGCCGAGCCCGAGATCGATCAGGTCCGCGACGAGGGTCTGCGCACCCTGATCACCCGCCTCCTTGCCAAGTCGGTCGCCGAACGGCCCTCCGTGGCAACGCTGTTGGCGGAGCGCGGCGGCGAGGCGCCTGCCGCGGGGGCATCGTGGCTGCCGGCCGGAGTGGTGGGCCACCTCGCGCGGCAGTCGGCGCGGCTCCTGGACGCGGAGGCGGCGCCGGTGCGGCAGGAGAGCGTCGACCGCGGGACGGTCGGCCTGCGGGCGCCGGCGGACGTCTCCGTGGTCGCCTCCGTCGGTGGGACCGCCGAGCCGAAGCGCAAGCGGGACGGGCGACGCCGCCCATGGATCGTGGCCGTTCCCCTGGTCGTGGTCCTGGGCGGGGGAGGCGGCACGCTGGCGGTTCTGCAGCCGTTCGGCGGCGACAGCGACAGCGACCGCGGCAGCCACGCGTCCCCGTCCAGCGGTGCGACAGCCCCTTCCGTGCCGGGGTCGCCGTCGGCACCGCACAGCTCACCTCCCCGGAGCGACAAGAGCCCCCAGGCGGACGGCGGCAAGAAGGACGACGACCGGAAGGACGGCGATGACGGGGAGGGCGGCGGGGACGCCGGAGGCTCGGCCGGCGGTGCGGGAGTTCCGGACGGCGGCGGTACCTCCGCCGTGGGCGGCTCCGGCTCCTCCGGCGGCGGCACCGATGCGACGGGCGGCGGGAGTTCGAGCACCGGAGGCTCAAGCGGGGGGAGTGCGGCCGGAGGTGGTTCGGGCAGCACCTCGGGCTCGACGAGCGGTTCCGGGGGCACCTCCGGGTCCACCACGACCGGCTCGGGCGGCACTTCGGGCTCCACGGGCGGATCAGGCGGCGGGAGCACGGTCCCGTCGTCGTTCGCGGGCACCTGGAAGTACGGCGACGCGTACAACGTGGGGCAGCCGGGCACGATCACCATTTCCGGGTCGGGCGTGGTGCGCCTGACCGACTTCCCGGTCAACAACTGCCCGTACGAGGCAAAGGTGACCTCCACGGCGAACGGCAACAGCCGTATCAACGTCGGCACGGCCAGGCTCGTCGGCGCCAACCCCGGTTACTGCTACGCGACGCTCGAAGCGTCGTACTTCACCCTCAACGGCAGCGGCGTCCAGCACAACGTCGGCGCCCCCCATGCCGACGGCTACTACTACAAACGGGCCTGAGGCCGGCACGACCGCCGCCCGAGGGTTGCCGGAATCACCTTCCTCGTGACGCATCCGCAAGCGTGACAGCGCGTAGGCGGGGCATGCATTGCGTGAGCACCTTCGATAACAGGGGGCGATTCACTGTGTGGGCGGGGGAGACGATGGGGCGTCAGGAATTGGCCCGACTGCATCGCAGAGTCGGCCGTGCCGATCTGGCGGCCGTCGCGGAAGTGCGGGGAGCCGTGCGGGAATTACTGCGATATCGATGGAAGGAGGAGCCCGCGCAGGTGGCCGAGCTGCTGCTCAGCGAGCTCGTGACCAATGCGCTGGTCCATACGGGCGACGGAGCGGTCGTCGCCGTGAGTGTGGCGCCGCAGAAGCTGCGCGTGGAGGTCAGGGACTTCGTCCCGGGCATGCCCGTGTCGCACGTACCGAACGCCGACGACGGTACGCACGGCAGGGGACTGGTCCTGGTGGAGAGCCTCGCGGACTCCTGGGGAATAAGCCCGCACGCCCTGGGCAAGGTGGTCTGGTTCGAGCTGGACGGTGAACGGCCCTGACGGTCCGGTCGGATCGTCAGGGCCGTGTCCCGCAAGTCGCCGGCCGGCACATCAGCCGAACTGCTGCTCCAGGTCCTTGAGCTTCTGCTCCAGCGAGTCGAGCCTGGGCAGTGCCTGGGTGTCGTCCTCGGCAGTGAGGTCGACCGCTCTCGGATCGGTCGCGCCCAGCTCAGGAACGTCCCTCGAGTTCGGGCCGTTCACGGCTTGCAGGGATGGCCGGGGTCGCAGGGGCAGCTGACCCGGCTCGGATATGGCGGGCTCCGCGACGGACTGCGCGGAGCCCGTCGCGGGGGCGATGGCCTGGACGTCCACCTGGGCGCCGCCCCGGCCGACCCGTCCCCAGGCCCGGTTCTGCCGGTTCAGGGCCTTGATCTGCGCCCGGTCCAGCTTTTCCTGGTCCCTTCGGCGGAGCCGGTTCTGTTCCTTCTCCCGGCGGTCCTCGCGTACCTCGTCGACCGCCTCGTCCAGCGTGCGTACGCCTTCGAGCAGCATCAACGACCAGGCGCCGAAGGTCTCCCGGGGTGCGCGCAGCCACCGTACGATCCGGATCTGCGGCAACGGACGGGGAACCAGGCCCTGTTCGCGCAGCGCCGCCACCCGGGTCTGTTTCAGCGCCCGGTCGAAGAGCACGGCCGCCGAGAGCGACATTCCTGCGAAGAAGTGCGGAGCACCCGCGTGGTTCAGGCCACGGGGGGCGTGCACCCAGTTGAACCAGGCGGCCGCACCGGCGAAGGTCCACACCAGAAGCCGTGAGCCGAGCGCCGCGTCGCCGTGGCTGGCCTCGCGGACAGCGAGCACGGAGCAGAACATCGCCGCCCCGTCGAGGCCGAACGGCACCAGGTACTCCCAGCCCCCGGAGAGGCCGAGATTCTGGGTACCGAAGCCGACGAGCCCGTGGAAGGAGAGCGCGGCCGCGACCGCGGCGCAGCAGAACAGCAGAACGTACGAGGCGGTCGCGTACAGCGCCTCCTTGCGTCTGCGCCGTTCCTCGCTGCGTTCCCAGGTGTCGTCGGCCGCGGATGTGTCAGAGGCGCGCTTGCCGCGCGCGACCACCGCAACCGCCGCCATGACCCCTGCCAGCAGCACGGCGGCCGGAAGCAGCCAGTCAAGCGATATGTCGGTCAGTCTCATGCACGATCCCTTGCATCGCGATAGGGCATTTCGGCCGCCATCGTGCCGGGGATTGCCTTGCGTCCAGGCGGTTTCGGGGCAAGAGAACGCCAAAGGGGTGGCAGAGTCGACGGATATCCACGATCTGGTCGAATGCCCGTATGCCGCAGGGGAGTTGCGTTCGATTTACGTCACTCGTGCGGGCGGTGTGGATCTTCGCATCGCACCACGCTGCGGGCAGTGCGGAGCTTCGGGTCGCGCTACGCCACCGGGCGGCGCGGGTCAGGCGGTGGGCGTCAGCTTCCGGACCCGGTCCGAGTCGCAGGTGCGCGGGCAGGTGACACAGGTGTCCTCGGGGCGCACCGTGTAGAACATGCAGCAGCTCGCCCGGTCCCGGGTGGGCAGTGACTGTCCGTCCGGGCCGGTCAGCTCCCGGAAGCCCGCCGTGCCGACGTAGGGCTTCGTGGTGCCCGGCAGGAGCGCCTCCAGCTCGGCCATCGCGCGCCGCTCCTCGCCGAGGAGATGGGCGATGTACCAGAGGCCCTCGACGACCTCGTCCGTCGCCATGCCCCACAGGGCCCGCTTGCCGCGCCGCATCCGCGGGCCGAAGCCGTCGAGCACGGGGCCGAGGTGTTCGGCCACGGACGCGAGCACCTCGGCGCGCAGCGCGGCCTCGTCCGCCACCACGCGCGCACCCGGCAGCTCCGCCGCCGGATCGCCGGGCAGGCAGGCGAACTCCTGTACCCGTACCGTCAGATGGCCCAGCGCCCGCTGGAAGGCGACGTTCTGGACCGGGATCCGCGGCACCCGCCGGTGCAGGAACCACGGCACCGTCACCAGCAGGCAGGCCGGCCATGCGTAGCGGTGCAGCCCGAAGCCGGCGACCACGTCGGGCCGGGCCTGCTGTCCGTAGTCCCGCAGCACCTGCGCGTCGTCCCAGGCGAGGAAGGCGTCGAGTCCGCCGCCCCCCGCCGCGAGCTCGTGGGCGCCCACCCAGCCGGTGCCGCCGGGGGCGGGCTCGTCGTCCGTGAGCACCTCGGCGCGCAGCCCGGGAAAGACCTCGGCCAGGCGCGCGTACGCGTCCGTCATCGCCGAGGTCGTCGTGCCGGGGAACAGAGTGGGCAGGGTCATGCAGGGACCACCGAATCGCGATCGTTTGCAGGTAAGCCTTACCTTACCCGACGCGATCGATGTTTGAACTGCAGCCTCCTCCGCCTATCGTGCACACGAGGCGCCGTGCACGCGAGCCGCGCCCGCGACCGGCCGAGGAGGTACCCGTGGAGCAGGGCAGAGCCCGTGAGGACGCGTGGACACCGCATGCGTCCGCCGCGCCCATGACCGCCTCCTCGTCCCTCCGGGTGCCCGAGCAGGCCCGAGGCGAGCACACCCACAGCGAGCCGCCGGCCCCCCGGACCGTGGTGCAGCGGCACTCCGTGCGCGGCCAGATCCTGGACGCCCTGCGCGCCGCCCTCGTCGACGGCGAGCTGATCCCCGGGCAGGTCTACTCCGCCCCGGCGCTCGGTGCCCGTTTCGGGGTCTCCGCCACCCCTGTGCGCGAGGCGATGCAGCAGCTGGCCGTGGAGGGTGCCGTCGAGGTCGTGCCGAACCGCGGCTTCCGGGTCGCCCAGCGCGGGCCGGGCGAGCTGGCCGAGCTGGCCGAGGTGCGGGCGCTGCTCGAAGTCCCCGTCATGCTGCGGCTCGCCCGCACCGTCCCGCCGGCCGGCTGGTGCGCCCTGCGCCCGCTGGCCGACGCCACCGTCGCGGCAGCGGCCGTCGGCGACCGGGCGAGTTACGCGGAGGCGGACCGGGCCTTCCACGGGGCGGTACTCGCGCTCTCCGGCAACCGGCAACTCGTGATGGTCGCCGACGAGCTGCACCGCCGCTCCCAGTGGCCCTTGGGGCACAACCCGGCCACCCGCCGGGCCGACCTCCTCGCCGACGCGGTGGAACACGCCGCGCTGCTCGATGCGCTGATCGCCGAGGACCTGTCCGTCGTGCAGTCACTGGTGCGCGAACACTTCACCGGCGCGGACCGCTGACCTCCCCGGTCCGGGCTGCCGGCGTGGGCTGCTGACCTCCCCGGTCCGGGCTGCCGGCGCGTACCGCTGACCTTTCCCGTCCGGGCCGCTGCCAGACGCTGACTTCCCCGCCCGGGCCGCCGCCGCCGCGGTCCGCTGTGGGTACTCTGTGCCTCTCATCGCATGATCGTTTTCGAGGGGCGGGAATGATGCGGAACCGATGGCCGCGGGGGACGTCCGCGCTGCTGGTGGTGCTGGGACTGGCACTGGCGGCGGCGGGCTGTTCCGAGTCCGGCGGATCCGACGGAAGGCCTCCTGCGACGCCCGCTCCCGCGACGCCGTCGCCGAGCGCGAGCCCCGCGCGTACACCTGCGGAGTCCGCCGCGCCTTCGCCGTCCGCGACCCCGTCGGCTTCCGCGACTCCGTCAGCCTCCGCGACCCCCTCCGCCTCCGCTGCGGCCGCCTTCTCCGTGCCCCCGACGAGGAAGCCGGTGCCGCCGAAATCCCCGGTCGCGCCGCCCCCGCGCGACGGAGGCGCGGAGAACGGGAATCCCACCGCCGCGGTGCCGCAGAACCCGAACCGCGGCCCGAACCCGCCGCCCGCTCCGCCGCGTCCGACGCCGACCCCCGAGTGGAGCGACGCGGGCTGGAAGCCCGGCGACCCGGTCGAGGACCCTGCCTGAGGTCCTCGACCGGCCGTGCTCAGTTCGCCCCGGCCGTCTCCGGCCCCGGCGGGTCGAGATGCGGCGCCAGCCAGGTCGGTACGCCGCCGAGCAGCCGGAAGAGCCTGCCCGCCTCGGCACGCAGCCGCGTGGCCGCCTCGGGCTCCGGTTCGGCGTCCGCCATGGCGATGAGCGCCGGTGCCGTACCGACCAGGTAGCCCAGCTCCTCCCTTATCCGCAGGGACTCGGCGAAACCGTGCCTGGCCTCCGCCAACTCGCCCTCGCGCAGGGCGATCAGGGCCAGATGGCGCCAGGTGGAGGAGAGCAGCAGCGCGTCTCCCTGGGCCGTGGCGCCTGCGTGGGCCCTGCGGTACGCGGCGCGGGCGGCCTGCGGTGAGTCGGCGATGTTCTGGGCGATCAGGCCCCGCCGGAAGTCGAGCAGCGGGCGGCCCGGGGCGGCCGGGGCGAGCAGCGCCGCGGCGCGGCTCAGCGCCACCCGTGCCTCGTCGGCCCGGTCCCGTACGCCGAGCAGGGTGGAGGCATACGCCAGATAGCCGCGCTCGCAGGCGGCGGCCCCGCGCTCGGCGTCGTCGTGGGCCATGGCCTCGGCGGTGCGCAACGCGTCCTCCGCGTCGGTCCAGCCCTGCCCGGTGTACAGACACCGCTCGGTCAGCAGTGCCGTCCGCTGGAGGGCCGCCGCCGGGTCGGTGGCGGCGTCGTGTTCGAGCAGTGCCGCAGCGTCCGTCCAGCAGGCGCGTGACCGCAGCCGCCATACCGCTGTCTGGAGCGGCGGATCGTCATCTGCTGTCGTTCCGGAACCAGACATGGCGGTATGCGCCACATTGCCCTCCCCGAGCGCGCCATCGAGCTGTTGAGTCTGGCCGCATCACAGCACGGAATGGCACGCCGGGCCAAGAGGTCGAGGCAATGTCAGGTGAAACTTTTCACAATCGACGGGACCCTGTGGTGGCCGCCAAGGCCCCCGGGGCGTCAGCTCATACGCAGGGCGAGGAAGAAATCGAGCTTGTCCTCGAGCCGCGAAAGGTCACGGCCCGTCAACTGCTCGATTCGCCCGATCCGGTAGCGCAACGTGTTGACGTGGAGGTGCAGCCGGGCCGCGCAGCGGGTCCATGAACCGTCGCAGTCCAGGAACGCCTCCAGGGTCGGGATCAGCTCCGCGCGGTGGCGCAGGTCGTAATCGCGCAGCGGGTCGAGCAGTCGTGCGGTGAACGCGCGACGCACATCGTCGGGGACGAACGGCAGCAGCAGTACGTGCGAGGCCAGCTCGTGGTGGCCGGCCGCGCAGACCCGCCCCGGACGGGCCGCCGCCACCCGGCGGGCGTGCCGGGCCTCCTCCAGGGCGCCGCGCAGCCCCTCGGGCGAATGCACCGCGGCGCTGACACCCAGTGTCAGTCGGCCGTCGTCGGCGAGGCCCGCGGAGAGCGGGGCGCGCACGGCGGCCAGCAGGGCGTCGGCGTGCAGCGCGGGGTCGTCCGCCGCGGCCTCCTCGCCGTCCTCGTCCGCTTCCGGCCGGGCGCCGGAGAGGGCGGGCAGCGGTACGAGTGCGATGGCCTCGTCACCCGTGTGGGCGACCGCGATCCGGTCCGCGGAATCCGGCCCGGTCACGGCCGGGTCGACCAGGATCTCCTCCAGCAGCGCCTGGGCGACCGGGCCGCCCGCGATCCCGGAACCGGTGCCGCCGGGCGCGTCCGCCTCGTCCCACTCGACCCGGGCCACCACCACCTGCCAGTGAGGCGCGCTCCCGAGGCCGGGCAGCAGGACCGGGGCGGCCACCCGGAGCCTGGCGGCGATCTCGGTCGGCGGCGCACCGGCCTGGACCAGCTCCAGGACCTCCTGGGCGAGCCTGCGGCGCACCGTACGGGCCGCGTCGCGCCGGTCCCGTTCCACCGCGATCAGCTGGGTGACGCCCTGGAGCAGGTCGAGCCGGGCGGCCGACCAGTCGCCCGCGTCGGCCTCGACGGCCAGCAGCCAGTCGGAGAGCACCGACTCCCGCACGTCGCGGGAGGCCGGCACGGCGCCTCTGCCATGGTTGCGAATGGGAAAGAGTGAATACGTCACCCCGTCGACGGTGGCCCGGTGCGGGGCGCGGCGGCCGGAGCGGACCGCGGCCAGATGCAGCCCGGCCAGCTCCGCGCCGGCCGGTCCGGACAAGGGCGCGCCGGCGCCCGCGATCTGCCGGCCGGTGGGGGAGAGCACCCATGCGTGCAGGTCGAGGTCGGATCCGAGCAGATCGAGGACCACCTCGGGACCGCCGCCCGCCGGCCCCGAGGTCATCAGCCTGCGGTGCCGGTCCACGACCGCGGCCAGGTCGCCCGCGCGCTCGCCGGACACCTGGCGGACCACATGCTCGGTGATCGTTGCGAACGCGACGGTCTCGTTCACGGCGAAGAGCGGCAGCCGGTGGTGGCGGCACGCCTCGATCAGATCGTCCGGGATGGCACCGAGCTCCGCCTCACCCGCCGCGAGCCCGGCGACCCCGGCCCCCGACAGGATCCGTACGAACGGCTCCGAGTCCTTCGCGTCCCGGTGCCAGGCCAGCCCGGTCAGCACCAGCTCGCCGCCCGAGAGGTAGCGGCTGGGGTCCCGCAGGTCGGTGGTCATCACGCCGCGGACCGACCGGTCCAGCTCCTCGTCGCCGCCGAGCAGCCGCAGGCCCAGCGCGTCGGTCTCCAGCAGTGCGCGCAGCCGCATCTCGTCGCCGCCATCTCATTCGTTGGTGAGGGTGAAAACTGGGTATTGCGGTGAGGTCACCGATCCCCGCCATTCGTTCGAATCTACAAGACGAGCGTGGAGACCAGCCAACTCCTTCATGGTTTCGGTGACTGCACCAGGTGGAGCAGGGCTTGTGTACTGGGCCACACACCGCGTGAACAACACAGGAACGACCAGGAGAGGGCCGGCCGTCCCCAGCCCGACGAACGACATTCCCGGCGAACGACCCGATTGAGAAGAAGAGAGCCACCCATGGACTTCCTTCGCCCCGCCAGCTGGGAGGAGGCGCTCGCCGCCAAGGCCGAGCACCCGACGGCTGTGCCCATTGCGGGCGGCACCGATGTGATGGTCGAGATCAACTTCGACCACCGCCGGCCCGAGTACCTTCTGGACCTGAACCGCATCGGCGAGCTGTCCGAGTGGGACGTGGGCCGGGAGAGCGTACGGCTCGGCGCCTCGGTCCCGTACAGCCACATCATGGAGCACCTGCGCGCCGAGCTGCCGGGTCTGGCGCTCGCCTCGCACACCGTCGCCTCGCCGCAGATCCGCAACCGCGGCGGCGTCGGCGGCAACCTCGGCACCGCGTCGCCCGCCGGAGACGCCCACCCGGCGCTGCTCGCCGCGGGCGCCGAGGTGGAGGCCGAATCCGTCCGCGGAACCAGGCTGATCCCCATCGACGACTTCTACACCGGCGTCAAGCGCAACGCCCTGGAGCCGGACGAACTGATCCGGGCCGTGCACATCAAGAACGCCGACGGGCCGCAGCAGTACTCCAAGGTCGGCACCCGCAACGCGATGGTCATCGCCGTCTGCGCCTTCGGCCTGGCCCTGCACCCCGAGACCCGCACGGTCCGCACCGGCATCGGATCCGCCGCCCCGACACCCGTACGGGCGAAGGAGGCGGAGGACTTCCTGAACGCCGCGCTGGAAGAGGGCGGGTTCTGGGACAGCCGCACGATCATCACGCCCTCGATCGCCAAGCAGTTCGCCACGCTCGCCGCGGCGGCCTGCAACCCGATCGACGACGTGCGCGGCACCGCGAGCTACCGCCGGCACGCGGTCGGGATCATGGCCCGCCGGACGCTCGGCTGGACCTGGGAGTCGTACCGCGGCAACGGCCGCAGCACCGAAGGAGCTGCCTGATCATGCGCGTCAATTTCACGGTCAACGGCCGCCGGCACGAAGCCGACGACGTCTGGGAGGGCGAGTCCCTCCTGTACGTCCTGCGCGAGCGGATGGGCCTTCCCGGTTCCAAGAACGCCTGCGAGCAGGGCGAGTGCGGCTCCTGCACGGTCCGCCTGGACGGCGTGCCCGTCTGCTCCTGTCTGGTCGCCGCCGGCCAGGTCGAGGGCCGCGACGTCGTCACCGTCGAAGGTCTCGCCGACTTCGCCGCCCACCGCTCCGAGGCCCACCCCGGCACCGGCTGCGCCTCCGGCGCCTGCGGCGTCACGGTCGACAAGGCGCAGCGGTGGAAGGCCAAGCCGTCCGCCGAGGAAACCCGCGACACCGGAGAGCTCTCCCCGATCCAGCAGGCGTTCATCGACGCCGGAGCCGTCCAGTGCGGCTTCTGCACCCCCGGACTGCTCGTCGCGGCCGACGAACTCCTGGAACGCACCCCCGAGCCGTCCGACGCGGACATCCGCGAGGCGCTCTCCGGCAACCTCTGCCGGTGCACCGGCTACGAGAAGATCCTCGACGCGGTCCGCCTCGCGGCCGCCCGCGCGGAAGAGACGGTCTAGACGATGGGCGTCAGCGGTTCCCCCACCAACATCAACCAGGGCACCCGGACCAAGGGCGGCATCGGCGAGTCCACGCTGCGCCCCGACGGCATCCTGAAGGTCACCGGCGAGTTCGCGTACTCCTCGGACATGTGGCACGAGGACATGCTCTGGGGCCACACCCTGCGCTCCACCGTCGCGCACGCCGAGATCGTCTCGATCGACATCTCCGAGGCGCTCGCCACCCCCGGCGTCTACGCCGTGCTCACCTACGACGACCTGCCGACCGCGGTGAAGAACTACGGCCTGGAGATCCAGGACACCCCGGTTCTCGCCCACGGCCGGGTCCGCCACCACGGCGAACCGGTGGCGCTCGTCGCCGCCGACCACCCGGAGACGGCCCGCCGCGCCGCCGCGAAGATCAGGATCGACTACCGCGAGCTGCCGGTCGTCACCGACGAGGCCTCCGCGACCGCCCCCGACGCGCCCCTCATCCACGAGGGCCGCGACGACCACCACATCGGGCACGTACCGCACCCCAACATCGTCCACCGCCAGCCCATCGTCCGCGGCGACGCGGAGGCGGCGAAGGCCCGGGCCGACGTCGTGGTCAGCGGCGAGTACGTCTTCGGCATGCAGGACCAGGCCTTCCTCGGCCCCGAGTCCGGCCTGGCCGTACCCGCCGAGGACGGCGGCGTCGATCTGTACGTCGCCACCCAGTGGCTGCACTCCGACCTCCGCCAGATCGCCCCCGTCCTCGGCCTGCCCGAGGACAAGGTCCGCATGACGCTCTCCGGCGTCGGCGGCGCGTTCGGCGGCCGTGAGGACATCTCGATGCAGATCCACGCCTGCCTGCTGGCGCTGCGCACCGGCAAGCCGGTCAAGATGGTCTACAACCGCTTCGAGTCCTTCTTCGGGCACGTCCACCGGCACCCCGCAAAGCTCTGGTACGAGCACGGCGCCACCCGTGACGGCAAGCTGACGCACATGAAGTGCCGCATCGTGCTGGACGGTGGCGCCTACGCCTCCGCCTCCCCGGCCGTCGTCGGCAACGCCTCCTCGCTCGCCGTCGGCCCGTACGTCATCGAGGACGTCGACATCGAGGCGATCGCCCTCTACACCAACAACCCGCCGTGCGGTGCGATGCGCGGCTTCGGCGCGGTCCAGGCCTGCTTCGCCTACGAGGCGCAGATGGACAAGGTCGCGGCCGAACTGGGCATGGACCCGGTCGAGTTCAGGCAGCTCAACGCCATGGAGCAGGGCACCCTGCTGCCGACGGGCCAGCGGGTCGACTCGCCCGCCCCGGTCGCCGAACTGCTGCGCCGGGTCAAGGCCAGGCCGCTGCCGCCCGAGCGCCAGTGGGAGAGCGCCGGCGAGCACGCCGACGTACGGGCGCTGCCCGGCGGTCTCTCCAACACCACGCACGGCGAAGGGGTCGTGCGGGGCGTCGGCTACGCGGTCGGTCTGAAGAACGTCGGCTTCTCCGAGGGCTTCGACGACTACTCCACCGCCCGGGTACGCATGGAGGTCATCGGCGGCGAACCCGTCGCGACCGTGCACACCGCCATGGCGGAGGTCGGACAGGGCGGCGTCACCGTGCACGCCCAGATCGCCCGTACCGAACTGGGCGTCTCCCAGGTCACCATCCACCCGGCCGACACCCGGGTCGGCTCGGCCGGCTCCACGTCCGCGTCCCGCCAGACCTACGTCACCGGCGGCGCGGTGAAGAACTCCTGCGAGGCCGTGCGCGAGCAGGTCCTGGAGATCGGCCGCCGCAAGTTCGGTACGTACCACCCCGCCTGGGCCACCGCCGAACTCCTCCTGGAGGGCGGCAAGGTCGTCACCGACGGCGGCGAGGTGCTGGCCGACCTGGCCGACGTGCTGGAGGACGAGGCGGTCGACATCGAGCTGGAGTGGCGCCACCGCCCCACCGAGGCCTTCGACCTGCGTACCGGACAGGGCAACGGCCACGTCCAGTACTCCTTCGCCGCGCACCGCGCGGTCGTCGAGGTCGACACCGAGCTCGGCCTGGTCAAGGTCATCGAACTGGCCTGCGCCCAGGACGTCGGCAAGGCGCTCAACCCGCTCTCCGTCATCGGCCAGATCCAGGGCGGCACCCTCCAGGGCATGGGCATCGCCGTCATGGAGGAGATCATCGTCGACCCGACGACCGCGAAGGTGCGCAACCCGTCCTTCACGGACTACCTGCTGCCCACCATCCTCGACACCCCGGCCATCCCGGTCGACGTGCTCGAACTCGCCGACGACCACGCCCCGTACGGGCTCCGTGGCGTCGGCGAGGCCCCCACCCTGTCGTCGACCCCGGCCGTCCTCGCGGCGATCCGGAACGCGACGGGGCTGGAGCTCAACAGGACCCCGGTCAGGCCCGAGCACCTCACCGGCACCTGACCCGAGCTCCTCCTCAGCTCTCCGGGCGGTGCGCGCCCCAGGGAACGTCACACTTCCTGCGCCCGCACCGCCCGGAGCTCCCAAGTTCCGCACCGCTCGCGGCGCTTGATGCCCTGCGCACAGCAGTGGCAGTACCCGTTCCACCCATCCCGTATGAACAGTTCGTCTCGGGCCGTCCCCCGGGTCGTGCAGCCGGAGTACTCATCCCAAATCCCGCATCTCCATTCTCCATCGCGGGTGCCCCTGTGAACCTTGGGAGTCAGGCATCATGACCCAGCAGTCAGTGGAACCGAAGACCGGTGCGGAGGACGCGGGCCCAGGCTCGCGCGTCCCCGCCGGCAGATCGTGGCTCGACCGGTACTTTCACATATCCGAGCGTGGATCGACCGTCGCGACCGAGGTGCGCGGCGGCGTCACGACCTTCATGGCCATGGCGTACATCCTGTTGCTCAACCCGCTGATCCTCGGCGGCAAGGACGTCGACGGCAACCTCCTGAGCCAGCCAGGGCTGATCACCGCCACCGCGCTCGCGGCCGCGGCGACCACCCTGCTGATGGGATTCGTCGGCAAGGTCCCCCTCGCGCTCGCCGCGGGACTCAGCGTCTCCGGCGTCCTGTCCTCACAGGTCGCCCCGGAGATGACCTGGCCGCAGGCCATGGGCATGTGCGTGATGTACGGGCTGGTGATCTGCCTCCTGGTGGTCACCGGACTGCGCGAGCTGATCATGAATGCGATCCCGCTCCCGCTGAAGCACGGCATCACCATGGGCATCGGGCTCTTCATCGCCCTCATCGGCCTCTACAAGGCCGGCTTCGTCCAGAAGGGCACTGCCACCCCGGTCTCCCTCGGCCCGACCGGCGAACTCGCCGGCTGGCCCGTCCTCGTCTTCGCGGTGACCCTGCTGCTGATCTTCATGCTGCAGGCCCGCAACATCCCCGGTGCGATCCTCATCGGCATCATGGTCGGCACCGTCGTCGCCGTCGTGATCAACAAGGTCGCCGACGTCGACCCGAAGATCTGGAGCAGCGGGCCGCCCGAGCTTCAGGGCTCGGCGGTCTCGTCACCCGACTTCTCCCTCTTCGGGGATGTGGAGTTCGGCGGATGGGGCGACGTCGGCGCGATGACCGTCGGCTTCATCGTCTTCACTCTGGTGCTGGCCGGCTTCTTCGACGCGATGGCCACCATCATCGGTGTCGGTACGGAGGCCGAGCTGGCCGACGACAAGGGCCGCATGCCGGGCCTGTCCAAGGCGCTGTTCATCGACGGCGCGGGCGGTGCGATCGGCGGCGTGGCCGGCGGCTCCGGACAGACGGTCTTCGTCGAGTCGGCGACCGGGGTCGGGGAGGGCGCCCGGACCGGGCTCGCCTCCGTCGTCACCGGACTCTTCTTCGCCGCCTGTCTCTTCTTCACCCCGCTCACGGCGATCGTTCCGGCCGAGGTGGCGTCCGCCGCCCTGGTCGTCATCGGCGCCATGATGATGCAGAACGCCCGGCACGTGGACTGGAGCGACCGTTCCGTCGCCATCCCGGTCTTCCTGACCGTGGTCCTGATGCCGTTCACGTACACCATCACCACCGGTGTGGCCGCGGGCGTCATCTCGTACGTCGCCATCAAGGCGGCCCAGGGCCGGGCCCGTGAGGTCGGTGCCTTCATGTGGGGGCTGACGGTGATCTTCGTCGTCTACTTCGCCCTGCACCCGATCGAGAGCTGGCTCGGCGTCAGCTGAAGACAGCCGCTCCCCACACACCCTCCAAGGAGACCGAGATGCTGGACATCGCCGACGAGCTCGACCGGTGGGCCGGGCAGGGACGCGACTTCGCCGTGGCCACCGTCGTCGCCGTCGGCGGCAGCGCGCCCCGTCAGCCGGGTGCGGCGCTCGCCGTCGACCGCGACGGGACGGCGATCGGCTCGGTCTCCGGAGGATGTGTGGAGGGCGCGGTGTACGAACTGTGCCGACAGGCCCTCGACGACGGCATCACCGTGCGGGAGCGGTTCGGCTACAGCGACGAGGACGCCTTCGCGGTCGGCCTGACCTGCGGCGGCGTCATCGACATCCTGGTGACACCGGTCAGGGCGGACGACCCCGCCCGGCCGGTGTTCGCCGCAGCGCTCGCCGCCGCCGCACGGGGGGAGGCGGCGGCCGTGGCCAGGATCACCGACGGGCCCGCCGAACTGCTCGGCCTGCCCCTGCTGGTCCACCCCGACGGCACTCACGAGGGCGGCCTCGGCGGTCATCCGGAACTGGACCGCACCGCGGCCGCCGAAGCCCGGGCGATGCTGGACGCGGGCCGCACCGGCACCCTCACCATCGGCGCGGAGGGCTCGCAGTGCGGGCAGCCGCTCACGCTGCTCGTCGAGTCCAGCGTCCCGCCGCCCCGGATGATCGTGTTCGGTGCCATCGACTTCGCCTCCGCGCTGGTGCGGGCCGGGAAGTTCCTCGGCTACCACGTCACGGTGTGCGACGCCCGGCCCGTCTTCGCCACGAAGGCGCGGTTCCCCGACGCCGACGAGCTGGTCGTCGACTGGCCGCACCGCTACCTGGCCACCACCGACGTGGACGCCCGTACGGTCCTGTGCGTCCTGACGCACGACGCCAAGTTCGACGTCCCGCTCCTGGAGGCAGCCCTGAAACTGCCGGTCGCCTACGTGGGCGCGATGGGCTCGCGGCGCACCCATCTGGAGCGCAACGACCGGCTGCGCGAAACCGGGGTCACCGAACTCGAACTCGCCAGGCTGCACTCACCGATCGGCCTCGACCTCGGAGCCCGTACGCCCGAGGAGACGGCTCTGTCGATCGCCGCCGAGATAGTCGCCGACCGGCGCGGCGGCAGCGGTGTCCCGCTGACCGGCGCCCGCACCCCGATCCATCACCGCGGCGCCCTGGCACCGGCCGGGCGCATCGGGTCCGTGGCCTGAAACCGGATCCCCAACACCCCCTGAAAGAAGGCGGTTTGCCGCCAAGGCGGCTTCACGCCAGGCAGGAACCCGACCGTAGCCACGGTTTTGCCGGTAGATCAGGGGCATGACACTTTCCCCCTCATCCGCATCCGGCCGGGCGAGACCCGCCCGCGCGGGACGCAGAGCCCTGATCGTCGCCACGTCGGTCGCCCTGTTCAGCGGCGCGCTCCTGCCCGCGACCGGTACCGCGTCCGCAGCCGCCCAGGCCGCGACCGCCGCCGGGGACAAGGCCCCCGGCGCCGTCCACCAGTACGACATCACGCTGGTCACCGGTGACGTCGTCCACTACGCCGACGGCGTGGGCAACCAGGACACCGTCACGGTGGACCGGCCCGACGGAGCGGTCGGCGGGGTCCACATCCAACAGGCCGGCGACGACATCTACGTCCTGCCCGAGGAGACGAGTGCCCTGCTGGCGGCCGGCAAGCTGGACCGCCGACTGTTCAACGTCACCGCCCTGGCGAAGATGGGGTACGACGACAAGAAGACCGGCGGCATTCCGCTGATCGCCACGTACGCCACCGCCAGGGGCCGCGCCCTGCCGGTCGCTCCGCGCGGTGCGGAGAAGACCCGGGACCTGGACTCGATCCACGGCGCGGCGCTGACAGCCGGCAAGGGCGCGGCGCGCGCCTTCTGGGACGACATCGCGAAGACGTCCACGGCCCGTTCGCTGGACAACGGCATCGCGAAGCTGTGGCTCGACGGCCGCGTCGAGGCCGCGCTGAAGGACTCCGTCCCGCAGATCAACGCCCCGCAGGCCTGGGCCGAGGGCTACGACGGCAAGGGCTCCAAGGTCGCGGTGCTCGACACCGGCATCGACCCGGCCCACCCGGACGTCAAGGACCGCATCCTGGAGACCAAGAGCTTCGTGCCGGGCGAGGAAGTCCTGGACAAGCACGGTCACGGTACCCACGTGGCCTCCACGATCGCCGGCTCCGGCGCCGCATCGGACGGCCTCAACAAGGGCGTCGCCCCCGGCGCGGACCTGATCATCGGCAAGGTGCTGAGCAACGAGGGTTCCGGCGCGGACTCGGGCATCATCGAGGCGATGGAGTGGGCGAAGGCGGAGGGTGCCGACGTCGTCTCCATGAGCCTCGGCTCCAGCGTCCCGGACGACGGCTCCGACCCGATGTCGCTGGCCGTCGACTCGCTCTCGGCCGACGGCGGTCCGCTGTTCGTGATCGCCGCGGGCAATGCGTACGGCGCCGGGACGATCGGTTCGCCGGGCTCGGCGGAGAAGGCGCTCACGGTCGCCGCCGTCGACAAGCAGGACCAGCGTGCGGACTTCTCGTCCATGGGCCCGCTGACCCGCTCGTACGGCCTCAAGCCGGACCTCTCCGCGCCGGGCGTCGACATCAACGCGGCCGCCTCGCAGGCCGTGCCCGGCGTGGACGGCATGTACCAGTCGATGTCCGGTACGTCGATGGCGACCCCGCACGTCGCCGGTGCGGCAGCCATTGTGAAGGAGCGTCACCCCGACTGGTCCGGCCAGCGCATCAAGGACGCGCTGATGACCTCGTCGAAGGAACTGCCGGACTACACCCCGTACGAGCAGGGGACCGGCCGCCTGGACGTGAAGGCCGCCATCGACACCACCATCGAGGCCACGGGTTCGGTCGCGGTCGCCTCGTACGACTGGCCGCACAGCCCCTCCGACGCGGTCGCCGAGCGGACCATCACGTACCGCAACACGGGTACCGAGGACGTGACGCTGGACCTGGCGACGGACAGTGGCGCGGACGCGTACACGCTGTCGGTGAAGCAGCTGACCGTGCCGGCCGGTTCGAGCGCCGAGGCGTTGCTCTCGCTCGACCCGTCGAAGGTCGCGAACAACACCACGTTCTCCGGGCAGGTGATCGCGAAGGACGCCTCCGGCGCCACGGTCGCGCACACCGGGTTCGCGCTGAACAAGGAGCAGGAGCTCTACGACCTGACGCTCCAGCTCCGCGACCGTGACGGCAAGCCGATGGACGGCCAGGTCGTCATCGCCCAGCTCGGCGACCCCAACCTCGGAGTGGTCGCCGTACCGGGAGACATGACACTGCGGCTGCCCCCGGGCAACTACACCGCCTGGGCCGCCGCCGACATCAAGGGCGACACCGCCGACTCCAGGGCCGTCGCCTTCCTCGCGGCTCCCGAGATCATCCTCGACAGGACGACCACGGTGTCGCTCGACGCGTCGAAGGCCCGCAAGGTCAGCGTGAAGACGCCGAAGGAGACCGAGAAGCGCCAGCTGCGCTACGACATGGCGCGGACCGCACCGGACGGCACCGTTCAGCGCGATGCGTTCCAGATCCCGTTGATGTACGACCAGCTGTGGGCGAGCCCCACGAAGAAGGTCACGCAGGGCAGCTTCTCCTTCCTGACGCGCTGGCGGCAGAGCGAGAAACTGATCGACCTGACGGCCGACGGCCGCGACGTCCCCGTCACCGTGCAGGGCGGTTCGGTCGTCGCCGAGGACAGCACCCGCAAGCTCGGCAGCGTCTTCGCGGGCAACGGCGCCCCGGCCGACTACGCCGGTCTCGACGTCAAGGGCAAGGCGGTCGTGATCCGCAGCAGCGACACGGTGGCTCCGGCCGACCGGGCGACTGCCGCCATCGCAGCGGGCGCGAAGGCGCTGTTCGTCGTCAACGCCGGTGACGGCGTGCTGATGGAGTCCTACGCCGCCTACGGCACCACGCTTCCCATCCCCGTCGCCTCGGTGCAGCGTCTGGCCGGCGAGGGTCTCGTGAAGGCCGCCCAGCGCGGCAGGAAGGTCACGGTCGACGAGCGGAGGTTCGCGCGCTACCTGTACGACCTGGTCGACCGGCACGACGGCACGATCCCGGACCGCTCGCTGGCCTTCGCCCCGTCCACCCGTCAGCTCGCGAAGGTCGAGAACACCTTCTACGGCGACAGGACCCGGCTCGGCGGCGGCTTCCGCTACGACATCCCCGACTACGGCCCCGGCCTCGGCTTCGCCGAGTACGAGCAGTTCCCCACGGTCCGCACCGAGTGGGTCAACCCGCTGCCGGGCGACTCGTTCTGGTACGAGGACCACTCCGTCCTCGACGCCGACCGGTCCGGCACCGCGCACGAGATGCGCAGCGGTGAGCTGGACTACGCGGCGGGCCGCAACTACTCCGCCGAGTGGTTCGCGCCGGTCAGCCACCCGCGTCTGGGCACCGGCTACTGGGGTCCGTTCCGCTCCGTCTACAACGACATCCAGTTCAACTTCACCGCGTGGACGGACTCCGGCGCCGGCCACTCCGGCTCCATGCCGGAGGACGAGTACGACACCACCAGCACCGCCTTCTACCAGGGCGACACACTGATCAAGAAGGTCGCGGGCCGGGCCGGGTACGCCTGGGACGTCTCGCCCGAACCGCTGCCGTACCGCTTCGTGCTCGACGCCACGCGCGACGGCTCCACCTGGAAGTCCTCCACCCGCACCCACACCGAGTGGGACTTCGTCTCGGGCGCCATGGACGAGAACGGCCCCTACCAGGCCGACATTCCGATGCTTCAGCTGGACTACGACGTCGACACGGACCTGGCCGGTGACGTGAAGGCCGGGTCGTGGACCGAGATCGGTCTGTCGTCCACCACGCAGGAGTGGCTGGAGGGTGCCGTGAAGGCGTCCAAGGCCTCGCTGTCGGTCAGTTACGACGAGGGCGAGTCCTGGAGCGCGGTGCAGCTGAAGAAGGACGCGGCCGGTTCCTGGACCGCCCGGTTCAAGTCCCCGAAGAACGCCTCCGGTTCCGTCTCGCTCAAGGCGCACGCCGAGGCCCCGGGCGGCCTCGGCGTCGACCAGGAGATCATCGCGGCCTTTGGGCTGAAGTAGCAGGCTGCCGACCCGGAACGGGCGGTTCCGCACCTCTCCGACAGGGGGTGCGGGACCGCCCGCCGACGCTCTCGGCACCTCTTGGCGCAGGATGTCATCCGCCCTGCTCAGGAGGCGGTTCTCCGCCGCGGCGGTTTTCCGCCAGCGATGGCGCATGACGTACCGGTGCGTTTACCGGTAGATCAGCTACATGACATCTACCCCCTCCACGGCCGCCGACCGGGCGAGACCCGCTCGCGCGCGGCGCAGAGCCCTCCTCATAGCGACCTCCGTCGCCCTGGTGAGCGGCGCGCTGCTGCCCGTCACCGGTGCCGCGTCCGCGGCGAGCGCACCGGTCACCGACCGGAACGCCCCGGTCCACGCGTACGACATCACGCTGGTCACCGGTGACGTCGTCCATTACGCCGACGGCGTGGGCAACCAGGACACCGTCACGGTGGACCGGCCCGACGGTGCGGTCGGCGGGGTGCACGTCCAGCAGGCCGGGGACGACATCTACGTCCTGCCCGACGAGGCCGGCAGCCTGATCGCCGCCGGCAAGCTCGACCGCCGTCTCTTCAACGTCACCGCTCTCGCGAAGATGGGGTACGACGACAAGAAGACCGGCGGCATCCCCCTGATCGCCACCTACCCGGCGAGCAAGGCCCGTTCGTTGCCCGCCGCTCCCCGCGGCAGCAAGCCCGTCCGGACGCTGGAGTCCATCCACGGTGCGGCGCTGACGGCCGGCAAGGGCGCGGCGCGCGCCTTCTGGGACGACATCGCGAAGACGTCCACGGCCCGTTCGCTGGACAACGGCATCGGGAAGCTGTGGCTCGACGGCCACGTCGAGGCCGCGCTGAAGGATTCCGTCCCGCAGGTCAACGCCCCGCAGGCCTGGGCCGAGGGTTACGACGGCAAGGGCACCAAGGTCGCCGTCCTGGACACCGGTATCGACGAGGACCACCCGGACGTCAAGGACCGCATCCTGGAGACCAGGAGCTTCATCCCGGGCGAGGAGGTCGACGACAGGAACGGCCACGGTACGCACGTCGCGTCCACCATCGCCGGTTCCGGCGCAGCCTCCGACGGTGCCAACAAGGGCGTCGCCCCGGAGGCCGGGCTGCTCGTCGGCAAGGTGCTGAGCAACGAGGGTTCCGGCGCGGACTCGGGCATCATCGAGGCGATGGAGTGGGCGAAGGCGGAGGGCGCCGACGTCGTCTCCATGAGCCTCGGCTCCAGCGTCCCGGACGACGGCTCCGACCCGATGTCGCTGGCCGTCGACTCGCTCTCGGCCGACGGCGGTCCGCTGTTCGTGATCGCCGCGGGCAATGCGTACGGCGCCGGGACGATCGGTTCGCCGGGCTCGGCGGAGAAGGCGCTCACCATCGCCGCCGTCGACAAGCAGGACAACCGCGCGGACTTCTCCTCCATGGGCCCGCTGACCCGCTCGTACGGCCTCAAGCCGGACCTCTCCGCGCCGGGCGTCGACATCAACGCTGCCGCCTCGCAGTCGGTCCCCGGCATCGAGGGCATGTACCAGTCGATGTCCGGTACGTCTATGGCGACCCCGCACGTCGCGGGCGCCGCGGCCATCCTCAAGCAGCGTCACCCCGAGTGGTCCGGTCAGCGCATCAAGGACGCGCTGATGACCTCGTCGAAGGTGTTGCCCGCCTACACCCCGTACGAGCAGGGCACCGGGCGGCTCGATGTGAAGGCCGCCATCGACACGAAGATCGAGGCCACCGGCTCCGTCGAGGTCGCGTCCTACGACTGGCCGCACGGCCCCTCCGACGCGGTCGCCGAGCGCACGATCACGTACCGCAACACGGGTACCGAGGACGTGACGCTGGACCTGGCGACGGACAGTGACGCGGACGCGTACACGCTGTCGGTGAAGCAGCTGACCGTCCCGGCCGGTTCGAGCGCCGAGGCAGTGCTCTCGCTCGACCCGTCGAAGGTCGCGAACAACACCACGTTCTCCGGGCAGGTGATCGCGAAGGACGCCTCCGGCGCCACGGTCGCGCACACCGGGTTCGCGCTGAACAAGGAGCAGGAGCTCTACGACCTGACGCTGGAGCTGCGCGACCGCTCGGGCAAGCCGATGGACGGCATCGTCGTCCTCGCCGCCCTCGGCGACCCGTCCCTGACCCCCGTCCAGGTGCCGGGGACGACCACGCTGCGGCTGCCCCCGGGCAACTACACCGCCTGGGCCGCCGCCGGCGTCAAGGGTGACACCGCCGACTCGCAGGCTCTTGCCTTCCTGGCGGCCCCCGAGATCATCCTCGACAAGCCCACCACCGTCACCCTCGACGCCTCCAAGGCCCACAAGGTCGCCGTGAAGACGCCGAAGGAGACGGAGACCCGTCAGCTGCGCTACGACATGGCGCGCACCGCACCGGACGGCACCGTCCAGCGCGACGCCTACCAGATCCCGCTGACGTACGACCAGTTGTGGGCGAGCCCGACCAAGAAGGTCACCCAGGGCAGCTTCAGCTTCCTCACGCGCTGGCGCCAGGGCGAGAAGCAGATCGACCTGACGGCCGACGGCCGCGACGTCCCCGTCACCGCGCAGGGCGGTTCGGCCGTCGCCGAGGACAGCAAGCAGCGGTTCGGCAGTGTCTTCGCCGGCAACGGCGCAGCCGCCGACTACAAGGGCCTCGACGCCAAGGGCAAGGCCGTCGTGATCCGCAGCAGTGACGCGGTGGCCCCGGCCGACCGGGCCGCGGCCGCGATCGCCGCCGGCGCGAAGGCCCTGTTCGTCGTCAACAGCGGCGACGGCGTGCTCATGGAGCCCTACGCCGACTACGGCACCACGCTGGCCATCCCGGTCGCCTCCGTCCGGCGCCTCACGGGAGAGGGCCTGGTCAAGGCCGCCCAGCGGGGCAAGGCAGTGACCGTCGACCAGCGGAAGTACGCGAGCTACGTGTACGACCTGGTCGACCGCCACGACGGCACGATCCCGGACCGCTCGCTCGCCTTCGCCCCGTCCACCCGGCAGCTCGCGAAGGTCGAGAACACCTACTACGGCCACCGGGACGTCCTCGGCGCCGGCTACCGCTACGACATCCCGGACTACGGCTTCGGGATCGGCTTCCCCGAGTACGAGAAGTACCCCGCCACCCGCACCGAATGGGTCACCCCGCTGCCGGGCGCCTCGTTCTGGTACGAGGACCACTCCGTGCTCAACGAGACCGCCTCGGACACCTCGCTGGAGGAGCGCAGCGCCAACCTGGACTACACGGCGGGCCGCACCTATCCCGCCGACTGGTTCGCGCCGATCGCGCGGCCGCGTCTGGGCACCGGCTACTGGGGTCCGTTCCGCACCTCGTACAACGACATCCAGTACAACATCACGCCGTGGACGGACGCGGGCGCCGGTCACTCCGGCTCCATGCCCGACATGGAGTACGACACCGGCACGGCGGCCGTCTACCAGGGCGACACGCTGCTGGACGAGTCGCCCGGCCGTGCGGGCTACGTCGGGAACCTCGCGCCCGAGAAGCTTCCGTACCGGCTGGTCCTCGACGCCTCGCGCGACGCGGACACCTGGAAGACCTCGGTCCGGACGCACACCGAGTGGAACTTCCTCTCGGGCGCGCTCGACCCCCAGACACCGTCGCAGGCCGACATCCCGCTCCTGCAGCTGGACTACGACGTCGACACGGACCTGGCCGGTGACGTGAAGGCCGGGTCGTGGACCGAGATCGGTCTGTCGTCCACCACGCAGGAGTGGCTGGAGGGTGCCGTGAAGGCGTCCAAGGCCTCGCTGTCGGTCAGTTACGACGACGGCAGGTCCTGGAGCGCGGTGCAGCTGAAGAAGGACGCGGCCGGTTCCTGGACCGCCCGGTTCAAGACCCCGAAGAAGGGCGCCACCGCTGTGTCGCTCAAGGCGCACGCCGAGGCCGGCGACGGTCTCGCCGTGGACCAGGAGATCATCCGGGCCTTCGGCCTGAAGTGACCTGCTGAGCGCCGTGTTCGAGGCGGCCGCGCACCCCGGGAACGGGGTGCGCGGCCGCCTTTCTGTCTCCTTCTGGATCATCAAAATTTGTCTGCTTTGCCCGTATATGGCGGGTGATAACGCCAGAAAGGGACTTTTTGCGGTGCGCTGGAAGTTGCCACGGCGCCACCCGGAGGCTTATAAGAGGAAGGTGGCCGAGGCGATTCCGGGAATTCCGGGGACTGCCGCCATGGAGGTTTCCCATGTTTCTGACTCCGTCCGACACGGAGAAATTGCTGCTGAGTGTTGCCGGAATGGTTGCCCGTGACCGGCGGGAGCGGGGCGTGCGCCTCAACTACCCCGAGGCCGTCGCACTGCTCGCCTGCTGGGCGATGGAACGGGCCCGCGAAGGGGCTCGCGTCGCCGACCTCATGACCGCGGGCCGATCCGTCCTCACCCGCGCTGACGTGCTCGAAGGCGTCCCGGAGATGCTGCGCGACGTCCAGGTCGAGGCGACCTTCCCCGACGGGCGCAAGCTCGTCACGATCACCTCGCCGATCCCGTGATCCCCGGCGAGATCAGGACCGGATCCGGCATCCTGCACATTAATTCCGACCGGCAGATGATTAAGCTCACCGTGGTGAACGACGGGGATCGTCCCATTCAGATCGGCTCCCATTTTCATTTCTTCGACGTAAATCCCGCACTTTCCTTCGACCGTCCGTCGGCGAGGGGATTCCGGCTCGATATTCCCTCCGGTACGTCGCTGCGCTTCGAGCCCGGCGTCGGCGCGGAGATCACCCTCGTCGCGCTCGGCGGACGCGGGACGGTGCCCGGCATCGTCGTACCCGCCGCGCCTGGGGCCGGCACCGCGGCGAAGGAGGCCGTGTGACATGGCACAACTGACCCGAGCCGCCTATGCGGCGCTCTACGGACCCACCACCGGTGACCGTGTCCGGCTCGCCGACACCGACCTCTGGATCGAGGTCGAGGAGGACCGCTGCTTCGGCGGCGAGGAGGCCGTCTTCGGCGGCGGCAAGTCCATCCGCGAATCCATGGCCCAGGCGACCACCTCGCGCGCCGAGGGCGCCCTCGACCTCGTCATCACCAACGTCGTGGTCCTCGACCACTGGGGCGTCGTCAAGACCGACATCGGTATCCGGGCCGGCCGGATCGTGGCCCTCGGCCGCTCCGGCAACCCCGACATCGCCGACGGGATCCACCCGGACCTCGTCATCGGGCCCGGCACCGACGTCGTCTCCGGCGAGGGCCGCATCCTCACCGCCGGGGCCGTCGACACCCACGTCCACTTCCTCATGCCGGAGACCCTGCACGAGGCCCTGGCCACCGGCACCACGACCGTCATCGGCGGCGGCACCGGAGCCACCGAGGGGTCCAAGGCCACCACGGTCACCCCCGGCGCCTGGAACCTCGCGATGATGCACCGGTCCCTGGACCGCGTCCCGCTCAACGTCATGCTCTTCGGCAAGGGCTCCACCGTCGGCGAGGAGGCCCTGCGCGAGGCGGCGCTCGGCGGAGCGGGCGGCTACAAGGTCCACGAGGACTGGGGCGCCACCCCTGCCGCCATCGACGCCGCACTGAGGGCCGCCGACACCTACGGCCTCCAGGTCGCCCTGCACGGCGACAGCCTCAACGAGGCCGGCTACGTCGAGGGAACCCTCGACGCCATCGCCGGCCGCGGGATCCACGTCTTCCACGCCGAGGGAGCCGGCGGCGGCCACGCACCCGACATCATCACCGTGGCCTCCCACCCCAACATCCTCCCGGCGTCCACCAACCCGACGCTCCCGCACACCGTCAACACCGTCGACGAACACCTCGACATGCTGATGGTCTGCCACCACCTCAACCCGCGGGTGCCCGAGGACCTCGCCTTCGCCGAGTCCCGCATCCGGGCCACCACCATCGCGGCCGAGGACATCCTCCACGACATCGGTGCCCTCTCCATCACCTCGTCCGACGCCCAGGCCATGGGCCGCATCGGCGAGGTCATCTGCCGCACCTGGCAGGTCGCCCACGTCATGAAGCGGCGCTTCGGGGACCGCGGCAGCGCCCTGCCCGCCGACAACGAACGCGCCCGCCGCTACGTCGCCAAGTACACGATCTGCCCCGCCGTCGCCCACGGCATCGACCACGTCGTCGGCTCCGTCGAACCGGGCAAGCTCGCCGACCTGGTGCTCTGGGACCCCGCCTTCTTCGGGATCCGCCCTGCCGCCGTCATCAAGGGCGGCATGGTGGTGTACGCGCCCCTCGGCGACGCCAACGCCGCGATCCCCACCACCCAGCCCGTGCTGCTGCGCCCCACCGCCGCCGCCGAGGCCGCCCCGCACCTGTCCGTCAGCTTCGTCGCCCCGGCCGCCCTGGCCGACGGTCTGGCCGAACGCCTCGGACTCGTACGCGAACTGGTCGCCGTGCGCCCCACCCGCCACCTCACCAAGGCCGATCTGCCGAACAACACCGCGCTCCCGGACATCGAGGTCGACCCGGAGACCTTCGCCATCCGCATCGACGGGGAGCTCGTCGAGCCGTCACCCGCCGCCGAACTGCCGCTGACCCAGCGGTACTCCATGTTCTGATGGCGTCCCTGGCCTCGCTCCTGCTCGGCGACGGACGGCTCCCGGTCGGCGCGTACACCTACAGCGCGGGACTCGAACCGGCCGTGGCCGCAGGCCTCACCCGTGACCGGATCCCCGCGCTCCTGAAGGCCCGGCTCCACACCACCGCCGTCACCGAGGCGGCCGCCGCCGTCCTCGCCCTGCGGGCCGCCGGCCAGGACCCCGTCGACTACGAACCCCTGCAACAGGCCCTCGCGGCGCGGACCCCCGCCGCCCCCCAGCGCGAGGTGTCGGCGGCGCTCGGCCGGGGCGTGCACCGGCTCGCCCGCCGGCTGGCCCCGGACCACTCGGCGGTCACCGCACTGGCGGCCCTGAGCCCCCGGCCGCTGCGGCCGGTCACGCTCGGCGCGCTCGGAGCCGTACTGAAGGTCACCGAGGAGGAACTGGCGCACGCCGTCGTCTACGACGAACTCCAGACCGTCGCCTCCGCCGCCCTGAAACTCCTGCCGGGCGACCCGCTCGACTCGGTCGCCTGGATCCTCGCCGCCGAACCCGAAGCGGTCCGGGCGGTGGCCACCGCCCTTGCCGTACGGAGTCCGGACCGACTGCCCGCCCGTACGGCCCCGCTCACCGAACAGTGGGCGCTCGAACACGCACGACGCGAACGGAGACTCTTCCTTGCCTGACAACGACACCACCCCCGCGCAGCAGCCCAACCCCCACTTCCACGAGCCGCTCAACCAGCCCCGCGCCCTGCGCCTCGGCGTCGCAGGGCCGGTCGGCACCGGCAAGAGCTCCATCCTGGCCACCCCGTGCCGCGAGCTCGCCGGCGAACTCTCCATGGCCGTCGTCACCAACGATATCTACACCGACGAGGACGCCCGCTTCCTGCGCTCGGCGGGCGTCCTGCCCACCGAACGCATTCGCGCCGTCGAGACCGGCGCCTGCCCGCACACCGCGATCCGCGACGACGTCAGCGCCAACCTGGACGCCGTCGAGGACCTGGAGGAGGCGTACGGGCCGCTGGACCTGGTCCTCATCGAGAGCGGCGGCGACAACCTCACCGCCACGTTCAGCCCGGCCCTCGCCGACGCGCAGCTGTTCTGCATCGACGTCGCGGGCGGCGGTGACGTAGCCCGCAAGGGCGGGCCAGGCATCACCGGCGCCGACCTCCTGATCATCAACAAGACCGATCTCGCGCCCCACGTTGAGGTGGACGTGGCAGCCATGGTCGGCGACGCCGAAGCGGCTCGCGGCGGACTGCCCGTGCTCGCCCTCTCGAAGAAGGACCCGGCCTCCATCGCCGAACTCGCCGACTGGGTACGGTCCTTGCTCGCCCGCCACCGCACCGGCTCCCATGTCCCCACCGACCCCGGCCCGATGGCGCCCCCACAGCCACAGCCACCCGTGAACGAACCGGCCGTCGTCGCCGTCGAGCGGGACCCCTCGGGCCGCCATCTGGCGCGCGAGCTGAGGCCCGGCGCGTTCCTCGCGCCCCGCCCCCTGATGCCGGAGCCCGACCGGATGCGGATCGCCCTGGTCGGCACCCGGGCCGGGCTGCTGGCCGGTGACGACCTCGGGCTGCGGATCTCGGTCGGTCCCGGCGCGCGCCTGGAGCTCGTCGAGCCGGCCGGTCTCGTCGCCTACGACCACCGCGGCGGGAGCTCCCGCTGGCAGGCCCGCGTCGACATCGCCGAGGGGGGCGAACTCCTGTGGAACGGGCTGCCGTTCGTCGTCTCCGGGGGAGCGGACGTCGTCCGCGCGATGGATGTACGGCTGGCCGCCGGGGCCCGGATGCTGTGGCGCGACACCCTGGTCCTCGGTCGCTCCGGTGAACGCGGCGGGAGATTGCGGGCCACGACCCGGGTGACGTACGACGGCCGGGAACTCCTCGTGGAGGACCTCGACCTGACCGACCCCGAACTGCGCGAACTGCCGGGCGTTCTGGGCCCCCACCGCGTCATCGGCGCCGTCACCGCACTCGGCGCGAGCCCGGCGGGCCCGCCGCACCCCTATCGCGCCGACCTGGCGGGCCCGGGTGCGCAGGTGCGGCTGCTGGACACGGTCGCCCCGTCCGTCGAGGCGGAGCTGACCGCGGTCTGGGAGTCCTGGCTCACTTGATATGCACCATACATATAGAATGTATGGTGCATGGAGAGGCGCGGGGTGGGGGTGCGGCGCCGGAAACAGCGAGTCGGAGGTACAGCGCAATGACACTGGAGAACAAGGTCGCCGTCGTCACCGGAGGAGCGTCGGGCATCGGTGAGGCCGTCACCCGGGTCTTCGTCGAGCGGGGCGCCCGGGTCGTGGTCGTCGACCTTCAGCAGGAGGCGGGCGACGCCGTCGTGGCCGACCTCGGTGACGCGGTGGCGTTCCTCCGGGGCGACGTCTCCGACCGGGCGGTGGCCGACCTGGCGGTGGCCACGGCCGTCGAGCGTTTCGGCGGGCTGGACATCCTGGTGAACAACGCCAGCGCCTCACGCGTACGGCCCTTCACCGAGCAGACCGAGGACGACTGGAAGCTCGCCCTGGACTCCGGCCTCTTCGCCACCCGCAACTTCATGCTTGCCGCGTACCCCGAGCTCCGCAAGAGCCAGGGCGCGGTGATCAACTTCGGCTCGGGCGCGGGCATCGACGGACAGCCGAACCAGGCCTCGTACGCCGCCGCGAAGGAAGCGATCCGCGGACTGAGCCGGGTCGTCGCCAACGAGTGGGCGGCCGACCGGATCCGGGTCAACGTCGTCGCGCCGATGGCGAAGACCGCAGGCGTCGCCGCCTGGGCCGAGGCCAATCCCGAGCAGTACGCCCTCTCCGCCGCCAAGGTCCCGCTCGGCCGCTTCGGTGACCCGCGCACGGACGTCGCCCCCGTCGTCGCGTTCCTGGCGAGCGACGACGCCCGTTACATCACCGGCCAGACCCTGATGGCCGACGGCGGCGCGATCAAGCTCCGCTGACCGTGTCCGGGGCCCCCGTTGCCGCCGCCCGGCGGCCGCGGGCCCCGGCGCGCATCACGACCGCCGCGCACACCAGCGCCGGAGCCGCCGCCAGCGCGAAACACAGGGCGAGCGGCAGCCGGTCCACGAGCAGTCCGACCGCGGCGGTGCCGCCCGAGGACCCGGCGTTGAACGCCGTATTGACCCAGGCGCCCGCCTGGGTGCGCCGGTCGGCGCCCACGGACTCGTCGGCGATCAGATACGCGGTCGTGAGCGCCGGGGCGACGAAGAGCCCGGCGACCGCGGCGACGGCGACCAGCACGTACAGGTGCGGCGACACCCCGGCCACCATCAGCGCAGCGCCCAGCACGGCGGCCGTCACCGGCAGCCGCACCCTGCTCGCGGACTTCCACCGGACCGCCCCGTAGGCCAGACCGCCGACGGCGCTCCCGGCCGAGAGCGCGGCCAGCACCCAGGACACGGCCGCCGGCTGCTGGAGCCGCTCCGTGAAGGCCACCACCAGCAGATCGAGCGCCCCGAGGCAGAGCCCCACGGAGGCCGTCACCAGCACCGCGTGCCGCAGGGCGGCGACGCCGTGCAGCCGAAGCCGGGGCGCGGCGGGCGCGCCGGCCGGGGCCTGCGCCTTGCGCTCGCGGGACACGGCCGGCGACGACACCAGTGCCACCGCACCCACGAACACCAGCACGGCGCCGGCCAGCACGCCGGCCGCGGGCCGGCCCGCCCGCACGATCACGCCGACCAGCAACGGACCGGTGACGTACAGCAGTTCCTCGGCGACACCGTCCAGGCTGTACGCGCGCCGGAGCAGATCCCGGTCCGGGACGAGGCCGCTCCACAGCGCCCGCATGACCGGACCCAGCGGCGGAGTGCACGCACCCGCCGTCACGGCGAGCCCGCCCAGGACGAGAGGCGGCGCGCCCGGACGCCAGGTGGCCAGGGCGATCACGGTGAGCAGCGCCGCGTACAGCCCCGCCATGGGCGGCAGGACACGCCGCGGCCCGTGCCGGTCGATCAGGGCTGCACGGGCGGGGGAGAGGGAGACACTCGCGGCCCCGAACAGGGCCATGGCACCTCCGGCGACGGAGTAGGAGTCGGTGGCGTCCTTGATCGCGAGCAGGAGGGAGAGGGGCACGATGCCGTACGACAACCGCCCCAGCAACGCGGCGGCGAAGGTGCGCGCGGCATGGGGGGTCCGTAGGACAGCGGCGTACGAAGGCGCGCGCGAGGGCGCGGAAGAAGGCGTGAGCACGATGACGATTCCTCGTGAGGGCAGCGCGGGAACGCGGCGCTGCGGGCATGCGGGGACACCGGAGTGCCGCACCCGGGACAGCGGGTGCGGTCAGTGCGGGGTCCTACGCACGAGGAAGAGACATGCGGGCAAATTAGCAGAGGGGGTGGCGCGGCGGCAGGGGCCCTATCCGGTGATGTCCGGATTGGCCGCCAGGATGTCCTCGGCGGCCGTCCACAGCCGGGGCAGGAACCGGGTGACCTCCTCGCGACGGGCCAGGATGTCCGCGGTGCCGGTGATTCCGGTGAGTTCGGCCACGGCCGCCTCGAACGCGGGCAGCCGCGCGGCGTGCAGCGCCGGGTCGTCCGCGGCCAGCACCGTGTGGCAGCGGGCGAACGTCGCGACGGTCCAGAAGACCGCCTCGCGGTGCTCGCCCCGGTCCAGGAGCTCCAGGCTGCCGTCGACGGCGATGGGGCGCGCCTGCTCGGTGAGATCGCTGCTGAAGAAGAACGGGGTGCGCGCCACCGGGACCGTGGCGTCGAACGTCCGCGCCAGCTCGGCCACATGGTGCCGCACCCGCCGCTCGGACACGTCGGCGCAGCCGAGGAGCTCCAGTAGCTCCCGGTACAGCTCCGGCTGCCCGTACCCGCTGAGCACTTCGCGCACAGCCCGGTAGCGCAGCCGGACGGTGGGGTTGCGCAGCGCTGCGACGAGCAGGACGTGCGTGGTGACCCCGGTGGGGAACATCCAGGTCGGCACCTGCTCGTGGAAGGGGGCGGACGCGTCGAACGCGGCGAGCCGGCTCTCGACGCGGTGCCGGGCGTCCAGACAGCGTCGCCGGACCCGGGTCCGCTCGGCGAAGCGGGGTGCGACGGCCGCGTACAGGGCACGCAGCGCGCCGGTGGGATCGTCGATCACCGTGTCGACGCGGAAACTGCCCGCCAGGTGGTACGAGGAGAGCACGGTCTCCGCGTCGCCGAGTTCCGCCAGCGGCACATAGGTGATCTCCAACAGGGCTTTCTCGTAACGGAGTTTGCCGGGCTTGGCCGGCGGATCGTCCGCCTCCGTGACGACCACGACGTCGACGTCGGACGAGGGTGCCAGCTCGGCGTCGTCCGGCCGGCCGACCGTCGAACCGCTGAAGTACGCCCCGCGGTATCCGGGGGCGGAGCGGGCGTGGGCGGACACCCAGCGGACTGCGGCGGCGCGTGCCGCTCCGACTCTCACGTGCGCAACTCCTCAAGGGCGGGGCCGAAGGGCGGGCTCCGGGCGCCGCCCCTTCCCCGACTCCTACGGGGTGCGCCCGCCGTTCGTCAAGCGGTGCCTTCGCTTCCCGCGTCCGCGCACCGACGCCGGGTATGGTCGGTTTCGTTCCGCAGACCCGTTCCCGATGCCCCCGGTGAGGTTCGCGATGAGAAAGATCATCTACTCCATGTCGATCTCCCTCGACGGTTTCATCGAGGGCCCGGACCGGGACATCAGCTGGCACCGGGTCGACGACGAACTGCACCGCTACTTCAACGAGCGGATCGCCGCGATGGGCGGCTTCCTCCACGGGCGGGTCGTCCACGAGCTGATGGCGGACTTCTGGCCCACCGCCGACCAGGACCCGGCCAACGCCGGGCCGATGGCCGAGTTCGCCGTCATCTGGCGGAACATGCCGAAGTACGTCTACTCCCGGACGCTGGAGCGGGCCGACTGGAACACCACCGTCGTGCACGACGTCGTCGCCGACGAGGTCAGGGCGCTGAAGGAACAGCCCGGCGGCGATCTGGCGGTCGGCGGCGCCGACCTCGCCGCGTCCTTCGCGGCGCTCGGGCTGATCGACGAGTACTGGGTCTACGTCCACCCGGTCCTCATCGGCCGGGGGAAGCCCATGTTCCCGTCGACGGACACCATCACCGCACTCCGGCTCGCGGGAACCCGGACCTTCGGCAACGGGGTCGTGGAACTGCGGTACGAGCACGCCGAAACGTCCTCGCGGGACTGAGCGTCGCGGGCGTATGGTCGTGGCCGGTCCGGACCGGCGAAGGGAAGCACATGGCACTGGAGGCCGACGACCGCCTGGCGGTCATGGAGGTGATCGCCCTGCACGGGCACCTGGTCGACGAAGGTGAACTCCACCGGCTGGAGGAGCTGTTCACCGACGACATCGTCTATGACGTCACGGACCTCGGCCACGGATCGCTGACCGGGGTGGACGCCTTCCGGGATGCCGCGCTCGCCATGGGCGCACTCAACCCGGTCGGGCACCACGTCACGAACATCGTGCTCACCGACCTCGGCGACGGCCGGGTGGCCGCCCGCTCCAAGGGCATCGGCATCAACGCCGACGGCACCAGCGGCAGCGTCACGTACGAGGACATGGTCGTGCGGGGCGACCGGGGCTGGCGCATCAGCTACCGCAAGGTCATCGCCCGGCGCACACCCCTCAGCGCCCCGTGAGGCGCCCGCCGGGTGGCGGGCGCCTCCGGCAGGGCGTCTAGGCCTCCAGCAGCCCCGAGGTGTCGAGCACCTGACGGATCGCCCGGCCCGAGGCCAGCTCCTCCATCGCGTGGTTGACCTCGTCCAGCGGAAGCGTTCCGGTGTGCATCTCCTCCACCGGCATCAGTCCCGCCCGCCACAGATCCAGGAAGCGCGGGATGTCCCGGCGCGGGACCGCGTCGCCCATGTACGAGCCCAGCAGGGACTTGCCCTCGCCCGCGAAGGCCAGGGCCGGGACCTCCAGGACGCGGTCGGGGGCGGGCAGGCCCACCGAGACGACCTTGCCGCCGCGGGCCACGGCTGCCAGGCACTCGGCCATGACCTTCGGGCTGCCCACGGCCTCCACCGCCACCTCCGCCCCGCCGGACGTCAGTTCGCGGATCGAGCCGAGTGCCTCGTCGGGGGCGTACGTGTGGGTCGCGCCCAGCCGCAGGGCCAGCGCGCGCTTCTCCGGGACCGGGTCGACGGCGACGATCGGGTACGCGCCGGCCGCCCGTGCCCCCAGCACAGCCGAAAGGCCCACGCCGCCCAGCCCGTAGACCACCGCCGACTGGCCGGGGCGCAGGGCGGCCGTGTTGATGACCGCGCCGGCGCCCGTCAGGACCGCGCAGCCGAACATCGAGGCCACGGTGAACGGGATGTCGCGGGGGATCGGCACCACGGACTCCTGGGCCACCACCGCGTGCGAGGAGAACGCCGAGACGCCCAGCTGGTGGTGGACGGTGGCGCCGGAGGCGTCGGTCAGCAGCGACGGGCCGTGCAGCAGGGCGCCGGACCCGTTCGCCGCCGCGGCCTGCGCGCACAGGGCGGGGCGGCCCGCCGCGCAGTCGGCGCAGAAGCCGCAGCTCGGCACGAAGACGAGGGCGACATGGTCGCCGGGGGAGATCCGGTGGACGCCGGGTCCGGTCTCCTCGACCACGCCGACCGCCTCGTGGCCCAGGGCCATCGGCAGCGGCCGGACCCGGTCGCCGTTGACGACGGACAGGTCCGAGTGGCACAGGGACGCGGCCGCCACCCGGACCAGGACCTCACCCTCGCGCGGGGCGCCGAGGTGCAGCTCCTCCACCTCGACCGGACGGGTCTCCGCGTACGGCCGGGCGGTCGATATCCCGCGCAGGACCACGGCCCGGGTCCTCATGCGGTCACCTCGTCGCGCGGCGCGCAGCGCAGGACGTCGCGGCTCTCCAGGAGCGGGACGACCTTGCCGAGCACGATCTCCTGGAAGTGCGGGGTCGCGCAGTGCGCGGTGAAGTCGGCCTCGGTCACGTACTCCTCGTAGAGCACGACCGCCCGAGGGTCCTCGGTGCCCTGGTGGACCCGGTAGGCGAGGTTGCCGGGCTCCTCGCGGGAGGCGGCGGCCATGGTGTCGAGGAGCGGGAGGACGGTGTCCTGCTCGCCCGGCCTGGTGCGGTAGCGGGCTACGACTACGTATGTCACGTCGGTACTACTCCTGGGGTGGGACTGGCCTCTTGAGCGCGGCCGGCGGGACCGGCGGAAGCTGGTCGCGGCGCAGATGCCAGAGGCGGGGGTCGGACGTGGCGGCCGCGGCCGACCCGAGGGCCAGCGCGAGCGCCACGTCCGCGGGGCACTCCACGAAGCCCGCGGCCACCGACGGGGACATCGCGCGCTGGGCCTGCGCGCTCATCCGGGCGATGATCGGGGCGGGCATGACTTCGACCAGGTCCGGCGCCCCGCGCGAGATCGCGTCCGTGGAGCGGCGCAGATTGGACCGGTCGGTGACGAACACCTTCATCATCGTCAGCAGGCCGAGCGGGCGGCCCTTCTCTATGAGCGAGAGCCGGGTGCTGACCACGCCGTGCGCGCCCATGTTCTTGATGAACTCCAGCGCGCCCCGGTCCTGCGCGAGACCGGGGCTGCTGTCCACGTTCACGAACACGAGCTTGCCCGCCCGGACCAGCGCCGGTACGACCTGGGGCAGTTGCCCCACCGCGAACGAGGCGAGGATGCACACCTTGGCCGGTGCGGTCAGGAACTGCCGCAGCGGCTGGGTGCCGACGACCGACGCGATCACGGGCACCTCGGCGAACGCCGCGGTGAGCCGGGGATCGAGCGGTGCGGCGGAGCGGGACGGGGAAGGGGGCATGGCGGGGTCCGGACCTGACTGGGAGGGGTTCGTTGCTGCTGGGTCAGTTCAGCGGAGACGTACCGAATCGGCTGGGAAGGCCCAGTTTGCCAGGGTTGAGAATGCCGGCCGGGTCCAGGGCCGCCTTCACCGCGACGAACGTCGCGAAGCCCGCGCCCAGGGATTCCTCCAGGTAGGGGCCGCGCAGCAGCCCGCAGCCGTGGTGGTGGCTGAGTGCGGCCCGGTGCTTGACGAGTACGCCGTTGGCGGCGTCCCACACCGAGCGGTACCAGTCGCGCCGTGCCTCGGGCGCCACTTCGCCGCGCAGCGAGAAGTAGACGCAGGCACCGTCGGTGTACGCGTGGGACTGGTGGGCCGAGGCCGCCAGGGTGCCCTCCACCGACTGGATCGCGGCGACGACCTCGTCGTAGATCACCGGGAGGGCGGCCCAGGAGGCCGCCATCTCCAGGGTGTCGGCGACGAAGCCGGGACCCGGCTTGAAGCCGTCGGCGGACTTGCCGACGATCATCCGCTCGTCCAGCCAGCGCTCGAAGACCGCCTTGGAGTCCAGCTCGGGGCCGTACGCGGAACAGACCTCGGCCGCCACCTTGATCGAGGCGTCCACGATCGCCGGGTCGCCCTCGTCGGCGATCAGCAGGAGATTGGTCTCCGGGTGGCCGAAGTGGGTGCCCGACTCCAGGGCGTCGTACAGCCGCAGTACGGCCGGGGTCGCACCGCGCTGCATGATCTTGCGGCAGGCGTCCAGGCCCTCGGCGAAGGTCTCGAAGCCGAACGCGACGGCGTTCGCGTACTCCGGCAGCGGGTGGACGCGCAGCCGGGCCGAGACGATGACACCGAGGGTGCCCTCGGAGCCGATGAACAGCTGGCGCAGGTCCGGGCCGACGGCGGCACGGGCGTAGTCGCCGTACGTGGCGCGGGTGCCGTCCGCGTGGATCACGTCCACGCCCACGACCATGTCCTCGATCTTGCCGTAGCGCGTCGAGAGCTGACCGGCGCCGCGGCAGGCGATCCAGCCGCCGACCGTGGAGACGGCGAATGCGGACGGCCAGTGGCCGGTCGTGACGCCGTACTCCTCCTGGAGCTGCTTCTCGAAGAGGTCGCCGAACATGCCGGCCTGGACGTCCACCACGTTCGACTCGGCGTCGAAGCCGGTGATCTCGTTCAGCGCGCACACGTCCAGGACGACGCCGCCGAAGACGGGCAGTGCCGCACCCGTGACGTTCGAGCGGCCCGCGGACGGGGTGACCGGGATGCCCGCCGCGTGGCAGATCCGCAGCACGGCCGCGATCTGGTCCGCGTCGGCCGCCTCGACGATCACGGCGTCCGGCGTCGCGGGACGGCCCTCGGTCTCGCCGATCATCGAACCGGCCCACCAGTCACGGGTCCTGGTGACGACCTCGTCGCGCTCCACGTGCACGGCGTGCGCGGCCTCGCGCAGCGCCTCGATCACGGCATCGGGGACCTCGACCGGGTTGACCTGGAGCGCGGCCTCGCCGTCGCCGATGGGGGTGTTCTGCGCCCACTTGGCGAAACTGGGGGCGCCGATCGTGTAGTTGCCCCGGTTGAACGGGTGGGTGATGGTCTGACGGCTGATCATGCTGCTGCCCCTTCGAGGAGTACGGACTTTTCGTGACGGACGGCCGCGAGGTAGTCGGAGACGGAGCGCTCCACCTCGGCCTCCGAGAGGTTCAGTTCGCGGCCGAGGATCGCGCCGACGGCGCCCGCCGCGTCGGCGGACGCGTCCCGGGCGAAGAGCCGGGCGCGCATCCGGCGGGAGAGGACGTCGTCGACCGAGCGGGCGAGCTCCGCGCGGGCCGCGTAGACGACCTCGGCCTTCGTGTACGGGAGTCCCGCGACGATGGGCTCGGCCAGTGTCGGGTCCTCCTGGATCAGGTCGCCGACGAAGCGCGCCTCGGTACCGAAGCGCTCGCCCAGATGGGCGGCGATCCCGCCGGACGCGGCCACGGCCTCGGCGTCGTATCCGGCGCCGCCGAGCAGCGGAAGGTCGCTGGTGCGGCTCTTCCCCCTGCGGCCGAGGACCGTCATCACCTTGTCGATGACCAGCTCGCCCATGTGCCGGCTGGTGGTGAGCTTGCCGCCGGTCACCGTCACCATGCCGGTGCGGCCGATGCTGATGTGGTGGTCGCGCCGCATGTCGAGCGTCGCGCCCTCCTTGCCGCCGACCAGCGGACGCAGCCCGCCGATGGAGCCGACCACGTCGTCCGGGGTGAGCTTCCCCTCGAAGGCGGTGTTGGCGCCCTCCAGCAGGAAGTCCATCTCCTGGCGCGTGCAGTGCACGTCGTCGGGAGAGCCCTGGTAGTCCTCGTCCGTGGTGCCCAGCACGACGCTGTTGCCCCAGCGGGTGCACGTCGCGCGGCGGGCCCGGCCCGGGATCGGCACGGTGACCGTGCAGTTGATCCGTACCTTGTCCCACGGCACCACGATGTGCACGCCCTTGGCCGGGCGCACCTGAGGCCGGTGGCCGTCGACGGCCTTCGCGTCCAGCTCGTCGGTCCACACCCCGGTGGCGTTGACGACGGCCCGCGCACGGATGTCCACGCTGTCGCCGTCCACCTCGACCCGGGCCCCGGCCACCTTGCCGGACTCCATCAGCAGACCCTCGGCCTTCGCCCCGTTGAGGACCGTCGCACCGAGCGCCGCGGCGGTCCGCACGATGGTCAGGACGAGTCGGGCGTCGTCGGTCCGGGCGTCGAAGTACATCAGTCCGCCCTTGAGGTTCTCCGCACGCAGCGTCGGCGCCTGCGCGAGGACCTCCGGGACCGTCAGGCGCTGGTGGAGCTTGCCGATCCGCCAGCCGCCGACCAGGTCGTACGTCCACAGCAGACCCTCGAAGCCCTTGGCGAGGCGGGCGTCGAAGATGCCCTCCTTCTCCAGGATCGGGAAGAGGAACGGCAGCCGGTGCACCAGGTGCGGGGCGTTCTTGCGGAAGCGGTGCCGCTCCAGGAGCGAGTGGCGTACGAGATTGACGTTGCCCTGCTCGATGTAGCGCAGACCGCCGTGCACCATCTTCGAGGACTTCGACGACGTACCGGAGGCGAAGTCGTCCTTCTCGACGAGCGCCGCGCGCAGCCCGCGCGAGGCGGCGTCCAGCACGGCGTACGCCCCGGTGATGCCGCCGCCGATGACGAGGACGTCGTACGTGTCGTCGGCCAGCCGCCGCTTGGCCGCCGCGCGGTCGAGCAGCAGGGGCGTCCGGCGGGTCGCCGCGGCACTGCGCCGCGGTTTCCGGGCGGGCATGGTGATCACAACATCAACTCCTGGTGTTTCGGTGCGGCGGCCGCGTGGTCGGGGACCGGCCGCCTGCTGACGGTGAGGGGCCGTCAGTGGGGGGTGAGGGGTGTGAGAGCGGGGTCGCCGAGATGGCTGGTCAGCACGTCGCGCCAGGCGGCCCGCTGGGCGGCGCGTTCGTCCGCGCCGGTGGAGGGTTCGAAGATTTGGCCGTGCGGCTGCGCCTCGACGATCTCCTCGAGCGAGCCCCACAGACCCTGGGCGACCCCGGCCAGATAGGCGGTGCCGCGCAGGCTTGCGGTCGCCGAGTCGGCCACCCGCTCCAGGGGCAGGCCGGTCAGGTCGGCCTGGATCCGCATGAGCGGGTCGCTGCCCGCGACCCCGCCGCCGACCCGGAGCCGGGTGAACGGGGCGCCCATCGTGGCGGCGACCCCGTCGACGAGGTCGCACACCGAGTGCGCGATGCCGTCCAGCACGGCGCGGGCCAGATCGGCGCGGGTGGTGGCGAGGGTGAGTCCGGTGAGGGACGCGGTGGCCTCCGGGTGCCAGACCGGCGTCCGGACCCCGGCGAGCGCGGGGACGAACCGCGGGGTGCGGCCCGGCCGGGTGGGGACCCGGCCGGCCTCCTCACCGAGCTCCTTCGGCGAGGCGAACAGGCCCAGGTCGTCGCAGAGCCAGCGCAGCGCCGAACCCGCCGTGGAGGTGTACGCCTCCAGGCTGTAGTGGCTGATGTCGCCCTGCCGCCGGCCGGGCTGGGCGAGCACCCCGGAGATGTCCGGCCGGGGCAGGGCGGGCGTGGTGCCGGTCGCCGCGTCGACGAACGCGCCGGTCCCGTACATGCACATGCCCTGCCCGGCGGCCAGGCCGCCGAGCGCGATCAGCGCGGCGTGCTGGTCGCCCATGGAGGCGGCCAGCGGGACGGCGATGCCGAGGGCGGCCGGGTCGGTGGTGCCGAATCCGGCGTCGTCCGAGCGGAGTTCCGGAAGCAGGTCGAGGGGGAAGCCGAGGTGGCTGATCCACTCCTCGTCCCAGGCGTGCCGCTCCAGCAGGTAGCCCCCGCTGGAGGCGGCGTTGGTCGGGGTGGTGGCGTGCACGGCGCCGCCGGTCAGGCGCCAGATCAGCCAGGTGTCGACGGTACCGAAGAGCAGCCGGCCCTCGCGGTGCGCGGCGGCCACCTCCGGGTGCGCGGCGATCTGCCGGGCGGCCCAGAGGAACGGCGCGCGGGCACCGACCGGCCGGCCCTGACGGGCCAGCAGGGCGGCATCCCACTTCGCCTCGTGGGCGGTGAGCTCGGCGGCGTACCGCCGGTCCTGCCACACCACGGCGGGCAGCAGCGGCCGCCCGGTGACCCGGTCCCAGAGCATCGCGGTGGCCCGCTGGGTGGAGAGGGCGACGGCGGTGAGCTCGATCCCCTCCGCCCGGGCCGCGCCGACGGCCCGGCGCGCCACGTCGAGGGTGGCGGTCCAGATCTCCATCGGATCCTGCTCGACCGAGAGGTCGTCCGGATGGCTGACCGCGATCGACCGGTAGAACACCTCGTGCGCCCCGCCGGAGTCGAGGACGACTCCGGCCCTGGTGCCGGTGGTGCCCTCGTCGATGGCCAGCACACCGCGCCGGGGGGAGGCGCCGGGGAGCGTCTGCGTCATTGCAGCCCTTTCATTGCGAGCATCGCGAGCTGTACGGAGGGGGAGAGGGACCATCGTGTGGTGCGGCAGGGACGGCGGACGGTCAGCGCGCGGTGGCGGACTCCGCGGATTCCGGCGAACCGGCCGGTGCGCCGAGCGTGGCCGCGTGCTGTGCCGCCGCCTCGTCGGGGGAGGCGGCCTTCATCGGGTCCCACTTGATGGCCAGGCAGGTGATCATGCCGAGCAGGGGCACGACGGAGAGCACCAGGAAGGTGTCGGCGAGGCCGAGCGACTCCTTGATCTGCGGGAAGAGATACAGCCCGGCGACACTGCCGAAGCTGCCCACCATCCCGGTGACACCGGTGCCGAGCGCGCGCACATCACTGCTGTACGAGAGCGCGGCGATGGACTTGCCGTTGGCCCCGGGGCCGGCGGAGTGGCAGAGGATGAACAGCACCGGCAGCAGGAACGCCACGGCCGTCGGGACCTTCTCGAAGGTCAGCCCCATCGCGATCAGGGCGACGAACACCCCGGCGAACCCGGCGGCGGAGCTGAGCCGCAGCCCGAGCCTGCGGCCGAAGTACGCGGACAGCAGCCCGCCCGCGATGCCGAAGGCGTTGAAGACCATCGAGCCGATCGTGGCCTTCTCGAAGCTCTCGCCGAAGATCGTCAGGCTGATCAGCGGGAGGTACCAGCCGACCGCGAAGTACTGCATCGACTGCCCGAGCGAGATGACCGAGGAGAGGATCGTGCGCGGCAGGTACTCGCTCTTGAAGAGCACCCCGGCCTGGCGGAAGCCGATGGCGGGCGCGGCGGTCGCGGCGCGGGTCGCCGCGTCCGGCTTCCCGGCGACGGCCTCGATCCCGTAGATCCGGTCCAGGTTGAGGACGGCGTCGTCCAGGCGCCCCTTGCTCGCAAGCCAGGTGGGACTCTCCCTGAGCATCAGCCACTGGCCCACGAGCAGCGCGACGGCGACGACGGCGGCCGAGCCGACCGACCAGCGCCAGATGTCCGCTCCGACGTCCAGGTTGAAGAAGAGCAGGGCGAGCGCGAGGTTGCTGGTGGTGGCGACGTACCAGACCGCCTGCCACAGGTTCAGCCGGCCGCCGAGCTTGGCGGGGGTGTACTCGGCGAGCAGGGCCATGGCGACGGCGAAGTCGATGCCGTACGCGACACCCACCAGGACCCGGCCGAGCCAGACGACTGTGAAGTCACCGGCGGACGCGGCGAGCAGGGCGCCCGCGATGGCGAAGACCTTGGCGATGAGCAGCGGGGGGACCCGGCCGATCTTGGTGGCGAGCCAGCCGCCGACCGGGTTGAAGATGATCGCCAGGGCCGGAGCGGTGGCCGTGAGGATCGAGACCTGCGTGCTGGTCAGCTCCATCTGGGACGTCATCGGCCCCAGACCGGCGCTCAGCGCCGCGTTCGAGTAGGCGTCGAGGAACAGCCCGCCGAACACGAGGAACCAGATGACTTGCGCCCGGCCGGTGATCTTTCCCAGCCCATCGATGAGCGCAACGACGTCGGCGACGCCTTTGACGCTCGGACGTTGTGCCATGAATCCGCCTTCGAGGAAGACCCATCGGCGGCACGGGGAGCACAAAAAAACAGGCATGACGAAACCACCGACAGGTGGTCTATGTCTGTGCCTGTCAAAACACTGCGGAAAGCGCCGCAGCACGTGAAGTGCGACTACACGAGGAGGTTAGGAACGAGTCAGGAGAAACGTCAAGGGTTTCCGGCAGGTTACCCAAACGTGACGAGGCGGGGCGGTGCCGTGCGCACCGCCCCGCCCGTCTGCGTCAGCGGCCCGCCTGAAGCGCCGTCCAGGTGCCCGGACCGACGATGCCGTCGACCGTCAGGCCCCGGCTCGTCTGGTAGGTGCGCACCGCGGTCGCCGTCCCCGGGCCGAAGCTCCCGTCGACACCGACCGTCGAGCCGAGCGCCGCGGTCAGCGCCCGCTGGAGCCGCTTCACGCCGTCGCCCGAGGCGCCCTCGGCGAGCGCGGGCTTGGTGCCCGCGGACAGCAGCGCCGTCCAGGTTCTGGCTCCCACGACGCCGTCGGCGTCCAGCCCGCGCGCCGACTGGAACGCCGTCACCGCACTCTGTGTGGCCGGACCGAAGCTGCTGTCCACCTCGCCCGCCGGATAGCCCTGCGTGTTCAGCAGCGTCTGAACGGCCTTGACCTGGGCTCCCGTCGAACCGCTGCGCTGCGTCGCGTACGCGGTGAAGCTCAGCCCGTCGCCCGTGTCGCCGCCGCCGGTGCTCCCGCCGACCAGCTCCATGTAGCGGTTCCAGTCCCAGTACGGTCCGGGGTCGGTGTGGTCGTTGCCCGGTGCCTCGCTGTGCCCGATGATGTGCGCGCGGTCCTTCGGGATGCCGTACCGGTCGCACAGGTACGCGGTCAGGGCGGCCGAGGACCGGTACATCGGGTCCGTGAACCATGACGGGTCGTCGATGAACCCCTCGTGCTCGATGCCGAGCGCCGAGGCGTTGGCGCTCCGCGCGTGGTATGCGGTGTCGCTGTCGCGCACCATCTGGGTGATCTGGCCGTCCGACGAGCGCACCACGTAGTGGGCGCTCACCTCGGACGCCGGGTCCTGGAACCAGCTGATCGAGCCGGCATACGAGCCCTGCGTGACATGGACGACCACCTTGTCGATCGTCGCCGAGCGTCCCGTGGCGTAGTTGTTCGCGTCGGCCGGCACCCAGAGCGCCGACGGGTAGTCGGTGCTCCGGGTGCTCGCTTCCGCGGCGCTGACCGCGCCCTTCTGCGGCGACACCGGACGGCCCGTCACCGAGACCGCTTCGCCGTCCGGCGTCACGGTGTCGAGCCCGTCGGCGAGGAACGTGTAGACCGTGTCGGCGTAGAGGGCGGCGGCCGGGCCGTCGCTGCCGCTGTACCGGGCGACAGCCGGGTACCAGGAGTCGAGGTCGTCGCGGTCCCGTGCGTCGAGCCCGAGCTTGTCCGCGTAACCGCGCAGCACTGCCGCGCCGCCCATGATGTTGGCCGCCGTGTCGGCGCGGAGCTCGGCCAGGGGTTCCCCGGTGAGGCCGGCCGCCTGCTCCAGCGTCCGGTTCACGGGGTTGCTGACCAGGTGCATCACGCCATAGCCGTTGGCCTGGCTGGGACGCCCGGAGTGGCCGTCGAGCCGGGTCTCGCCGTATCCGACGGCGGCGAGCAGATCGCGCGGGACGTCGTACGTCTCGGCGGCCCGCTCGAACGCCCGGTTCATCGGGTGCCCGGTGTCCGTCGAGGCGAGGGCCGGGGTGCCGGTCGCGGCCAGGACGGTGGCGGTGAGGGCCGCCAGCACGGAGGCGCGGGCCTTGGTGTGGGCGGCGGCACGTGTGGGCATACCTGCTCCTGCTCTGTGGGGGAGAAGAACGGCCCCCGGGCCCGGATGGGGTGGGCCGAGGGGCCGCGAAGCCCGCTCAGGCTATCCATCTGTTCAGAGCATGACAATCATATCGCGGCGTGTCGAACTCCCTTTCACTGCAATGGAGTTGTGGAGCCGGCGGCCGGGATCCAGGCACCGATCCGCGCCGTCCGGACCGAGCCGTGGCGGCGCGGTCCGGACGGCGGGTACTACCAGCGGTCGCGGTGGATGACGTCGGCCGCCGGGCGGCGCCGGATCGGCCCGAAGTTGCCCTGCGGCCATCCGACGGGAATGGCCGCGAAGGTCTCCATGTCCTCGGGGATGCCGAGCGCTTCCTTCCACTCCTGTTCCAGCATCAGGTGCCAGATGGTGATGTTCGCCGCGAGCCCCAGCGCCCGGGCGGCGAGCAGGATGTTCTGGACCCCCGGGTACACGCAGGACCCCTCGGCGAGTGCCTGGAAACGGGTCTGGGTGGTCATCATGTGCTCGACCCCCGCCGGACCGAGCGCCTGCGCGTAGGCGGCCAGGCCCTCCTCCTCCATCCGGGGCTCCGGGAACCGGTAGCAGGGAACGATCAGCGCCGGCGTATCGGCGAAGTGGTCACGCTGGTACTCGATCGCGGCGACCATCCGGCCGTACGCCGCGTCGTCCATGCCCTCCGGCGCGTACTTCCCGGTCGTCGCCAGATACGCGTCCACGCACCGCTTCCACAGCGGCGCGAGACGCGCCATCACCTCACGGTCCGTCACCACCACGTACTCGTAACACTGCATGTTCCCGCCGCTGGGACCCCACACCGCGGCCTGTATGAGCTGCTCGAGCGTCTCGTCCGGCACGGGCTCCGGCTTGAGGCGGCGCATCGCGCGCATCGTGGACATGGTGGAGAACAGGGCCTCGGCCTCGGCCGTTCCGGCTGCCTGAGTCGTTTCGATCGTCATGATCGCGGAGTTTACGGGCGAAGCCCTGCCGTGAGGAGGCCCGATGATCAGTCCGTGGCCGGAGCGGTCCGCCGCAGCCGGACCACCGGGATGTCGCGGTCGGTGCCGCCCCGGTACTTCGCGTACCGGGGGAAGACCTCCACCAGGTGCGGCCAGACCCGTTCCTTCTCGTCCGAGGACAGCGTCTCGGCGACGGCCGGGAACCGCTCCGGGCCCACCCGGAGTCCGACGGACGGGTTCGCCCGGAGGTTCAGGTACCAGAGCGGATGGCTGTCCGAGCCGCCGTTCGACCCCACGATGAGGTAGTCGTCGCCGTCGCGCCCGTACATCAGCACCGTGCGCCGCAGCGTGCCGCTGCGCCGGCCGACGTAGTCGAGCAGCAGACAGGGGACGCCGAGCTGTGTGGTGCCCTTGGTGCCTCCCGACGACTCGTACAGCTCGGCCTGCTTCGCCACCCAGGCGCTCGGACTGACCTGTGCGGGCGCCTCGTTGTCGTTCTCCGCAGCCATACCGGTCCCTTCCTCTCGCGTGCCTTGCGCCCATCGTCGCACCCCGGCGGATTCGCACACCTGGACAGCCCCCCACCGCACGGGGGAACGCGGACCGGACCCGCCGCCGGCAGGGCGTATAAAAGATTCCTCCGGACCAGCCGGCGTCCCCCGATGGCACTCACACCTTCACGCGGCAAGGCGTCACCGCGTACGACAGCGGAGGAGTGCCCCTTGAGCACGGCAGACGAGATCAGCACCTTGCTGGTGGCGAACTTCGGAACCGACCCGGTGGCGATCCGGCCCGAGGTGTCGCTCCGTCAGCTCAGGCTGGATTCCCTGGCCCTGGAGGAACTGCGGCTCCTCATCGAGGACCGGATGGGTGTCGACCTGGACGACGTCCAGCTGACCTCGCGCGACACGGTCGGCGACCTGGTCGATGCCGTGCATGTGCACCGAGAGGCCGTGGCATGACGGCCCCGTACCGCCCCGAGCCGTTCGCCGCCGCTGTCACCGGCATCGGTCTGGTCACCGCGGCCGGCGTGGGCACCGACGCCACCTGGCGCGGGGTGTCCGAGGCCACCGACGCGCCCTCCGTGCGGCGCCGGCCCGAACTCCACGATCTGCCATGCGACTTCATGTACACCATCACCGGCCTCGACACGAAGGCCGTGCTCGGGGTCGCCACCCAGCGGCTCATGGACCGCTTCTCGCAGCTCGCCGTCATCGCCGCCCGCGAGGCCGTCGCGGACGCCGGACTCGACCCCTCGGTGTGGGACAGCGGCCGGGTCGGCGTCGTCATCGGCTCCGCGCACGGCGGACTGCCCTTCTACGACGAGCAGCACACCGCCCTCACCGAACGCGGCGCCCGCCGGGTCTCGCCGAAACTCGCCCCGCTCACCGTCGTCAACGGCGCCGCCAGCAGCGTCGCCACCGACCTCGGCGCACACGGCCCCAGCCAGGCCGTCTCGACCGCCTGCTCCTCCGGCACCGTCGCCATCGGCACCGCCCATCAGATGCTGCGCACCGGCGCCTGCGACATCGTCGTCGCGGGCGGCGCCGAATCCGTCTGCTCCAGGCTGCTGATCGCCAGCGCCTGCCAGCTGAAGGCCGTCTCGACCCGGCGCGAGGACCCCGAGGCGGCCTGCCGGCCCTTCGACACCCACCGCGACGGCTTCGTCGTCGGCGAGGGCGCCGGCCTCCTCGTCCTGGAACGCCCCGAGCACGCGGCCGCCCGGGGCGCCGCCGTCCGCGCCCGCATCGCCGGCTACGGGGCCTCCAGCGACGCGTACTCCGCCGTCGCCCCCGACCCCGACGGGCTCGGCATCGAACGGGCCCTGCGTACCGCACTCGCGGACGCGGGGATGGCGGCCGCGGACATCGGGCACGTCAACGCCCACGGCACCTCGACCGTGGCGAACGACCTGATCGAGGCGACGATGCTGCGCCGGGTCCTGGGCGAACACCCCCTCGTCACGTCGACGAAGGCGATGACCGGTCACACCCTGGGCGCGGCGGGCGGCATCGAGACCGCGCTGACCGTCCTCGCCCTCCAGCACCAGCTCGTGCCGCCCACCGTCAACCTCGACGCCCCCGATCCGGAGATCCCGATCGACGTGGTGAGCAAGGAGGCCCGGCCGGGCGTGTTCGACGCGGCCGTGAAGACCTCGCTCGGCTTCGGCGGGCACAACGCCGCACTCGTCCTCACCAGGGCCTGACCGCGCAGCGGACGTAAGGACCGATGACCATGCCCGACGAGATCATCCGGAACCTGTCGGTGCACGGGCTGCGCTACAGCTACCGCACCCTGACGCAGCCCTCGCCCCGAACCGAACCGGTCATCGTCCTCGGCGGCGCCCTCCAGGGGATGTACGGCTGGCCGCAGATGGACGAGCACCTGGGCCCGCACGCCCCGGTCGTCACCGCCGACCTGCCCGGCATGGGAAGCGCCGATCCGCTGCCGCCCGGTACCGGTGACGACCTCCTGTTCGCGGCCGTCGCCGGCATCATCGACGACCTGGGCGTGGCCCGGGTCAACCTCTTCGGCTTCTCCTACGGCACCTCGATCGCCTTCGGCTGCGCCCGGCGGAACCCCGGCCGGATCGCCCGGCTGGTCCTCGGCGGCGTACCGGCGTACATCAGTGACGCCCAGCGCAGCCAGTGGGGCCGGGCGGTCGAGCGGCTGGGGGACGGAGACATGGAGGGGCTCGCTACGCTGACCGCCGAGGCGCTGATGTGCCTGGACCCACAGCGCCAGGTCCACCGCAGGGAGCTCGCGCGGCGCTATGTCCGGCGTTCGTTCGTGCACGCGCTCACCCATTCCCCGCACGCGGCACAGTCGCTGCGCAGGTCGCTGGGCCACCGGCCGGACTTCTCCGGCGGGCTGAGCGGGGTGCCCGCGCTCGTCTTCGCGGGCGAGCACGACACCGTGACCTCGCCCGAACGGCAGCGCGCCTTCGCGGCGACGATCGAGGGCAGCCGCTTTCTGACGATCGGTGACTCCGACCACTGGGTGGTGCTGGAGCGGCCCGACGACGTCGCGGACCTGGTGGCCCGCTTCTTCACCGACCGCCCCCTGGAGCAGGCCCCCGCCCTGTGGCCGATGGCCTCGCTGCCGCGCCCGCGTGCGGGCGCGGCAGGTCCGGTCCTGCCGCGGCCGGGCGGCTGAGCCGCCTTCTCGAAGGCGAGCCGCCCGGCCGGCGGGATCAGTGGCGGCCGTCGACCTTGACTCGCACGATCTGCGGGTCGTGGTCGCTCGCCTGGTCCGCGAACTCCGCGTTGATGTGCACGACGTCGTAGTCGAACCGGCGGATGCCGGGGCTCGTCAGGATGTGGTCCAGCGTCTGGGAGTTGCCCTCGTACACATAGCTGTACTGCTCGTTCGCCGGCAGTGTGGTGATGAGCGGCTTGAGAGCCTTGCCCGCGGTCAGCGCGGACATCGTCGGTGAGAACGCGAAGTCGTTGAGGTCGCCGAGCGTGACGACCCGCGCCGACTTGTCGGCCGCCAGCAGGGACTTCACGAAGGTGTTGACCTCCGCCGCCTGCTGGACACGCTTCGTCTCCGAACTGCGCGACGGCTCCTGGTAGCGGCCGTGCAGCGGCTGGTCGCCGCCCTTGGAGGCGAAGTGGTTCCCGATGACGAACACCGGCTTCCCATGGAAGCGGAACTCGCCGACGAGAGGCTTGCGGCTGTCGGACCAGGCCTCGCTCGCCGGGTTGATGCGGCCGGGTGACACCGACAGCGTGACGCCCTTCCTCGTCGGAACCGCCGTCACCGCGGTGGTCGCGTCGCCGCCCGCCCGGTCCACGAAGGAGACCCGGTGCGGGTTGAAGAGGAACACGTTGCGGATGTTGCCGCCGGGCTCGCCGCCGTCCTGGCCGTCCTGCGGGGCGACATAGCGCCAGGCATACCTGGGTCCGCCCGCCGCTACGATCGCGTCGGTGAACCGCTTCAGCGTCGCCTCGGAGCCGACCGTGCCGTCGCTGACCGCGCCGTTGTCGTCCTGGATCTCCTCCAGCGAGACGATGTCGGGGGAGGAGAGGCTGACCGCGACGCCCTCGGCGAGGGTGTCGAACTTGGCCTGCTCGTCCAGCGCGTCCAGGTTCTCCACGTTGTACGTGGCGACGGCGAGCTCGCCGCCCTTCTGCTTCCGGGTGACCTCGCGGCGGAGGTGGTTGTCGGTGAGCGTGCCGAGCTCGGTCGCCTGGAGGTTGTAGCCGCCGAACGAGGCGTAGTCGATCACGCCGGTGGTGGTGCCGGACAGCACGTCGCCGACGTTCCCGACGGGGAAGGGGCGCGTGGTGTCGAGCGACATCACCTTGATCCGGCCGGTGTTCTGGTCGGTGTACGAGGAGTACAGCGTGCCGCCGCGACGGGTCGGGTTCTGCTTCGGCTCGACGGTCACCCAGATCTCGTCGTACGAGGTCGTGGCACCCGTGACGCGGGTGTCGGCGATCCGTACGCGGGTGCCTTCGAGCGACTCGTAGAGGTCGAGTGCGTACGTCGACGGCTCCAGCGGCAGGGCGTCGACCGAGGCGCCGCCGGCCGAGGGGACGTACGCGGCGGGTACCGCGGCCGCGTCGAGCACGACCGGTGCCGGCAGGGCGTTGCCCGACGAGAGGACCGTGGTCCTGGGGGAGGTGATCTCGGTGATGGACTGCGTGGTGGCCGACGGGTAGTACTCGTCGACCGTGCCGCTGACCAGTACCGAGTCGCCCACCGCGACCGCCGGGGCGGTGGAGCCGGTGTAGACGAAGACGCCCTCGCCGGTCCGCGGGTCCGCGTCCGGCGCGGTGTCCTGGATCCAGAAGCCGCGCGAACCCGTGGTGCGCACCGCGGTGACGATGCCGGGCACCCCGGTGACCGCCTGGCCGTCCAGCGGGGAGACCCGGGTGATGCCCTGGATGTCGTGCACGCGCACGGTGCCGGGCTCGGTCGGGTTGCCCGGGTCGCCGGGGTCCTCGCCGCCGGACGTCTGCCCGGCCGCGTTGACCGGGGTGGGGGCGGCGGCGGACAGGTCCGCGGCGTTGTCGTCGGTGTCCAAGAGGGAGGCCGCGCGCGCCACGGAGGCGGTGGCGGAGGCGCCCGTGGCCGGTCCGACGCCTTCCCGGACGACCGCGGAGCCGTAGCCCACCAGGTCCACGATGCGGGTGTCGGCGGTGCAGTCGGCCGCCGTCTTGCAGGTCAGCGGCGTGGTTCCGGAGACCAGCGCGACGGTGCCGCTGGCGGCGGACATGGCGACGGTGCCGGTGGCGTCCGGGGCGGGCAGGGCGACGGTGCCACCGGTGCCCGCGGCCTGGGCGACCAGGTAGCGGCCGCCGGGCGCGACGGATCCGGTCAGCGCGGAGACCTGCCAGAGCGACCCGGCGGACGGGGTGCCGGGCAGGTACTGGACGCTGAAGCCGGACAGGTCGTACGCCGCCGTACCGGCGTTGGCCAGCTCGATGAAGTCGCGGGTGAGCGTCGCACCCGAGTTGCCGCCACCTCCGTACACCTCGGAGATCACGGCGGTCGAGGAAGGCGCCGCGAAGGCGGCGGGCAGTGCGGTCGCGGAGAGGGTTACGGCGACCGCACCGGCCAGCAGGACGGAACGAGATCTGGAAATGTGCACGGTGAGCTGCCCCTCAGAGTGTGATGAGGGGCATAAGCTATGCGCGTAGAACCGGTCATGACAAGGCATCAGAGGTTAATTCCAGGAATCGTCCTGGCGAGCTCAGGGCGCGCGACCCGGAGCGCACGCCTCAGGGCACGGGCTCAGGGCGCGTGACCGGGGTACGCGCCTCAGGGCCCGAGCTCAGGGTGTGTGACGGGGCACGCGGCCGCCTGCCGCCCCGGGCTACCGCCGGCGCCTCAGTTCGCTGACCCTGAAGTCGCTGATCCGGAAGTGGCTCAGCACGGTACGGAACGCGAAGTGCCCGCCGGTGTAGGGCTCGGGGTCGCGGTAGTCGAAGACCAGCCGTCCGTTGTCCCACCACTGGACCGTCGACCCGTCCGAGACGATGCGTACGTGGTTGGGCTCGTTGGCCGTCAGGAGCGGTTCGGTGTAGTCGAGCAGGAGGGGGCGGACGCCGGCCTCGCCGACGTAGCGCCGCAGACGGGTCGTGGCGTTGTAGTTCGCGCCGTAGCCCGAGTAGTACGTCGTGAGGTAGTCGTACTCGGGGAGCGCGCCGCCGCGCCGGGTGGCGAAGATGTCGGCCGGGGAGCGTACGTCGCTCGCGTTCCAGAAGTTGTTGAGGTCGGAGACCCGGTCGTTGGCCCCGCCCGCGGAGACCGGGGTGGCGGTGTACTCCAGGAGGTAGGGACCGCGCAGCGGCTGCCTGAACCAGACCGTGGCGCCACCGGGGACGTCGATGTCCAGAACGCCGTGCGAGGCGGTGACGCTGCCACCGCTCTCCAGCTCGGCCGTCCACTGCCCGAGGCCGTGCCGGAAGGAGTCGGAGGCGATGAGCCGGCCCCGCCGGGGGTGGTGCGGGCGCGGTGCAGCGGCTGCGGTGGCCGGGGCCAGGGCCGACAGTGCGGCCGCGGCAGCCAGGGCCCCGAAGCCGCGGCGGGTCGTGGGGGTCATGAGGTGAGGTCTCCTCGGGTGCGGCGGGGGAGGGGTGGCGGACAGAGCTGAACCCTGACTGTTGAATCGTTTCGGCGCCAGTGGTGTGGGAGATCCTGCAACGGAACTGCAATACGTCGACCACGTTTCAATCGACCCCGCAGCTGTGCCCTCCCGCCGGGGCGACGTCGCACCGCAGCTGTGCCCTCCCGCCGGGGCGTCGCACCGCCGCAATACGCGGGCAACACGCGCCACTTGTGCGGCTGTCCATGATGCGGGCAGTGGTTTGACCGGGTTACGTCGTTCCGGCTACCTTGCGCGACATGCAGCGATCCACACACCTGACGACGCGAGGTCATGTCGACCTCAAGCGTGTGTGCTCCGCCGCGTGTCATCAGGACTGAGAGCACGACGCCCGCGCGTCCGGCCACCGGGGCATTCTCCCGGGTGCGGTCCCCGGATCCCCGCAGGGTGTTTCTCTCCACCGGGAGAAGCAGAGCGCCTGGCTGACCCATCGTCAGCAGGTGTCTGCCACGCCCTCCTTCGAGGAGCGCGCACCGCGTCACCCGCTGCCATCGAGGACCTGGAAGACACGTGAAGAGTCTGTCCGCGGCCGCCCGCCGCCCCAGCCCCCTGCTCCGCTCCGACATACCCTCCACCGGACCTGCCCGCCGCGTCCCGGGCACCGGATCCGTGCTCGGTGCGATCCTCGACCACGGCCCGGTCGCCCGCTCCACCGTCGCCCGCCTCACCGGTCTCTCGCCCGCCTCGGTCAGCGGGCACGTCGGTCAGCTGCTCGCCCGCGGACTGGTCAGGGAGAGTGCGGAGACCGTCGGACCGAAGGGGCTCGGCCGGCCGCACATCCCCGTCGAGATCGACACGGACCGCTTCCTGGTGGCCGGGGCGCACATCGCCGTCGCCCACTCCACCGTGTCCCTGATGGATCTGCGTGGCCGGATCGTGGCCGAGGACCGGCAGCCTCACCGCACCACGGATCCCCGTCGCATGCTCGGTGAACTCGCCGCCCGCCTGACCCGGTTGGCCGCAGAGCATGGAAGCGGACGCACGCTGCTCGCCCTGGGCTTCGCCACCGGCCACTGGGTCGACCCCGCAGCCGGCGTGATCGTGGAGCATCCGCAGCTCGGCTGGCGCGATGTGCCGGTTCGCGACATCCTCTCCGCCGCGACCGGGCTGCCGGTCCATGTGGACAGCCACTCACGGGCGTTGGCACGGGCCGAGCAGCTGTTCGGTGAGACGTCGACCCGGACCAGCACGGTCCTGCTGTTCGTCGGCGCGGTCGTGGACGCGGCCTTCGCCACCGAGGGGGCCATGCACCGGGGCCCGCGGTCGGGGGCGGGCAGCGTGGCACATCTGCCGCTCGGTGCCGGCGGGACGGGCGGCGCGGAGCCCTGCTCCTGCGGGCGGACCGGCTGCCTCCAGTCGGAGGTCTCGGAGCGTGCCATGGTGCGGCGTGCGGCCGGGCAGGGGCTGGTCGTCGGATCGTTCCCGGAGCTGCTGGAACAGGCGCTGGCCGGTGATCCGCGGGCCGTTGCGCTGTTCCGTCGCCGGGCGCGCCTGGTGGGCCGGGCCGCGGCGCTTCTGCTGGACATGTTCGACCCCGAGGTCCTCGTGGTCGTCGAGCCGGGGGTCGGCCGGATCCCGGAGTGTCTGGCCGGCCTGCGGGCGGAGGTGGCGGAACGCTCGTGGGTCTGTGACGACCCGGCGCGGGTCGTCGTGCCGAGCAGTTTCACCGGTTCGGTCCTGGCCACGGCCGGGGGCGCGGTGGCGCTCGGCGCGCTGTACGTGGACCCGCTCGGCCCCTGGCCGGCGTTGCCGGCAGTGTCCTGACGCACTGTCACCCGCCGGCCGCCCCGTCATCGACTTAATTCAGTCAGTTGCATTGTTGACCGGACGCCGGGCCGAACGGGATGATGGATTCATGACCAGCCGACAGCGGAATTCAGGGTACGCGTCCTCGACGACGCGCATCTTCCGCTCGGCCGCGCCGGCGCTTCTTTCTGTCCGGCCGCTGTGTTGCCGCCCCTGTCCGGGCCTCCGGTAAACACCTGCTGAATTCTGGCGAAGGCCTCGCGCCGCCGCGCGCCTCTCTCTGCCGTACGCCTCGCTCCGCCTTTTGGCCGTTCTCTGCACCCCAGGCATTTCTCTGCCTCCTTCCAGCTTTCCATCCAGGGAGAGACGTTGACTGTCACCGTGTCCTCATACCGGGCGCCCGCCGCTGCCACCGCGACGGGAATCGCTCCGGACCGTTTCAAGCAGGCATTCCGCCGCTATCCCGCCGGAGTGGTGGTCGTCACCGCCGACGCGGGCCACGGCCCCATCGGCTTCACCGCGACCTCGCTCAGTTCTCTCTCACTCGACCCACCGCTGGTGTCGTTCGGGATCGGGACCGGCACCTCGTCCTGGCCGCACATCGAACGGGCCGGTACCGCCGTCGTGAACTTCCTCGGCGCCGAACAGCAGTCCCTGGCCACCACCTTCGCCACCAGCGGCATCGACCGGTTCGCCGCCCCCACCCGCTGGCGCCGCCTGCCGGAAGGGGAGCCGGTGCTCGACGGGGTGGCCGGCTGGCTGCGCCTGGAGACCGAACAGATCGTCCCGGCCGGCGACCACCGCATCGTCATCGCCCGGGTGGTGGACGCACGGCTCGACGAGGGACGCAGCCCGCTGCTCTTCCACGACGGCGCCTACCACTCCCTCTGATAGCCGGCCCACTCCAAAAGACTACGGATCAGGAATTCACCATGGCACGCCACGACACATACAGGACCGTCGGCCGCAGGTCGTTTCTCGCCCTCGCCGGCGGAGCGGTCATCGGCGGTCTTGCCGCCTGCTCACCCCAGGTCAAAACAGCGGCAAGCGCCGAGCCCGCAGGAAAACTCCCCTCGGGAGCGCCGCCGCCGGGGACGAAACTCTCCATAGCCGTCCGGTCCACACAACTCCAGCTGGGTCCCGCCGGATTGCAGAAGGAACTTCCCTTCACCGTTTCGCAGTGGCCGAACCTGAATGCGGGCCCCGATATCATCCAGGGATTCCGGGCCCATTCCATCGATCTCGCGGTCAATGCCGGAATTCCGCCGATCCAGGCCCACGCCATCGGCGTCGGAGCGAAGATCGTCGCCGTGCAGGTAAAGAAACATCCCTCGTACGTCTTCGCGACGGCACCCGGCTCGGACATCAGGTCCGTGGCGGACTTCCGCGGGAAGAAGATCGGCTTCTCCCAGGGACAGGCGCAGGGCGTCGTCGTCCTGCGCGCGCTGAAGCAGGCGGGCATCGCCAACAAGGACGTCGAACTGGTCGCCCTGCCCAGCACCCAGTTCCTCACCGCCCTGCAGTCCAAGCAGGTCGATGTGGCCCCGCTGGGCGAACCGACCTTCACCAAGTACCTCACCCAGTACGAGAAGGACGGGGCGCGGGGGGTGAGGACCGACGTCGTGGACCTGCTCTCGGTCCTCTGGGCGCCCAACGAGGTGCTGAACGACCGCGCCAAGGTGGCCGCCGTCCGCAGTTTCATCCCGCTGTGGGCCCGCGGCCTGACCTGGGCCTGGGAGAACACCGACGAGTGGATCGACACGTACTACGTCAAGGACCAGGGCGTCTCCCGCGAGGACGGCAAGCGCATCGTCGCCTCGCTCCGCAAGCCGCAGTTCCCGGTCAGTTGGGACAAGGCGATCGCGTGGGAACAGGAGACCGCCGACCTGCTGGCCGAGGGCGGCTTCGTGCCGAAGCAGGACGCCGCCGAGCTGTTCGACCGCCGCTTCGAGGGGATCGCAGCCAAGGCTGTGGCCGCCCAGTACCGGGAGACGTCATGACCGAACTGCTGACGAACACCCGCACCGCAGGCCGTGCGAGTACGGCCGCCGTGCCACTGAGGAAGGGGAAGGCCGGGGAACCGGCCGGCGGGCGGCCGCACGAGACGAAATCCGCCCCGCCCTCGCCCCGCACCCCCCGCCGGCGGCTCGGCCCCGGCCGCGCCGTCCCCTTCGGGCGGCTCATCGGCCCGGTGCTGGTCATCGCCCTGTGGTGGTTCGCCTCGGCCATCGGCTACCTCGACCCGCGGATCCTGTCCGGCCCCGGCACGGTCCTGTCCACCGCATCCGATCTTCTCTCCAGCGGCCGGCTCCAGGACAACGTCCTCATCTCGCTCCAGCGCGCCGGCCTCGGCCTGTTCTTCGGGGTGACCGCCGGGGTCCTCTTCGCCGTCGCCGCCGGACTCAGCCGCACCGGCGAGTACCTGCTGGACGGGCCGCTCCAGATCAAGCGCGCCATCCCCTCGCTGGCCATGCTCCCGCTGCTGATCCTCTGGCTCGGCATCGGCGAACAGATGAAGGTCACCGTCATCGCGCTCGGCGTCGCGGTGAACATGTACATCAACACGTACGCCTCGCTGACCGGCATCGACAGCAGGTACGTCGAGCTCGCCGAGGGGCTCGACCTGAGCCGCGCGCAGTTCATCCGCAAGGTCGTCGTGCCCGGTTCGCTGCCCGGCTTCTTCGTCGGACTGCGCCTCGGCGTCACCGCGTCCTGGCTCGGACTGATCGTCGTCGAGCAGATCAACGCCACCAGTGGCATCGGCTACATGATGTTCCAGGCCCAGCAGTACGCCCAGTCCGACGTGATCATCGTGGGCCTGGTGGCCTACGGGATCTTCGGCTTCGCATCGGACGCGGCGGTCCGCGCCGTCGAGAGGAAGGTCCTGTCATGGCGACGCACTCTGGCGGGCTGACCGCCCCCCGCGAGGAGACCGGGACGACAGCGGTCGCGAAACGCCCCGCCATCCGCACCCGGAGCCTGGTCCGTCGCTTCGGCGACCGCGATGTGCTCAAGGAGCTCGATCTCACCGTCGCACCGGGCGAGTTCACCGCCCTGCTCGGCCGCAGCGGCTCCGGCAAGTCCACCCTACTGCGGGCCGTCGCCCGCCTCGACCACACCGTCGAGGGATCCGGTGAACTCACCGTCCCCGACCGGGTGTCGCTCTCGTTCCAGGACTCCCGGCTGCTGCCCTGGCTCCGGATCATCGACAACGTGATCCTCGGCCTGCGCGGCCCCAAGGCCCGCGAACGCGGCCTCACCGCACTGGCCGAGGTCGGCCTGGAGGGCCGCGGCCGGTCCTGGCCGCACGAGCTGTCCGGCGGTGAGCAGCAGCGAGCCGCGCTGGCCAGGGCCCTGGTCCGTGAACCCGAACTCCTGCTGGCGGACGAGCCGTTCGGCGCCCTGGACGCGCTGACCCGGATCAAGATGCACGACCTGCTGCGCGAACTCTACGAACGCCACCGCCCCGCGGTCCTGCTCGTCACGCACGACGTCGACGAGGCCGTGGAACTCGCCGACCGGGTGCTGGTCCTGGAGGACGGCCGGATCTCCGTCGACCTCACCATCGACCTGCCCACCCCGCGCTCCCGCCGCGATCCCCGCTTCCAGGAGTACCGCGACACGCTGCTCACCGCTCTCGGCGTGGCGCAGACCCCGACCCTTTCCGAGAAGAAGGAAACCCATGGCCCGCACGCCTGAACGCAAGCAACTGCACCTCAACGCGTTCCTCATGTCCACCGGCCATCACGAGGCGTCCTGGCGGCTGCCCGGGAGCCCGGCCGAGGCCAACTCCGACATCGAGCACTACAAGAACCTCGCCAGGATCGCCGAACGCGGCAGGCTGGACTCGCTGTTCCTCGCCGACAGCCCCGTCCTGATGGGCGACCCCGGACGCCGGCCCGCCGCCAAGCTGGAGCCCACCGTCCTGCTCACCGCGCTCGCCGGGGCCACCGAGCGCATCGGCCTCATCGCCACCGCGTCGACGAGCTACAACGAGCCGTACAACCTGGCCCGCCGGTTCGCCTCGCTGGACCATGTCTCGGGCGGCCGGGCGGGCTGGAACATCGTCACCACCGCGGGCGCCGACGCGGCCCGCAACTTCGGCCTCGACGACACCCCGCTGCACCATGAGCGCTACCGGCGCGCCGGTGAGTTCGTCGAGGTGTCCACCAAGCTCTGGGACAGCTGGGCGGACGACGCGGTGATCGCCGACAAGGAACGCGGCGTGCACGCCCTGGCCGACCGCGTCCGGAGGATCGAGCACAACGGCGAGTTCTTCCGCGTCGACGGACCGCTGAACGTACAACGTCCCCCGCAGGGTTATCCGTTGCTCGTACAGGCCGGGTCGAGCGAGGACGGCAAGGACTTCGCGGCCCGGTACGCGGAGGCGGTGTTCACCGCCCAGCAGACCCTGGAGGAAGGCATCGCCTTCTACAAGGACGTGAAGCAGCGCGCCGAGGCCATCGGCCGCAACCCGGACGGCATCAAGATCCTCCCCGGCATCGTGCCCGTCATCGGTGACACCGAGGCCGAGGCGCTGGCGCTCGACGCCGAGCTGGAGAGCCTCATCGTCCCCGAGTACGCCAAGCGGCAGCTCGCCCAGCGGCTGAAGATCGCTCCCGACGACCTGGACCTCGACGCGGAGCTTCCCGAGGACATCCCGACCGAGGACGAGATCGAGGGTGCCAAGAGCCGGTACACGCTCATCGTGGAGCTCGCCAGGCGCGAGCGCCTGACCGTGCGCCAGCTCATCGGGCGGCTCGGCGGCGGCCGCGGGCACCGCACCTTCGCCGGCACCGCCGAGCAGGTCGCCGACACCATCGAGCAGTGGTACGACAGCGGGGCCGCCGACGGCTTCAACATCATGCCCGCCGTCCTCCCCTCCGGCCTGGAGGTCTTCGTCGACCGGGTGGTGCCGATCCTCCAGGAACGCGGCCTGTTCCGCACCGAGTACACCGCGAGCACCCTGCGCGGACACTACGGGCTGCCGCGGCCCGCCAACCGGCTCTTCGAGACCGTCGACCGCAACGAGGGCCACTTCGGTATCGGTCTGGCGGAGGCCCGGTGACGGACTGTCCGAACCCGGAAGCCGGTACGCACCGGCAGCCGCCGCCCGGCTGGGCGCGGCGGCTGCTGGGCTACTGCCTGCGGCACCGCACCGATCTGCTCCTGGCCTTCGGTGCCGCCGCGCTCGCCGCCGTCGCCACCGCCACCCTGCCCCTCGTGCTGCGGCACGTGGTGGACGGGGTGGCGGCCGGTACCACCGCCTCGCTGGCTCCCTGGACCGTCCTGCTCGCCGCACTCGGCGCCGTCCGCTTCGGTGCGAGTTTCACCCGCCGCTACCGCTCGGGCCGGCTCTCCCTCGGGGTGCAGTACGACCTGCGCAACGATGCGTTCGCCGCGCTGCTCCGGCTCGGCGGCGCCCAGCAGGACGATCTGCGCACCGGTCAGGTCGTCAGCCGGTCCATCTCCGACATCACCCTCATCCAGACCCTGCTGCAGTTCCTGCCGAACCTCACAGGCAACGCGCTGATGTTCCTGTTCTCGCTGGTCTTCATGGCGGTGCTGTCACCGCTGCTGACCGTCGTGGCCCTGGTCGTCGGCCCGCTGCTCTGGCTGATCGCCCTGCGCAGCCGCCGCGATCTCTTCCCCGCCAACTGGCACGCCCAGCAGGAGGCCGCGGAAGTCGCCTCCACCGTCGAGGCGACCGTCACCGGCGTCCGCGTGGTCAAGGGCTTCGGTCAGGAGCAGCGCGAACTCGCCGGACTCGAACAGCGCGCCCGCCACCTCTTCGCCTCCCGGCTGCGCGTCGTCCGCTTCACCAGCCGCTACAACCCGGCGCTCCAGGCGGTCCCCGCACTGGGCCAGGTCGCCGTCCTCGCTCTCGGCGGCTGGATGGCCCTGCACGGCCGGATCTCCCTCGGCACCTTCCTCGCGTTCACCACCTACCTCGGCTCCTTCGTCACCCCCGTGCGGCAGGTGGCGACCCTGCTCACCGTCTGGCAGCAGGCACGGGCCGGCGCGGAACGCGTGCTGGAGGTCGTCGACGAGGCGCCGGTCATCACCGACGCCCCCCACGCCGGGCAACTGCCGGACGAACCCCCGGCCATCGGCTGGCACGACGTCACCTTCGGCTACGGCGAAGGCGCCCCGCTCCTGAACGGCTTCACCCTGGACATCCGCCCCGGCGAGACCCTCGCCCTGATCGGTCCGGCCGGCTCCGGCAAGTCCACCGCGGCAGCCCTGCTGCCGCGCTTCTACGACGTACCGTCCGGATCGGTACGGGTGGGCGGCCACGACGTCCGCGATCTCGCCCTCGCCTCTCTCCGCTCCCGGATCGGCTACGTCTTCGAGGAGAGCCTCCTGCTTTCCGACACCGTGCGCGCCAACATCGCCTACGGGGTGCCGGACGCCACCGACGCGCAGATCCGCGCGGCGGCCCGGATCGCCTGCGCCGACGAGTTCATCGAACGGCTTCCCCGGGGGTACGACACCGTCGTCGGCGAACAGGGCCTCACGCTCTCCGGCGGCCAGCGCCAGCGCATGGCGCTCGCCCGCGCCCTGATCGGCGACCCGGCCGTCCTCGTCCTGGACGACGCCACCTCGGCCATCGACGCCCGGGTGGAGGCGGAGATCCACCACCGGCTGCGCCAGGACGACCGGCGTCGCACCACCCTGATCGTCGCGCACCGCAGATCGACGCTGGAACTCGCCGACCGCGTCGCGGTTCTCGACGGCGGCCGCGTCACGGACACCGGCACACCGGACGAACTCCTGGCCGGATCCGCCCTGTTCCGCGAACTCCTCTCGACGGACGACAGCCTCGACGACACCGCCGCCCCGGACCCCGGCACCGCCACCGGCTGCCCCACCCCGCACCTGTGGCTGCGTTCCGAGGGGAGCGACGACGAACAGCTGGAAGGGACCGCGGTGCGGGCCGCGCAGGCGCTCGCCGAGGCCGCGGCCACCTCGGGCCCGGGACGCGCCGGCCCCGGCGGCGGGGTGCTCGGCTCGGCACCGCCGAGCCCCGAACTCATCGCAGGACTGGCCAGACTTCCGCTGCCCGCGGCCGACCCCCAGGTGCCCACCGACCAGGCCGTCGCCTCCGAGGCCGACTTCGGCCTCGCCGCCCTGCTAAGGCCCTTCCGGCTGCCGCTCCTCCTCGGCCTGCTGCTCGTCGCGCTCGACGCCGGCGCGCAGATCACGGTGCCGGTCCTCGTCCGCCACGGCATCGACCAGGGCGTGGCCCACCACGCCGGGCACGTCCTGCTCGCCGCGGCAGCGGCCGCGGCCCTGGTGGTCGCCGCGAACTGGCTGATCGGGGTGGCCCAGGTCCGCACCACCGGACGCACCGGTGAACGGCTCCTCTACACCCTGCGGGTGAAGACGTTCGCCCAGCTCCAGCGGCTCGGCCTGGACTACTACGAGCGCGAGCTCGGCGGCCGGATCATGACCCGGATGACGACCGACGTCGATGCCCTGTCGAACTTCCTCCAGACCGGTCTGATCACCGCCGTGGTCAGTCTGCTGACGGTCCTCGGCGTCCTGGTCACCCTGCTGGTGATCGACGCGGAACTGGCCCTCGTCCTGCTCGCCGCACTGCCGCTGCTGATCCTGGCCACCGCGGTCTTCCGCCACTACTCCGTCCCCGCCTATCGCGAGGCCCGGGAACGGATCAGCGCAGTCAACGCCTGCCTCCAGGAGAACGTCACCGCGATCCGCGTCACCCAGGCCTTCCGCCGCGAAAGCCGCAACGCCGCCGACTTCGCCGAACTCGCCTGGTCCTTCCGGGACTCCCGGCTGCGCGCCCAGCGCTACATGGGCACGTTCTTCCCGTTCGTCGAGTTCCTGGGCACGCTGTCCTCGGCAGCCGTGCTCACCGTCGGCGCCGGGCAGGTCCGCTCGGGCGAGCTGAGCGCGGGCACGCTCATCGCGTTCCTCCTCTACGTCGAGCTGTTCTTCTCGCCGATCCAGCAGCTCTCGCAGGTCTTCGACGGCTATCAGCAGGCCGTCGTCGGCCTCGGCCGGCTCCGCAGCCTGATGCGCACCCCCACGGGCACCCCGCCCGCGAAGGACGCCCGGCCGGTGCCGGCGCTGCGCGGCGAGGTCGAGTTCGACTCGGTCTCCTTCGGGTACGCGGGCGGCGGCGGCCAGGAGGTCCTGCACGAGGTCTCCCTGCGCATCGCGCCGGGCGAGACCGTCGCCCTGGTCGGTGCGACCGGGGCGGGGAAGTCCACCGTCGTGAAGCTCCTCGCCCGGTTCTACGATCCCTCCGCGGGCACGGTCCGGGTGGACGGGCACGATCTGCGCGACCTCGACCTGCCCGGCTTCCGCCGCCGCCTGGGCGTCGTTCCGCAGGAGGCCCATCTGTTCAGCGGCACCGTCCGCGACGCCATCGCCTACGGGCGCCCCGACGCCACCGACACCGAGGTGGAGCTGGCGGCCCGCGCGGTCGGGGCGCACGAGATGGTCGCCGGGCTGCGGCTCGGCTATCTCCAGCCGGTGGGGGAGCGGGGCCGGAACCTCTCCGCCGGGCAGCGCCAGCTCCTGGCCCTGGCCCGGGCCGAACTCGTCGACCCCGACGTCCTGTTGCTGGACGAGGCGACGGCCTCGCTGGACCTGGCCACCGAGCGCAGGGTGGCCGCGGCGACGGAGGTGCTGGCCCGGCGCCGTACCACCGTCGTCGTCGCCCACCGGCTCACCACGGCGGTCCGCGCCGACCGGGTGGTGGTACTCGACGCGGGAACCGTCGTCGAGACCGGCACCCACACCGAACTGCTCGCCGCCCACGGCCCGTACCGGCGGCTGTGGGACGCCTTCCGGGAGACCGGTCACGCGACACCGGTCGACCACCTGAATGTCAGTGAACTCGTCAAGGAGAACGCAGGATGACGGAGTACCGCGATTTCGGCCGCACGGGCGTCAAGGTCAGCCCACTGTGCCTGGGCACCATGATGTTCGGCGCCCGGGGCAACCCGGACCATGACGACAGCATCCGGATCATCCACCACGCCCTGGACTCCGGCATCAACTTCGTCGACACCGCCGACGTCTACTCCGCAGGTGAGTCGGAGACCATCGTCGGCAAGGCCCTGGCCGGCGGGCGCCGCGACAACGTCGTGCTCGCCACCAAGTTCCACGGCAGCCTCGGCACCGACCCCAATGAGCAGGGGAACTCCCGCCGTTGGATCATCCGGGAGGTGGAGAACAGTCTCCGCCGGCTCGGCACCGACTGGATCGACCTCTACCAGGTGCACCGCCCCGAGCCCGGCACCGACTTCGACGAGACCCTCGGCGCCCTCTCCGACCTGGTCCACCAGGGGAAGATCCGCTACATCGGCACGTCGACCTTCGAACCGTCCGCCATCGTCGAGGGCCAGTGGATCGCGGAGCGCCGCGGCCGCGAACGCGTCGTCGCCGAGCAGCCTCCGTACTCACTGCTGGCACGCGGCATCGAGCGCGAAGTGCTGCCCACGGCCCAGCGGTACGATCTCGCGGTTCTCTCCTGGAGCCCCCTGGCCGGCGGCTGGCTCTCCGGCCGCTACCGCAAGGGCGCCGACCAGCCCGCATCCAGCCGGGCCGAGCGGCAGGCCGACCGTTTCGACATCGCCTCCACGGAGAACACCGCCAAGCTCGACGCCGCCGAGGCGCTCGCCCAGCTGGCCGACGAGGCCGGACTCACGCTCGTCCAACTGGCCCTCGCCTTCGTGCTGGAGCACCCGGCGGTCACCTCCGCGATCATCGGCCCGCGGACCCTGGAGCAGCTGACGAGCCAGCTCGGCGCGGACCGGGTACGGCTGAGCCAGGACGTCCTCGACCGGATCGACAAGATCGTCCCGCCGGGCACCAACCTGTCGTCCCGTGACGCCGGTTACCACCCGGCAGAACTCACCGACCCGGCGCTGCGCCGCCGTTCGCACCCGGTCGGATAGTTCAGGACACCGGCACGCGGTCCAGGAACCCGCTGACCGAGCTGATCCGCCCGTCGTCGGCGAGAGTGATCACGTCCGAACCGGCGACGGGCGCCGAGCCGTCGGCCGCCGCCACCAGCTCCCAGCCGAAGCGAGCGAGGGCATGGTGCCCGTCCACCGCCCCGGCCGGCCGGAACGTGAATCCGGGGAACTGCTGCTGCGCGCCGCTGATCGCGGCCGCCAGGGCCTCGTGTCCCCGCACGTCGGCCAGCGGGTCGGTGTAGGTGGCGTCCTCGGTGAAGGCAGCGGCGACGGCCTTCTCCAGCTCCTCGGGGGTGGCGGCGTTCCAGGCGTCGAAGTAGCGCTGGACGGCGTCGTCGTAAGCGGTCATCGTGCGGTCCTCTCATCGGGCCCCGGCCGATGGGCCGGGAGCGCTGTGCTCGTGAGGAACACGATGTCCGAGGGGGCGGACGGCGTCGATTACCTCCGGGGTAAGCGCGGCCGGGGGCGGTCCCGGCCGGGGTCAGCGCCGGTGCTCGTCCAGGAAGCGCATGAGGGCGCTGTTGACCTCCTCGGCATGGGTCCAGCCGATGTTGTGCGGCCCGTCCGGGATCTCCACGAGGCGGCTGTCGCGGATGAGGTCGGGCAGTCTGCGGCCGGTCGAGTCGATCGGCAGGATGCGGTCCTGGTCGCCCTGCACGACGAGTGTGGGCACGTCGTTCTTCGGCAGGTCCTCACGGAAGTCCGTCAGCCACGTGGGTACGCACGCGAGCGTGGCGTGGGCAGCCGCGCCGGCCGCCACGGTCCACTGGGAGCGCAGTGCCTGGTCGCTGATCCGCGTGCCGCCGAGCGCGTCGGTGTTGTTGAAGGCGTCGAGGAAGTCCGTCAGATAGGCGGGCCGGTCCGCCACGATGGCGCTCATGATGCCGTCGAAGACGCCCTGGTCGACGCCGGCCGGGTTGTCGTCCGTCTTCAGCAGGAACGGCGGGATCGGTGCCACCAGCACCGCCAGACCGACCCGGCGCGAGCCGTGGTTGCCGAGGTAGCGGGTGACCTCGCCGGTCCCCATGGAGAACCCGACCAGCACGGCGTCCTGGAGGTCGAGCTTCTCCATCACCGCGTTCAGGTCCGCCGCGAAGGTGTCGTAGTCGTAGCCGTCCGTGGGCCGGTCGGACCGCCCGAAGCCGCGCCGGTCGTACGTGATGACGCGGTACCCGGCTGCGAGCAGGACCGGCAGCTGCTTCTCCCACGACGCGCCGTTCAGCGGGAATCCGTGGATGAGGACGACGGGCCTGCCGGTCCCGTGGTCCTCGTAGTACAGCTCGATGCCGGCGGAGTTCTCCTGCCCGACGGTGATGTACGGCATGTGTCTCTCCCATGTGGTGGAGTGATTCTGCGGATTTCCTGCGGATTTCTGCGGATTCCTGCGGTGGTGCGGCTGAAGGGGCGGGGGCACAGCGGCACCCGGTGCCGAGGACCGAGAGTGTGAGGCGCCGCAGATCCTGGCCGCGGTGAGGGGCGCGAGGCGCCGCAGTTCCCGGCCGTGGCGGGACTTCTCCCGCCTCTACACCTGGCCGTCCGGAATGACGTGCATGGCCGCCTCCTCGGCGGACGCCGCCGCCCCGTCGATCCCGACGTCCTCGCCCGCCATGCTGTCCGGTTCGTTCAGGTCCAGCTCCCGGGTGAGCCGGCCGGCGCGTACGCCCCCGACCTCCGAGTCCCAGGGCTCGCCGTCCCCGTCGGACACGTCGCCCACGCCGTCTCCGGGCGGATCGCCGTTCTCGGGCAGCTCCCGGGCCAGCCGGCCGTCCAGCGTCTCCCCGCTGAGCTGCTCGGACCCGGTGGTGCCCAGGTCCTCCACGGCCCACGGACGCTCGGGAGGCGAGTACCCCTCGTCCAGGACATCGGCGAGCTGCCGGTTGTCGAGGGTGTCCGCCGTGTCGAGCTGCTCGACGGGGTCGGAGGCCTCCGGCTGCTGGGGCTGGTACACATCGTCGCCCCGGTCGGCACCTTCCATGACGCTTCCCTTCCCGGTTCGGGGATCCCGGTCATGCCTGCCGTACGACGCGGGAGCAATAGGGCATATCCACCCGATTGCCATCAAACTTCCCATACCCCTTCAGGATAGGCGGCCAGGGCCTGGGCCCGCACCGTGCGGGCGTGCACGGTGCGGGGGCGGCCGGTGTGCGGGACGATGGAAGGTGCAGGCCGGCCCGCGTACGCCGCACGAGCGGAGCCCTTCGCGCAGGCCGGACCGCACAGTCCGTCCGAAGGCCGTCATGGGGAGGCCGTCATGGATTATCCGGAGAGCTATCAGCTGGTGTTTCAGTCGTCGGCCGTCGAGGACGACACGGTGATCGTCCGGCGGACCGCACAGTCCGGGGCGGGCGGATACCCGGTCTACGAGGACGAGACCGGCATCGTCCGCGCGGAGATCAGTGAGCGCGGAGAGGTGCGCATGCTCGCCAGTGGCGGGCACCAGCTCCTCGGTACGCCGCTGGTGGTGCCGGAACCGACCGCCTGAGCGGGCCGGGCCGCCCCCACTCCCGTGGTGACCGCCCCGGGAGTATGGGCGCATGACCGAACCGCTTCCGCTCCCGCTCGCGGGCATCACCGTCGTCAGCCTGGAACAGGCCGTCGCGGCGCCCTTCGCCACCCGTCAGCTGGCCGACCTCGGCGCCCGCGTCATCAAGGTCGAGCGCCGAGGCGGCGGCGACTTCGCCCGCCGCTACGACACCACCGTGCACGGCCAGGCCAGCTATTTCGTCTGGCTCAACCGCTCCAAGGAATCCCTGACCCTGGACCTCAAGGAACCCGAGGGCTGCGAGATCCTCCATGAACTCATCGCCGGAGCCGATGTGTTCGTGCAGAATCTCGCCCCCGGGGCGGCGGACCGGATGGGCTTCGGCTCGGCCGCCCTCCAGGCCAGGTACCCCTCCCTCATCACCTGCACGGTCAGCGGCTACGGCACGAGCGGATCGTGGTCCGGCCGCAAGGCGTACGACCTTCTGGTGCAGTGCCAGACCGGTCTGCTGTCGATCACGGGCTCGCCCGACGAACCGGCGCGCTCGGGCATCTCCGTCGCGGACATCGCCGGAGGCATGTACGCCTACAGCGGCATCCTGTCCGCCCTCTTCACCCGGGCCACCACCGGCCGGGCCCTCACGGTCGAGGTCTCCCTCTTCGACGCTCTCGCCGAGTGGATGAGCCAGCCCGCGTACTACACGCGCTACGGCGGCACCCAGCCGCCGCGGATCGGCGCGCAGCACGCCACGATCGCACCGTACGGCCCCTTCACCGCCGCCGACGGCAAGGACGTGATGCTCTCCATCCAGAACGAGCGGGAGTGGGACGCCCTGTGCGTCACCGTGCTCGGCCTGCCCGCGCTCGTCGACGATCCCCGGTTCGTCACGGGCCCGGACCGGGTCGCCCACCGCGAGGAGCTCAACGCCATCGTCGCCGAACGGTTCGCGGACCTCGGAAGCGAGGACGCCATGGAGCTCCTGGACCGGGCGGCCATCGCCAACGCCGGCGTGAACTCCGTCGCGGAGTTCCTCGACCACCCCGCGCTCACCGAGCGCGACCGCTGGCGCGATATCTCGGTGCCCGGCGCCCCCGGCCCCGTGCAGGCGCTCCTGCCGCCGGTGGATCTCGGCGGGGTCGGTCCGCGGATGGACCCGGTCCCGGCGGCGGGCCGGGACACCGGGCGGATCCTCGCCGAGCTGGGCCGCAGCGCCTCGGACATCGAGGGGCTGTGCGCCCGGGGCGTCGTGGAGGTCGCGGATCCTTATCACGCAGACACGTCCGACCACATCGTGCCGACGCAGGACAATTCGTCTTGAGCCGTCCAACACTTGGTCGAAATTTTGCCCCTGATGGGCTGCATCCGGGGGACACCAGGCACACTCGACCTGTAGGAATCTCGCCACGAAGAGGATCACGCATGATCACGTTGAAGAAGGAAGACGGCCCGGCGGATCTGGACGGGGTGACCCACCTGTCCATCGGGGTGTCATGGGACCCCACCGTCGGCGCCAGTGGCGGCCTGATGGGGAAGCTTCGCCAGAAGAAGGGCACCGACCTCGACCTGATCGCCATCGCGATGCAGGGCGCGGAGCCCGTACGTCTGGCCGGCCTCGACTCCCTCGACCCGCTGGGCAACGGTTCGCTGGCTCACAGCGGCGACAACCAGACCGGGCACGGTGACGGTGACGACGAGACCGTGACCGTCGACTTCGCCAGGGTGCCGGGCAACATCACGTCCGTCGTCTTCATCGCCGCCGCGTACAAGAAGCACAGCTCCTTCCAGAGCGCGCGCAACATCAGCTTCAAGGTGTACGACGCGACGGGTGGCACCACCCAGCAGGTGGCGGACATCTGGCCGAGCCTGCTCAGCAACGACAACGGCTGCGCCGTGGCCAAGGCGTTCCGCGTCGGCGGGAGCTGGAAGCTCGAGGTGATCAACGAGACGGGGAAGATCAAGCAGGGCGACGAGCAGGCCCTGATGCGCTTCGCGGTCAGCAAGTAGCCGGTAGCGAGTAGCCGGCAGCAGGCGGCACGGCGCGAGCGCCCCGCCCCGGCCCGTACACGCGGCAGTCACTCGACCCGCCGCGTACGGGCCGGGGCCGTCGCGTTCCCGGCCGCCAGCGGTGAACGCGCCAGTTCCACGCAGCCCACGGCGATCAGGCAGAGCGCCAGCAGCTCGGGGAGCAGCCACCAGCCGGTGCGCAGCTCCTCGCCGAACAGGGTCACCCCGTACAGGACGCTGATCAGGGCGTCACCCAGGGTCAGGCACGGCTGGACCGCGACGAGCGTGCCGGCCTGCAGCGCGTTCTGGAGGAGGAACAGCGCGCCGACGCCCGCCGCGGCGGTGGCGTAGAGCTGCCACGACGAGAAGAGCGCGGCCGCCCCGCCGCCGTCGTCGAGCCGCGCCATGGCGTCCTTCATCAGGGCGGCGGTAAGCGCGTACGCGCAGGCGGCGGCCAGGCCCAGCAGCGCCGCCCTGGGATTGCCGCGGGTGGCCAGGGCGCCTCCGATCAGAGCCGCCTCGAACAGGCCCGTCAGGATCAGGGCGGGAACCCACGCCGCCCCGTGAACCGTGGCGCTGCCCCCTTCGGGAGCGGCCGACGCCATGCCGAGGGCCAGACCGGACGTCACGGCGGCCACCCCGAACCACACCGGCCGGGGCAGCCTCACCCGCATCATGAAGCCGGCCATCAGGAGTGTCGCCGGCAGCTCGATCACGAAGATCGGCTGCACCACCGCGATCGGCCCGGTGGCCAGCGCCACGGCCTGGCACACGGCGGCGACGATCACCAGGCCGATGCCGGCCAGCCACACTTTCTGGCGCAGCAGATGGCCGATCAGTGACAGGCGCATCGCCTTGCTGTCCGGGGCGGTGAGGGCGGCGCGGCGCTGGAGGACGGAGGCCGCGCCGTTGCTGAGCGCGGTGAGGATGGCGAACAGGACGCTGATCACCGGTCCATGATGCGGGTGCCCGGCGTGCGATCCGGGGTCCCGCCGCCGGTCGGCATGGCGGAAGACGTCATGTTCACCAGCAGCTGTCCCCATCAGGACCGAACCTGACCGCATGGCCGCGTAGCGTGCCCTTCATGGCCGTGAAGAAGAAGACCTCTGCCGCCGCCGTCCCGCCCGCCGTGCTCTCACCGCAGGCGCTGGGGCGCGCGACCCTGGAGCGCCAACTCCTGCTCCGTCGTGCCACGATGAGCGCCGAGGACGCCGTCCGCCACCTCGTCGGCCTCCAGGCGCAGAACACCAGGCCGCCGTACTACCAGCTCCTCGCCCGGCTGGAGGGCTTCGAGCCGGCCGAGCTCGCCTCGCTGATGGAGTCGCGCGAGGTCGTCCGTATCGTCACCCTGCGCTCCACGATCCACACCCACACGGCCGACGACGCCCTGACTCTGCGTCCGCTCGTGCAGGAGGCCCGCGACCGGGAGCTCAGGATCTTCAGCAAGGGGCTCGTGGGAGTGGAGCTGGACCGGCTCCGCGACCTCAGCAGGGCGTACGTCGAGGAGACGCCCCGTACCCCGAAGGAGATCCGCGAAAGGCTGCTCGTCGAGTGGCCCGACGCGGACCCGCAGGCGCTGAGCACGGCCGCCCGCTGCCTGCTGCCGCTCGTCCAGGTCACCCCGCGCGGGGTGTGGGGGAAGAGCGGCCAGGTCGCACTGACCACCGCGGAGCACTGGCTAGGCAGACCCTCCGAGCCGGCTCCGGCGCCCGATGCCACGGTGCTGCGCTATCTCGCCGCCTTCGGACCGGCGTCCGTCAAGGACATGCAGTCGTGGGCCGGGCTGACCCGGATGCGCGAGGTCTTCGAACGGCTCCGCCCGAACCTGGTCACCTTCCGGGACGAGAACGGCGCCGAACTCTTCGATCTGCCCGACGCGCCGCGCCCCGACGAGGACACCCCCGCCCCGCCGCGCTTTCTGCCCGAGTTCGACAACGTCCTGCTCGGGCACGCGGACCGGTCCCGTGTGATCCCGCCCCGTTTCAAGGGACGCAACGGGGTGGGCAACCAGGCGTACGGCAGCCTGTTGGTCGACGGATTCCTCGCCGCGATCTGGCGGCCGGAGTCCGACGGAGGCGGCGCGCCGACGACCGTCACCGTGCAGGAGTTGCGTCCGTTCACCGCGGCCGAGCGGGACGCCGTCACGGACGAGGCCGTGGCCATGCTCGCCGTGATGACGAAGGCCGCCACCGACGGCAACGGCTACGACGTCCGGTTCGCCTCGTTCATCGACTTCGACGGGTGAACGGGGCGCCGCCCCCGGCAGCAACGAGGCTCGTGGCACCCGTGCCGGTACCGGGCCGGGACCGGATCGAAAAGGATCGGACCGGACCGGATCAGGTCTGACCCGAACTGACCCGAACTGTTCCGGGCCGATCCGAACTGATCCGAGCCGGAGTCCCTAGTCCGCGCGGCCCGTGGCCGCCACCGTCACCCCGAGGCCGATCATCGCGAAGCCGCCCGCCCCGCCGATCATCGAAAGCCGCCGGTCCGAGCGGGCGAACCAGCTCCGGGCCGCCGAGGCGCCGAGCCCCCACAGCGTGTCCGTCACCAGACCGATGGCGATCGGCACCAGGCCCAACAGCAGCATCTGCGCCGGGAGATGCCCCGTCGAGGGGTCCACGAACTGCGGCAGCACAGCGGCGAAGAAGACGATCCCCTTCGGATTGGTGACCCCGACGAGCACTCCGTCCGCCACCGTACGCACATCACCGCGCGCGGGCCGCTCCGGCGCCGCCACCGAGCCGAGGTTCATCTCCCGGCGGTGCCGGAACGCCTGCACGCCCAGGAAGACCAGATACGCCGCGCCCGCCAGTTTCACCGCCAGGAACACCGTCGCCGACCGCTCGACGAGTGAACCGATCCCCAGCGCGACCGCGATCACCAGCACATAGCTGCCAGCCACATTGCCCAGCACCGTGGCCAAGGCGGTACGGCGGCCGTGTGCGAGAGCCCGGCCGATCACGAACAGCACGCTCGGCCCCGGGATGACGATCACCAGCAGCGACATCGCCGCGAACGCCAAGTACTGATGGGTGGACACCATGTCCCTCACCCCCTCACCACCGAACCTACGGCAGCAGCCCCGCCCGCCGGGCCGCAACGACCGCCTCCAGCCGGGTATGCGCGCCCAGTTTCCGCATGGCAGAGCGCAGATAGCCCTTCACCGTCTCCGGCCGCACCCCGAGCCGGTCCGCCGTCACCGCGTTCGTGGCACCCGAGGCGACACAGGCGAGCACGTCCACCTCGCGCGGCGCCAGCTGGAACCCGCGCACCGCGGGCACCCGGGCACCCGTCGCCGCGGCGAGCCGCCCGCACACCGCGAGCAACTCGTCGCGCAGCGCGGGGTCGACGACCTTCGGCGCGAGGGCACGCAGCTCGCGGTGCGCCTCCCGGACGTCCTCCCACGCCCCGGGCGCGGCCCGGGGGTCGGTGACCTCCTCCCGGGTCACGGCGAGCAGCTGCTGAACCTCGTCCCGGACGGCCAGCGCCTGCTCCACGTCGCGGGCCGCCGAGACAGCCGCGTCGAACGTACGGTCCCCGAGCGTGAGGGGCTCGCGCAGCGCCCCGTACAGCACCCCCCGCACCTTGCGGCGTACGACGACGGGCACGGCGACCACCGAGCGCAGACCCTCCGCGGCGACCGCCGTGTCGTACTCGTGGCTGATGTGACGCGAGGAGTGGTAGTCGGTCACCGCGCACGGCCGCGACAGCGCGATCGCCTTCCCGCCGAGACCGCTGCCGGCCGAGATCATGAGCCCGCGCAGGGCCGTGGTCTGCGCCCCGTTCAGCTCGGCGATCCTGGCGTGGCGGGTGTCGGAGAGCAGCCCGCCGAAGGCCACGGGCAGCCCGCTCGTCCGGCGCAGCCGCAGCAGCGCCGCTTGCATCTCGACCGCATCGACCGATTCCGGCACGCTGACGCCTCTCCGCCCGGCTCCGGGGAACACGGCATTCCCCACAGCACCCCCGTTCGGGGGTGGTGAGACCTGGGTCACTGTTTACATGATGTTAAGTGACCGGTCCGGTCCGCAATGAGGAGGGCACATGTCGGCACCCAGTGCGACGGAGACATTCCGGGCCGCCCGGGACTTCCTGCTTCGCCACCGCGAGGACTACACCGCGGCCTACGAGGGCTTCAGCTGGCCCCGGAGCGACCACTTCAACTGGGCGCTCGACTGGTTCGACGTCATCGCCGAGAACAACGACCGCACCGCCCTGCACATCGTGGAGGAGGACGGCGGACGCACCGAGACGTCCTTCGCCCGGATGTCCGCCCGCTCCAACCAGGCCGCGAACTGGCTGCGCGCCCAGGGCGTACGCGAGGGCGACCGCATCCTCGTCATGCTCGGCAACCAGGTCGAGCTGTGGGAGACCGCCCTCGCCGCGATGAAGCTGCGCGCCGTCGTCATCCCCGCGACGCCGCTGCTGGGCCCCGTCGACCTGCGCGACCGGGTCGAGCGCGGCCGGGTGCGGCACGTCCTGGTCCGGGACACCGACACCGGCAAGTTCGACGAGGTGCCCGGTGACTACACCCGGATCTCCGTGGGTGCCGACACCGAGGGCTGGATCTCGTACACCGGGGCCGACGAGCAGCCGGAGACCTTCACGGCTGACCGGGAGACCGACGCCGACGAACCGCTGATGCTGTACTTCACCTCGGGCACCACCGCCAGTCCCAAACTCGTCGAGCACACCCATGTCTCCTACCCCGTGGGCCACTTGTCGACGATGTACTGGATCGGGCTCAAGCCCGGCGACGTCCACCTCAACATCTCCTCGCCCGGCTGGGCCAAGCACGCCTGGTCCAATCTCTTCGCCCCGTGGAGCGCCGAGGCGACCGTCTTCATCTTCAACTACACCCGCTTCGACGCCGGCCGGCTGATGGCCGAGATGGACCGTTCCGCCATCACCAGCTTCTGCGCCCCGCCCACCGTCTGGCGCATGCTCATCCAGGCCGACCTCTCCCAGCTGAAGACCCCGCCGCGCGAGGTCGTCGCGGCCGGTGAGCCGCTGAACCCCGAGGTCATCGAAACGGTCCGGCGCGCGTGGGGCGTCACCATCCGCGACGGCTTCGGCCAGACGGAGACCGCCGTCCAGGTCGCCAACACCCCCGGTCAGGTCCTGAAGGCCGGGTCGATGGGACGCCCGAGTCCCGGCTTCAAGGTCGTCCTCCTCGACCCGGTCAGCGGTGAACCCGGGGCCGTCGAGGGCGAGATCTCGCTCGACCTGTCCGGCCACCCGGTCGGCCTGATGACCGGCTACCACGGCGACCCGGACCGCACCGCGGAAGCCATGGCGGGCGGCTACTACCGCACCGGCGACATCGGTTCCCGCGACGCCGACGGCTACATCACGTACGTCGGCCGCGCCGACGACGTCTTCAAGGCCTCCGACTACAAGATCTCCCCGTTCGAGCTGGAGAGCGCCCTGCTGGAGCACGAGGCCGTCGCGGAGGCCGCGGTCGTGCCGGCCCCCGACCCGGTGCGCCTCTCCGTCCCGAAGGCGTACGTCGTGCTCGCCGAGGGCTGGGAGCCGGGACCGGACACCGCCAAGGTGCTCTTCGCCCACTCCCGGGCGGTGCTCGCCCCGTACAAGCGGGTCCGCCGGCTGGAGTTCGCGGAGCTGCCGAAGACCGTCTCGGGGAAGATCCGCCGCATCGAGCTGCGCGAGCGCACCGCTCAGGGCACGGGGACGGAGTACAGCGAGGGGGACCTGACATGACGGAGCCGTCCTACGCCCACGGCACCGGCACCACCCCCCTCCTCGGCGACACCATCGGACGCAATCTCGACCGGGCGATCGAGGCGTATCCGGGCCGCGAGGCGCTCGTCGACGTACCGTCCGGACGGCGCTGGACGTACGCCGAGTTCGGCGCGGCCGTCGACGAGCTGGCCCGTGCGCTGATGGCCTCGGGCGTGGCCAGGGGGGACCGGGTCGGCATCTGGGCGATCAACTGCCCGGAGTGGGTGCTCGTCCAGTACGCGACCGCGCGCATCGGCGCCGTCATGGTCAACATCAACCCCGCGTACCGGGCGCACGAGCTGGAGTACGTGCTGAAGCAGGCAGGGATCTCCCTCCTGGCCGCCTCGCTCGCGCACCGCACCAGCGACTACCGGGCCCTGGTCGCCGAGGTCCGGGCGAACTGCCCCGACCTGCGCGCCGTGCACTACATCGGCGACCGCTCCTGGGACGAACTGCTCGCCGTGGCCGGATCGGTGACCGCCGGACAACTCGCTTCCCGTGAGGCCGGACTGTCCTGCGACGACCCGATCAACATCCAGTACACCTCGGGCACCACCGGCTTCCCCAAGGGAGCGACCCTCTCCCACCACAACATCCTCAACAACGGCTACTTCGTGGGCGAGCTGGTCGCGTACACGGAACAGGACCGCGTCTGTCTGCCGGTGCCCTTCTACCACTGCTTCGGCATGGTCATGGGAAACCTCGGCATCACCTCGCACGGTGCCTGCATCGTGATCCCGGCCCCCGCGTTCGAACCCGCGGCCGTCCTGGCCGCCGTCCAGGAGGAGCACTGCACCTCGCTGTACGGCGTCCCCACCATGTTCATCGCGGAACTGGACCTCCCCGATTTCGCCTCGTACGACCTCTCCTCGTTGCGTACCGGGATCATGGCCGGATCACCCTGCCCGGTCGAGGTGATGAAGCGGGTCGTCGCCGAGATGCACATGGACGAGGTGTCCATCTGTTACGGCATGACGGAGACCTCCCCGGTCTCCACCCAGACCCGCCGCGACGACGACCTGGAGCGCCGCACCGGCACGGTCGGCCGCGTCATGCCGCACATCGAGGTCAAAGTCGTCGATCCGGCAACCGGCGTGACGCTGGAGCGCGGTGTGTCCGGCGAACTGTGCACCCGCGGCTACAGCGTGATGCTCGGCTACTGGGAGCAGCCCGAGCGGACCGCGGAGGCGATCGACGCGGGGCGCTGGATGCACACCGGGGACCTCGCGGTGATGCGCGAGGACGGCTACGTACAGATTGTCGGCCGGATCAAGGACGTGATCATCCGAGGTGGCGAGAACGTCTACCCGCGAGAGATCGAGGAGTTCCTCTACCGCCACCCCAAGGTCGCCGATGTGCAGGTGGTGGGCGTGGCGGACGAGCGGTACGGCGAGGAGATCCTGGCCTGCGTCATTCCCGCCGACCCGGGGGACCCGCCGAGCCTGGCGGAGATCAGCGCCTTCTGTCACGAGCGGCTGGCGCACTACAAGGTCCCGCGACTGCTCCGGATCATGGAGGCCTTCCCGATGACGGTCAGCGGGAAGGTCAGGAAGATCGAACTGCGGGAGAACTACGACCGGTAGGGCCAGGGCGCGGGGTGTCGGGGTGCCGGGGCGGCGGGGCGGCGGGTCAGGCCTCGGACCTCTGGGGGTCGGCCGTGGCCGGTTCCGGTGCGGCGGGGTCGGGCGCATTGGTGCGGCGCGTGGTTCCCAGGTGCCAGAGGAGGGCCACGGCGGTGACGCCGGCGGCTGCCGGCCCCAGTTCGGCCGGTGCGAGCCCGAACCACTCCTGCGCCAGCCCGCCGAATCCGCCGCCGAGGGCGATCCCGATGTAGAGCGCGGAGGAGTTGAGACCGAGCAGGACCGGTGCGGCGGCGGGGCTGAGGGAGATGAGCCGGTGCTGCTGGGGTACGACGACGCCGCCGAGGGCCACGCCCCAGACCACGGCCCAGACCAGGGTGGGTGCGAGGGCTCGGATCGCCGACGGGGTCAGCACCAGGGCCAGAGCGGCGAGAGCGAGGGCGCCGGTGAGGACGCGTGCGGAGTCGTGGCGGTCGACCAGGCGCCCGGCGGTGATGTTCCCGGCCAGGACGCCGACGCCCCAGGCCAGCAGGATCAGGGTGAGGAGGGATTCGTTGCCGCCCGTGGTGTCCCGCAGCGCCGGGCCGATGTAGGTGTAAAGGGTGTAGGCGCCGAGGAAGGCGAGTGAGGTGACCGCCAGCAGCGCCAGTACGCGGCCCTGACCGAGGGGGCGCAGACGGTCGGGCAGCGAGGCGGCGGGGAGCCTCACCTCGGGGAGACCGACGGCGATGCCGACGGCCGCCAGCAGGCCGATCCCGGCCACGGCCCACAGGGTGACATGCCAGTCGGAGCGGCCGATCACCGTGCCGAGAGGCAGTCCCAGCGCGGTCGCCAAGGTCAGGCCGCCCAGGACGAGGGCCAGGGCCCGGCCGCGGCGTTCCGGCGGTGCGATGGCCGCGGCGGTACTGGAGGCCGCGGCGGTGATGGTGCCCGCTCCCACGGCGGTGACGATGCGGGAGACCATCACCACGCCGTAGCTGGTTCCCAACGCCGTGACGACGTTGCCGATCACGAACACGGCCAGGGCGATGAGCAGTGCTGAACGACGGTTCAGGGCACTGGTGAGGGCCCCCATGACGGGCGCGGACAACGCCATCGTCAGGGCGAAGACCGTCACCAGCTGACCGGCCGCCGGGGTGGAGACCCGCAGGTCGGCGGCGATGGAGGGGAGCAGGCCCGCGATGACGTAACTGTCGGTGCCGACGGCGAACGTCGCCGCGGCCAGGGGGAGTAAGCGTGTGAGCATGGGTCGTGCCGCCCTTCCGGAGCAGTGCGGAGGTAGGTGATCGGCACTCTAAGCAATACATGGATGCTTGTCCATGTATCAATGAATGACTAGGCTGGGGCCTGTCACGGATGGAGGTAAACGATGCGTGAGGTGATCCAGCCGGCGACCGAGGCGATCCGGATGGTCGAAGTGCTGCGCGCGCTGGCCGATCCGGTGCGGCTCGAGATCGTCCAACGGCTCGCCGTCACCGGCGAGGAGAGCTGCAACGCCATCGGCGGTGATCTGGACGTGCATCAGACGACGCTGTCCCACCACTACCGGGTGCTGCGCGAGGCGGGGGTCACCTGGACCACCGTCCAGGGCCGCTCCCGAATGGTGCGGCTGCGTCGCGACGACCTCGACGTCCTGTTCCCCGGCCTGTTCGATTCCGTACTCAACGGGGCCCGCCGCTGTGCCGAGCCGCGATAGTCGGCATTGCCCTCGCCCGTCCATGCCTGGATTCGAGGGTGGAGATGACCGACGTCACGCGTGCGATCGCGGCTGCGACTTCGGTCGCCGCATCGCTCGACCTGCCGGCCAGCTGCCGGGCCGCACTTCGCACTTGGGGCTGCGGTCAGGCGGCTTCGATGATGTCGCCGGCGGCGCCCTGGGTCGCGGCTGCCCATTCGATCAGGAGTACTTCGTAGGCCGCGGACTCCATGGGGGACCAGTCCTGGCCGGCCCGCGCGTCCACGAGCGCGCGGATCGCCTCGTTCGCCTCGACGGCGGCGGGGTGGGCCGGTTGTGCGGGAAAGGTGATGTGCGACGGAGCCGCGGGTGTCGCGGGTCTGGAAGGTGTCGCGGGTGGAGAGAGCCGTGGAGTTAAGACCATGCGCCCCACTCTAGGGCCCGTCACCGACAACAGACCGAACATCTGTGGCCCCTGGCTCGAACGTGACCGATAGCACTCACTGTGGCCGGACGGTTTCTGTGAGGTGCGGCACGTCGCGCCGCATGCAGACCCGCGGCCACCGGTCGAGGCCGTGTTCCGCCTCCTCGGCGCGAATCCTGCGCAGCCCGTCGGTGAGGTCGGACTCCGTCAGGACGCGGAAGCCGAGCCGGGCGTAGTACGGCGCGTTCCACGGCACGTGGGAGAAGGTCGTCAAGGTCAGCGCGCGCAGGCCGCCGGCCGCGGCCCAGCCGGCGACGTGGTCGATCAGCGCGCTGCCCAGGCCGCGCCGGGCTGCCGACGGATGGACGGAGACCTGCTCGACATGGGCGGAGCCGTCGACCTCGTCGGCGATGAGATAGCCGAGCAGCCGGTTGTCGGGGCCCGTGGTCACCCAGGCGCGGCCGGCCTCGTGGTAGCCGTTCAGCAGCTCCAGGGGCGGTGGGTCGTCGTCGGCCACCCGGGACATGCCGAGGGTGCGGAAAGGTTCACCTGCGGCGCGCTCGATGGCCTGAAGAAGCGGGAGATCGGAGCGGCGGGCGAGACGGATACGCATGGTTCAGTATGGCGCGCTACGCCTGTTCGGGAGTTGGTGTGCCGGACTCAGGCGCCGGTGCTGAGCAGTTCGTCCGCCGGGCTGTTCACCGGTTGCGGGGTCCCGGTGAGGTCCATGACGAACAGCGGGATGCCGAGGCCGTCCGCCCGCTCCCTGGCGTCCGGCGCGTACCCCGCGAGCGAGAAGAACACGCTCGACACCGAGGTGCTGAGCGCGTTGAGCCACAGGCATTCGACGTCGCGCAGGGCGGTCGGCCGGGTCGTGGAGTCGACCTGGGCGATCAGTCCGGCCGCCCGCAGATCGATCCGGGACGCCGGGCGTTCGGCGGGCTGCACGACGTCGCGGTAGCCCAGCCACTTCAGGTACAGCGCGGCGGCGCCGACCGCGTCGCGTGCGGTACGGATCGTCTGCGGCCGGAAGGCGGGCCGCGGTGCCGGAGCCGTACGCGGCAGAGGTATGTGCGACGGCCGCACGGACCGGGAGGACGCGCCGCCCGCGCGGCCGGAAGCCGTCACCGGCCGGACCGGGATCCGCAGCACGGCCCCGCACGGGCAGCACAGCTCGGGCTGCGGCCACTGGTCGTGCCGGCCGCAGCCACGGCAGCGCACCGTCACCCAGTCGTCGTTCCAGGTGCGATGGGTGATCTGAGTGACGGGGGCGCCGCGCAGCAGGGGCGGGGTGGTCGGCGCGCCGCAGGGACACGGGTAGACGGGGGTGACGTACGCGTGGTCGCGGCGGCAGGCCGGGCACCGTACCGGCACTGATTCCACCCTCGGACTCCTTCCGGCCACTGATTCCGGCCCACGGGCATGTGGCCGGCCCCCTGAATCCGGGCCGGCTCCGCTCCGTACCCCCATGCTCCACCAAGAGCGAGGCCCGGGGGAGGGACTTGGGGTACTTCGCGGGGCCCGTCCGCGCTCGTGGCGCCCCGCGCCCCCTCTCTTGACGGCTGTCCGGGCGCACTTTAGATTTGCTTCCGTATCGCAGAATCAAACTTCCGTAATGCGGAATTGGTGCTCTCAGGTGGCGCGACAGAGCCCGACTCCACCCAGGTCCGAGCAGGAGCACTCAATGCCTCGAATGACCGCTGCCCGAGCGGCAGTTGAGATCCTCAAGCGCGAAGGCGTCAGCAACGCGTTCGGTGTGCCGGGCGCGGCGATCAACCCCTTCTACGCGGCCCTCAAGGCCTCCGGCGGGGTTCATCACACGCTCGCCCGCCACGTCGAGGGCGCCTCCCACATGGCGGAGGGCTACACCCGGGCCCGCCCGGGGAACATCGGCGTCTGCATCGGGACGTCGGGCCCGGCCGGCACCGACATGATCACCGGCCTCTACTCCGCCATCGCGGACTCGATCCCGATCCTGTGCATCACCGGCCAGGCCCCGACCGCCGTGCTCCACAAGGAGGACTTCCAGGCGGTCGACATCGCGTCGATCGCGGGGCCGGTCACCAAGGCCGCCACCACCGTCCTGGAGGCCGCGCAGGTCCCCGGCGTCTTCCAGCAGGCCTTCCACCTGATGCGCACCGGCCGCCCCGGCCCGGTCCTCATCGACCTGCCGATCGATGTGCAGCTCACCGAGATCGAGTTCGACCCCGAGCTGTACGAGCCGCTGCCGGTGCACAAGCCCGCCGCGAGCCGCAAGCAGATCGAGCGCGCGCTGGAGATGCTGAACGCCTCCGAGCGGCCGCTGCTCGTCGCGGGCGGCGGCATCATCAACGCCGACGCGTCGGAACTCCTGGTGGAGTTCGCCGAGCTGACCGGCGTCCCGGTCGTCCCGACCCTGATGGGCTGGGGCATCCTCGCCGACGACCACGAGCTCAACGCCGGCATGGTGGGCCTCCAGACCTCGCACCGCTACGGCAACGCGAACTTCCTGGAGTCCGACTTCGTCCTCGGCATCGGCAACCGCTGGGCCAACCGTCACACCGGCAAGCTGGACGTCTACACCCGCGGCCGTAAGTTCGTCCACGTCGACATCGAGCCCACCCAGCTGGGCAGGATCTTCGCCCCCGACCTGGGCATCGCCTCCGACGCCAAGGCGGCGCTGAAGCTGTTCGTCGAGGTGGCACGCGAGCTGAAGGCGGCCGGCAAGCTGAAGGACCGCTCGCAGTGGGCGGCCTCCACGCAGGAGCGCCGGGCGCAGCTGCAGCGGCGCACGCACTTCGACAACGTGCCGCTGAAGCCGCAGCGGGTGTACGAGGAGATGAACCGGGCCTTCGGTCCGGAGACCCGGTACGTCACCACGATCGGCCTCTCCCAGATCGCGGGCGCGCAGATGCTGCATGTCTACCGGCCGCGCCACTGGATCAACTGCGGCCAGGCGGGCCCGCTCGGCTGGACGATCCCGGCCGCCCTGGGCGTCGCGACGGCCGACCCCGAAGGCTCGGTCGTCGCGCTCTCCGGCGACTACGACTTCCAGTTCATGCTGGAGGAGCTCGCGGTCGGCGCGCAGCACCGCATCCCGTACGTGCACGTCCTGGTGAACAACTCCTATCTGGGACTGATCCGCCAGGCGCAGCGCAACTTCGACATCGACTTCCAGGTCAACCTGGAGTTCGAGAACATCAACTCGCCGGAGCTCGGCGCCTACGGCGTGGACCACGTCAAGGTCGTCGAGGGGCTGGGCTGCAAGGCGATCCGCGTCACCGAGCCGGACCAGCTGCTGCCGGCCTTCGAGGAGGCCAAGAAGCTGGCGGCGGAGTTCCGGGTGCCGGTGGTGGTCGAGGCGATCCTGGAGCGGATCACGAACATCTCGATGAGCGGCACGGATATCGCGTCGGTCAACGAGTTCGAGGACGTCGCGTCGGAGCCGTCCCACGCCCCGACGGCGATTCGTCCGTTCGTGAAGGCCTGATCCGTCGGGCCTGCGGCCCCTGCTTCCCGTTCACCGTTCACCGGGTGAGCAGGGGCCGACGTGTGGCTGCCCACGATCCACTGCCCGGGCGTGGCAGTGGGTCAGGACAGGACCAGCAGGTCCATCCAGCTGGTCGCCGGCTCCGCGGGGCCAGCCTCGGCCGCCGCGCGCAGGTCCGCCATCCCGGCGGCGAACTCCTCGTCGGTGATGCCCCGCAGTTTGGAGTCGGCGTCGCGGCGGATGCTGTCCGCGAACGCCGCCAGCGTGGGCGCGCTCTCCTGCGGTACGGAGTGCAGAGCGACCCGGGAGAAGCCCGCGGTGGCGAACGCCTCGCAGATCCGTTCGACACTCGGGTAGGTGCTGATGGCGCGCTCGGTGGCGGGGAAGTACCGCACCCGCAGGTCGCGGGCGGCCCGTCCGGGGAACACGTTGCGGATGAGGACCGGAGCCCCGGGCTTCAGGGCCCGGCGCAGTTCGCGCGCCGCCGCCCGCGGGTCGGACAGGTGATGGATGACCGAGCCCAGCCAGGCCGCGTCGGCGCACCCGTCGGGTACGGGCAGGCTCTCGGCGCGCCCGTCGTGCACTTCGATGTCCTCGGCAGAGGGAATGAGGGCGCGCATCGCCTCGGACGGTTCGACGGCCAGGACGCGTACGCCGAACCACTCGTGGAACGCGGAGGCGAAGGCGCCCGTCCCCGCGCCGACGTCAAGAACTGTCATTCCGGGGGCGAGACGTGCCTCCTTGCTGATGATCTCGCGCCAGGCCGCGAGCCCGGCGCGGGGAACCTCCCGCGCGGCCCGGTAGTCCTCGGCAGTGCGCCGGTCGTACGGAACCGCTGTCATGTGCCCTCCAGGTGGTGCGCTGCTGTGCCGACTCGGCCGGTCCGCGGTGCGAGTCCGTTCAGTACGGGGGTCAGGTCCGGTTCCGTGCCGGCTTCCCGATCACCGAAGATCCCGTAGAAGAGCCAGCCTCTCGGGGGTGCGAGGGTGGACGCCGCGAGGGGGAGGATCCCCGGCCTGTCGTCGCCGGCGAGCAGCCCGGCATCGGACAGGGCGTGGACGAGCCGCTCGAAGTAGTCGTCGTCCGCGACCGGCACGAAGGCCATGCGGAGCCTGACACCGAGCCGGGCGGCGATCAGCGCGGGCGAGAAGCGGGCGTTCACCTCAAGTACGGGGACGAGCTCACCCGACGTGGTCGTCATCGAGTCGACGGCAAGCGGCCCGTGGTAGCCCTCGGCGGCCACCGCGGCCGCCACCGCCTCCACGGTCTCGCGGTACCCGGCGCGGTCGAGCTGTTCCAGCAGCGCGGCGCCCGCCGGGCCGGAGCCCCGGAAGGAGTGCCCCTCGTTGACCAGTTCGCGGGTCCCGTGCCAGGTCACCTGCCCCGCCGGACCGATGTCCAGGTGCGTGACGAAATCGGCCGCCCGTTCGTACAGCGGCTGGACGACGAGTTCGATCCGGTCCTCCCGCCGGGCCAGGGCGCGCAGGAGCCCGTCCAGCCTGGTGACCGTTTCGACCACGAAGTTGCCCTGGCCCGAGACGCCGTAGGGATCCTTGACCACGCACGGCGCCCCGGCGGCGGCCGCGCGCAGTTCGTCCGCCGAGGTGACGACCACGCCCGAGCCGGGGAAGCCGAGCCGGGTCGAGAACGTCTTGGAGTTGACCCGGCGGACCGTCCCGGCGTCGGGCTGCTGTCCCTCGAGCCCCATGCGGGTGAGCGCCGCCCGGGTGCTCGGCAGTACCGCGTACGGGGCGCAGGCCAATCCCGCGAGACCGGCCGTGTCCATGCCGTGCGCCGCGAGCCGCTCCTCCACCGGCTCCCCGGTAGGACCGGGCACCGGCAGGTGCCGGGCGCCGAAACCGGCCGCGTGCATCATCTCGGTGAAGGCCGCCGGGGGCCGGTGATGGGTGAGGAGCACGTCGGCGGGGCGGCAGAGCGCCGCGAGCAGCTCGTCCATGCCGCTCAGCAGACGCTCCGCGTGCGGGTCCCGCAGAGCGGGCAGCTGGGCGAGTCCCTGGGGCCGCCACTGCCGCTCGGCGTCGCAGCTGCCGAACCTGACGGTGCCCCCCGCAGCGGTCATCCGGAGACGTCCTGAAGGGCGGGCCCAGCGGAAAGGAAGCGCTCCTCGATGCGCGCCAGGGTCCGGAAGTCGTCGACGCTGACGGTTCCCAGGTCGATCGGGCGGCCGGAGACCTCTTCCAGGAGGTAGATGAACTCCAGGAAGTCCAGGGAGTCGACGAGCCGCCCTTCGATGAGGTCGAGTTCGGTGCCGATCTCTCCGGTCAGCTCGGGGTTCTTGCTGTAGAGCCAGTCGACTACCTGCTTCATGAGCGCTTCTCCTGTGTGTTGTGGGTGTGGACGGGGCCCGGCGCCGGCAGGGCCGGGGCGCCGACCGCGATGGCGGCGGCCCAGTCGCCCTGGTGGGTGATGCTCACCGACCAGGAGGTGAGTGCCCTGCGTCCGGCCGCGGCGAGGGCGCTGCGGTGCGCGTGGACCAGAGGCGCCCCGCCGGACGCACGCAGGATCTCGATGTCGCGGTGCAGGACGAAGTCGTCCTGAGGGGTGAGCAGTTTGATGAACGCCTCCTTGGCAGCCAGACGGCCGGCCAGAGTCGCGTGGCTGCCGTTGCGCACACCGTCCAGCTCGCGCAGCTCCCGCTCGGTGAACTGGTCGCCGAGCCAGCGGGGCCCGAGCCGGGCCAGCCGCTCGCCCACCGACGGGATGTGCGTCAGGTCGACGCCGACCGCTACCGGCGCACCGGCTGCCAGCTCATCGAGGAGGGCGGTGAGGCGGGACCTCTCGGTGGTCGTGGCCGCGCTCACCGGGCGCCGCCGACGGCTTCGGCGTCCGTCCGGATCGCCCCGCGCAGCTCGTCGCGCAGCCGGGCGACCACGGCGGCGGCGGGCAGTACCGCGTTCACATGGCCGACACCGGCCCCGGCGTACCGGGCCATCTCGTCCACCCGACCCTCGGCCTCCACGGTGGGAGCCGCCGCCGAACCACGGGGAACGGGCCGGCGGGCACCCATGACCGTGGTCCAGGCGATCAGGTGGGCCGGCAGCGGCTCGGCCGCCTCGGTGACCGGGCTGCGCAGGACACGATGGACCCTGCCGGGCCAGCCGATCGAGAACCGGTCCGTCATCACTGTGTCGCCCGGCCCGGCCACGGTGAGCGCCTGCCGGTACGCGGGGTGCGCGCCGGACTCCTCGGTGGCCACGAAAGCCGTCCCGCACAGGGCGCCCGACGCCCCCAGGGCGGCGAGTCCGAGCAGATCCGCGCCCCGGTGCACGCCCCCGGCGGCGAACAGTGGCACACCGAGGCGCCGCTCGGCGGTCCGCGCCAGGAGCTGCCGCACCGGGAGGGTCCCGAGGTGGTGGCCGCCCGCGTCGGTTCCCTGGAGCACCACAGCGCGGGCGCCCATCGCGACGGCCGCGTCCGCGTCCTCGGCGGTTCCGACCTGGACCACCAGGCGGTGACCGGCCTTGCGTACCTCCCGCGCGAACGGAACGGGCGGCAGGCCGTAGCTGTTCACCACGAGTTCGCGGTCCGCCGCTTCCAGGACGGCCCCGAGCTGATCGGCCAGCAGCGCCCCCGCGACCTCGGGAATCACGTTGACACCGAAGACGGCGGGGGTGGCCCGCGCCGTGGCCGCGACCAGGCCGGAGGCCAGGGCCCGGTCGCTCTTGTAGAGGGCGACGGTGCCCAGTGCCCCGGCGCCGCTGACGGCGGCGGCGAGCGCGGGGGTCGCCACCCCTCCCATCCCGGCCTGGATCAACGGCAGTTCGGCCCCCAGGGCGGCCGCCCCCGCGGCCAGCGGCGGGGGCAGCCGGAGAGCGGGGTCAGCCCCGGACATCGCGGAGCCTCGCCAGGGCCGACTCGGCGCTGCCGTGCGTCAGTTCCATCGTGTGGACCCAGCGCTCCACACCGAAGGCGGTGCAGCTGCTGTGCGCGGTGGCGCCTTCGGTGGTGATGCCGAGGCGTTCGCCGAAGAAGTTGCGGTGCCGGTTGACGGAGGCGATGGCCGTGCCGTCCTTGGCGAGGAACTCGTACTTGACGGGGTCCAGCGCCATCAGCTTCGCGCGGGAGCCGGTCTTGTCGTAGAAGGGGTCGTTGGCGGGCTCGTAGCTCAGCTCCACGCCCAGATCGGCGGCGAGGGCGGTGATGAACTCCTTCGACGCGGCCAGGTGTTCCGCCGCGCCCTGCGAGGTGCCCAGGTAGATGACCTCGCGCATGTGGAAGCCCCACAGGCGGCGCAGCCCGTCGTAGTGCGTCTCGTTGCGGAAGCAGCGTCCGACCGAGGTGAGGCGCTGCCCGGCACCGACCTCCTGGCCCTCCAGGGAGAGCAGCAGCCCGTAGCAGGTCGCGGAGGGGAGCATGTAGCCGGTGGCGGCCAGGGACACGTCCGCGGGCGCGGATCCGGCCGCCAGCCCGTCGATGCCCTCCTCGGTGAAGCGCCCCGCGGACACGCCCAGGTGCGGGAAGTTGTGGAAGTAGTCCAGCCGCGCCAGCCCCTCGGCGGGAAGCAGCGGGGGGCCGACGACGGCGGGGGCTTCCACCTGGGCCGCCAGCTGGGTGAACAGGTCGTCGAGGGCGTGGAACAGCGCGGTGCGGGCGGGGCCCAGCGGCACGAGACCGGGTCCCGGCTGCCGGAGCGCGGCCGTGTCCGACGGCGGGGCGGAAGAGGTGGCGTGCGTGGTCATGGGGCGGCTTCTCCTTGAGTCCGGTGCGGTTCCCGCTCGGCGCGGCCGGTGTGCGGACGCCGTCGGGTGGTGGTGCGGTCGGACGGCGCTCAGCCGAGCAGGCCGATCCGCTGGTAGAAGGCCGTGGTGCGGGAGGTGATCGAGGCGTGCGCCGCCTGCCGGGCCGGGTCGGCCAGCAACCGGGTGCGGAAGGCGAAGGGGTCGGGGATGCCGGCGTCGCGGTAGACCTCGACGCTGTACAACTGCTGGATGGACGTCTCGATGTAGCGCTCCACGTAGGTGCGGGCCATGGCCTTCTCCTCGGCGTCGCCGGCCTCGCACAGCCGCTCGTACAGGGCGCGCACCAACTGGCAGCCGAACGCGATGTGCCGGGACTCGTCCTGGTGGTGGACCCGGTTGATGGCGCGGATCGTCTCGGGCAGCGTCGCGTCGGCGGCCATCCTGCTGTTGAAGTGGTCGACGATCTGCTCGAAGATCAGGATCCGGCTGAAGACGATGAAGTTGTCGAGCAGCGCGGAGTGGCTCTTGGCGGGGAAGGCCATGGACCGGTCGGCGTAGAGCTTCTTGCCGTACCGCAGGCAGAACTCCGCGAAGAACCACATGTGTTCGTTCTCCTCACCCAGGAAGTGGTGGAAGAACGGGGTAGGGATCTCGTATCCGGGGGCGTGGATACGGGCCACGACCTCCTGGAGCAACTCCCGGATGCCGTGCACGTTCAGGCTGTAGAAGTTGACGCTCTCCCATTTGGCCAGCGCCAGGTACTGGTCGCGGGTGAGCCCGGCGGCGGCGTCGGTGCCGTGCACCGACATGAGGTCCTCGCTCATCCACAGCGCGCCCTCGGGAATGCTGTCGGGCCAGTCGAACGTCTGGTACGGGTTGTAGTAGTCGTTCTCGGCGGCGGCGGTCAGCCGCTTCACAGCGGCGCTGAACTCGTCGTCCCAGACGGATACCGTGGCAGTGCTCATCGTGACTTCCTTAGCGGAGGGGTGCGGAGGGGAAAGCCGGTCACCGGTGATCAGCGGAGTGTCTCCAGCGCGACGGTCCCCGCCACGCTCTCGACCAGGAGCGTCTCGAAGGACCGCAGGAGCCGTTCGATCTCCGGCCTGGGGATCAGACGGGTGTCGGCCATGAGGTGGAGCAGGCAGGTGTCCGGCTCGTACGCGGTGTGCACGAAGAAGGTGGCGTCCTGGCGCTCCCACACGCCGACGCAGGACACCTCGGTCTTCCCGGTGAGCGCCCTCAGCTGTTCGGCCGATCCGTCGGTGGCCGGCAGACCGGGCCAACGGTCGTGCATCCGCTTGTCGTTGAAGAAACAGGAGAGGTCCAGCTCGCCGCCGCTCGCCACCCGCGCCCCCTCCAGTACTTCGTCCATGGCCAGCGGGTCGTACTGCGCGTGTCGGTAGGCGTTCATGCCCACGAGGAAGGTGCGCCGGACGAGTTCCTCGAACGAGCCCGTGCCGCTGTCGACGGCGAACAGGGCGTTCTCGGCCATCGCCGCGATCAGCCGCCGGCTGCGCTCGTCGTGGCGGTTGACGGCGATGAGCTGGAGGACCGCCGTGTCGTGTCCGCTGTACGAGCCGAGTACGGCGGCGGTCGCGGCGAGCAGCACCGTCTGGGTGCTCACCCGGCAGCGGTCGGCCAGTGCGGTGGCAGCCACGGCGACGGCGGGTGAGTCCATGCGCAGGCGCACGAACCGCTCCGGCGCGGGGTCGTCGGCGGGCCGGGTGAACATTGCGGGGGGCACCCGGCCCAGAGTGGTGCGCCAGTAGGCCAGGGAGGCGGCGCCACGGGCGGCGCCCGCGCCCTCGGTCTCGAACGCGGCCTGGTCGAGGGGCTGCCAGTCGGAGGAGGGCCCCGCCCGGCCGTCGAGCAACGCGGCCAGGTCGGCGAGGAGTTCGCGTACGGCCCAGAAGTCGACGCCGAGGTGGGAGAAGGCGAGGGCCAGCTGGCCGGGGACCCCCGCCTCCAGCACCAGGGCGCAGCGCAGGGGGAGTTCGCTGTCGTGGTCGAACGCGGTGCCCGCGAGTTCCTGGGCCAGGCGGCCGGCCGTCTCGGCGCCCGTTCCCGGTGAGGTGTCGTACACGGTGTACGCGAACACCCCCTCGTCCGTGACCTCCTGCTCGGGGCCGGTGGCGGCCTGCCGGAAGTGGGTGCGCAGAGCCTCGTGCCGGCACAGCAGTTGCCCGAGGGCGGCAGCGACCTGGGCCTCGGTGCGACCGGGCGGCACGGGCAGGGTCCGGCGGATGTTGAAGTAGTGGGATCCCTCGCCCAGCCAGCGGATGGACTTCCAGATCGCCTGCTGGCCCCAGGTCATCGGGGCGCGGTCGGCCCGGCGTCCGTGGAAGCGCGACGAGCCGGTTCGGCTGTCGTCCATGGTTGGTTCCTTTCGTCGCCGCGCAGGGCCGTGCCGCGGGCGTGAGGCGCGGGGCGGCAAAGGGCTCGGGGCCGGCGCATGGCGGTGTCCGACGGCATGCGCCGGGCGCCCCGGGACCGGTTCCCGCGGCTGGATGAATGAGAAGGGGGCCGGCCGGCGCTCAACGGATGTCCGCAGCCCGATTAGGGCGCGAGGTCACACGAGAGTTCGCTCGGGAAGGCGGCTGCGGCCGTCGGCCAAGTTGTGGGCACGGGGCCGCCGCACGCCACCCCCGCAGGCGTCAGCTGGAAGACGAGCGGGGGCCGGGCGTCACTGCACGGCCCTGCTCGGAGTCGGGACGTTAGCAACCTGGTTCGCGAAACGTCTAGACCAAATAGGGGAGTTGAACAATTGATGACCATCGAGTGAACAACCGCTGCCCCGTGTGCCCGGGATTCCTTGACGGCTTGAAAGGTCTAGTCCAAACTGCGGGTGGCGCTGATCGGAGCGAGGCGAAGCGCGTGGCCGGCGGACAACCCGCACCGGGCCCCCATGCCGCCGCTCGCGCGCCTCCCACGGCCCGCAATGGTGCGGGACCTCCATCGCACTACCCGAAGAGGATTTCGAGTGCGACCCGCACACCACGTCACGGAGCCCGGATGGTTCGTGCGACGCGCCGCCCGCTGGCGCTCCGTCGGCAGGCTCCTGCGCCACACGCACCCCGCACTGCGGACGGCGACCATCGCCCTGCACATCACCGTCGGACTGCTGCCGGTCGTCTTCATCGCCTGGACGAGCCGGCTCATCTCCCGCGTCCCCGACGCCCTTTCGCCTTCCGGCGGTTCGGGATGGGCGGTGCTGGGGCTGGCGCCCCTGCTCGCGGTCTGCGCGTTCGTGGTCCAGCAGCTGCTGGCACCCTTCCAATCGGCGCTGGGCGAACTGGTCACCCGGCAGGTGGACGGCGCGTGCATCGCCCGCCTCATGCGGTGCGCGCTGATCGGCCTGCCGGTCGCCGAACTGGAGCGCCAGGATGTCCTGGACATCCTGTCCGACGCCCGGGGTGGGTTCGAGCGGGTGTCCCCCACACCGGGCGACGCCGCCGCCGGGGCTCTGGCGCTGATCGCCCGCTACGCCCAGCTGGCCGGTGCCTCGGTGATGGTCGCCCTGGTACTCGGTCCGGGGCCGGGAATCCTGGTCGCCGTCACGGCCCTGGTGATCAGGTTCGGCCAGCGCGGCTCACTGGACCGCTTCGGCGCCCTGCGGATCGGGCTCGCGGGGGAGCGGAGGAAGCTCAACTACCTGCGCCGCACCGCCGGCGGGCCGGCGCTGGCGAAGGAGGCCCGGATGCTCGGGCTGCTCCCCTGGCTGCGCGAGCGCCACACCGCTCAGGCCCGGGGCTATCTGGACCCCCTGTGGGAAGGACGGCGGCGGCTCCTCTTCTGGCCCTTCGTGGGATTCGCGGCCGTCGGCCTGGTGGGCGGCGGCGGCTCGCTGTACGTCCTGGCCCGGGAGGGCGCGAACGGCTCCCTGTCCCTGCTCCAGCTCTCCGTGGCCCTTCAGGCCGTACTGATCCCCATGCGGTTCGGCGTGTACTTCCCGGAGAGCGACGTGCAGACCCGGGACGGACTCGCCGCGTACCACGCGCTGACCCGGCTGGAGTCGATGGCGGCGGGCGGACCCGCCGGCCCCGAGCGGCAGAACGGCGCCCTCGCCACCGTCCCCGAGGGAGCGATCCGCTTCGAGGACGTCACCTTCCGCTACCAGGACGACGGGCCGGACGTGCTGAGCGGCCTCGACCTGGTGCTGGAGCACGGCAGGTCCACCGCCGTTGTCGGGCTGAACGGAGCGGGCAAGACCACCCTGGTCAAGCTCCTCGCCAGGCTCCACGAGCCGTCCGTGGGCCGTATCACCGCCGGCGGCACTCCCTTGTCCGGGTTCCCGGCGGCAGACTGGCACCGGCGCATCGCAGTGATCTTCCAGGACTTCACCCGCTACCAGCTCACCGCCGCCGAGAACATCGGACTGGGCCGCCCGGACCGGATGGACGACCGGGAGGCCCTCCTCGCGGCAGCCGGCCGGGCGGGTGCCCGCGAGGTGATCGAGCGCCTGCCGAACGGCCTGGACACCGTGCTCTGCGGCCAGTACGAGAACGGAAGCGATCTCTCCGGCGGTCAGTGGCAGCGCGTCGCGTTGTCCCGCGCGCTGCTGGCCGTGGACGCCGGTGCCTCGCTGATGATCCTCGACGAGCCGACCGCGCAGCTGGACGTCCGCGCGGAGGCGGCCTTCTTCGACCGCTTCCTCGAGATGACCGAGGGGATCACGAGCGTGATCGTCGCGCACCGCTTCTCCAGTGTGCGCCGCGCCGACCGGATCGTGGTGCTGGCCGAAGGGGCGGTGGCCGAGTCCGGGACCCATGAGGAGCTGATGGCGCTCGACGGACGCTACGCGGAGCTGTTCCGGATCCAGGCGGAACGCTTCGCCGAGGAACAGGCCGAGGACGCCGCGGTACGCGCCACGGCCGGAACACTCCCGCGTGCCGCTCAGCCCGTTTCGACCCCGGAAGGTGCCAGGTGAAGACCCTTTTTCTCGCGGTCCACCAGTTGCTGCGGATCGCCGTACGGTGCGACGCCCGGCGCCTGACCCGGGCCGTCGCCCTGATGGTCGTGGGCTTCCTGTCCACACCTCTGATCGCGCTGTGCCTGAAGTCGCTGACCACGGCCGCGGTGGCGCACGACGCGTCCGTGGCCACCTGGCTGGCCCTGTGCACCGCGCTGCTGCTGGTTCTCGAACTGATGATGAACCACTTCGCGCATCTCTCGTACTTCGAGCTGGGAGAGCTGGAGGAACTGAGCCTGCAGAACGAGGTGATCGCGCTCGCCCACGGCAGCAGCGGCCTGGAACAGTTCGACAGTCCCGGGTACGCGGACACACTCGCCCTGATCAGGGAGGAGCTGCCCCGCACCCGGGCCTGCCTGGAGGCGGTGCTCCAACTCGGCGGTCTTGTGCTCCAGATGGCCCTGACGTCGGTGCTGCTCGGTCTGCTCGACCCGTGGCTGCTGCTCCTGCCGCTGGCCGGCGCGGTCCCCGTCGTCGCGGGCAACCGGGCCCAGCTCCTGATCGACCGCGCGAAGGAGCTCACCGCACCGGAGAACCGGCTGGGCCGCCACCTGCTGGAGGTGGCCACCACTCAGTCGTCCGTCAAGGAGATCCGGCTCGCCGCAGCCGAGGACGTCCTCCTGCGCCGCCACCGTGCCGACTGGAACCGGGCGAGCCGGGCGATCGGCGGTGCCCAGTTGACCGCGGCCGCGCTGCGCGCCGCGGGCCAGCTCGTCTTCGCCGCCGGCTACGGCGGAGCGATCTACCTGGTGGTCGGCCGGGCCGTATCCGGCGGGGCGGGCCTCGGCGATGTCATCCTTGTCATCACCCTCGCCTCGCAGATCAGCCTCCAGGTCTCGACCGCTCTCGGGCTCCTGACCGCGCTCCAGGGTGCCGGGCGCGCCATGGAGCGGCTGGCCGAACTGCGCGGCCCCGCCGCGCACGGCGACGACGCGCTCACCGACGTACCCGCCGTGCTCACCCGGGGCATCAGGCTGGAGAACGTCAGCTTCAGCTATCCCGGGAGCGACCGGAAGGTCCTCGACGAGGTGACCCTGGACATCCCGGCGGGCACCGCGCTGGCGGTCGTCGGCGAGAACGGAGCCGGCAAGAGCACCCTGGTGAAACTCCTGTGCGGCCTCTACCGCCCCACCTCCGGCCGCATCCTGGTGGACGGGGCCGACCTCGCCGGATGCGACGCCCGCCAGTGGCAGTCCCGGACCGGAACGCTCTTCCAGGACTTCGCCCGGCTCGAACTGCGGCTCCGCGACAACATCGGCATCGGAGATCTCGGCCGTCTCGACGACGATCCGGCGCTGCACACCGCCCTCCGCGCCGCCGAGGCGGAACAGGTCGAGGAGCGGGTCCCCGGCGGCCTCGACGGGCTGCTCGGTCGTGGTTACGGCGACGGCGCCGAACTCTCCGGCGGCCAGTGGCAGAAGCTCGGCCTGGCCCGCGCCCTGATGCGTCGCCGTCCCCTGATGGTGGCGCTCGACGAGCCCGCCTCGGCCCTCGACGCCATGGCCGAGCACGCGCTGTTCGAAAGGTTCGCGGACCTGTGCGCGGGGGCGAGCGCCGAGACCGGGGCGATCACGCTGCTCATCTCGCACCGCTTCTCGACCGTCCGGATGGCGGACCTGATCGTGGTGCTGGAGAAGGGCCGCGTCTCGGAGCTGGGCACCCATGCGGAACTGGCCGCGGGCGGCGGCCTCTACGCGGAGCTGTACGACCTCCAGGTCCGGGTCTACAGCTGAGGAGTACGGGTCCGGCCCTGGGCGCGCACGCGAAAGGGCGTGGAGTACGGGACCGTAATCCGTACTCCACGCCCGGTTCGGGAAAAAGGGAGGAACAGGGGCCGCGGCGAGGCGCGAAGGGGGCGCCAGGGACCGGCTCGTTCAGGTCAGGAGCCGGCACCGCCACCCACACCACCGCACTGGCATCGCACCGCCGCCGCGGCCCCGGGGGTGTCTGGCGGATACCCGCGGCGTCCGCGGGTATCCGCCAGACACCCCCGTCCTGCCCGCGCCCCGCACAACCCCTCATCCGGGTGGGCGCGACGACGCGAGCAGGGCTTGGGGGAGAGGGGCTCAGTCCTCGCGCAGCGCGCGGACGGCCTCCTCCACGCGCTTGCCGTACTCGGCGTCCGCTGCGTGGAAGTGGGCGAGGTTCTTCTCGATCACGTCGTCCCGGGTGACCTGGGAGAGGCCTCCCGCGATGTTGGCGATCAGCCGGCCCTTCTCGTCGTCCGACATCAGCCGGTACAGCTCACCCGCCTGGAGGAAGTCGTCGTCCTTCGTGTGGGCGGGCGCCTCGTGCGTGCCGGTCCAGCCCTGGACGGCGATCGGGGCAGAGAACGCCGCGTCCGTCTGGGCCGGGCCCGCATACGAGTTGGGCTCGTAGTTCTTGTCGTGCCGGGCCCCGTTGCGCGTGGCGTGCAGCCCGTCGCGGCCGTAGTTGTCGACGACGGTCGTGCGCGGCGCGTTCACCGGCAGGTGGGTGTGGTTGACGCCCAGCCTGTAGCGGTGCGCGTCCGCGTAGGCGAACAGCCGGCCCTGGAGCATCTTGTCCGGGGACGGACCGATGCCGGGCACGAAGTTGTTCGGGGAGAAGGCGGCCTGCTCCACCTCGGCGAAGACGTTGTCCGGGTTGCGGTCCAGGACCAGCCGGCCCACCCGCTGGAGCGGGTAGTCGCTGTGCGGCCACACCTTGGTGAGGTCGAACGGGTTGAAGCGGTAGTCGGCGGCCTCGGCGGCCGGCATGACCTGCACGTACAGCGTCCAGGACGGGTTCACCCCGCGCTCGATGGCCTGGAGCAGGTCCGTCTGGTGGGAGCTGGCGTCCTTGCCGACGAGCTCCGCGGCCTGGTCCGCGGAGAGCGAGCGCACACCCTGGTTCGTCTTGAAGTGGTACTTGACGAAGAAGGCCTCGCCCGCGGCGTTCGTCCACTGGTAGGTGTGCGAGCCGTAGCCGTTCATGTGGCGGTACGAGGCGGGGATGCCGCGGTCGCCCATGAGCCAGGTGATCTGGTGCGTGGCCTCGGGGGCGTGCGCCCAGAAGTCCCAGACGTTGTCCGGCTCCTGACGGCCCGTGAACGGGTCGCGCTTCTGTGAGTGGATGAAGTCGGGGAACTTGATCGGGTCCTTGATGAAGAACACCGGGGTGTTGTTGCCGACCAGGTCGTAATTGCCCTCGTCCGTATAGAACTTGAGCGCGAAGCCGCGCGGGTCGCGTACCGCGTCCGCGCCGCCGAGCGAGTCGGCGACCGTCGAGAAACGGATGAACGTCTCGGTGCGGCGGCCCACCTCGGAGAGGAAGTCCGCGCGGGTGAAACCGGTGATGTCGTCGGTCACCTCGAAGTATCCGTACGCGCCGGAGCCCCGGGCGTGCACCACGCGCTCCGGGATGCGCTCCCGGTTGAAACGGGCGAGCTTCTCCAGGAGATGACCGTCCTGGAGGAGGATCGGGCCGCCGGCGCCGGCGGTGGCGGAGTTCTGGTTGTCGGCGACCGGGGCGCCGGACTCGGTCGTAAGCACGCGCTGCGTCATGGTGTCGGGGCGACCTTCCGTACGGGAGCTGCTGAACTGCGACGCCCTGGGGGCTCCAGGAGCGTAAGTACGCTCCGAACCCGACGTCAACAGTTTGTTGAAAACCACGGTGAAGGTGGTGCGTGGAGAGGTGTTCCGGACGGCGCCGGCGCCTGGGCGCGACAGGACAGGTGTCAGCGCCGACGCCGCCCGGAAGTCTGTGGGCCGGGGGATACGCACCCGGCGGGGTGGTGCCGGCCGGGCCCTGCGAGGGGCCCGGCCGCTGCGGATCAGGCCCGGACGGGCTGACCGGAGAGGCGTTCGACCGAGCGCAGCAGCGCCGAGTGGTCCAGGCCGCCGTCGCCCTGCGCGCGCAGTGAGGCGACGAGCTGGGCGACCACACCGCCGACCGGCAGTGCGGCGCCGACGTTGCGGGCGGCGTCCGTGACGATGCCCATGTCCTTGTGGTGCAGGTCGATCCGGAAGCCCGGAGCGAAGTCCCGGTTCAGGAAGTTGTCCTTCTTGCGGGTCAGTACGGTCGAGCCGGCCAGTCCGCCGTTGAGGACGTCCAGCGCGGCGGCGAGGTCGACCCCGGACTTCTCCAGGAAGACGACAGCCTCGGCGCAGGCCTGGATGTTGACCGCGACGATCAGCTGGTTGGCCGCCTTCACCGTCTGGCCGGAGCCGTGCGGACCGCAGAGCACGATGGTCTTGCCCAGCGCGTCGAGCACCGGCTTCGCGGCGTCGAAGTCGGCCTGCCCGCCGCCCACCATGATGGACAGCACGGCCTCGATGGCACCGGCCTCGCCGCCCGAGACAGGGGCGTCCAGGACCCGGATGCCCTTCTCGGCGGCGTTCTTCGCCAGGTCCACCGAGGTCTGCGGGGTGATCGAGGACATGTCGATCAGCAGCGCGCCGCGCCTGGCGTTCTCCAGGATGCCCTCGGGGCCGTACGCGATCGCCTCGACCTGCGGGGAGGCGGGCACCATCGTGATGACCACGTCCGCGTCCCCGACCGCCTCGGCGATCGAGGACGCGCCGGTGCCGCCGGCCGCGACCAGCCGGTCGACCTTGTCCTGCTCCAGGGTGTAACCGGTGACGTCGTAACCGGCCTTGATCAGGTTCTCGGACATGGGCGAACCCATGATGCCGAGCCCGATCCACGCAACCTTGGGGAGGTTGTTGCTCATGAGGGTGCCTTCCGATAAGCGTGTGTACGAGGGGGAGTCCGCCGTCCTCAGCGGGCGGCCCGCGCGGTGGCCGGGAGCCACTCGAAGGACTCGGCGCCCGTCCGGCCGCCCGGCTTGTACTCCAGGCCGACCCAGCCTTCGTAACCGGCCTTCGCCAGCTCGTCGAGGAGCTGCTCCAGCGGGAGTGAGCCGGTGCCGGGCGCGCCGCGCCCCGGGTTGTCGGCGATCTGGACGTGGCCTGTCCTGTCGGCGTACGCGGTGATGACCTGGCTGAGGTCCTCGCCGTTCATCGACAGGTGGTAGAGGTCCAGGAGGAACTTCGCGTTGCCGAGGCCGGTCGCCGCGTTGATCCGGTCGACGACCTCGATCCCGGCCGGTGCGCTGACCAGCGGGTAGCGAGGTGACTCCGGCTGGTTCAGGGTCTCGATCAGCAGGACGGCCCCGATCCGGTCGGCCGCGCGGGCGGCGATGACCAGGTTCTCCAGGGCGATTTCGTCCTGCACGGCGGGGTCGACGCCGTCGACCCGGTTGCCGTAGAGCGCGTTGAGCGCCTTGCATCCGACCGAGGCGGCGAAGCCGGCCGCCACCTCGATATTGGCCCGGAAACGCTCCGACTCCGTACCGGGCACGGAGAGCGCGCCGCGGTCGGGGCCGGGGAGCTGTCCGGCGTAGAAGTTCAGCCCCACCAGCTGGGTGCCCGCGTCGTCGAGCGCCTTCTTCAGCGCGTCGAGTTCGGCCTGCGGAGGGGCGGGGGTCTCGATCCATGGCCACCACAGCTCGACCGCCGTGAAGCCCGCCGCGGCGGCTGCCGCGGGTCGCTCCAGGAGCGGGAGTTCCGTGAAGAGGATCGAAAGGTTGACATCGAAGCGCTGGTCCGGGTAGCCCATGAGGGTTTCGGCGCTCCTTCCGTATTGCGGAAGTTAGTTTCTGCTCAACGGAAGATTGCCTGGGAGGTGGGCGGGCTGTCAAGGGGGCGCCCGGAATTCGGGCCGGTCACGGACGGTCGTGACCGGGCACGGCCTGGTCCGGACATGCGGAAGCGGGGCGGACGCCCCGACGGCCGTCCGCCCCGCTCCTGCTTCCCGTGCCGCGTTACCCGGCCGGCACCGTGTCCTGGAACGCCGTCCCCGCCGTGCGGTACGCGCTCACCCGGGCACCGACCTGCGCAGGGGTGAGGACCTGGTCCTTCACGTGCAGGACGTAGTCCACCTGCTGGTCGTACGAGCGGGGCGTCGTGCTCGTCTGCCCGGCCAGATCGATCAGCCACTGGTTGAAGTTGATCGACATCCCCCGCTCCGGCAGATATGCCGCACCGTGTGTGCCGAACACCTGGCCGTCGATGTAGTACGTGATCGCGCTGTCGTCGATCGTCACGACCAGGTCGTGCCAGCCCGCGTAGCTCTGCCGGGCCTCACTGTGCTGGTTGACCGCCTCCCACGGGTCCGGGCGGTAGGTCTCCCACGAGGTCGTGTAGAGGATGTTGCCGCTCTCGCCCCAGCCGCCGTTCGGCAGGTACTCGAAGTCGTACTCCGCGTAGTCGTCCGCCATCGGCGCCTTGAGGTCGTTGATGGTGAAGAACGTCTGGACGAGATGGTCGCCGTCCGGGCCGGACACGGGAGCGTCGCTGAACTTCACCCGGGCCGCGTAGGTGCCGTTGCGGAACTTCATCGACCGGGTCAGGATCTCGGTCTGCTTCGTCGACTCACCGCTGCCCGCAGTCGACGTCTCCAGGTTCATCACCGAGTTTCCGCTCTCGGTGGCGAACGTGACGTTCTCCGGCGCCCAGGTGGCGCCGGGCACGCCCGGTCCGCCGGAGTTGGAGCGGACGTTCCAGCCGTGCGCGGCGATCTGCGGGTCCGTGTGGCCGCTGTAGTTGAAGTCGTCGAACAGCGTGGGCGCACCCTCCGGCGGATCGGTCGGGTCCGGCGGGTCGGTCGGATCGGTCGGGTCGTTGCCCTCCGGGGCCTCGCCCCAGACCGTGGACCCGCCGAGCTGCGCGGTCACCTTCGACCAGTCGCCGTACGCCGTCCGGCCCGCGTCGAACGAGTAGTCGTCGCTCTGCACCAGGGGCTGCCAGCTCGACCGGTAGAAGCGCAGCTGCATGTCCCCCGTATCGGCGCCCGGCGCGAGTGAACCGGCACCCGCGGTGAATCCGATCTCCAGATAGCGGTCGGCGGTGGCGGTGGGGGAGGTGAGCGTGCCGAACGTCCCGGTGATGTTCGCGCAGCCCTTCACCGCCCAGGAGCAGGCGAACCGGTAGGCGTCGCCCGCCGCCTCGCCCTTGAAGTAGTAGCGGACCTTGACGGCGCTGAGCTGCACGGCTCCGCTGCCGGTGTTGCGTACCTTCAGCCAGGGTTCGCTCTGGTCGGCGGTGACTCCGGACGCGCTGGTGCGGTACTGCACGGCGAGCGATCCGTCGGCGGCGCTCGCCGACGACGGGACGGCGGCCAGCGCCGTACAGCCCAGTGCCAGCGTGGCGGCGGCTGCCGCCGCCGCACGGATCCGGCTCTTCTTGACTGACTTCATGACACCTGTTCCTCTCCGGAACGGTCGTGGGGGAGTGGTTCCTGCCGAGGTGGCGCTGTTCCTGGGGAAGCGGTCTGGAGCGACCGGGGGTTCAGGGGGCGGTGGCGGACGCCGAGCGCGTCGAGCCGCGCCGTGTGCCTGCCGAGGCGGGACAGGAATCCGGGCCAGTCGCTGCGGCCGCCCGACCAGGCGCGGTCCGCGAGGGCGCACAGCCGCGGATAGGTCAGATACTCGATCTGCTCCGGCGTGCTCGCGTACTCGGTCCACAACTGGGCCTGGGTGCCCAGCACCCGGGCCGCGTCCGCCGCGTCCCAGCCGTCCGGCACCGGCCGGTTGCCGTGGACGGCCCGCAGAACGACGGGCGGGCCCGGCTGGGCGGCCGGTTCGCCGGGGTCCGTGGACTGGGCGTAGTCGAGGTACGTGGCCCGGTGGTGCGCGGTGACCACCTGATGGCCGCGGCGGGCTGCCGCCAGGGCGTGGGCCGGGTCGCGCCACGTCATCACCGTGAATTCGAGGGGGAGTTCGGTGCCCGTCTCGGCCCAGCCCACCGGGCGCCTGCCCCGTTCGGCCAGGAAGGACCCGATGCGGCCCATGAACCAGCCGTGCAGCGCCCGGGCGTCGGTCAGCCCCTCGGCGGCGGCCCGCGCCCGCGCCGCCGGGCTCGACTCCCACTCGGTGGTCGGGCACTCCTCTCCGCCGATGTGGATGTACGGGGACGGGAAGACGTCCATGACCTCCTCGAGTACCGTCCGGCAGAAGTCGAAGACCTCCTCGTGGACGCCGAACACCGTGTCGCAGACGCCCCAGCGGGTCCACACGTCCAGCCGCCGCGACGGATCGTTGCCCAGCTCGGGGTAGGCGGCGAGGGCGGCGCGCACATGGCCGGGCATCTCGATCTCGGGCACCACGCGCACCCCGCGCGCCGCCGCGTAACGGACCAGGTCGCGCAGTTCCTGCCGGGTGTACGCCCCCGAGTGCGGAATCCCGTCGTAGGACTCGTCGCCTCGCCCCGGCGGCCCGGACATCGACTGCCTGCGGTGACCGCCGATCCCGGTCAGCCGCGGGTAGGCGGCGACGGGCATCCGCCAGCCCTGGTCGTCGGTGAGGTGGAGATGGAGCGTGTTGAGCTTGTGCAGCGCCATCAGGTCCACGTACCGGCGCAGATAGGACACCGGCTGGAAGTGCCGGGCCACGTCGAGCATCGACCCGCGCCACGGGTGTGCGGGCACGTCGCTGATCTCGACACAGGGCAGCATCCACGGCGCGTCCCGCTGCGCCGTGCCCGACAGGGCCTCGGCGGGCAGCAGCTGACGGATCGTCTGGACGCCGCAGAGCAGGCCCGGGAGCCGCGCGGCCCGCAGCAGCAGGGCGTCCGGGCCGATGGTGAGTCCGTACCCCTCCTCGCCGAGGCCGCCCAGCTGCGGGTCGAGGGCCAGCACGATGCGGCCGGTGGCGGAGGGGGCCAGGGGCAGGCCCGTCGCGGGGGCGAGCAGGGTGCGCAGCAGGTCGGCGGCGCCCTCCGCTCCGGGGTAGGCCCGCACCGAGGTGTCCTGGTCGAGGGTGAACCGGCCGGGGCGGGCCGAGACCTTGCGGGGGCGGGGTACGAGGGACTGTTCGGGGAGTGATGCGGGCACGGGGGTGGCCTCCGGGGTTCGGATCTCGGGCGTCAGCCCTTGACGGCCCCGGCCGCGAAGCCGGAGGTGACATGGCGCTGGAGCAGCAGGAACACGACCAGCGCGGGCAGGGCGAAGAGGGTCGAGGCGGCCATGGTGGCGCCCCAGTCGGTGCCGAAGGTGTTCTGGAACGACGACAGCCAGACCGGCAGTGTGCGGCTGTCCTGGTGCTTGATGATCAGGAAGTTGGCGTACGCGAACTCGTTCCACGCGGTGATGAAGCCGAACAGCGAGGTCGCCATCAGCCCCGGCGCGAGCAGCGGCAGCGCCACCCGCCGGAAGGCACCGGTCCGGGTGCACCCGTCGACCTGCGCGGCCTCCTCCAGTTCCGGCGGAATGGTGGCGATGAAGCCGCGCAGCACCACGATCGAGAACGGCAGCGTGACCATGAAGTAGACGAGGGTGAGCGTAGGCAGCCGGTCCAGCATGTCCGTGTCGCGGGAGATGATGTAGATCGGGATGATCAGCGACTCCCAGGGCGCCATCTGGGCGATGAAGACCATGAGCATGAACTGCCGGCGGCCCTTCCACCGCATCCGGGCCACGGCGTACGCCGAGCCGATGGCGACCAGCAGCGCCAGCAGGATCGAGCTGAGCGTCACCAGGATGCTGTTGCGCCAGAACAGTTCGAACCCGTCGGCCTGCACGGCCGTGCGGAAGTGTTCGAGCGTCCAGGTGTGCGGGAAGAGCTTCGGATCGGCGGTCTGGATGTCCCGCGACGGCTTGAGCGCGGTCGAGACCATCCAGTAGACGGGGAACAGACAGACCAGGACGGTCAGTACGGCGGCGGCGTTCAGCGGGATCCGCCGGATTCTCGGGCGCAGCAGGGTCATCGGTACTCGTCCTCCTGACGGAACATCTGGCGGAAGTAGAGGACGAGCACCCCGGACATCAGGACCACGGTGAGCATCGAGGCGGCCGAGCCCAGGTCGTAGCGCTGTCCGGCGAGTGCCTGCTGCACCGCGTACACGGGCAGGATCGTCGTGGCGTCGCCCGGCCCCCCGCGGGTCATCACCCAGATCTGGACGAACGCCTTGAACGTCCAGATGACTTCGAGTGAGAAGACCAGCAGGAAGATGGGCCGGAGCATCGGGAAGGTGACCGAGCGGAAGATCCGGGAGCCGGACGCCCCGTCCAGCCGCGCGGACTCGTACAGCTCCGCGGGGACCGTGGTGAGCGCCGAGTAGACGGTGATCGCCGCGAACGGCACCGACTGCCAGACGATCAGCAGGACCAGGATCGAGAAGGCGGCGGTGCCGTGCGCGAACCACGGGTAGCGGTCGAAGGAGGAGAACCCGGCCCCGGTCAGCAGCCGGTTGACGATGCCGAACTCGGAGTGGAACAGCCACTGGAAGACCGTGGTGGCCGCGACCACGGGCATGGCCCACGCCAGCACCAGTGAACTGAGCACCACCGTGCGGCCGAACCGGCCGAGCCGCTCGGTCATCAGCGCGACCAGGGTCGCGATCACCATGATCAGGACCACGTTGACCGCCATGAACAGGAAGGTGCGCCGCACCACCTCCCAGAACCGCGGGTCGGACAGCAGCGTCCGGTAGTTCCGCAGTCCGACGAACTCCGCGTCGCCCATGATCAGCTGGCGCAGCCGGAAGTCCTGCAGCGAGATGAGCACGGCTCGCAGCAGCGGGTAGAGCAGCAGACAGAGCATGCCGCCGACGGCGGGTGCGATCAGGACGTACGGCCAGAGGCCGCGCGGCTCCCCGGACCGCCGCCGGCGCGGCGGTCCTGCCGTGCCGGTCGCCGGGCGGCGCAGGCGGCTGGGGGGTGCGGTCCGTTCCCGGATGACCGACACGGCACGCCTCCTTTCGATGGTCGGGCGAACGGGCTTCGAAGGATCGGGCGGGGAAGGGGATCAGGACGTGGTGTTCATGGCCCGGGTGATGTCGGCGGAGGCCTTGGCGGCCTCCTTCGCCGGGTCGCCGCCGGTCAGGACGGCCGCCATGTAGTCCTTGATCGGGTTCTCCGCCTCGACGGCCGCCCAGCCGGGCGTGTTGGGCGTCGCGTGCCCGTTCGCCGCGCCGACCGCCATCGCGGCCGCCCCCGGATCGCCCGCCACCGCCGAGGCGAGCGACGTCCGGTTCGGTACGTAGCTCATGGCCACGGCCAGCTTCTTCTGCCAGGCGTCACCGGTGAGCTCCTTGATGAAGGTCAGTGCCGCCTCCTGCTTGCCGGACGCGGTGGGGATGACCAGGTCGGAGCCGCCGGTGAAGACGGCGCCCGGGGTGTCCGCGCTCTTGCCCGGGATCGCGAAGAAGCCGAGCTTCCCCTTCAGCTCCGGGTTCTTCTCCATGACGACGTTGGCGCCGCCCGGGGTGGAGATCACCTGTGCCACCTTCCCCTGGGCCATCACGTCGGCCTGGGGAGGGGAGTCCTCGTCGGAGTCCTTCGGCCCCTTGCCGAGCGCCTGGAGCTTTCCGTAGAACTCCAGTCCGCGCAGTGCCTCCGGGGTGTCCAGAGCGCCCTTCCACTTCCCGCCGGACTCGGTGGCGAGGTCACCCCCCTCGTCCCAGACGAAGCCTGCCAGCGCGTACCACATCTGCCCGGGCAGATAAATGCCCTGTGTGCCGCCCTTGTTGAGCTTGCCGGTGGCCTCGATCCACTGCTCTCGCGTCTTGATCGCGGACGCGTCGACGCCCGCCTTCTCGAACAGGTCGGTGCGGTAGATGACGACGCGGTTGGCCGCGTAGTACGGGATGCCGTACTGCTTGCCCTCGTACGCCCCCGGCTCGGCGAGCCCCTTGAGCCAGTCCTTGCCGTTCAGCTCGTCGACCTTGTCGCTCAGGTCGAGCAGGCCGCCGCTCTGCGCGAACTGCGCGACCTGGGTGTTGCCGCTCTCGATCACGTCGGGTGCGTCGTTGCTGGCCAGCGCGGCGGTGATCTTCTCGCCGATGCCGTCCCACTCCTGGATCTGCACCCGGACCTTGATCGTGGGGTGTGCGGCCTCGAAGCCCTTCACGAACTCCTTCTGGAATTCGGCGGAGACGCTGTCGCGCATCAGCCACACGTCGATGTCCGTCCGCCCGTCGGCGGACGTGCCGGCCGAGTCGGTGGACGAGCTGCAAGCACTGAGAACGGCGGCCATCACGAGCGCGGACCCACCGGCAAGCAAGCGGTACTTCACGGTTCACCTCTGGGAGACAGGACCTGACCACCTGACCAGTGAAGCCCACTGGACAGCTCACCTCTTGATGGTGGATGAAGGTGGCATAGACCAATGAGGTCGTCAACCCCCTTGGTGTGAAAGGGTTCTATGGATATCTCGGGAAATCTCGCCGGGATGATTCTCGCCGGAGCGGCTACAATCCACCTGACCAGTAGCTCAGTTGGAGTGACTGGTTGGTCAACTGGTCAATGAGTGACGTGTCAGGAGGGGCAGCGCATGGAAGCCGACGCATCGGGGACGGTGCTCAAACGGGAACGGGCCCGCGACGCCGTGCTGGAGCTGATCGAGTCGCGCCGCCCGGGCGACGCCATCCCGTCGGAGCGCGCCCTCTGTGCCACCCTCGGCGTCTCCCGGCCCACCCTGCGCGCGGCGATCGACGAGCTGGTGGCCGCCGGGCTCCTGGTGCGCGAGCACGGCCGCGGCATGTTCGTCGCCCCCGCGAAGATCACCCAGGAGCTGATCTCGGCCGACCTCGCCCTTTCGGTCCCGCAGGCCGCCGGAGCATGGTCGAGCCGGCTGCTGGAGTTCACCACCCTCCAGGCCGGCGCCCGGGTCGGCCGCAAGCTGCGCATGTCACCCGCGGCGGAGATCGTCTACGTCGCCCGGCTGCGGCTGGTCGACGGCGCCCCGATGGCGATCGAGCACCTGCACATCAGGGCCGAGCTCGTCCCCGGCCTGTCCGCCGAGGAGCTGGAGAGCGGCGACCTGTACGAGCACCTGCGCGAGCGCCACGACGTGCACGTCCACGAAGCGGTGCAGGCCATCGAACCCACCGTGGTGACCCGGGCCGAGGCCCGGCTCCTGGACGTCCCGGAGCTCTCCCCGGCCCTCCTCTTCGAGCGGCTGACCTCGGACACCGCCGGCTGCCCCGTGGAGTACGTGCACTCGCTCTACCGCGGCGACCGCTACCGGATCGTCTCCCGCCTGGCACTCGGACCGGCCGCCGCCGTGGAGCCCGTGGAGGGCGGACACCACCCGGGGATCCCGCCGGGGGACTTCGCCCAACGGGACCCGATCACGTCGTCCACCCGCGGCGACATCCAGTCCGGCGACTGACCCCGATGCCACCCGCCTCCCTGCCGTTGCGCCCTGCGCAATGGCTGGTGCGTCTCTTGTGCGGGCCATCGGGGAAGGCCACTGTGGCTGACACATCCGACGCCACCAACCCCACGAGGTGCCTCGCATGACACCCCCCACCAGCCGCCGCGCCGTCCTCGGGGCACTGCTGACGGGCGGCGCCCTCGCCGCCGCCCCCACGCTTCCCCGCCGCGAAACCCGCCCCGGCCCGGCGCCGCACCCCGCGAAGCCCGGGGCACGCCGGACCGGAACGCTCTTCCTGGGCACCTACACCTCGACCAGCCCGGGCGGCACCGGCATCGGCGTCGCCTCGTACGACACGGCAACGGGCGGCATCACCTCCCGCACTGTCGTCACCGGCGTCGAGAACCCCTCGTACCTCGCGCTGCACCCCACCGGCCGCACGCTCTACGCCGTCGACGAGCAGGAGAACGGCGGCGTCACCGCCGTCGCGCTCGCCGGCAACGGAACCTTCCGCGTGCTGGGGACACGGGACACCGGCGGCGCCGGGCCCTGCCACCTCTCGGTCCACCCCGGCGGGCGGTGGCTGTTCAGCGCCAACTACACCTCCGGCAGTGTCGCCGTGCACCCGCTCGCCACCGACGGATCGGTGGGGGAGCGCACGGACCTGGTCGCCCACACCGCACCCGCGCCCGGACCGGGCCAGGACGGCCCCCACGCCCACCAGATCGTCACCGCCCCCGACGGCGGCCACGTCCTCGCCGTCGACCTGGGCAACGACTCGGTGTACACCTACCGGCTCGACGAGGACCGCGGCACCCTGGAGCAGCTCTCCTACGCCGCGCTGCGCCCCGGCGCCGGGCCGCGCCACCTCACCTTCCACCCGGACGGCCGCCACGCCTACCTGGCGTGCGAGCTCGACAACACGGTCGTCGTCTGCGGATACGACCCCGCCACCGGCGTCCTGACACCGGGCGCTCCGCAGCCCACCGGAACGGGCGGGGGCACCAGCTACCCCGCCCAGCTCCTGGTCACGGGTGACGGCCGCTTCGCCTACCTCGCCAACCGGGGCCACAACAGCCTCACCCGGTACGCCGTCGAGGGCGGCGGGGCCACGCTGCGCCTGCTGGACACGGTGCCGGTGGGAGGCGACTTCCCCCGGCACACCGCCTTCTCGCCGGACGGGACCCTGCTCTTCGCCGCCAACCAGCGGTCCGGCACGGTCACCTCCTTCCGGGTCGACGGGGAGACCGGCGCCCTGACCCCGGCGGGGACCTCGTTCGCGGCGCCGGCCGCGGTCTGTGTGCTGCCGCTGTAGGCCGTGCGGGGCCGCGCCGGTCCGTTAGGGTCGTGCCCGAGCCGCGGGTCGCCCCGGACGCGGCGCGAGCATGAGGGAGACACAGTGCGCTTGAGAGTGGAGTTCACCACCGAGCCCTTCGATCTCGACGAGGCACCGGCCCACGCGGTCGTGGCCCGCGAGGTCATCCAGTCGGCCGAGCTGGACGCGGTGGACGTCGGCCCCTTCGGCAACACGGCGGAGGGCGGCGCCGACGAGGTGCTCAACGCGGTGGACTCCCTGCTGCGCAAGGCCCTGGCATCCGGTGCCACCCGGGTCTCGCTCCAGGTCAACGTCATCGGGGAGGACCCGAAGTGACCTGGCCTGCGGACCACCCCCTCGTCAGCGCCGTCAAGCCGCTCGTCGACGCCATGGGCGCCGAGCTGCTCGGACCCGATCAGGCCCAGGTCGACGACGTCGTGCTGGCCTGGGAGGGCGTCGACGTCATAGCCGTCCGGCTGCCACAGCTCTCCGACTCGCTGGACCACATCCTGGCCGCGATGGAGCGCCGGCACGGCAAGCCGCTGGCCGAGCTGGACCGCAGGACCAAACAGGAGGTCGTACGGACCCTGGAGGCACGCGGTGCCTTCTCGGTGCGGCACGGCGTCGAGACGGTGGCGGGGGCCCTGGGGGTCAGCCGTTTCACCGTCTACAACTACCTGAACAGGGAAAACGGCGCCAAGGGTGAGTAGTTGGGCCATCGGGTGCGTGTAAACAGCACATGAACGTGCGGGCCGTCGTCCGGATCATCGGGCGACGGCTTTTTACATGAACGGAATTTCAACAAAGTGTTGACGTGGTGTTGTGGAGGGCGTTAGCTATCCGCAGCCCGACCGACGCACAGCGAAAAACAGCCACGGAGGCTCCCGTGACTTCGAGCTCCACGCCGGGCCTCGCCCGGTTCAACACCCTGGCGGACGACGAGGCGGCCACCGCGCTGCACGAGGTCTGCGCCAGTGCGGCCTGGGGAAGAGCGATCCTCTCCCGTCGCCCGTACGCCACCGCAGAAGCCCTGTTCTCCGCGAGCGACACCGCCACGGCGGCACTCGGCGCGCAGGACCTGGCCGACGCCATGGCCGGTCACCCGCCGATCGGCCGCCCGAAGCCCGGGGACCCGACCTCCTCCCGTGAGCAGCGGGGGATGGCCGGTGCCACCGAGGAGCTCAAGGCCGAGATGCTCGAACTCAACCTGGCCTACCAGGAGCGGTTCGGACATGTCTTCCTGATCTGTGCCACCGGAGCCACCGGTGAGCAGATGCGCGAAGCGGTGAAGTCCCGGATCGGGAACACGCCCGAGCAGGAACGCGCCATCGTGCGCACCGAACTGGGCAAGATCAACCGCATCCGCCTCACCCGTCTCGTCACGGAAGACTCGTAAGAGCTCGTAACAGAAGGAGAGTGAAGGTCTTGAGCACCTTCGCCACCGCATCGGTGTCCACCCACATCCTGGACACCAGCATCGGCCGCCCCGCCGCAGCCGTCCCCGTCTCGCTCGCCGCCCGCACGGGCAGCGACGGGCAGTGGGTGGCGCTCGGCGGATCCGCGACCGATGCGGACGGGCGCTGCAAGGACCTGCCGGCCCTGCCGGAAGGCACCACCCATGTACGGCTCGACTTCGAGACCGAACCGTACTTCACAGCCAAGAAGCAAGCCGAGGCGCAGCAGGACGCCCCCCGCGTAAGGGACAGCGGCGCGTTCTTCCCGGAGGTGGCGATCACGTTCGCCGTCACGCCGGGCGAGCACTATCACGTACCGCTGCTGCTCAACCCGTTCGGCTACTCCGTATACCGAGGGAGCTAGCAGACACATGCCCACGATTCTCGGCCAGAACCAGTACGGCAAAGCAGAGAACCGCGTCGTCAGGATCACGCGGGACGGCGACACCCACCACATCAAGGACCTGAACGTCTCGGTCGCCCTCTCCGGCGACATGGACGACGTGCACTACTCCGGCTCCAACGCCAACGTCCTGCCCACGGACACCACCAAGAACACGGTGTTCGCGTTTGCCAAGGAGCACGGCATCGAGTCCGCCGAGCAGTTCGGCATCCACCTCGCCCGGCACTTCGTGACCTCGCAGGAGCCGATCAAGGTCGCCCGCATCCGCATCCAGGAGTACACCTGGGAGCGGATCGCCACCTCGGACAGCAACTCCCGGTTCATCGGATCGGACGAGGTCAACCACTCCTTCGCCCGCAAGGGCCAGGAGCTGCGCACCACGCAGGTCACCTTCGACGGCGAGAAGTGGGAGATCATCTCCGGCCTGAAGGACCTCACGGTCATGAACTCCACCAACTCCGAGTTCTGGGGCTACGTCAAGGACAAGTACACGACGCTCAAGGAGGCGTACGACCGCATCCTGTGCACCGACGTCGCCGCCGCCTGGCGCTACAACTGGACCAGCGACGCCGACCGGATGCCCCACTGGGAGAAGTCGTACGAGCAGGCCAGGAAGCACATCCTGCAGGCCTTCGCCGAGACGTACTCCCTCTCCCTCCAGCAGACCCTCTACCAGATGGGTTCGAGGGTCATCAACAGCCGCAGCGAGATCGACGAGATCCGCTTCTCGCTGCCGAACAACCATCACTTCCTGGTCGACCTGGAGCCGTTCGGCCTCAAGAACGACAACGAGGTCTACTTCGCGGCCGACCGTCCGTACGGGCTCATCGAGGCCACCGTGCTGCGCGACGGTGTCGAGCCGCGGATCCCGGTGGACATGACCAACCTCTGACGCGGCGGCGCGCCGGTTCCCGCCCGTCCACGGCGGACGGGACCGGCCGGGCCAGTCTGTCCACACCATCTCGGCACCCACGGCCGCACGGCCGTGGCACTCAAATCCTCCTGGGGTCCTGCCGTGCCCGCATCACTGATGAGAGAAGGAAGCACCATGGCAGCACCGGCAGCGTCCGACCGAGTGGAACGCATCGTCATCGAGAACTGCTCGATCGCGACCGTCGACGCCGACGACACCGAGTACGCCTCGGGTCATGTCGTCGTCGCGGGCAACCGCATCGAGTCCGTCGGCGCCGGCCGGGCACCGGAGGGCCTGGAACACGTCGTACGCAGGATCGACGGCACCGGGCACCTCGTCACGCCCGGTCTGATCAACACGCACCACCACTTCTACCAGTGGATCACCCGTGGCCTGGCCACCGATCACAACCTCTTCGAGTGGCTGGTCGCGCTGTACCCGACCTGGGCGCGCATCGACGAGCCGATGGCCCGCACCGCGGCGCAGGGCTCGCTCGCCATGATGGCCCGCGGCGGTGTCACCACCGCCATGGACCACCACTACGTCTACCCGAAGGGCTCCGGCGACCTGTCCGGCGCGATCATCGGCGCAGCCCGCGACATGGGCGTACGGTTCACACTCGCCCGCGGCTCCATGGACCGCAGCGAGAAGGACGGCGGACTGCCGCCCGACTTCGCCGTGGAGAGTCTCGAAGGCGCACTCGCCGCCACCGAGGCGACCATCGACGCACACCACGACGCCTCCTTCGACGCGATGACCCAGATCGCCGTCGCGCCCTGTTCCCCCTTCTCCGTGTCCACCGAACTGATGCGTGAGGGCGCCGAATTGGCGCGTCGTCGCGGAGTGCGGCTGCACACCCACGGCTCGGAGACCGTGGAGGAGGAGAAGTTCTGCCACGAGCTGTTCGGCATGGGGCCGACCGACTACTTCGAGTCGACCGGCTGGCTCGGGGCCGACGTGTGGATGGCGCACTGCGTCCACATGAACGACTCCGACATCGCCGCGTTCGCCCGCACCGGCACCGGCGTCGCGCACTGCCCGTCCTCCAACGCCCGCCTCGCCGCGGGCATCGCCCGGGTACCGGACATGCTCGCTGCCGGCGTCCCGGTCGGCCTCGGCGTCGACGGCACCGCCTCCAACGAGTCCGGCGAACTCCACACCGAACTGCGCAACGCCCTCCTCATCAACCGCCTCGGCCCGCACCGCGAACGCGCTCTGAACGCCCGTCAGGCCCTGCGCCTGGGTACGTACGGCGGCGCCCAGGTCCTCGGCCGCGCGGACCAGATCGGCTCCCTGGAGCCCGGCAAGCTCGCCGACCTGGTGCTCTGGAAGCTGGACACCCTGGCCCACGCCTCGATCGCAGACCCGGTGACCGCCCTGGTCTTCGGCTCTGCCGCCCCCGTCACCCTCTCGCTCGTCGACGGCAAGCCGGTCGTCGAGTCCAACCGCCTCATCACCGCGGACGAGGACGCCATCGCCCGCGCCACCCGCGACGAGGCCCGCCGTCTCGCGCAGATCGCCGCCGGAGCCTGAGAGGCCGCCGGCCCGGCACCCCCTGTACAGGCCGGCCGAGGGGGACGGCCCTCGGCCGGCCGCCGTGGACCCGAGCGGGGCCCACGGCAACCGGTACGGGAGGCGCGCACCCAGACGTATGCGCCTCCCGCACCGGTGAACCAAGCTGCCCGCACCAGCTGCACGACCTGCCCCACCTGCACCAACGCACCACACGGGGCCCGGTCCGGCGGACACTTCTGGCACATGTCCCGGCGACCGGCCCCGGCACCACCTCCCTGATACCCACGTCGCCCCAGACGTGTACCCGACCGGAGGAACCGCCGTGGCAGCTACGCCCAGGTTTCGCAACGACGCAAGTGCAGCCCCCGCCCCCGACGGTGAGCCGGCAACGGCCCCGTCCGACCGGAAGCATCCGGTCGACGAGACGCTCCCCCCACTGAAGATGTTCACCAGCGGCCTCCAGCACGTGGCCGCGATGTACGCGGGCGTGGTGGCCCCGCCCATGATCGTGGGACCCGCCGTGGGTCTCACCGCCAAGGAGACCGCCTTCCTGATGGGGGCGAGCCTGTTCACCGCGGGGATAGCCACCCTGCTCCAGACGCTCGGCTTCTGGCGCATAGGCGCCCGGCTGCCGTTCGTCAACGGCGTCTCGTTCGCCGGGGTGACGCCGATGGTGGCGATCGGCAAGGACCGCGGACACGACGGCATCGCCGTGATCTTCGGCGCGATCATCGTCGCCAGCCTCCTCGGCTTCGTACTCGCCCCCTATTTCTGCAAACTGGTCCGCTTCTTCCCACCCGTCGTCACCGGCACGGTCATCACCCTGATCGGCGTCTCGCTGCTGCCGGTCGCCTTCAACTGGTCCCAGGGCGGCAACGTCACGGCCGACGACTACGGTTCCACCACCAACATCACGATGGCGGCGGTCACCTTGGTGATCGTGCTTGCCCTGCGGAAACTGCTGCGCGGCTTCCTCCAGCAGATCGCGATCCTGCTCGGACTCGTCGTCGGCACGATCGTCGCGATCCCGGTCGGCATCACCGACTTCGGCGCCATCAAGGACGCCGACGTCGTGGGCTTTCCCACCCCGTTCCACTTCGGAGCGCCGCAGTTCGAGATCGCGGCGATCGTCTCCATGTGCATCGTGATGCTGGTCTGCATGACCGAGTCGACCGCGGACATGCTGGCCCTCGGCAAGATCGTCGGCCGTCCGGCGGACGAGCGGACCATCGAGGGCGGTCTGCGCGCCGACACCCTGGGCAGTGCCGTCAGCCCGCTGTTCAACGGCTTCATGTGCAGCGCCTTCGCCCAGAACATCGGACTGGTCGCGATGACGAAGGTCCGCAGCCGCTTCGTCGTCGCCGCGGGCGGTGGCATCCTCATCCTGCTCGGCCTGTGCCCGGTGGCCGCGTCCGTCATCGCGCTGGTGCCGCTGCCGGTACTGGGCGGCGCGGGCATCGTCCTGTTCGGCTCGGTCGCGGCGAGTGGCATCCAGACGCTGGCCACCGCCGCGCTGGAGAAGGGCGAGAACGCGCTGATCGTGGCGGCGGCCGTCGGCGTCGGGCTGATACCGATCGCGGCGCCGGAGTTCTACCACGCCTTCCCCGAGGACCTCCTGGTCGTCCTCGACTCGGGGATCTCGACCGGCTGCGTCGTGGCGATCGTCCTCAACCTGGCCTTCAACCACCTGGGCCGGAAGCCGGACGCCGAGTCCGAACCGGAGCCCGGGGACCGCGAGGCGGTCAACTCCACGCCGATGGCCGTGCACTGACCGTTCGTCACAGCGCTGTGGCGCGTACGGTTCCGCCCTTGAGGGCGGCCGTACGCGCCACAGCCGATTCCTGCCCGGGTGCGTCAGCCGATGTGGAAGCTGTCGCCGTACACCTTCCAGTCGAGCGGCGGATCCAGGTTCAGATTGCCTTCGTTCAGGAAGACCCGCTGAGCGGTGTCCACCCGGCTGGTGTCCGAGTGGGCCTCCTCCTGCTGCATGGCCCAGACCCGCGCGTCCAGGAAGGCGTTGAGGTAGGTGACCTCGTCGCCGCCCTGGGCCGGCGGCTTCGCCTTCGCGAGCGCGCGCTTGCGGATGGAGCCGAAGCTTGTGCTGTCGCCGCCGTCGCCGTGCATCACGATGGCGTCGTAGTACGCGAACTGGCCGAGCGTGCCCAGCCCGTCGCTCTTGCCCCGGCTGACCGCCGGGTCGAAGTACACCCGGTCGCGCTCGTCGTTCTGTGCCTGCTGGAACGCCGGATCCCCGGCAGCGGTCTCCCAGGCCTCGCTGAAGCCGGGGTCGAGGCCCTCGTGCGAGTCGGTGCCGTCCACGTCACGCAGTGCCGGCAGGTACTCCGCGAGGGCGTTGTCCGGCTCCCGCTCGGTGTACAGCTCCACCAGGTCGAGCATGTCACCGGTGCCGGAACAGAAGCCGATGATGCCCGCCGTGTAGCCGCGGCCGTCGTCGATGTCCTCGATGTAGCCGTACTGGCCCTTCCAGTCCAGTGAGGAGTTCTCCGCGCTGGAGACCAGCTGCATGGCGATGTCCTTCTTCGCCGGATCGTCGAGCCCGGTCGCGGCTGCCTCCTGGTGGTGAACCGCCGTGGGGGCGGGATCGGTGCCGGCGAAGGCCGTGGCGGGTATCGCCGTGAGGGTCAGGCCGAGCGCGACGAGTGCGACGCGCACGGATCGGTTGTTGCGACGTGCGGTGCGCTTGTGGGGAGCGTGCACCAGTCCTCCAAGGGAGTTCGTCGTTCCGATAGTTCTGTTAGGAAGCTTTACTATCAGAGTCGAACGATGGTCGTACACCCCTTCGACGCCGGTGAGTTGGGCGAGTCCCGGAAACGCGAAGGCCCCGCACCGGGCGCCGGGGCGGCCGGTGCGGGGCGGTGGAACTCCGGTTCAGCAGTCCAGATAGGCCACGTGGATCCAGACGCCGGTGGGCCCGCCCCACAGGTCACCCATCACCCAGTTGCCCTGCTGGCCGCGGTAGTCGAGGTTCTGTCCCCGGTTCACCTGGCCCAGGACGGGGTAGTCCGTCCCAGGCCCGCCGCGGAAGTTCACCCCGTTGTCGTTGACCGTGCAGACCTGGGCCGGCGCGGCCTCGGCGCTGTGCGCGGTGGTCGTGCTCGGGGCGGCCTGGGCGGCGGGCGAGACGGCCAGTCCCAGACCGGCGGTCAGAACGGCCGCGGCCAGCAGAATCTTCTTCATCATGTCGCAAGCTCCTCAGTGATCCGGCCCACGAAGCGTGTGCCGTCCGCCCGCCTCAACGGGCGGGCCGGTCCTGCGGACACGGCCGGGGGCCGACGGTCCCCCGGAAGTGAAAGCGCAGGTCACACGTGGTGTGCACCGGCGCACACAGAACCCGGGGTCAACGCTTCGCGCGCCCGTCGATCATGGGTTTACGAACCTTCCGGATCCTTGATCACGTAGCTGTCGTCGTACACCTTCCACCGCAGCGGTGTCTCCAGACCGAACCTGCCCTGGCGCACGAACACCCGCTGGGCCGTCTCGACCCGGCTGGTGTCGGTGTGCGAGGGCTCCTTGCGGATCGCCGCGACCCGGGCGTCGAGGAAGGCGTCGAGGTATGCCGCCTCGTCGCCGCCCTCCGCGGGGGAGGCGTCCGCGGCGAGAGCCTGGCGGCGGATCGTACGGAACCCGACGGTGCCCTCCGTGTCACCGGCCCCGTGCATCACATAGGCGTCGTAGTAGATGAACTGGCCCAGCGCGCCCAGCCCGTCCTCCTTCGCCCGGCTGACCGCGGGGTCGAAGTACGACCGGTCCCGCTCGGTGTCCTGGGCCGTGCGGAACGCCGCGTCACCGCCGGCCGCGGACCATGCCTCGGTGAACGGACGGCCGAGTCCCGTGTGCGCGTCGGTCCCCTCGACCGCCCGCAGGGCGGGCAGGAACCGCTCCAGCGGATTTCCGGGCCGGGCCTTCGCGTACCGCTCGACCACGCTCAGCATGTCGCCGGTCCCGGAGCAGAAGCCGATGATGCCCGCCGTGTACCCGCGGCCGTCGCCGATGTCCTGGATGTACGTGTACTGGGCCTTCCAGTCCAGGGTCGAGTTCTCCGCGCTGGAGACCAGCTGCATGGCGATGTCCTTCTTCGCCGGATCGTCGAGCCCGGCACCGGCGGCCCCCTTGCCGGGCTGGGTGCCGGTCCCATCCCCCGTGCAGCCGGACAGCATGGCGACGGCCATGGCGAGGGCGGCGAGGGAGCTGACCAGGGAACGCGGGGTGAGCTTCACCGTCCCAGCCTGCCAGGCCGTGGGAGTGATCTTCCCTCATTCGGCTGTAGCGTCAGGGGTATGGATGATCAGTCTGTTGTGGATGTCGGCGGTGTACGTCTGGCGTACCGGACCTGGGGCGACCCGTTCGGCTCGCCCGTCGTGCTGCTGCACGATCTCGCCGATTCCGCCGCGAGCTGGGAGGCGGCCGGGAGTCTGCTCGGCCAGGAGTGGCGGGTGTACGCCCTGGACCTGCGCGGCCACGGGGAGAGTGACTGGCCTGACGAGTACGACTTCGAGCTGATGCTCGACGACCTCTTCGGCTTCCTCGAGGCGTGCAAGCTCGACCGTGTCGGCCTGGTCGGCCACGGCATGGGCGGCGTCGTCGCCCATCTGTTCGCCCAGATGCACGCGGACCGGGTGGAGCGGCTGGTGCTGGTGGAGACCCCGCCGCCGTTCCCGGGGGCGGCCGGCCCCGACGTCCCGCCCGACGGGCCGGTCGACTACGACGAGGCCGTGCTCGCGGCCGTACGGAACCAGCTGGCCGACCCCGACCCGGCCTGGGAGGAGGGCCTCGGTGAGATCGTCGCCCCGACGCTCATGCTCGCCGGCGGCCCGGCCAGCACCATGCCGCAGGAGCGGCTGCAGGACATGGCCACGCTGATCCCGGACTGTCATCTGATCACCCTCGGTGGCGGCCACCAGGTGCACCGGGTCCACGCCGACCAGGTCGCTCAGCAGATCACGGAGTTCTTCACCAGCTGACGGGTGGCAGTGGCCCCCGGGCTCAGCCCTCGGGCTGCCAGTCCGGGCGCCGCCCGCTCCGGGCGACCGCCCGGTCCACCAGGGGCGCGTCGTCCGGGACCGGGACCGGCGGGCCGAACGGGGAGGTGGGCGGCGGGTTGTCGCCGAGGTCGGCCAGCAGCGCCATGGAGGTCCGCAGATGCGCCTCCTCGGCCCGGTACGGCTGCCCGGTCGACCTCGCCAGGTCCCAGCCGTGCAGCACCAGCTCATTGAGCGCGACCATGCCGGCCACCTCTCCCGGCAGGTCCACGCTGCCCGCCCGGGTCATGCCCTGCCAGGCATCGGGGGAGCGCCAGGCCGCCACCATCTCGTCGAGGGCCACGGGCAGCGTGCTGCGCCACCCGTCCGCCAGCAGCCCCGACTCCACGGAGGGCGCCGTGTCGGTCGTCGCTCCCAGCTCCTTGCGTGCGGCATCGCGAAACGCCACGGCCAGTCCCTCGACGTGGGCGAGCAGTGCGCCCACCGTGACATCGGGGCACGGGGTCGGTCCGGCCAGCCGGGCGTCGTCGATGGCGTCGAGCATCCCGGCGATCTGCCGGGCGGCGGGTTCGAGGTCGAGGCGGGGTGCGGAGTTCGTCTGCGTATCCATACCTGTGCAGACTGCCCGGACACCCCGAACTCATCGCTCGGCGCACCACGTGTCCCCGCAGAATGATCCGGCCGGGGGACCGGGTGCCGCCGGATCGGCGATCGGACCGTTGGCGTGCGCGAGGAGCCCTGCCGGAGCGCCGTCCGCGAGTCCCGGCACGGCGCCCCGTGCGCGCGGCATCCGGCGACGGCACGTCAGGTGGCGCAAACCGCGGTGCACACCGGCACATTGCGGAACGTTCCGCTCCGTCCCCTTGTCGGCAGCCCCCACACCATGCGATACAGGTCTGGACCATTGCTGTCGGATGGAAGGCACCACCGTGCAACGCCCCCACGCAACAGCCGCGTTGGCCTGCTCCGCCGCCCTGCTCCTCGCCACGCTCACTGCCTGCGGATCGGAGGCCGAGGCGGACACCGGGAAACCGACCGCACCCCACGGGGTGACCGCCCAGGCGAGCAGCGCCACTTCCGCACACGTGATGTGGGAGCCCGCCACGGACGACAGGGCCGTCACCGGCTACGAGGTCTACCGGCAGGGCAGGAAGGTCAAGTCCGTCCCGGCGGCCAAGGTGATGACCGACGTCGACGGGCTGACCGCCTCGACCGCCTACACGTTCACCGTCCGCGCCCGGGACGCCGCCGGGAACCTCTCCGCGCCGAGCACCGCCGCGGCCGTCACCACCCCCGCGCCGACCCCCGCCGACCACGAGGCCCCCACCCGGCCGGTGAAACTGCGCGGCAAGGCCGACGGCAGCAGGGCCGCGACGCTGTCCTGGGGTGGCTCCACGGACGATGTCGGCGTCACCTCGTACGACATCTACCAAGAGGGATCCCGCATCCACAGCGTGCCCGGCACGCAGACCACCGCCCGGCTGACCGGGCTGCGCCCCGGCACCGTCTACACCTTCACGGTCCGCGCCCGCGACGCGGCCGACACGTCGTCGTCCGACAGCAACAGCTTCGACCTCACCACCGCGACCGCCCCCGGTGCGCCCGCCAGTACCGCCCCCACGGACCTGCGGATCACGAGCAGCGCCGAGGGCGAGGAGTACGCCGTGGACCTCGACTGGAAGCAGCCGGAGACCGGCGGGGAGATACCCGCCTACCAGCTCTATCTGGACGGCCGGCTCACCACCACGATCGTCTGGGGCGGCGAACCGCCCGTGGGCCGGGCGAGCTACCGGCTCACCGTCAGCGAGCCGCGCGGCACCCGCCACTCGATGAAGATCCGCGCCAGACTCCCCGACGGGAAGTGGGGCGACTTCTCGGCAGCGCGCACCGTGGTGCTCGGCGGCTGACCGGTCACGGCGCGTGCGGTCACGCGGAGTCGCGGATCACCAGTGACGTCGGGAGTATCACTGCCGCGGTGTCCTCACCGGCGATCTGGGTGAGCAGCATGCGGACCATCTCGGCGCTGATGCGGTCCCAGGGCTGCCGGATCGTGGTCAGCGCCGGGCTGACGGCCGTGGCTGCGGGGGAGTCGTCGAAGCCGCCGACCGCGATGTCGTCCGGGACGGTACGGCCGGCCTGCTGGAGGGTGAAGATGACCCCCTGGGCCATGAGGTCGGATGCGACGAACACGGCGTCCATGTCCGGTGCCCGGGCGAGGAGGAGGCGGGCCGCCTCCTCGCCGCCGGCGCGCCGGTAGTCGCCCTCCGCCACCAGCGCCGGATCGTACGGCAGGCCCGCGCTGTCGAGCACCTCGCGGTAGCCGGCCAGGCGCTCGGTGCCGCCCGGGGTGTCGAGCGGACCGGTGATCATGCCGATGCGGCGGCGGCCGGCCGTGATGAGGTACCGGACCATCTCGCGGGCGCCGTCGCGGTCGTCGGCTGCCACGTAACTGACCTTGGACCCCAGCCCGAGCGGTTTGCCGCAGGCCACCAGGGGGATTCCGGCGTCGCGCAGCTCCACGGCCACCGGGTCGCCGCTGTGGCTGGAGACCAGCAGGACGCCGTCGACGTGGCCCGAGGTGATGTAGCGGGTCAGCCGGCGCCGGTCGTCCTTGGCGGAGGCGAGCATCAGCAGCAACGGGATGTCGTGCCGGGCGAGGTGCTCCGTGCAGCCGCGCAGCAGCACGTTGAAGTTGGGGTCCTCGAAGAACTTCTCCTGCGGCTCGGTCAGGAGGAAGGCCACCGAGTCCGAACGTCCGGTGCTCAGGCTGCGGGCATGCCGGTTGACCACGTACCCGGTCTTCTTGATGGCAGCCTCCACCGCTGTGCGGGCGGCGGGTGAGACGTAGTGGCCCCCGTTCAGGAAGCGGGAGACGGTGCCTCGCGAGATGCCCGCCTCACGTGCCACGTCGTGGATGGTAGGAGGCTTGCGTCGGCCGTTCGCGCTGGGGGTCATGTTCCTCAATTGTGCCGGGTGGTACGGACGGGCTCGGTGGCCGCGCCGGGCGGTCAGGCCTTGACCGAGCCGCTCAGCAGATCCAGCGACCAGTAGCGCTGGATCACCAGGAAGAGCCCGATCAGCGGGAGGACCGCCAGCAGGCAGCCGGTGATGACCAGAGTGTAGAGCGCGGGCTGGGAGGCACCCTGGGAGAGCAGGGTGTACAGCCCGAGCGTGAGCGGGAACTTCGTGTCGTCGGCCAGCATCACGTACGGGAGCAGGAAGTTGTTCCAGATTCCGACGAACTGGAAGAGGAAGACCGTGATCAGGCCGGGCATCATCATCGGCACGGCGATGCGGGAGAAGATCCGCCATTCGCTCGCCCCGTCCATGCGGGCGGCCTCCAGGAGCTCGCCGGGGACGGCGGCCGACGCGTAGATCCTCACCAGATAGACGCCGTACGGCGAGAGGATCGACGGCAGCAGCATCGACCAGTACGAGTCGGCCAGGCCCATCTTGGAGAGCAGCAGGTACTGAGGGACGGTCAGGACGATGCCGGGCACCAGCACGCCCGCGAGGATCGTCTTGAACACGAACTCCCGCCCGCGGAAGGCGAACCGGCCCAGCGCATAGCCGCCCGCGGCCGAAACCGCGGCCGAGAGCAGGGCCCCCAGGCCGGCGTAGAAGGCGGAGTTCGCCATCCACTGCCAGTAGATGCCGTCGCGGTACGCGGTCAGGTCGCTCAGGTTGTCGAGGAAACCGCTGCCGGGGGCGAAGGTGAACGTGCTGAACAGCTCGTCCCGGCTCTTCGTCGCAGCCATGACCACCCAGATCACAGGGATCAGGCAGTACAGGGCCCCGAGCGCCAGGACGATCGTGGGAATCCAGGCGGTGCGCCGGGGGCCGCGGGAGGTCCGGTCCCCGGGCGTGCTGCTGAGGGTGAGGGCGGTCATGCCTGGTCCTCCCGGGTGAAGCGGTCGGAGACGCGCAGGAGAGTGAAGGAGAGCGCGAAGGTGGCCAGTGCGAGGACGACCGCGGTGGCGGAGGCCCCGTACATGTCGGCCTTGCCGAACGCGCTGTCGTAGATGGCCATCAGGGGGCTCCAGGTGTTGGGGACGCCGTTGGTCAGGGGCTGGAGCGTCTTGGGTTCGCTGAACACCTGGAGGGTGGCGATCACCGAGAAGAAGAAGGTGAGGACCAGGGAGGGCAGCACCATCGGGATCTTGATGCGCAGGGCGATCTGGAGGCTGGAGGCGCCGTCGAGACGGGCGGCCTCGTAGACCTCCTGGGGGATCGCGCGCAGCGCCGTGTAGATCACGATCATGTTGAAGCCCGTGCCGCCCCACACCGCGATGTTGGCGAAGGAGAAGTACAGGTTGGTTCCGTCGAACAGGTCCGGCGCCGTCACGCCGAACTTGTCGAGGACGTACACGAACGGGCTGACGGCGGGCAGGTAGAGGAAGCCCCACAGCAGTGCGGCGATGACGCCGGGCACCGCGTACGGCAGGAAGATCATGAGCCGGGAGAAGGGGCCGCCGCGGACCTTCTCGGTGTCGAGCATCAGCGCGAAGACCAGGGCGAGGCCGAGCATGGTCGGGATGACGATCATGCCGTAGCCCAGAGCGCGCAGGACGCTGTGGCCGAATTCGGAGTTGTGGAGCACGGCGGTGTAGTTGGACAGCCCGCTCCAGACCTCGGAGCGGCTTCCGGAACCGAGGCCGAGGCCCTTGACCTGGACCTTGTGGAGGCTGAGCCAGATCGCGTATCCGATGGGCACGATCGTGAAGACGGCGAACAGGACCAGCGTCGGCACCAGGAAGAAGTAGGGCGCGGTACGGCCGGGGCGGCGGACGCGGCGGGGCGCGGCGGGCCCGGCCGCCCGGGGCGCGACCCGCGTACGGGTCGCGCCCCGGGACGGAGCGGTGGTCATGCCGCGGTCACCTCGAAGCCCTGCTTCTTCATGTCGGCGAAGGACTTGTCCTGCATGGCGTCGACCGCGGTGAGGAACTGCGCGCTCTTCCTCGCCTTGGTGGCCTTGCCGAAGCCGTCGTTGAAGGCGCCGTAGGCGGTCTGTACGTTCGGGCCCCAGGCGGACGCGGCGGTCGTCGCCGAGATCTCGGCGGCCGTGTCGTAGAAGTCCTCCTGGTTCGGGAAGAACGCGGGAGTGCTGAGTACGTCGCCGGACTGGCCCTTCGTGGCCGCCGGGTAGATGCCGGCCTCCTTGACCAGGGCGGCCAGCGCCTCCGGGTCGGTGTTCAGCCAGCGCGCGAACTTGGCCGCGGCCTCCGTGTGGTCGGAGTCGGTGGAGACTCCGGTGGAGGAGCCGCCCCAGCTGCCGGTGGCCTTGGCGCCCGTGCCCCACTGCGGCAGCGGTGCCATGCGCCACTTGCCCTTGGTGTCGGGGGCCGAGCTGACCAGGACGCCGGGCGCCCACACGGCGGAGATCCAGGCGAGGTGGGTGCCCGTGTTCAGTGCCTTGTTCCACGCAGGGGTGTACATCGGCTGGTTGTCCATGACGCCCTCCTCGACCAGTCCGCCCCAGAACTCGGCGACCTTCTTGGTGGCGGTGTCGTCGATGCCGACCGTCCACTTGCCGCCGTCGACCGTCCACCACTGGGCGCCGGCCTGCTGGGCGAGGCCCGCGAACAGGCCCGGGTCGTTGGAGGAGAAGGTGGTCAGGTAGGCGTCGGGGACGGCCTTCCTGGCGGCGCGGGCGGTCTCGGCGAACTCGTCCCAGGTCGCGGGGACCTTCAGGCCGTGCTCCTTGAACAGGTCCTCGCGGTAGTAGAACATCAGCGGCCCGGAGTCCTGCGGGATCGCGTAGAGCGCGTCGGTCCCGAGTGTGGTCATGGCCCACGTGCCCTCGGCGAACTCCGACTCGGCGTCCTTGGCGTACTTGGAGATGTCGGCGAGGACGTCGTTGGAGACCAGCGTCGGCAGGGCCTGGTACTCGACCTGGATCAGGTCGGGGGCGTTGCCCGCCTTCTTGGCGGTGATCAGCTTGGAGACGATCTCGCCGCCGCCGGCCTGCTTGGAGACAGTGACCGTGATGTCGGGGTTCTTCTTGTTCCAGATGGCCGCGACCTTCTCCATGCCCGGGGCCCAGGACCAGTAGGTCAGCTTGACCGGGCCGCTGGTCTTGCCGGAGCCGCCGTCGGAGCCGCCGCAGGCGGCGAGGGTGCTGGTCAGTCCGAGGCTCATGGCCCCGGCGAGCATCGTCCGCCTGCTGATCTGGCGACGGTGGATCGACATCTTCTTCTCCCCTGACTGAGAACGAGCCGGCCTCGGAATGTCCCGCGAGCGCGGCAACCGACGTGGGGGACGGGGCTGCGGGCAGGTGACCGATGGGCTGTGCGCGAGGGCCGCGCGGCTCTGTGATCGTGCACAGTAGAAAATTGTTTCGGTCTCTTGTCAATGGATGAAACCTGGGGTTACCTACTCGTTGCTCGGGTGTGTCTCTCACGAAGAAGCCTGTGCACGCTCACAGAATCGCTGCATCACCTCGTCTAATTTGCTGGGAGTCAACGCATGTCCCCCTCCGCTCGACGCGCTCTTTCGCCACTCGCCTACGGGGGTGACTACAACCCCGAGCAGTGGCCACGGGAGGTGTGGGAGGAAGACATGCGACTGATGCGGGAGGCCGGTGTCACCCTCGTCTCCCTCGGCATCTTCAGCTGGGCCCGGATCGAGCCGCGGCCCGGCACCTACGACTGGGAGTGGCTCGACACGATCGTCGGCATGCTCCATGACGCCGGGATCCGGATCGACCTGGCCACCCCGACGGTGGTGCCGCCCGCCTGGTTCTACCGGGCCCACCCCGAGGCACTGCCGGTCACCCGCGACGGCGCCCGCCTCGCCTTCGGTTCACGCGGCGCCATCTGCCACTCCAACGCCGACTACCGGGCCGCGGCCGCACAGATCACCACCAGGATCGCCGAGCGCTACGGCGACCACCCCGCCGTCGCCCTGTGGCACGTCCACAACGAGTACGGCGCCCCCGTCCTGACCTGCTACTGCGACAACTGCGCCGCCGCCTTCCGTACCTGGCTGCAGGGCCGCCACGGAAGTCTCGACGCACTCAACGAGGCCTGGGGCACCACCTTCTGGGGCCAGCTCTACGGCGACTGGGACGAGATCACCCCGCCCCGCACCACCCCCACCGTCTGCAACCCCGCGCAGCAGCTGGACTTCCAGCGCTTCGCCGACGCCCAGGCCCGCGCCAACTTCTGTGCCGAGCGCGACATCCTGCACCGCCTGTCACCCGGAGTGCCCGTCACCACCAACTTCATGGTCGCGCCCAGCCAGTGCGAGGGCGTCGACTACTGGGCCTGGGGCGCGGAGGTGGACCTGGTGTCCAACGACCACTACCTGGTCACCGACGGGCGCCGCACCCACGTCAACCTGGCCCTCACCGCGGACCTGACCCGTTCCGTCGCGGGCGGTGCCCCCTGGCTGATACTCGAGCACTCCACCTCGGGCGTCAGCTGGCAGCAGCACAACCCGGCCAAGGCACCCGGCGAGATGGCCCGCAACTCCCTCGGCCACGTCGCCCGGGGCTCCGAGGGCGCCATGTTCTTCCAGTGGCGGCAGTCCCGCAGCGGTGCGGAGAAGTTCCACTCGGCGATGCTGCCGCACGGCGGCACCGGAACCCGCGTCTGGCGGGAGGTGGCCGACCTGGGCCGACGCGTCGGGGATCTGGCCGGCCTGCGCACCACCCGGACCCGCGCGGACGTGGCCATGGTCTGGTCCTGGGAGTCGTGGTGGGCGCAGAAACTGGAGTGGCGCCCCAGCCAGGACCTGGACGCCCGGGAACGCCTCGACGCCTTCTACGAGGCGCTGTACGACCGGAACCTCACCGTCGACTTCTTCCCGCCCAGCGGACTGGGTGACCTGGACCCCGAGCGCTACCCGCTGCTCGTCGTCCCCCAGTTGTACGCGGCACCCGCCGGTATCGCCGCCGATCTGGAGCGGTACGTCTCACGCGGCGGCACCCTGCTGGTCTCCTTCTTCTCCGGCATCGTCGACGAGAACGACACCGTGCACCCCGGCCCCGTCCCGGGGGCGCTGCGCGACGTACTGGGCCTGACCGTCGAGGAGTTCGACGCACTGCTGCCGGGCGAGAAGCTCACCGTCACCGCCGGTCCGGACACGACGTTCGAGGCGGATCTCTGGTCCGAGTTCGTCGTCCCGAACGTCCCGGACGGCTGTGAGACCGTCGCCACGTTCGCCGACGGCCGCGCCGCCGGACACCCCGCCCTCACCCGTCACGCGCTCGGCGACGGTGCCGCCTGGTACCTGGCCACCCGGCTGACGGGCGCGGACCTGGCGGCCGTGGTGGACCTGGCCGTCTCCGATGCGGGCATCACCCCGGCCGGACTGCCCCACGACGTCGAACTCGTCGTACGCGAAGGCGAGTCGGGCACGTTCCGCTTCGCCATCAACCACACGGATGCCGAGGTCAAGGTGGTCCTGCCGGACGGGACCTGTGCCGCCGTGGCCGCCGGCGCGGTCGAAATCCTCCGCGACCCGCGCTGAGGACCGGGCCCCGCCCTCCTCTCCCCGCTTTCCGTTCTCCGTCATCTCATCAGAGCCCGATTCACTGTGAAGGGACCTCGAAATGCGCAGACGCAGCGTTCTCGCCGCTGGAGCAGCCGGCGCCGCCGCGATGGCCGTACCCGCCCTGGGTGCCGCCCCCGCCTTCGCGGCCGGTTCTCCGGGACCGGCGCACCGCCGCCGCCTGGAGATCCGTGGCCTGGACATCTCCTCGCTGCCCAAGAACGAGGATCTCGGCGCCGTCTACCGCCGTGCCGACGGCCGCCGCGCCGACCTGGTCGACATCCTCGCCGACGCGGGCATCACCCACGCCCGGCTGAAGGTCTGGGTAAACCCGGCCGACGGCTACAACAACAAGGCGAGGATTCTCCCGCTGGCCCGCCGTCTGAAGCGTGCGGGCATCGCGATCTGGGCCGACTTCCACTACTCCGACACCTGGGCCGACCCCGCGCACCAGCCCAAGCCCGCCGCCTGGACCGGACTGGACGCGGCCGGCCTCACCCGTGCCGTCTACGAGCACACCGCCGACGTCCTCGGCGCGCTCAAGCGGCAGGGCACCCCCGCGGACCTGGTGCAGATCGGCAACGAGATCAACGGCGGCATGCTCTGGCCGGAGGGCGACTGGGAGCACTGGGACAACCTCGCCGCCTTCCTCAAGGCGGGTCTGCGCGCAGCGAAGGACACCACGCCGCGCATCCGTACGATCCTGCACCTGGCCAACGGCGGCGACAACGGCCTGTACCGGTGGTGGTTCGACAACGCCGTCTCGCGCGGCGTCGACTTCGACATCATCGGCCTCTCGTACTACCCGTTCTGGCACGGCCCGTTGGAGGGTGCCGCCGCGAACATGGCCGACATCACCGCCCGTTACGGAAAGCCCTGCCTGATCGCCGAGACCGGTTACCCGTTCACGCTGGACAGCGAGGACGCGACCAACGACATCATGAACAGCCCCGCGCAGCTCACCGACGGCTACCCCGCCACGCCGGAGGGCCAGGCCGCCTGGATGCGCGCCGTCGCCGACCTCGCGGCCGCGGTCCCCGGCAAGCAGGGCCTCGGCTACTGCTACTGGGAAGGGGCCTGGACCTACCGCGCGGGCAGCGGCTGGAACGAACAGGACCCGGCGTCGGGCAACGCGTGGGAGAACCTCGCCCTGTTCGGCTTCGATGACCGGGAACTGCCCGCCCTGAAGGCCCTGGGGCGCTACCGCGGCTGACCCGGCCCGGCTGTCCTGCCGGCCCGGCCGGACCGACAGGACAGCCGGTCTCTTCGGCCGTCCCCCGGGACGCCCGCCGGGACCCCCGCACCACCTCGTCCGAACTCTGGACCCCGCGCCCCGAGCCCTGCCCCCGAGCTCTGCCCCCGTACCTCCGCACCCCGCACCCCCGTACCGGAAGGAACCCCATGCGTCGTCGCGCTCTGCTCAAGGCCGCCGTTGCCACCGTGGCCGCCCCTGCCGTTCTCAGTGCCCTCGCGACCCCGGCCTCCGCCGCCACCGCCCTGTCGGTCCGCGGCATCGACATCTCGTCCCTGCCCAAGTCCGAGGCGCTGGGCGGGGTCTACTACTCGTCGAGCGGGACCCGGACCGACGCCGTGGCGCTCATGGCCACCGCCGGCGTCAGCCACGCCCGCCTCAAGGTCTGGGTCAACCCGGCCGACGGGTACAACAACAAGGCGAAGATCCTCCCGCTGGCCCTCAGGCTGAAGGCCAAGGGCATCAAGCTGCTCGTCGACTTCCACTACTCCGACACCTGGTGCGACCCGGCCAACCAGGCGAAGCCGGCCGCCTGGTCGTCGTACTCCGTCGCGCAGCTGTCCACGGCCGTCTACAACCACACCGCCGACGTCCTCGGTGCCCTTGTCGCCCAGGGCACCCCCGCGGACCTGGTGCAGATCGGCAACGAGATCAACGGCGGCATGCTCTGGCCGACCGGCGACTGGAACAGCCTGGACAACCTGGCCACGTTCCTCAAGTCCGGCATCAGCGCCGCCCGCGCCACCACCTCCGGCGTCCGCACGGTCCTGCACCTGTCCAACGGCGGCGACCAGAGCCTGTACCAGTGGTTCTTCGACGCCATGAAGGCACGGGGCGTGGCCTGGGACGTCATCGGCCTGTCCTTCTACCCGTACTGGCACGGCACCCTCGCCGAGCTCTCCGCCAACCTGGCGTTCGTCACCGCCCGGTACGGCACCCCCGCCCTTGTCGCCGAGACCGCCTACCCCTGGACCCTCACCGGCAAGGACGGCTTCGCCAACCTGGTCAGCACCTCCAGCCAGCTCACCTCCGGCTATCCGGCCTCGTCCGCCGGTCAGGACGCCTGGGTCAGGGCGGTCGCCGACACCGTCGCGGCCACCCCGAACGGCATGGGTCTCGGCTACGTCTACTGGGAGGGCTTCTGGACGGCCGTCACCGGCAACGGCTGGGACCCGACCGACTCGTCCTCCGGCAACAACTGGGAGAACCAGGCCCTGATCGACTACAGCAACAAGGCCCTGCCCGCGCTGACCTCGATCGGCTCCTACCGAGCCTGAGCACCCGGAGGGCGCCTCCCGCACGAGGCGCCCTCCCTCGCCCTCACCATGCGGCCCACCCGGCCCACCCGCCAAGGAAGTTCATGTCCTTCTCCTACGTCGAAGACTTCGCCCCGGGCACCGGCACGCTCCCGCCGCGCGCCCGCTACGCCGCATCGGACGCGGACCGCCTCTCGCTGAACGGTGAATGGCGGTTCCGGCTCTCGCCCACGGCGGACTCCGAGGACGAGTCGTTCGCCGTACCCGGCCACGGGGCCGAGGACTGGGCGCGGATCACGGTCCCGGGCCACTGGGTCCTCCAGGGCGAGAACGGCGCGTACGGTCTGCCCGCCTACACCAACCACCTCTACCCGTTCCCGGTGGACCCGCCGCGGGTGCCCACCGAGAACCCGACCGGCGACCACCTGCACACCTTCGACCTGCCGGAGAGCTGGCCGCAGGACGGGGACGCGGTGCTCCGCTTCGACGGCGTGGAGTCGTGTGCTCGCGTCTGGCTCAACGGCGTACTCCTCGGCGACTTCAAGGGCAGCCGGCTGCCGCACGAGTTCGCGGCAGGGCACCTGCTGAAACCGGCCGGGAACGTGCTGGCCGTCCGCGTCCACCAGTGGTCGTCCGGCTCGTACCTGGAGGACCAGGACCAGTGGTGGCTGCCGGGCATCTTCCGGGACGTGACGCTGCTGCACCGTCCGCCGGGCGCGATCGGGGACTTCTTCGTGCACGCCTCGTACGACCACACGGCCGGAACCGGGACGCTGCGGGTGGACAGCGGTGTCGCGGGGCGGGTGACGGTGCCGGAGCTCGGCATCGACGTGGCGACGGGTGAGTCCGTGACCGTGTCCGTCGCGCCGTGGACGGCCGAGACGCCCCGGCTGTACGACGGTGTCCTGGCCGCCCCCGGCGAACGGGTCCCGCTGCGCGTCGGATTCCGTACGGTGGCGGTCGAGGACGGGCTGATCAAGGTCAACGGGCGCGCCGTCCTCCTCCGGGGCGTCAACCGGCACGAGTGGCATGCGCGGACGGGCCGCACCCTCGACCCGGAGACGATGTGCGAGGACGTGACGCTGATGAAGCGCCACAACATCAACGCCGTCCGTGCCTCCCACTACCCGCCGCACCCCGACTTCCTCGACCTGTGCGACGAGCACGGTCTGTGGGTGATCGACGAGTGCGACCTGGAGACCCACGGCTTCGTCGAGCAGGACTGGCGCGACAACCCCGTCGACGACGACCGCTGGACCCCCGCTCTGCTGGACCGGGCCGCCCGCATGGTCGAGCGCGACAAGAACCACCCCTCGGTGATCATCTGGTCGCTCGGCAACGAGGCCGGCACCGGCCGCGGCCTGACCGCCATGGCCGAGCAGATCCGCGACCGCGACCCGGACCGCCCGATCCACTACGAGGGCGACCCGAGCTGCCGCGACACGGACCTGTACTCCCGGATGTACGCCACCCAGGAAGAGGTCGAGCGCATCGGGCGCGGCCTGGACGGCGGCACGGACAAACGCCGCGGGCTTCCCTTCATCCTGTGCGAGTACGCGCACGCCATGGGCAACGGGCCGGGCGGACTGGCCGACTACCAGCGGCTGTTCGAGGCATACCCCCGTAACCAGGGCGGCTTCGTCTGGGAGTGGATCGACCACGGCCTGCGGCACGAGACGTACGGCTACGCCTACGGCGGCGACTACGGCGAGGAACTGCACGACGGGAACTTCGTCTGCGACGGGCTGCTCTTCCCCGACCGCACCCCGTCCCCCGGCCTGGCCGAGTTCAAGGCGGTGATCGCCCCGGTCCGGATCGGGCCCCCCGCCGAGGGACACGACTCCGTACGGATCTCCAACCTCTACGACTTCCGCGACCTTTCGCACCTGGCCTTCGAGTGGTCCTACCTGGTCGACGGGGAGACGACGGCCGGCGGCCCGCTCCCGGTACCGGCGCTCGCCCCGGGCGCGAGCGCCGACGTGCCCCTCCCGCCGCGGCCCGCGCCGGGCACCGCGGCAGGCGAGCAGATCTGGACCGTGCGGGCCCTGGAGGACGGCCATGAGGTGGCGTCCGGCCAGGTGACGGCCGTGGCTCGCGGCCCGCTGCCGCCCGTGCACGGCGCCCGCCCGCGGCGGGAGACCAGCCGGATCACGCTCGGCCCGGCCACGTTCGACGCCCGCACCGGTGGCCTGCTCACGATCGGGGGAATCGAGCTGCGATCCGGCCCCCGCCTGGACGTGTGGCGCGCCCCGACGGACAACGACAACGGCGCGGACTGGCAGCCCCGCCTCCAGTACGGGCTGCACTGGCGCAAGCTGGGCCTGCACCGGATGCACCACCGTCTGGATGCGGTGGAGGTGACGGACGAGGCGCTGACCGTACGCACCAGGGTCGCTCCGGCCGCCCGTGATCTCGGCCTGGCCACGGTCCACCGGTGGACCTCGGACGGTGACCGGCTCCGCCTGACGGTGCACGTCACCCCCGAGGGCGACTGGAAGGTGCCGCTGCCCCGGCTCGGGGTACGCCTCGGCCTGCCCGGCTCGGCGCACGCGGTGCGCTGGTACGGCGGCGGCCCCGGCGAGGCGTACCCGGACAGCCGGGCGGCGTCCCGGCTCGCGCGCCGGGACAGCGACGTGGACGCGTTGCAGACGACGTACGTCCGGCCGCAGGAGAACGGCGCCCGTGCCGACGTGCGCTGGGCGGAGATCGGTGGCCTGCGGGTCGAGGGCGAGCCGGAGTTCTGGTTCTCCGCGCGCCGCTGGACCAGCGAGCAGCTGGACGCGGCCCGGCACCTCAGCGACCTGGTGCCGGGCGACACGGTGTGGGTCCACCTGGACCACGGCCTGACGGGCGTCGGATCGCAGGCCTGCGGCCCCGGCCCGCTGCCGCAGGACCTGTTGCGGGCGGAACCGGCACAGTTCTCCTTCACGTTCCGGGAGTTGTGAACACGGGTCCGGGCGGTCGGAGGTGAGGGCGGGCACCGCAGGCGGCGATAAATGGTCTGTACCTATTGACGAGTTGGTCCAGACCAATTAGTTTCCCCTGTGCTCCATGGCACCAAGTGCACTTGCTCCCCCCGAGGACCGCCTCACCGGTCCCAGTCCCCAGGGAGAACCATGTTCGAGCACATGCCCCTCAGACGGAGAACGGCGACCGCACTGCTCGCCGTTCTCGCCCTCCTCCTCGCGCTGCTGTCCCTCCAGACGGGCCCCGCGCACGCGGCGGGCAAGCTGACGGCGACCTTCACCTCGGCCGACAACGGCCCGTGGTGGAAGGGGACCTACGTCCTGCGCAACGACACCGACACGGCCGTCACCGGCTGGAGCCTTGAATTCGACCTGCCCGCCGGGGTCGCGATCAGCTCCTCGTACAACGGCACCGTCACCACCCAGGGCAGCCACCTCACCGCGGTCAACGCCCACTACAACGGCACGGTCGCCGCACACAGCACCACCGAGCCGTACAGCTTCTGGTTCGTCGCCACCGGCCCGATCACGGCGCCGACCGGCTGCCGGATCAACGGCGACAAGTGCGACGGCTCCGCGGATGCCCCGCCCGGCGCGCCCGGCGGGCTGAAGCGGACGGACGTCACCGCCCGCACCGTCTCACTGTCCTGGACGGCCGCCGCCGCGGGGGACTTCCCCGTCGCCTCGTACGACATCCTGGCCGGCGGCAAGGCCGTCGGCTCGGCCACCGCGACGACCTCCGCCACCGTCACCGGCCTCGCCCCCGGCACCGCCTACTCCTTCACCGTCCGGGCCAAGGACACCCGGGGCAACACCTCCGCCGAGAGCGCCCCGCTGGCCGTCACCACCGTCGACCCGGCCAGCGACACCTCCCCGCCGACGGCCCCGGGCGCCCTGCACGCCACCGCGACCGACTCCTCGTCCGTCACGCTGGCCTGGACCGCCGCGACGGACAACCAGCGGGTCGCCGCGTACGACCTCTACCGCGGCTCCGCCCTGGCCACCACGGTCTCCGGCACCACGACCACCGCCACCGTCGGCGGCCTGTCGCCCTCGACCTCGTACACCTTCACGGTCAAGGCCCGTGACGCGGCCGACAACGCCTCGCCCGCGAGCAACACCCTCACGGTGAAGACCGACGACATCGTCGGCGCGGGCAACTACGCGAAGGTCGGCTACTTCGTCCAGTGGGGGATCTACGGCCGCCAGTACTTCGTCAAGAACCTCCATGACTCCGGCGCCGCCGGGAAGCTAGACATCGTCAACTACGCCTTCGCCAACATCGACCCCAACAACCTCACCTGCCTGAACGGCGTCACCAAGGGCACCACGGCCGACCCGCAGGACCCCGAGCAGGGCACCGGTGCCGGTGACGCGGACGCCGACTACACCCGCCCGTTCAGCGCCGCCCAGTCCGTGGACGGGGTCGCGGACGACGGCTGGGGCAAACTGCGCGGCAACTTCAACCAGTTGAAGAAGCTGAAGAAGCTCCACCCGGGCCTCAAGATCGTGGTCTCGCTCGGCGGCTGGACCTACTCGAAGTACTTCTCCGACGTCGCCGCCACCGATGCCGCGCGCAAGAAGTTCGTCTCCTCCTGCATCGACATGTACATCAAGGGCAACCTGCCCGAGTACGGCGGCGCCGGCGGCCCCGGCACCGCGGCAGGCATCTTCGACGGCTTCGACATCGACTGGGAGTGGCCGGGCACCGGCACCGGACACCCCGGCAACCACTACTCCCCGAACGACAAGAACAACCTCACCCTGCTGCTCGCCGAGTTCCGCAAGCAGTTGGACGCGCTCGGCGGCGGCCACCGCCTCCTCACCGCCTTCACCCCTGCCGACCCGCAGAAGATCGGTGAGGGCTGGGACCTGGGCAGGGTCTTCGACTCCCTCGACGTCGCCAACGTCCAGGGCTACGACTTCCACGGCTCGGGCAGCGACAACTCCTGGGAACCGAACCGCACCGGCCACCAGGCCAACCTCTACACGGACGCGCAGGACCCGTACGACTTCCACTTCAGTGCGGACGCCGCCATCAAGGCGTACACGGACGCGGGCGTCGAACCCCGCAAGCTGACCCTCGGCATCCCGTTCTACGGCCGCGGCTGGCAGAGCGTCACCGACGGCGGAGCGGCCGGCGAATGGCAGCCGGCGGGAGGCGCCGCGCCGGGCCAGTTCGCCGAGGAGGCCGGCACCCGGGGCTACTCCAACCTCATCGGCGCGTACCCGACGATGACGGTCCACCACGACGAACAGTCCGTATCGACTTACGGATATACCGGCAACCAGTGGTGGTCGTTCGACGACACCTGGTCCATCGGCAGGAAGACCGCCTATGTGAAGGACAAGGGTCTGCTTGGCGTCATGGTCTGGGAGATGTCGGGGGACACCCCGCAGGGCACGCTGATGGGTGCGCTCGACACCGGGCTCAAGTAGTGCCACCGGTAACGGGCCGGCCGGCCCGCGGAGTTCCGGCGGACTCCGTGGTCCGGTCACGCGCGAGCGTCCGCCGGGCTCCGGCGTCCGCTCGCGCACACCGTCACAGGATGATGCGGTCCCGCACCCATCGCAGACAGTCCTCGTCCGCGACGGGCAGCTCCTCGCCCGCCGGCCAGGGGTGCACGGTCAGGACCAGGTGGGTCAGATAGCCGTAGGGGCCGCCGTCCTCGCGCGGGGCGAGCACGACGCCGTGCTCGCCCATGCGCCATATACGGCACTGCAGATGGGGCCCCAGACTGAGCCATCCGTCGGAGCGCAGCGTCCGCAGGGGTGGACCGAGCTCGGCGGCGAGGACATCCGCCGCCCGGTCGAGCACGGCGTCGCACTCCGCTTCGGAGGGTGTATCGAGAAGGACCCAGCCCGGAAGTCCGGCCCAGTCCTCGACGAGCTCGACGAGCGAGTCGTGGCCGTATTCGTCGGGATCCGGGGGATTGACGGGATACGCCTCACCGAACGTCAGGACCAGCGTGCACTCCGCGTCGCCCAACGGGGTGCCCTCGTACCACAGGACGTGATGGTGCCTGGTGAGGACCGCGTCGCAGACGAGATCGGTGTACGCCCAGCCGAGTTCCCTCTCGCTGTACTCGTCGAACTCCTCCTCGGGGACGGCCTGCATGGCGGGCATCGCCAGCAACTCCTGTACCACGGTGCTGGAGAGCGGCGAGTGGGCCAGAGAATGCACGGGCATGGGGCGCGGTGCTCCCTTGGGTCGATGCGTGACGGGGCGGGGGCCGAGGGCCGAGGGCCGAGGGCCGACGCGGGGATGATTTCACAGGAGCCGGTCAGGTGTTCGTGCGATCTTCTTCATGAGACGGCAGGGAGAACGCATGTCCGAGTCGGAACCTTCAGAGTCTTCAGCAGCGTCGGTGGCCGGCCGGGGGCGCGGCTGGTACCGAGGTGACTGCCATGTGCACTCGGCCGTCTCGAACGGCGGCGAGCTGACGCCGGAGCAGCTCGTGACTGATGCGCGGGCGGCGGGGCTGGACTTCCTCGCGGCCACCGAGCACAACACGTCCGCGACGCACGGCGCCTGGAGTCGGCTCAGCGGCGACGGTCTGCTGGTGATCCCGGGCCAGGAGGTCGTCACCCGGACCGGGCACTGGCTCGCGCTGGGGATCCCTTCAGGTCACGTGGTCGAGTGGCGCTACGGCGTGCGGGACAACATGATCGACCGGTATCTGGACGAGGTCCACGGAGCCGGTGGGCTCTGCGTCGCCGCCCACCCTCACGCGCCGTACTCCTCAGGCACGTTCATGTACCCGTTCCAGGGCTTCGACGTGGTCGAGGTGTGGAACGGGCCGTGGAGTTCGGACGTGCCGTGGCAGGCGGACAACGAGGCCGCCCTGGCCGAATGGGGGCGAAGCCTGGCTGCGGACATCCACCAGGGACGGTGGCGGCCGGCGATCGGCAACAGCGACACCCACCTCAAGAACCAGATCGGTGTCCCGCACACTGCCGTGTTTGCCGAAGGCCTGAGTCCCGACGACATCCTCGCCGGGATCCGAGCGGGCCGGACCTGGATCACCGATTCGCTCGCCGTCGAGCTCTCGTTCACGGTCTCTGCGGGTGACCGGAGCGCCGGGATCGGTGAACGGCTGGAAGCCGGCGATGGGTCAGCCGTGGTCGCGAGAGCGGAGGTACGCGGTGTGCCGTCGGGCACTGTCAGCTTTCACACCGAGCGAGGGATGGTGCACCGGGCGCCGCTCACCCGCTCGGGACCGGATGCCGTGGAGTGTCGCGTCAGCGCGGCGGATTCGGCGTTCGTCCGCATCGAGGTACGCCATCGCGAAGGGCACATGGCGGCGCTCAGCAATCCGATCATCCTGGACTGGAGTGAACTGGACCGGACTGGACTGAACTGGAGTGGAGTCAGCTGAGCTGAACCGAACGGGGATCAGGTGCATCGGATGCACGATGACACCGCTCCCGGTGCCGACGGACGGCACCGGGAGCGGTCGCGTACGCCAGGGTTGTCAGCGCAGCTGCTCGTACGCCGGCAGCGTCAGGAAGTCCGCGTAGTCCTGGTCCAGGGAGACCTGGAGCAGCAGGTCGTGGGCCTGCTGCCACTTGCCGGCGGCGAAGGCCTCGTCGCCGATCTCGGTGCGGATCGTGGTCAGTTCCTCGGCCGCGATCTTGCGGGCCAGCTCCGCCGTGGCGTGCTCCCCGTTCTCGAAGACCACGTCCGCGTTGATCCACTGCCAGATCTGCGAGCGCGAGATCTCGGCGGTGGCCGCGTCCTCCATCAGGTTGAAGATGGCGACCGCGCCCATGCCGCGCAGCCACGCCTCGATGTAGCGGATGCCGACGGCGACGGCGTTGCGCAGACCGTCGTACGTGGGCTTGGCGTCCAGGGTGTCGACGGCGATCAGATCGCCCGCCGCCACCGAGACGTCCTCGCGCAGCCGCTCCTTCTGGTTCGGCTTCTCACCGAGGACCGCGTCGAAGGAGGCCATGGCGATCGGGACCAGGTCGGGGTGGGCGACCCAGGAGCCGTCGAAGCCGTCGTTCGCCTCACGGTCCTTGTCGGCCTTGACCTTCTCGAACGCGACCTTGTTGACCTCGGCGTCCCGGCGCGACGGGATGAAGGCCGCCATGCCGCCGATGGCGTGGGCGCCGCGCTTGTGGCAGGTGCGGACCAGGAGTTCGGTGTACGCCCGCATGAACGGGGCGGTCATCGTGACCAGGTTGCGGTCGGGCAGGACGAACTTAGGGCCGCCGTCACGGAAGTTCTTGACGATGGAGAAGAGGTAGTCCCAGCGGCCGGCGTTCAGCCCGGAGGCGTGGTCGCGGAGCTCGTAGAGGATCTCCTCCATCTCGTACGCGGCGGTGATCGTCTCGATCAGGACCGTGGCGCGGACGGTGCCCTGCGGGATGCCGGTGTAGTCCTGGGCGAAGACGAAGATGTCGTTCCAGAGGCGGGCCTCCAGGTGCGACTCCGTCTTGGGGAGGTAGAAGTAGGGGCCCTTGCCGAGATCGATCAGGCGCTGCGCGTTGTGGAAGAAGTAGAGGCCGAAGTCGACCAGCGCGCCGGGCACCGGGGTGCCGTCGAGTTGGAGGTGCCGCTCGTCCAGGTGCCAGCCGCGGGGGCGGGTGACGACCGTGGCGAGCTCGTCGGCGGGCTTCAGGGCGTACGACTTGCCGGACTTCGGGTCGGTGAAGTCGATGGCGCGGTTGTACGCGTCGATCAGGTTGAGCTGGCCGAGGATGACGTTCTCCCACGTCGGGGCGGAGGCGTCCTCGAAGTCGGCGAGCCAGACCTTGGCGCCCGAGTTCAGGGCGTTGATGGTCATCTTGCGGTCGGTCGGACCGGTGATCTCCACCCGGCGGTCGTTCAGAGCGGCGGGCGCCGGTGCGACCTTCCAGGAGTCGTCCGCACGGACAGCGGCGGTCTCCGGCAGGAAGTCCAGCGTGGAGGTGCGGGCGATCTCGGCGCGGCGCTCACCGCGCCGGGCGAGCAGCTCATTGCGCCGGGGCGTGAACCGGCGGTGCAGCTCGGCCACGAACGTGAGGGCCGCGGGGGTGAGGACCTCGTCCTGCCGGGGCAGGGGTTCGGCATCGACGATGGCCAGCGAGGACGGCGCTGGTGCGGACATGAGCTGTCACTCCTTCAGCGGGCGGTGCGGGCGACGTCTCACGGTCGCCGGGTCGCCTGAAATGGCACGGCGTGCCATGGCTCCGGGATGCGGCCGTGGGCGCCGTCTGAGGTGCAGAGGGCTTCTGACCAGTGGATAGTAGTTTCCTCATGGTGGAAGTTCAATGGTTTGTTGATGTCGAGACTCTCCGGGTCGACAGAAGTGGGAGCTTGCTGGCGCAGCGTGCCAGTACGTTCACTCAAGGTGGGAGAGGTCCTCCGCCGTGTCGATGTCGTAGGCCTGAGCCACATCCGAACACTCGACGAGCGTGATCGCATCGCGGTGCGCCCGCAGATACGCCCGGGCCCCCTGATCGCCCACCGCGCCCACCGCGATGTCCGCCCACAGATCGGCCCCGAAGAGCACCGGATGGCCGCGCTCCCCGCCGTACGAGGCCGCCGCCAGGCTCGTCCGCGAGCGGTACGCCGCCCGCACCCGGGCCACCGCTTCGGCGCCGATGCCGGGCTGGTCGACCAGGAGGACGACAACCGCGTCCGCACCCGTACCGGTGAGGGCGGTGAGCCCCGCCCGTAGCGAGGAGCCCATGCCCTCGGCCCACTCCGGGTTGACCGTCAACCCGACGCCCGACAGTTCCGCCTTCGCGCGCACCTCGTCGGCCGACGCGCCCAGCACCACCTGTACCGGCCCGCAGCCGCCCGCCCGGAGCGTCTCCACCGCGTGGTCGGCCAGCAGGCGGCCGCGGTGCTCCAGCAGGGCCTTCGGGCGCCCGCCGAGCCGGCGCCCGCCGCCCGCCGCGAGCAGCAGTCCGGCAATGACGGGGGAGGCGGACGGGGAGGGTGAGGAGGGCGCGTGCGGTGTGCTTGTCATGCCGCCTGGATACCCCAGACGGGCCGTTCCCGCACGGACCGGACCGGCCCGCCCGCCCGCGTCAATGTGCGGGACACTCCGAGTTCCGTCCGCGGAGTGGCGCCCGGCACCTGTCATGGCGTTAACTTGCCCGCACCCCCGGACACTTGACCACGGTACGGGGCTTGGTCGAAACACCGGCACAAAGATGTGCGAGGGGGAGTGCTTTGTTGAAGAGCGTGGGGCAGGCGCGGGTGACCAGCAGTGATGAGGACCCGAGAGTGACGGAGTTGCGTACGGCCGTCGCCCGGCTCCGCCGGGAGCTGGCCGGACATCCGGCGGAGTTCCCGGACCGCGCCATCGCCGAGGACGAGCTGGCGGCGCTGGACGCGATGGCGGCCGGCGGCGCGCCCGAGATTCCCCGGCTCCGCCGGTCACTGCTGCTGATCGCGGGGGCGGTCGGTTCGGTCAGCGCGCTGGCGTCGGCGCTCAGGGACGTACGGATCGCCGTCGATCTGTTCGGCGAGCCGCCGCGCCGCTGATTCTGCGGGCTGCCGCGCGTTGACGTGTGAGCGCCGCGCCGCCGATGTGTGAGTCGCCGCGCCGTTGAAGCCGCTGGAGGGGCCGGGGGCCACCTCAGTGGCTTCAGCGGCGGATCAGCCTGCGGGCCGTCGCCGCCGCGACGGCCGCGGTGCGCGAGTCCACGCCCAGCTTGGCGTAGATGTGCACCAGATGGGACTTCACCGTCGCCTGGCTGAGGAAGAGCTTCTTGCTGATCTGCAGGTTCGACAGCCCCTCGCCGACCAGTTGCAGCACCTCCAGCTCGCGCTTGGTGAGCGCCTGGGCCGGCATCCGCATGCGGTCCATCAGCCGGTGCGCGACGGCCGGCGCCAGGGCGGAGCGGCCGGCAGCCGCCGTACGTACCGCGGCGGCCAGCTCCTCCGGCGGGGCGTCCTTGAGCAGATAGCCCGCCGCGCCCGCCTCCACCGCCGCGAGGATGTCGGCGTCGCTGTCGTACGTCGTCAGGATCAGCACCCGGGGCGCGTCCGGCGCCGCGGTGATCGCGGCGGTGGCCTCCGAACCGTGCAGACCCGTACCGAACTGCAGGTCCATCAGGACGACGTCGAACTCACCGGTCGCTGCCAGGGCCACCGCCCGTTCGGCGGTGGCGGCCTCGGCGTCGACGCGGAAGTCCGGCTCTGTGTCCAGTACGGCACGCAGCCCCGCCCGGACCACCGGGTGGTCGTCGGCGAGCAGCAGTCTGATCGGAGGCGTCATGCGGCGTCCTGTCCGGTCCGGCCGACGGGGAGCGGCAGCGGCAGGGTCAGGGCGACGGCCGTGCCGTGGCCGGGCGCCGATTCGACACTCAGGGTGCCGCCCAGCGAACGGGCCCGGGACCGCATGGCCGGCAGGCCGAAGCCTCCCGTTCCGGTGCCCGTGCTCGCGGCGGAGCCGTCCGTGAAGCCGTGGCCGTCGTCGACCACGTCCAGCGCCACCGAGGTGTCCATGAAGCTCAGGGTGATCTCCGCCCGCCGCGCGCCGGCGTGCTGCACCGTGTTGGCGAGCGCCGACTGCGCGGTACGCAGCAGTGCCACCTCGTACGGCGTGGGCAGCTCCACCGGGGTGCCGCTGACCGCGAAACTCACCGCGAGCGCGGGAGCGGTGGTGCGGGCCGAGAGCCGCTCCAGGGCGGCGGCCAGGGAGCCGTTCTCCAGATCGGGTGGAGTCAGGGCGCGCACGAACCGACGGGCTTCGGCGAGATTGTCCTGGGCCGCCTCCCGGGCCTGGCGGACATGGGCCGCGGCGGGGGCGTCCGCCGGAAGGGTGCGCTCCGCTGCGCGCAGCAGCAGCTGGATGCTGGAGAGGCCCTGCGCGAGGGTGTCGTGGATCTCGCGGGCCAGCCGTTCGCGTTCGGCGAGCGTCCCCGCGGTGCGCTCGGCCTCGGCCAGCTCCGCACGGGTCGAGACGAGCTCCTCGATGAGCTCGCGCCGCCGCTCGCTCTCGCGGAACAGCGCGTCGTACCCGAGGACCATGGCGACCGCGACGGCCGCCCCGAGCAGCGGGCCGATGAACGTGCCGGCGGTGACCGGTTCGCCGTGCAGCAGGAAACTGGTGATCGCGGCCACCGCCGTCGCCACGACGGCGGGCAGGCTCCAGCGGATCGGCAGCAGGTGAAGCTGGAGGAAGTAGAGCGGGAACGCCAGCCACAGCGCGTCCGGCGACAAGGCCAGCAGCACCAGCCACAGAGCCCCGAGTACCGCGAGCCAGAGCGCCCCCGCCCGGGTCCGGGGCTGGACGGACGGGGCCAGTGCCCCCGCCGCGTAGACCGCGGCCAGCACGCCCGCGACCACGACGACGGCACCGGAGTGCGGGGCGTCCCCGCTCACGGCCTTGACCGCGGCGAGCGCCAGCAGTCCCAGCAGCAGGGCATGCAGACACAGCCGCAGTGCGGCGGCGACCGGGGGATGGACACGCGTTTCCATGATTCGTCCAGCGTAGACGCGGGGTGTGCGGGGCCGGTCAATCGAAAGGTTGATGTCGGGACCGGCCCGCGGGCGATGTTTCCGCGGCGGTGAATGCCGAGGCTGGAGTCATGTTCGTCGCATGGAGAGATCTTCGGTTCGCCAAGGGCCGGTTCGCGCTCATGGGCACGGTCGTGGTCCTGATCACGCTGCTCGTGGGCCTGCTGTCCGGCCTCACGGCCGGGCTGGCCCGGGAGAACACCTCGGCCGTCACGGGGCTGAACGCCGACCACCTGGCGTTCGCCGCCCCGCCCGACGGCCAGTCGGTGTCCTTCACCAATTCGACCGTACGCGAGACCGCCTGGCGGAGCTGGGAGAAGCAGCCGGGGGTCGAGGCGGCGCAGCCGCTCGGCATCCGCACGCTGAACGCCGCCGCGGCGGCGGGGGAGCGGACGGCGGCCGTCTCGGCGTTCGGTGTCGAACCGGGCAGCGGCCTGGCGCCCTCGGGCACCCCGGTCGGACCGGGCACGGTCGTGCTCTCCGAGCAGGCCGCCGAGGACCTGGCTGCCGGCGCGGGTGAGCGGCTGCTGCTCGGCGGCGACGAGGTCACCGTCGCAGCGGTCGCCGGCGACGCCTCGTACAGCCATACGCCGGTCGTGTGGACGGCACTCGCCGACTGGCAGCGGTTCGGGGCCGACGGCGAGGGCGGCGCGGAGCACGCCACCGTGATCGCGCTGACCACCACCGGCGGGGCCGATCTGGCCGCCGGTGACCGGGCGGCGGGCACCAGCACGCTCACGCTCGACGGCTCCCTCACCGCCATCGGCTCCTACCAGGCCGAGAACGGCTCGCTCCAGCTGATGCGTGGCTTCCTCTTCGCCATCTCCGCCCTGGTCATCGGCGCCTTCTTCACCGTCTGGACGATTCAGCGCAGCGGCGATGTCGCCGTTCTCAAGGCGCTGGGTGTCTCCACGCCGTATCTGCTGCGGGACGCACTCGGGCAGGCCGTGGTGATGCTTGCGATCGGTACGGGGCTGGGCACCGCGCTCGCCTCCGGCATCGGTGCGCTCGTCGGCGGCGGAGCCGTGCCCTTCGTCCTGGAGGCGTCGACCGTCCTCGTCCCGGCGGCTGTGATGATCGCCCTCGGAGCGGTCGGGGCGGCCCTGTCCATCAGGCGGATCACCGCCGTCGACCCGCTCACCGCGCTCGGGAGCGCGCGATGACGGCCGCACCGCCGCTCACTCCCGCGCACCACACCCCGGAGCGCCCGATGAAAGCCACGCCGACTCCCACCCCGCGCACCACACCCCGGAGTGCCCGATGACCCTCACGCTCACCGACGTCACGCTCACCTACCCCGACGGCGACGGGCGGCTCACCGCCCTGGACCGCGTCGTACTCGATGTACCTGCGGGCACGCTCACCGCGGTCGTCGGCCCCTCCGGCTCCGGGAAGTCGAGTCTGCTCGCCGTGGCGGCCACCCTGGTCACCCCCGACGAAGGCGCTGTCGTCGTCGCCGGCACGGACACCGCGGGGCTGGGCCGGGCCGACAAGGCGGCGCTGCGCCGCGAACGGATCGGCATCGTCTTCCAGCAGCCGAACCTGCTGCCGTCCCTGACCGCGGCGGAACAGCTCCAGGTCATGGCCCACCTGTCCGGAGGTGCGGCCCGGACCGCCCGCGCCCGCGCGCTGGAACTGCTCGACGCCGTCGGTCTCGCCGACAAGGCCGACCGCCGGCCCCATCAGCTCTCGGGCGGTCAGCGTCAGCGGATCAACATCGCGAGGGCCCTGATGAACGACCCCGCGGTGCTGCTCGTCGACGAACCGACCAGCGCCCTGGACCACGAACGGGGCGCGGCGGTGCTCGATCTCCTCGTCTCGCTGACCCGTCAGCGGTCCACGGCGACCGTCATGGTCACCCACGACCGGACCCATCTGGACCGGATGGACCTGACGGTCACGATGGAGGACGGCAGACTGACCGCCCCGGCCCCGGCACCGGCCTGAGTGCCGTGGGGGCGGATACGGCGAAGGGGCGGCCGGAGCACGAAGGCTCCGGCCGCCCCTCCTCGCGTCTCAGCCGGCCGACCCGCTGCTGGCCAGGGCCTCGGACAGCTCCTTCGCGGCCTGCTGGAGGATCGGCACGATCCGCTCGGTGGCTGCCTCGGTCACCCGGCCTGCCGGGCCGGAGATCGAGATCGCGGCGGAGGTGGGGGAGTTGGGCACCGAGACCGCCAGACAGCGGACCCCTATTTCCTGCTCGTTGTCGTCCACCGCATAGCCCACCCTGCGGACCTGCTCCAGGGCGTCCAGGAAACCGTCCGGGGTGGTGATCGTCTTCTCGGTCGCGGCCGGCATCCCGGTGCGCGTGAGCAGGGCCCGCACCTCGTCCGGCGGGGTGTGCGCCAGGAGTGCCTTGCCGACGCCGGTGGAGTGCGGCAGCACCCGGCGGCCCACCTCGGTGAACATGCGCATCGAGTGCTTGGACGGCACCTGCGCCACGTACACGACCTCGTCGCCGTCGAGCAGCGCCATGTTGGCCGTCTCGCCGGTCTCCTCGACCAGCCGGGCCAGATAGGGGCGGGCCCAGGTGCCGAGCAGTCGCGCGGCGGACTCGCCGAGCCGGATCAGGCGCGGGCCGAGCGCGTAGCGCCGGTTGGGCTGCTGGCGTACGTAGCCGCACACCACGAGCGTGCGCATGAGCCGGTGAATGGTGGGCAGCGGGAGTCCGCTGCTCGCGGAGAGCTCGCTCAGGCCGACCTCGCCCCCCGCATCGGCCATCCGCTCCAGCAGGTCGAAGGCGCGCTCAAGGGACTGCACACCGCCGCTGGAACCGGCGGGCTTGGAGGCGGAAGTGCTGGCGTGGGACGGCGGCACGTCAACGGTCCTTTCGAAGCGGAAGAGCAAGGCAGCAGCCTACCGGGCACTTCCCGATCGGCCCACTGTCGCAAGGGCACCGTCCTGGCCGGTCAGGGCCCGTTCGTCCCAGGTGCCGCGGCCGGGCCGGCGGTCTGCACGGCGTCGCGCACAGCCCATTCTACATTCCGCACTGCGAAATCAGTCTTTTACTCTGTGGAAATCTCCAGTCGGTGGCACGCGTGGTCGGCTGAGTGTCCCGAGCGGAGGATGGGGTCTTGACGGGTCGCATTCGCGAGTGAAGACTCCTTCAACAGTTCGTTGAATTCATGAAGTGAGGAGCACCGGTGTCGGGTACGGACGTGGAACTGGTACTGCGCTCGACGCGTGTCGTCACCCCCGGGGGCACGCGTCCCGCCGCGGTCCATGTCGCGGGCGGGACGATCGACGCCGTCCTGCCGTATGACGCCGAGGTGCCGGAGGGCGCCCGGGTGGAGGACCTCGGTGACGACGTCCTGCTGCCCGGACTCGTGGACACGCACGTCCATGTGAACGATCCGGGCCGCACCGAGTGGGAAGGGTTCTACACCGCGACCCGCGCCGCCGCGGCCGGCGGGATCACCACCCTGCTCGACATGCCGCTCAACTCCCTCCCGCCGACCACCACCGTCGAGCACCTGCGCGTCAAGCAGCAGGTGGCGGCCCCCAAGGTCCACGTCGACACCGGCTTCTGGGGCGGCGCCATCCCTTCGAACGTCAAGGATCTGCGCCCCCTGTACGAGGCCGGGGTGTTCGGCTTCAAGTGCTTCCTCTCGCCCTCCGGCGTCGAGGAGTTCCCCGAGCTGGACCAGGAGCAGCTGGCCCGGTCGATGGCCGAGATCGCGGGCTTCGGCGGCCTGCTGATCGTGCACGCCGAGGACCCGCACCACCTGGAGGCCGCACCGCAGCGCGGCGGCCCCGCCTACGCCGACTTCCTCGCCTCACGGCCGCGCGACGCCGAGAACACGGCGATCGAGGGACTCATCGCCCACGCGAAGCGGCTGAACGCGCGCGTCCACATCCTGCACCTCTCCTCCAGTGACGCACTGCCGCTGATCGCCGCCGCCAAGCGCGAGGGTGTCCGCGTCACCGTCGAGTCCTGCCCGCACTTCCTCACCCTCACCGCCGAAGAAGTCCCCGACGGGGCAACCGAGTTCAAATGCTGTCCGCCCATCCGTGAGGCCGCCAACCAGGACGCGCTGTGGCAGGGGCTCGCCGACGGCACCATCGACTGCATCGTCTCCGACCACTCGCCCTGCACCACCGACCTCAAGACGCCGGACTTCGCGTCCGCCTGGGGCGGCATCTCCTCCCTCCAGCTCGGGCTGCCCGCCATCTGGACCGAGGCCCGCAGGCGGGGTCACTCCCTCGACGACGTCGCCCGCTGGATGTCGGCCGCCCCCGCCGCACTGGCCGGTCTCACCGCCAAGGGTGCGATCGAGGCGGGCCGCGACGCCGACTTCGCCGTCCTGGCACCCGACGCGACCTTCACCGTCGACCCGGCCGAACTCTTCCACCGCAACCAGGTCACCGCATACGCCGGCCGGACCCTGCACGGCGTCGTGCGGTCGACATGGCTGCGCGGCGTACGGATCGCCGCCGAAGGCATCCTCGCCGAGCCCACCGGCCGCCTCCAGACAAGGAACAAGTGACCATGACGGCGACAGCGCACTTCACCGGCGACGCGAACCCGTACGGCGGTGGCGACCCCTACGCCGACTACCGCACCGCAGCCTTCCCCTTCACTCACCTCGTCGACCTCGCCGACCGGCGGCTCGGCGCGGGTGTGATCGCCGCCAACGACGAGTTCTTCGCGGAGCGCGAGAACCTCCTGAAGCCGGAGCCCGCCCACTTCGACCCCGAGCACTTCGGGCACAAGGGCAAGATCATGGACGGCTGGGAGACCCGCCGCCGCCGCGGCGTGAGTGCCGTACAGCCCCACCCGGTGGACGAGGACCACGACTGGGCACTGGTCCGCCTCGGTGCCCCGGGTGTCGTACGCGGCATCGTCGTCGACACCGCCCACTTCCGTGGCAACTACCCGCAGGCGGTCTCCGTCGAGGGTGTCTCGCTGCCCGGATCGCCGTCCCCCGACGACCTCCTCGCGCCCGGCGTGACGTGGACGACGCTCGTCCCCCGTACGGCCGTCGGCGGCCACGCGGCGAACGGCTTCACCGTCGAAGCCGCGCAGCGCTTCACCCACCTGCGGGTCAGCCAGCACCCCGATGGGGGCATAGCCAGGCTCCGGGTGTACGGGGAAGTCGCCCCGGATCCCGCCTGGCTGACGGCGCTCGGCACCTTCGATCTGGTCGCGCTGGAGAACGGCGGCCGGGTCGAGGACGCGTCGGACCGCTTCTACTCCCCGGCGACCAACACCATCCAGCCCGGCAGGTCCCGCAAGATGGACGACGGCTGGGAGACCCGGCGCCGGCGCGACAAGGGCAACGACTGGATCCACTACCACCTCGTCGAAGAGGCGGAGATCCGTGCCGTCGAGATCGACACCGCCTACCTGAAGGGCAACTCGGCGGGCTGGGCTAGCCTTTCGGCCCGGGACGCCAAGGGTGGCGGCTGGGTCGAAATCCTGCCCAGGACCCGGCTGCAGCCCGACACCAACCACCGCTTCGTCCTGGCCGAGGCAGTGCGGGCCGACGAGGTCCGCGTCGACATCTTCCCGGACGGTGGCATCTCGCGGCTGCGCCTCTTCGGCTCGCTGACCCCACAGGGTGCCGCGCGGCTGGCTGCCCGTCACATCGAGCTGGGCGGCTGAACCGCTCCCTGCCCGAGGCTTTCCGGCGGGGGCTGACCGCCCCTGTTGAAGGCTGTCCGTATTCGGGCGATACCGTTGGGGATGTGGGACCCTGCCCGGGTTCACTCGCATCCCCCACAGGAGTCGCCATGATCTTCATCGCCGTCAAGTTCACCGTCCGCACGGCCGAGCGCGACAACTGGCTTCCGGCCGTCGAGGAATTCACCGTCGCCACCCGGCAGGAGCCCGGGAACGTGTTCTTCGACTGGTCCTGCAGCGTCGAGAACCCGGACCAGTTCGTGCTGCTGGAGGCGTTCGCCTCCCCCGAGGCCGGTGCGGCCCACGTGCAGTCGGCGCACTTCGCGGCGGCGATGGACACGATGGCGGACCTGGTGGCGGAGGTGCCCGAGATCATCAATGTCGAGGTACCGGGCGAGGGCTGGTCCCGTATGGCAGAGGTGCAGCCGCGGTCCAGCTGAAACGGAGGGCGGTTCGCCGCCCTCCCGCCTCAGAACTCCTCGTGCACCTCGGGGTCGCCGCCGAACCGCTCCTGCGGACCGGCGGAGATGCGGGCCAGCTCGTCCGGTGTCAGCTCGAAGCCGAACAGGTCGAGGTTCTCGCGCTGCCGGCCCGGGTCGGCCGACTTGGGGATCGGGACGGCACCCAGCTGCGTGTGCCAGCGCAGCACCGCCCGGCCCGGCGTCACCCCGTGCGCTGCGGCGATCGCGACGAGCTCCGGGTCGGCCAGCAGGTCGCGGCCGCGCCCCAGTGGGCTCCAGCTCTCCGTCACGATGCCCTTGGCGGCGTGCACGGCCCGCAGCTCCTCCTGCGGCAGCCGCGGATGCATCTCGATCTGGTTGACGGCGGGCAGCACGCCCGTCTCCTCCTCCAGCCGCGCGAGATGGGCCGCGGTGAAGTTGGAGACCCCGATCGAGCGCACGAGCCCGTCCTCGCGCAGCCGGATCAGTGCCCGCCAGGTGTCCACGTACAGATCGACGCGGGGCAGCGGCCAGTGGATGAGATACAGATCCACGTAGGAGAGCCCGAGGTGGCGACGGGACTCCTCGAACGAGGCGAGGGTCTTCTCGTAACCCTGGTGCCGGCCCGGCACCTTGGTGGTGACGAGGATGTCCTCCCGCGGCACGCCGCTGCGGGCGATGCCGCGGCCCGTACCGGTCTCGTTGCCGTAGTTCAGCGCGGTGTCGACGAGCCGGTAGCCGAGACCCAGCGCCCCGGCGACCGCCTCCTCGGCCGCGTCGTCGTCCAGTGGCCAGGTGCCGAGCCCCACCACGGGGAGCGTACGGCCGTCGTTGAGGGTGTGTACCGGGGTCGCGGGCATGATCGTCCCTTCTCGGCGGATCACTGCCCGGCCAGCCTAACGAGCTGGTCAGGTCTGACCGCCCCGGCCCGCCGCCTCGCCGTGCAACCGGGTGATGACCTCGTCGACCCGGTCCCGCTCGTAGCCGCGGCGGACCAGTTCGAAGGCCGGGGCGCCGACCGGCGGGGCGCCGCCGAGGAGCCGGGTGAGGTAGGCCTCGACCTGATCGCGGTCGTATCCCCGCCTGGCGATGCGGAATCCGAACCGCTCGTACAGTGGACGGTCGTCCTCCGGCATACGGTCGTCCTCTTCTCCCGGTGCGGACATGAGCGCCTCCTCAGGCCGGAATCATCGTCCTCACCCTGCCACGGTCAGGCCGTGTGGCCACCGTCCACGACCATTTCCGCACCGGTGATGTACGCAGCCTCGTCACTGGCCAAGTACGCGATCATCGCGGCCACTTCGCCCGGCACGGCGAACCGGTCCAGCGCGTTCGCCGCCCGCTGCCCGGCGGCGTACGGGCCGTCGGCAGGGTTCATGTCCGTGTCGACCGCACCGGCCTGGACCAGATTGACCGTGATGCCGCGCGGGCCGAGCTCGCGGGCGAGCGGCTTGGTCAGTCCGGACAGCGCCGACTTGCTCATCGCGTAGAGGGTGGAGCCGGGACCGCCCGCGTACCGGCTCAGGGCCGTACCGACGGAGATGATGCGGCCCCCTTGCTCCAGTACACCGGCCGCTGCTCGGCAGGCCAGGAAGACCGCCCGTACGTTGACTGCGAGCACCCGGTCGACATCGGCGTCGGTGAGGTCGCCGATCGGGCCGAGGACGCCGATGCCGGCGTTGTTGACCAGGATGTCGAGCCGGCCGAAGGTCTCCGCCGTCCGGTGCACCGCCGCGGGGACGGCCTCCGGGTCGGCCGAGTCCGCGCGCAGGGCGACTGCGCGGCGGCCGCCCGCCTCGATCTTGCGCACGACCTCGCGGGCGGCGTCCTCGTCCTGTACGTAGGTCAGCGCCACATCGGCGCCGTCCTGGGCGAGCCGCAGGGCGGTCGCGGCGCCGATGCCGCGGCTGCCGCCGGTGACGAGTGCGGTGCGGTTCGTGCTGACGGTGCTGTTCATCAGGGTTCCTGTCCGTTGCCGGTCGTGCTGACAGGACCAAGCAAAGTCCTTCGGCGCACCGGACACCGGCGGGAAACGGACGCCGACTCCGGTACGGCGGCGGGTCCGGCCGATGAGTTCCGGCCGCGGGCGGGGTCGGAACTGATGGAAGCGGAATCGTCAGGAGTTCCCGAAGGAGCAGGACCATGGCAAAGCTGACGCTCACCACATTTCTGACCCTCGACGGCGTCATGCAGGCCCCCGGCGGGCCCGAGGAGGACACGAGCAGCGGTTTCGAGTACGGCGGCTGGGTCGCGCCGATCATGGACGAGGACATGGGGCGGTTCATGACCGAGGTCTTCGACCGTGCCGCTGCGTTCCTGCTGGGCCGGCGTACGTACGACATCTTCGCCGGGTACTGGCCGGGGGTCACCGACCCCGACGACCCGATCGCCTCCCGCCTCAACGCTCTTCCCAAGTACGTCGTCTCGACCACGCTGGAGAAGGCCGAGTGGGAGAACACCACGGTGATCTCCACCGGTGTCACAGAGGAGGTGGCCCGGATCAAGGACCGCACGGAGGGCGGCGAACTGCAGATCCACGGCAGCGGCGCCCTCGCCAGGTCCCTGATGGCGCACGACCTCATCGACGAGTACAACCTGCTCATCCACCCCGTCGTGCTCGGCCGGGGGCTACGCCTGTTCCCGGACGGCGGGCTGCCGACGGCCTTCGAGCTGACCGCCTCCCGGACGACGCCCAACGGCATCGCGATCCAGACCTACCGGCCCGCCGGACGGGCCACCTTCGGCTCGGTCCCGGCCGGCTCGTGAGCCGAGACCCGATCCCGTCAACCACCCTGCGGAGGACGCCACTTCGGTGAACGACCGAGCGTCGACAGGATGAGCCCCAGCGTGCCGGACCCATCGGCTCCCGCGCGCTCTCCGGGATCCAGGGCCGGCCGGAAGGCCGCGCCCGGCAGTTCACGCCGCGCCCCGCCCGGCACGCGCTGGGCGATCGGCAGCGCGGCCTCGACGACGGCCGGGGGGAGGGCCGTGCGCACACCCAGGGTGGCGGCCACATCCCAGGAGTGCACGACGTAGTCGATGAAGTGGAACCCGATCGCGGTGGTCGCGGCGAATGTCGCCTCCGCGCTGATCTCCGGAAGGGTGAACCGCCCCTCCATCACGCCTGGCCGAGCGAAGCCGTCCAGGACGGCGTGGGCCGTCCCGCGGTACCACGCCACCGGATCGTCGCCGGCCGGACGGGGCTCCCAGGCGGACGCGTCGGCCCCTTGCCCCCGCGCGGCGGCGGCGAACCCGATGTGCTGGGCGCCCATGTGCTCCACGAGGAGTCGCAGGGTCCAGCGGTCGCAGGGTGTGGGCCGGTCCCAGTCGCCGGGGGCCGCGCGTTCCACGACGCGGACGGATTCCAGGACGGCGGCCCGGTTGAACTGCACGATGTCCATGGTGGGGTTCCTTTCGCGAGATGCGCCTGAGCGGGTGGGGACGAGGGGTGGGGATGAGGGAGTGAGGGGGTGGGGATGAGCGGGTTCAGGACTCGGATGCGGGCGGCCACGGCTCGTCACCGGAGAGCAGGCGCCAGGCGGACTCGCGCAGCGCGGTGCGGCCGGTGAACGGGGTGTGCCAGGTGGCCGAGCGCAGTGTGCCCCGGCCCCGGTACGCGTGCACGATGCGCCGGTGGTCGGGGCGCGCCACGAATCCCAGCAGGTGTTCGCGGGCGGTCCAGACCGTGATCGATCCCGAGCGGTTCATCCGGGGGCCGACGTCCGCCCAGAGCCACATGCCGACCGCGCCGGGCGTCTGCGGCCAGGTGCGGCGCAGCCGCATGCCGGCCGCCCCGACGGTGAGGGTGGTCCAGGGGCGGTGGGTGACGAACTCGGTGACGGAGACGACCACTTCGGTGCCGCGGCCGGGCGGCTCGGCGGCCGGGCCGTCCTGCCATGCCGTGCTCCAGAGGGTGTGCGGCACGAGTGACCCCTTCCATGGTTCGGCACAGCCGTCCGCGCCGGATGCCCGTAAGAGTACAACTGGACGAACGATCGTGCTGTTTGTTTTGGCGGACAGGCAGTCCGTACCGGCCCTGCCGACCCTGCCGGAGTCGAGTGGTGCAGGTCTCTACAGCGCGGCCGGCAGTGACGAGGCGTCCACCGCCACCGTCCGCAGCCGGCTCAGGATCGCGCGCGCGGCCCTCGGATAGCTGTCCGAGCTGTCACGGAGCACGGAATCGCCGTTGGCCAGCTCCAGGAACGCGATGATCTCGAAGGCGAGTTGCGGGACATCGCAGTCCTCACGGACCTCGCCCAGCGTCACCGCCTCCTCGATCCGCCGCTCCACGAACGCGACCCAGCCGGCCTGCGCGGCCGCGACCGCGTCATGCACCGCCCCCTCGCGGGCATCGAACTCGGCGATGGCCGCGTAGAAGAAGCAGCCCCCAGGGAAGACCCGCCCCTGGGAGTACGCGATCCAGCGCTCGCACATCCGCAGGATCCGTCCGAGGCCGGCGGGCGTGGCGCGGGTCGGCTGCACGACATGCTCGTCGTACACCGCGACGGCGGTCCGCACGGTTGCCAGCTGGAGCTCCTCCTTGGAGCCGAAGAGGGCGAACACACCGCTTTTGCTCAGTCGGAGGTCGGTGGCCAGCCGACCGAGGGACAGGCCGTCCAAGCCCTCGACCGAAGCGACCGCCGCCGCCCGGGCGAGGACCAGCTGCCGGGTGCGATTGCCCCGTTCGACCCTTCCGTCCTGGCGCTCTCCCGCCATCTGGCGACTCCGTACTCCGTGAGGTGGGGGCGGTTGCCGTCGGACCGGTCCCGGGGCTCGCCATTGTAGGAGGGGGCCCGGTAGCGTGATCGCTCCGCGTGCGAGCCAGTGAGGTCTCCACATCAGTCCTGTGGAGAACCAGGAGTTCCGGGTGTCCTCTGTCGCCGTGCCCGTCCTCGCCCCGCCGCGCCGGGCGTGGGTCACCGATCTGCCGGTCCTGCTCGTCGCGGTGGTCTGGGGTTCCAGCTATCTGGCCGCCAAGGGCATCACCACGTCGCAGACCGTCATAGCCGTCCTCGTGCTGCGGTTCGCCGTCGTGCTGCCCGTCCTGGTGGCTGCCGGATGGTCCCGGCTGCGGGTGCTGAGTGCGGCCCAGTGGCGGGGTGCGGGACTGCTGGGCCTGGTGCTCAGCGGGATCTTCCTGGTGGAGACGTACGGCATCGTGCACACCTCGGCGACCAACGCCGGGCTCATCATCAGCCTCACCATGATCTTCACCCCGCTGGCCGAGGCCGCCGTGACGCGGACCCGGCCGACCGGAGCCTTCCTCTCGGCTGCCGGGCTCTCCGTCACCGGAGTGGTGCTGCTGACCCAGGGGGGCGGATTCACCAGCCCCTCGGCGGGCGATCTGCTGATGCTGGTCGCAGCACTCGCCCGCACCCTCCATGTGCTCCTGATGGCGCGCATCAAGTCCGTCCAGTCGGCGGACTCGCTGTCGCTGACGACGGTCCAGCTCGGCAGCGCCGTCGCGGTCTTCGCCCTGCTGGCCGCCGCTCCCGGCACCGGGGAGTCGCCCTGGTCGGTCGCCGCCGGGTTCGGCGTCCGGGAGTGGGCCGGGCTGCTGTTCCTGTCAGTCTTCTGCACGCTCTTCGCGTTCTTCGTGCAGATGTGGTCCGTACGCCGCACCTCACCGTCCCGGGTCAGCCTGCTGCTCGGCACGGAACCGCTGTGGGCCGCCGCCGTCGGTATCGCGATCGGCGGTGAACGGCTCGGCGTCCTCGGGGTCGCGGGCGCGGTGCTCGTACTGGCCGGAACGGCGTGGGGGCGCCGAAGCGCGGACGCCGTCACCCCTTGACCTCCGCCGGCTCACTCCTTGATCGAGTCCGACGCGATCATGATGGCGACCCCCGTCACCACCAGCACGATGCAGACGAACAACGAGTGGTCACCGAGGAACGGCAGCCGCCGCACCACGCTGAGGAACCTGAACCAGTCGAACCATTCGTGGAGCAGCCCGGCCGCACCCTGGACGAAGACCAGGAAGCCGACCGTCTCGCAGAGCTTCTTCATGGGAACGAGCCTGGCGGGCCGCGCACGGGCGCCGCGTCGGCCAGTGGTCTGCGCGGGAGGTCCGAAAGTCTCCGCTTCCGCGACTTTGGTCGCTTCGCGGACCGGAACGTCCGGAAGCCCCGCCCCGGCTGCGTAGCTTTGTCGATATGACGCGCACCGAATACCCCTGGCTGCTGCCCTCGGCGATGGCCGACCCCGAGCTGCCGGGCGACCGAGGCGGCCGGACGCGCCGCACTGTGCGCGACTGGATTGTCGACATCACGGCCTTCCTGTGCGCGGCGGGCATCGGGCTGGCGGCCGTCGCCGCGATCGACGCCGACGAGACCACCCGCGACGTCTTTGTCCTCATCGACTCGCTTGTCGGCGCCGCGGCCTGCTGCGCGCTGTGGGTCCGGCGCCGGTGGCCCGTCGGCCTCGCGGTCGCGCTGACACTCCTGTCCGTCGTCGAACCGGTCGCGGCGGGGGCCTGGCTGGTGGCGCTGTTCAGCGTGGCCGTCCACCGGCCGTTCCGCCCCGTGGCCTTCATCGGCGCGGGAGCCCTGCTGGTCGCCCCCGTCCAGCCGTATCTGCGCCCGGACCCGTCCACCTCGTATGTCGCGTCCACCATCATCGGGGTGCTGCTGGTCCTGCTCGTGCTCAGCTGGGGCATGGTCGTACGGTCCCGGCGCCAGCTCGTCGTCACGCTGCGCGAGCGCGCCAGGCGGGCCGAGACCGAGGCCGGACTCCGCGCGGAGCAGGCGCAGCGGCTGGCCCGCGAGGACATCGCCCGCGAGATGCACGACGTCCTCGCCCACCGGCTGACCCTGCTCAGCGTCCACGCGGGCGCCCTGGAATTCCGTCCCGACGCACCCCCGGCCGAAGTCGCCCGCGCCGCCGGAGTCATCCGGGACAGTGCGCACGAGGCACTCCAGGACCTTCGCGAGATCATCGGCGTCCTGCGCAGCCCCCGTGACGGCGACGGCGACCGGCCGCAGCCGACTCTCGCCACGCTGGACACCCTCGTCGACGAATCCCGGCTGGCCGGCATGAAGGTCACCCTCGACAACCGCATCGCCGACCCTGCCGCCGCCCCCGCCGCCACCGGCCGCACCGTCTACCGCATCGCCCAGGAGGGCCTGACCAACGCCCGTAAGCACGCGCCCGGCACCGAGGTCACCGTCACGGTGGGCGGCGGCCCGGGGCAGGGGATCACCGTCGAGGTGCGCAACCCGGCCCCCACCGAACCCTTCGAGCAGGTACCGGGATCCGGCCAGGGCCTCATCGGCCTGACGGAGCGGGCCACCCTCGCGGGGGGCCGCCTCGGCCACGGACCGGAACCGGACGGCGGGTTCGGGGTGCGGGCCTGGCTACCGTGGTCCTCATGACCGACCCGACGCCCACGCCCAAGCCCCGGCCTGTCCGGCTGCTCATCGTCGACGACGACCCGCTGGTACGCGCGGGGCTCACCCTCATGCTCGGCGGCGCCGACGACATCGACATCGTGGGGGAGGGGGCCGACGGCAGCGAGGCCGCCGAACTCGTCGACCGACTCCGGCCGGACGTGGTCCTGATGGACATCCGGATGCCGGTCATGGACGGGCTGACCGCGACCGAGGCGCTGCGCAGCCGCCCCGACGCCCCCGAGATCGTCGTCCTGACGACGTTCCACGCCGACGAGCAGGTGCTCCGCGCCATCCGTGCCGGAGCCGCAGGCTTCGTCCTCAAGGACACCCCGCCCGCGCAGATCGTCGACTCCGTGCGGCGCGTGGCGGCCGGCGACCCCGTCCTGTCGCCCGCGGTCACCCGTCAGCTGATGGCCCGCGCAGCGGGCTCCGGCCAGGAGGAGCGGGCGGGCCGCGCCGAACGGGCGCGGCAGCGCATCGCGTTGCTGGCCGTCCGGGAGCGCGAGGTGGCGGTCGCCGTCGGGCACGGCCGCTCCAACGCGGAGATCGCCGCAGCCCTCTATCTGAGCGTGGCCACGGTGAAGACCCAGGTGTCACGGATCCTCGCCAAGTTCGACTTCAACAACCGTGTCCAGATCGCACTGCTGGTCCATGACGCGGGCCTCCTCGACGGCGATGGTGACGGCGACGCTGACACCGGCCTGTCCTGAACTCCTCGTCCTGAGGGACCGTGCGGCTCAGGGCGACCGGCACACGGAGCGCCGCATCGCGATCCGTACACTGCTGGAACGCTGCCCCGACTCGCACTCGCACTCGCACTCGCACTCGCCCCGGACGCCGGGGAGCCGGACCGGCTGCCGGGCATGCTGATCCGCGGAGCGCGCAGGCTCCCCGAGGGCCGGTGACGCAGGTTCGCTTCCCGGACGCTGTCGCCGGCGAGACAGAGAGAGGACCCCGTCATGACCGGACTCGACCTGCAGATGGCACAGAAGGTGCTCGACAGCCAGCCGTTCAGCGTCCTCGTCGGCGCCCGGATCACCGCCTTCGGCGACGGCGCGGCCACGCTGGAGATCGACAGCCGTGAGGCGTTGCGGCAGCAGAACGGATTCCTGCACGGCGGCGTGCTCGCCTACGCAGCCGACAACGCCCTCACCTTCGCCGCCGGAACGACGCTCGGCCCGGCGGTACTGACCGGCGGCTTCTCGATCCAGTACCTCCGCCCGGCCACCGGCGCCACACTGGTCGCGCGTGCGGAGGTCGTCCACACCGGCCGCCGGCAGGCCGTGGCGCGCTGCGATCTGTTTGTCGTGGGTCAGGACGGCGCAGAGACACTGTGTGCCGTCGCCCAGGGCACCGTGCTGAGCGCCACCTCGTCCTGAAGGAGCTCCACATGACGACCGAAGCGATACTCGACCTCGGGGCGCTCGGTGAGCGCTTCACCCGTGACCCGTACCCCGTCTACGCGGACTTACGGGCTCGTGGCCCCGTCCACCGGGTCCGGATCCCCGAGGGCACACCCGCCTGGCTCGTGGTCGGGTACGAGGAGGGCCGGGCCGCACTCGCGGACCAGCGATTCTCCAAGGAGTGGCGCAACGCCTCGCCCTCCCTCGGCGTCAGCCAGGTCGCCTCGGGGACCTCCATGCTCAGCTCGGACGCACCTTCGCACACCCGTCTGCGTAAACTCGTGACCCGCGAGTTCACCGCCCGCCGGATGCAGCAACTCGTCCCGCGCGTCCAGCAGATGACGGACGATCTGCTCGACACCATGCTGGCGGGCCCTGACCGCAGGACCGATCTCGTCGAGTCCCTGTCCTTCCCGCTGCCCATGTCCGTCATCTGCGAACTTCTCGGCGTACCGTTCCTCGACCGCCGGGCCTTTCGTGAGTGGTCCAACACCGTGGTGTCCTCCATCGACGGCGACGCGCGCCGCGCCGCGACCGCCGAGATGTCCGGCTATCTGGCCGGGCTGCTCGACGACAAGCGCAAGCAGCCGGGCGACGACCTGATGAGCGCGCTGATCCACACAGCCGACGAGGAGGGTGACCGGCTCTCCGCCGGCGAACTGATGGGCATGGCCTGGCTGCTGCTCGTCGCCGGGCACGAGACCACGGTCAACCTGATCTCCAACGGTGTGCTGGCCCTGCTCATGCACCCGGACCAACTGGCAGCTCTGCGAGCCGACTTCGGCCTCATCGACAACGCAGTGGAGGAGATGCTCCGTTACGCGGGCCCGGTGGAGACACCCACGTACCGGTTCACCACCGAAGCGATCGATGTGGGCGGCACGGTGATTCCGGGCGGCGGCGAGCTCGTCCTGGTCGCGATGTCGGATGCCAACCGAGACCCGCACCGCTACCCGGAGGCGGACCGTTTCGACATCACCCGGGACGCCCGCGGGCACCTGGCCTTCGGACACGGCATCCACTACTGCCTGGGTGCGCCGCTGGCCCGCATCGAGGCGGCGGTGGCCATCAGATCGCTGCTGGAGCGCTGCCCGGAGCTGGCACTGGACATCGATCCGTCCGAGCTGACCTGGCGTACGGGGATGCTCATCCGGGGGCCGGAGGGGCTGCCGGTCAAATGGTGAACGGGCAGGCGGTGTGCCCGGGTCAGGCGGACGGGATCTCCGTCAGCTCCACCGGGCGCCGCTCGCGCCGCGAAACCTCGCACGCCTCCGCGACCCGCAGCGCGTGCAACGCCTCCCGGCCGTCGCAGGGATTGGCCGCCTCGCCGCGCACCAGGCGGACGAAGGCGTCCAGTTCGGCCTCGTACGCGGGGGCGAAGCGCTCAAGGAACCCGGTCCAGGGTCCGGCCGGGGCGCCGGGGCCCTTCGGTTCGGCGGAGGTGAGGGGTGTGCGGTCGTCGAGGCCGACCGCGATCTGGTCGCGCTCGCCCGCGAGCTCCATCCGTACGTCGTACCCGGCGCCGTTGCAACGGGTCGCCGTCGCCGTGACCAGGGTGCCGTCATCCAGCGTCAGCAGCGCCGCCGCCGTGTCCACGTCGCCTGCAGCCCGGAACATCTCGGGCCCGGCGTCCGACCCGGTCGCGTACACCCGCGTCACCTCACGGCCCGTCACCCAGCGCACCATGTCGAAGTCATGGATCAGACAGTCCCGGAACAGCCCGCCGGAGAGCGGAAGGTACGCGGCGGGCGGCGGCGCCGGATCGGACGTCACCGTCCGTACGGTGTGGAGCCGGCCGAGCGCCCCGCCGCGCACCGCGGCGCGTGCCGCCGCGTATCCGGCGTCGAACCGGCGCATGAAGCCGAGCTGGAGGACGCTGTGCGCACGCTCCGCCGCGCGGAGCGCCCCGAGTGTGCCCGCCAGGTCCAGGGCGACGGGCTTCTCGCAGAACGTGGGCAGCCCCGCGCGGGCGGCCCGGCCGATCAGCTCGGCGTGGGCGGATGTGGCGGAGGCGATCACCACGGCGTCCACACCGGCGTCGAAGACCTCCGTCGCCGTGGCCACGGCCCGCGCACCGGTCCGGTCGGCGACGGCGGCCGCGCGGGCCGGGTCGGGGTCCGCCACCACCAGGGCCTCCACCGCGGGATGGCGGGCGAGGACTCCCGCGTGGAAGGAGCCGATCCGGCCGGTGCCGAGGAGTCCGATGCGCATGGTCCCAACGTGCCGTCAACCGGTGACGGTGTCAACCGTATGTCCTGACAAATTGGGGCCCGTTTCGGCAGGTTGATCTCAGATCGACTCTGTCCGGACAACAGGACGACCGGACTACCGGAGATGCGAACGTGCGCGTTACGCTCCCGACGTGCCGAAATCCACCGCCGACGCCACGGTCCTCAACCTCGGCGTGGACCGATCCAGCCCGGTCCCGCTCTACTACCAGCTCGCTCAGCAGCTGGAGGCGGCCATCGAGGACGGCCGGCTCGCCCCCGGTGGACTGCTGGGCAACGAGATCGACCTCGCCGCCCGGCTCGGGCTGTCCCGGCCCACTGTCCGCCAGGCCATCCAGTCGCTCGTGGACAAGGGGCTGCTCGTCCGGCGCCGCGGCGTCGGCACCCAGGTGCTGCGCAGCAAGGTCAGGCACCCGCTCGAGCTCAGCAGCCTCTACGACGACCTGGAGACCGCGGGCCGGCACCCCTCGACCACCGTCCTGGCCAACACCGCCCGGCCCGCCACGGCAGCGGTCGCCGCGGCGCTGGGCGTCCCGGAAGGCGCCGAGGTCCAGTACATCGAGCGGCTGCGCCATGCGGACGGCGAACCCCTCGCCCTCCTGCGCAACCACCTGCCCGCCGGACTCCTCGACCTCTCCGGTGACCGGATCGCAGCCACCGGCCTCTATCGGATGATGCGCGGCGCCGGCATCACCCTGCACAGCGCCCGCCAGACCGTCGGCGCCCGCCTGGCCACCGCCGCGGAGGCCGGCCCGCTCGGCGAGAGCGCCGCCCTGCTCACGATGGAGCGCACCACCTTCGACGACACCGGCCGGGCGGTCGAGTTCGGCTCCCACCTCTACCGTGCCTCGCGCTACGCCTTCGATTTCCAGCTCCTCGTACGGTGACACGGGGCCCCGGCTCTCGTACGGTGTCACAGGCTTCTCGGCTACTCGTACGGTGACGACGGCCGCACCAGGTCGCCCCGCTGCCGTACACGCTCCCTTCCGACACACGCGCCGCGCCCCTCCGGGTGGCGGGGTCTCGGGCTCGGGGATACTTGCCCAGCCGGGCCGGGACCGCATGGCCCCGGCTCCACCAGCAGCACAGCGAGCAGCACAAGAAGGGCACGGCGTCGTGGCAAGGGTTCGGACAGGGGTACGTGCGATGGGCGCCGTGCTAGCGGCGGTGCTCGGGGCCTCCCTCATGGGATGCAGCAGCACCGGCGGCAAGCGGGCGGAGGAGCGTGCGGCGCAGGCCGCGGCCGAGGGCCGGTCCGCGGTGAACACGCCCCGCTGGACCTTCGCCATGGTCACCCACTCGGGCGACGGCGACACCTTCTGGGACATCGTCCAGAAGGGCGCCGACATGGCGGCCAAGAAGGACAACATCAACTTCCTGTACTCGCACAACGACGAGGCGCAGCAGCAGGCCCAGCTCGTCCAGGCCGCCATCGACAAGAAGGTCGACGGGCTGATCGTCACGCTCGCCAAGCCCGACGCCATGAAGGACGTCGTCGCCAAGGCCGTCAAGGCCGGCATCCCGGTGATCACGGTGAACTCGGGCTCTGCCGAGTCCAAGAGCTACGGCGCGCTCACGCACATCGGCCAGGACGAGTCGATCGCCGGCGAGGCCGTCGGCGACGAGCTCAACAAGCGCGGCCGCAAGAAGGCCCTGTGCATCCTGCACGAGCAGGGCAACGTCGGCCATGAGCAGCGCTGCGCCGGGGCGAAGAAGACCTTCGACGGTCAGATGCTGAACCTGTACGTCGAAGGCACCAACATGCCGGACGTCCAGGCCTCCATCGAGGCGAAGCTCCAGGCCGACAAGGACATCGACGCGGTCGTGACCCTCGGCGCGCCGTTCGCGGACGCCGCCGTCAAGGCGAAGCAGACCGCCGGCAGCAAGGCGGAGATCGACACCTTCGACCTGAACGCCAAGGTCGCCGCCGAGCTCCAGGCCAAGACCCTCGGCTTCGCCGTCGACCAGCAGCCCTACCTCCAGGGGTACGAGGCCGTCGACCTTCTCTGGCTCTACCGCTACAACCGCAATGTGCTCGGCGGCGGGCTGCCGGTCCTGACCGGTCCGCAGGTCATCACCTCCGCCGACGCCGCCCAGCTGGCCGAGTACGCGGACCGGGGAACCCGATGACCGCGGCCTCGGGCTCGTCCGCCCCGCCCGGTGCGGACGAGAGACTGCTGCGCACCTCGCCGCTGCGCAAGCTGCTCGGCAGGCCCGAACTGGGCTCGATCGTCGGCGCGGTCGCCGTCTTCCTCTTCTTCGCGATCGTGGCCGACAGCTTCCTGCGCGCGACCAGCTTCGGCACGGTGCTGTACGCGGCCTCCACCATCGGGATCATGGCGGCGCCGGTGGCGCTGCTGATGATCGGCGGAGAGTTCGACCTCTCCGCGGGTGTGATGGTCACCAGCTCCGCGCTGATCTCGTCGATGTTCAGCTACCAGATGACGGCCAACGTGTGGGTCGGCGTCTTCGTGTCCCTGCTGGTCACGCTCGTCATCGGCGCCTTCAACGGCTTCATGCTGACGCGTACCAAGCTCCCGAGCTTCATCATCACGCTCGGTACGTTCCTGATGCTGACCGGCCTCAACCTGGGACTCACCAAGCTCATCAGCGGCACCGTCTCGACGAAGACCATCGGCAACATGGAGGGCTTCGACTCGGCCCGCAAGGTCTTCGCCTCGCACTGGACGGTCGGCGGCGTCGAGCTGAAGGTGACCATCCTGTGGTGGGCCGTCCTCGTCGCGGTCGCCACCTGGATCCTGCTCCGCACCCGTTTCGGCAACTGGATCTACGCCGTGGGCGGCGGGGCCGACGCGGCCCGCGCGGTCGGCGTCCCGGTGATCCGGACCAAGATCGGGCTCTACCTCGGGGTGGCCTTCGCCGCCTGGGTCTCCGGGCAGCACCTGCTGTTCAGCTACGACGTGGTGCAGTCCGGCGAGGGCGTCGGCAACGAGCTCATCTACATCATCGCGGCCGTCATCGGCGGCTGCCTGATCACCGGCGGCTACGGCTCCGCGATCGGCTCGGCGGTCGGCGCCGTCATCTTCGGCATGACCAGCAAGGGCATCGTGTACGCGGAGTGGAACCCGGACTGGTTCAAGTTCTTCCTCGGAGCCATGCTGCTCCTGGCCACCCTGCTCAACGCATGGGTACGCAAGCGCGCGGAGGCGACGAAATGACGGCCCCCCAGGCATCGAGCGGGTCGGCGGACACCGGCCGGCGGGCCCTGGTCGAGCTCGACCACGTCAGCAAGTACTACGGCAACATCAAGGCGCTCCAGGACGTCTCGCTGGAGGTCCACGCGGGGGAGATCTCCTGTGTCCTCGGTGACAACGGTGCCGGCAAGTCCACCCTGATCAAGATCATCGCGGGCCTGCACCGGCACGATGCCGGGAGCTTCCTGATCGACGGCGAGGAGACCGCACTCGCCAATCCGCGCGACGCCCTGGACCGGGGGATCGCCACGGTCTACCAGGACCTCGCCGTCGTGCCCCTGATGCCGGTCTGGCGCAACTTCTTCCTCGGCTCCGAGCCGACGACCGGCGCCGGTCCCTTCAAGCGCCTCGACGTCCGGCTGATGCGGGAGACGACCCGTTCCGCGCTGCTGCGGATGGGCATCGACCTGCGCGACGTCGACCAGCCCATCGGCACCCTGTCCGGCGGTGAGCGCCAGTGCGTCGCCATCGCGCGTGCCGTCCACTTCGGTGCCAAGGTCCTCGTCCTGGACGAGCCGACCGCGGCGCTGGGCGTCAAGCAGTCCGGTGTGGTGCTCAAGTACGTCGCCGCCGCCCGGGACGCGGGACTCGGCGTGGTTCTCATCACGCACAACCCGCACCACGCGTACCTCGTCGGTGACCGCTTCGTGCTCCTCAAGCGGGGCGCCATGGCGGGCAGCCACGCGAAGGGCAGCGTCACGCTGGACGAGCTGACCCGGCAGATGGCGGGCGGCAGTGAGCTGGAGGAGCTCAGCCACGAGCTGGAGCGTGCCCCGGGCCCGCCGGCCGGCCGGCCGGACGAGGACGACACCTCCGCGTGACCGTGTCCACAGCTGTTCCCGCCCGCCCGACGGGCCCGGTCTCCGGGCCTGCCGGGCGGGCGGCGGCAGGCCGGTTGCCGCACGGCCCCCGGCCGTCAGTGGCAGAATCGACTCCGGCGGGCACCGTCCGCCGCCGGAAGCACGACGAGCCGGCCCCCCAGACCATGCAGGGACGATGAGCACGTACCGCGACTTCACGCACCGCGGCTCCGCCCGCGCCACCGTCCTGCGGACCGTCGGCACCAGGGAGCGGCGCTCGCACCTCACCGCGCCGCGGGTCCCCACGGTCGGGATCGACATCGGGGGGACCAAGGTGATGGCCGGCGTCGTCGACGCCGACGGCAACATCCTGGAGACCCTGCGCACCGAGACGCCCGACAAGTCCAAGAGCCCCAAGGTCGTCGAGGACACCATCGTCGAGCTGGTGCTGGACCTCTCGGACCGCCATGACGTGCACGCGGTGGGCATCGGAGCGGCCGGCTGGGTCGACGCCGACCGCTCCAAGGTCCTGTTCGCCCCGCACCTGGCCTGGCGCGACGAGCCCCTGCGCGACGCCATCGCCTCCCGGCTCGTGGTCCCGGTCATGGTGGACAACGATGCCAACACCGCCGCCTGGGCCGAATGGCGCTTCGGCGCCGGCCGCGGCGAGGACCACCTCGTCATGATCACGCTCGGCACCGGCATCGGCGGCGCGATCCTGGAGGACGGTCAGGTCAAGCGCGGCAAGTACGGCGTCGCCGGTGAGTTCGGCCACATGCAGGTGGTGCCCGGCGGCCACCGCTGCCCCTGCGGGAACCGCGGCTGCTGGGAGCAGTACAGCTCCGGGAACGCACTCGTCCGGGAGGCCAGGGAACTGGCCGCCGCGGACTCCCCGGTGGCCCACGGAATCATCGAGCGGGTCAAGGGCAACATCCCCGACATCACCGGACCGCTCATCACCGAACTGGCCCGCGAGGGCGATGCGATGTGCATCGAGCTCCTCCAGGACATCGGCCAGTGGCTCGGCGTCGGCATCGCCAATCTGGCCGCCGCGCTCGACCCCTCCTGCTTCGTCATCGGGGGCGGTGTCAGCGCCGCCGACGACCTGCTGATCGGACCGGCCAGGGACGCCTTCAAACGGCACCTCACCGGCCGCGGCTACCGTCCCGAGGCCCGGATCGCGAAGGCGCAGCTCGGCCCCGAGGCAGGTATGGTCGGCGCGGCCGACCTCGCCAGGCTGGTGGCCCGCCGCTTCCGGCGCACCAACCGCCGACGCGTCGAGCGGTACGAGCGGTACGCCCAGATCTACGACCAGGCCGCCAGCACCATCCGTAACACGCGCAACACCCGCACTTCCTAGGGATCCCCACACCCATGACCGCAGCCGAGCACCCCGTCGTGCCGCGCCAGTCCCCGCCGCCCGGCGAGGGACCGACGCCCGAGGAACGGCGCCGGACTGTCCGCCGGCGCCTGATCACGGCGACCATCATCGTGCTGCTCATCGGCATCCCGGCCGGCTACCTGCTGATCTCCGCAGGACAGAGCCGCCGCTCCGGGCAGGACAAGGCCGCCGAGGCGGCGGCGCAGGGACTCCGCGAGGGCTGGCCGTCACGCATGCTCCGCCGGATCTTCGAGGTGCCGATCCCCATGGACGCCAAAGAGGTCCAGTACTACGAGACCAACAACTGGAAGGCCAGCCGGATGTACGTGCAGTTCCGCACGACGTCCAACGGCCTCGACCGGTTCCTGACCCAGGTGGGCACAGGACGTGCCGCCCTGGAGACGGGCAAGGTCACCGTGGGCGAGCGCGACACGAAGATCGCGGGCTGGTACTTCGGCGACGGCGTCTCGTGGGCGGGCACCACGCACACCAACAAGGACCCGCGGCCGACCCAGGACATCACCGTCGACATGACCGACCCGGTGGCGCCTGTCGTGTACGTCGTCTCCGCCGCGACCCCCTGACCCAGAGCCGACGGGCCGCTCGCACGGGCGCGACGCGGTAGGCCCGGGGCACGGTCGCGACCACCCGGCCCGGGCGGGGGCCTACCCGGCCGTCCTGTTCGCGCGGATCAGTGTCTGCTGGCCGTTGGCGACGACCAGGGCGAGTACGGCGAGAAGCTCAACAGCCTCACCGAGTCCGTCGCCCCGTCCAGGCTGGAGGGCGCCCCTGGGGCGGCTTTCCCGCCGCTGCCGTGACGCGTGACCCGGCCGCTGCCTTCCGGGAGCTCAAGGAGCATGACGGCAGGGACATCTGGCTGCGGCCCTGCTCAGAAGGGCTGTGTGGGAGGCCGCTGCGGGGAGCGGAGTACGAGCAGGGTGATCTCGCTTGGGGCGAAGACGCGGAACGGCGGGCCCCAGAAACCGGTGCCGCGGCTGGTGTAGAGGAGGGTGCGCGTGCCGTGGCGGCTGAGGCCTGCGAGGGCGGGCTGGTCGATGCGGACGAGGTGGTGGAAGGGCCAGATCTGGCCGCCGTGGGTGTGGCCCGAGAGCTGGAGGTCGATGCCGCCCGCTGCGGCTCGGTCGACGAACTTGGGCTGGTGGGCCAAGAGCAGTACGGGCAGGTCGGGGTCGGCGCCGTTCAGGGCCCCGGCGAGGTGGGCGCGGTGGCCGGCCAGGCCGGAGGACTCGGCTGTGACGTCGTCCACGCCGGCGACTACAAGGGTGTCGCCGCCGCGTTCGAGCAGCAGATGACGGTTGCGCAGCGGCTCCCAACCCAGCTCGTCCATCAGGTCGACCCAGCCCTGGGCCTCGCTGTAGTACTCGTGGTTTCCGGTGACGTAGACCCGGGCCCGGGTGGCTTGCACGGTGCCGAGCGGAGCGGCCTGGGCGCGGCGGCGTTCGGCCGTGCCGTCCGCGATGTCGCCGGTGTGGCAGACCAGGTCGGCTTCCAGGGTGTTGACCTTCGCGCAGACCCGGGCAGACCAGCGGGCGCGGTCGAGCGGGCCGTAGTGGGTGTCGGTGATGAGGACGACGCGGGTTCCGTCCAGTCCGGCTCCCAGTCGCGGCAGTTGAACGTCGAGCCGGCGTACCCGTGGTACCCGGCGGGCCTCGGCGTACCCCCAGGCGAGCAGCACGGCGGCTACGCCGAGGACCACCCAACTGACGATCCGGGCCCGGTTCTGCCCGTCGCCCACGCCGGCCACGGTCAGGGCGAGGCGCAGCAGGACGCCGAGCAGGACGGACCAGGTGAACAGGACCCAGCCGGCCCCAAGGAGGGTGTCTCCGATGATCGCCGCCCAGTCCTGCTGCCGCCGGCCGTGGCCGCGCATCATCGCGAGCGGCATGGCGACCAGACCGAGGACGAACAGGGCGGTGCCGCCCAGCGCCACGGGGAGCGGCCAGTGCTGGCCGGCGTGGAGCAGCACCCAGCAGGGCACAGTCCACAGCAGGACGGGGGCGATCAAAGGGATGTAGCGCATCAGGCGGCGCAGCCGACTCTCCTGGGCCGCATGCGCTGCACCCTCCGCGGACCGGGCTTCGCTGGTGTCGGTCACGTTTCCCCTCCTCGAGTAGCCGGACTGCCGGCGCGCACTGTACCCGGTCGCCCTGGTGACCTGCGTCGGAGATCCGTTGAACAAGTGGCGACCTCGTCGAGGATCTCGTCGGCGGTCCGGAAGAAGGGGCGCCTCAGGAACGGGGCCGGGGCCGGGGCGCATGAAGGCGCCGAGTGGCAAGGCCGTAAGCTGCAGCGGCGCGGTAGGCGCTGCGCATGCGTCGTACCCGTCCCCTTGCGGTCGGGTATCCCCGTTCCGTATCGGGTACTTGACGAACGACCTGGAGGTTGACCGGTGATCACTCTGACCGCAGTCGGAGGAGTCGCACTGGTCGAACTGGGCATGGCGCTCACTCCCGGGCCGAACATGATCCACCTTGCCTCCCGCGCGATCACCCAAGGCCGCAGGGCGGGTCTGGTCAGCCTCAGCGGGACCGCCGTGGGATTCGTGTGCTACCTGCTGGCCGCGGCTGCGGGCCTGTCCGCGTTGTTCGCCGCCGTGCCGGTGGCATTCACAGTGGTCAAGCTTGCCGGAGCCGCCTACCTGGCCTATCTCGCCTGGAGCATGCTCAAGCCCGGCGGCCGCTCACCCTTCGCCCCGGCCCAGGACCTGCCTCCAATCTCCGACGCCCGCCTGTTCTCGATGGGGTTGCTGACCAACCTGCTCAACCCCAAGATCGCTCTCATGTATGCAGCCCTGCTGCCCCAGTTCCTGGACCCGCAGGCAGGCCCGGCCTGGGGGCAACTGCTCCAGCTCGGTGGCGTGCAGATCGTCGTGGGGATCTCCGTGAACGCTCTGATCATGCTGAGCGCAGCGCGGGTGTCGGGGTTTCTGGCCGCCCGGCCCCGCGCCATGGCCGCCCAAAGGCTCACGGCAGGCGGCCTGCTCGGTGCCTTCGCGCTGCGCACCGCCCTGTCCCGCACTGCTGCCTCCGGCTGAGCCCCGGGCCTGCGTCTCGCCGTGACCTGCTCGCCGGTGCCGAGCGCGACCTCGGCGACCTCCTGACGCCGGCGGGCCGGGATTGGGCCTCCACACACCTGCCCGGCCACTGCGCTCCCGTCACAGCCGCCCTCGCCCGCGTTGTCGGCCTTCCCGCGCCGGCCATGCCACCTGAGGCGTCACGGCGGCGTTCCGAGCCGTGCGGTCCATCATTGAGGCGGGAATTCGCACCGCGCTCAGTCAAGGATGGCAATCCACTGGTGCAGGGCCCAGCTTCCGTCCGAAAGGGCCGGTTCAGGGCCGTGGCGAAGCCTCGGTCTCCCCGTCCACAGGACGTGGCGGCCCTTTGGGGGAATGCAGGTTCGTTTCCTCGCCATCCGTACGAGTGAAGCGCGGATGCAAGGTCCGATGACTGGGCAATGAGGATCACGGCAACGTCCCCACCAGCAGAAAGACCCACGATGCGTCTTCGCTCCGCTTTCACGGCCGTTCTCGGCGCCACCCTGCTCATCGCCGTCACCCCTGCTTCCGCCTCGGCCGCGACCGGACAGTTCCGCTACGACTACGTGACCATCGAGGGATACGAGGCCGTCGGCTTCCTCAACAGCCCGCCCAGCGGCGAGTGCCTCGATCTCCCCGGCGTAGGCCAGGACAACCCCCAGCCCGGTCACTCACCGAAGAACCGCACGGATGCCTGGGCGACGGTCTTCACCGAGCTCAACTGCGAGGGTGACTCCTTCATGCTCCGTCCGCACACCGGCGGGGCCTCGGAGCGGCTGAAGGTGCGCTCGGTCGTCTTCGGCTGACCCACCGCCACCCCGAAGAACTCGGTCCCCCGGGACCGGACGACGCTCCGGGGCCGACCGGCCCCGGAGCGGGCGCGGCAGCCGGGATGCGAGGCCCGGCGTGCCTCGGATCGTCGCTCCCGACACCGGCGTCCCGCGAGCCCCACGACCCGAGCCTCCTCGAACTCGGCCCGGGCCCGCACGGTTTCCCAAGGGCTGCTGTCCCGCAGCCCAGACCGTTCAGGCACTTGCCGGCCCATCTTGTTCGTCGGAGACGACCGGACGCTCGGGGCCGACCCGGCATTCGACCGGGCTCATCAACACGCCGCGGCCGGGACAGGACACCACCGCCACCGGCCGCAGCTTGAGCGGGGCTCCTGCCGCCGAGGGCGAGCCGACCGGCCAGGCCTGGCGCTCGGTCAGTCGCGCCGGCGCGTTCCGCGATGTCGCGGGCCTCGGCGGGATGGTGGGCACGGCCGGGCGGTTCGTTCTGGGGGCGGGCCCGTACGACGAAGCGGAGGCGCCCGAACTGATTGTCACTGGGGCCGCCTAGAGTTTCTCCCACTCGTCACGGTGCGTTGCCGCTGACGGGTTTCATCAGCGTGCCGCCGGTTCGGCGGCCGTCCGGAACAACGGGGAGAACAGCGCATGGGGTGGGTGCAGGCGGGCGACTACGAAGTCGCCCTGGAGGCCGGCAAGGTGGTCTGCCGCAACGGGAAGGGCCGACGGCTGAAGTCCGTCCCGGCCGGATTGAAGGACGACCCGGCGGTCATCGGGCTCCGGCAGTTGACCGAGTGGCTGGAGCGGCACGAACACCGGTGCCTGACCGACGTCGAGCAGTGGATGGTGCGTTCGTTGCCCGTCCCCACGGCCGTGCTCGCCCAGGTCTGGCCCGACCCGTCGTGGCAGGCGGCCCTGCGGGACGTGGTGGTCACCGGCGCGGACGGCGGGGTCGCAGGGTTCCTGCGTGATGTCGACCCCGACCGCGGTCTCGGCCTCGTCGACCTGGACGGCGACACGGTCCGCATCACGCCGGACGTCGTCAGCCTGCCCCACCCCGTCCTCCTCGACGACCTCGACGACCTGCGGGAGTTCGCGGTCGAACTGGAGGTGCGCCAGAACGTGGCGCAGTTGTTCCGCGAGGTGTGGCACCGCCCGCCGGGCCTCGCCCCGGACACCACATCCGTGGACACCTACGCCGGCGGCGCATTCAAGGAACTGCGCTTCCTGCACGGCCGCGTCACCCAACTCGGGTACCGGTCGCGCGGCGGATACGCGGTCTGCCCGGTCGTCGAGGACGGTGTCACCGCCGAAGCGCGCATCTGGATCGGCGAGCACGACGGATACGACGAGTACGGCACCGAGACGGGCCCCCTGGGCTGGACCGACCCTGCGGGGCGCGCGCTGACGGCCGCCGAGGTCGGCCCCGTCGCGTGGTCCGAGGGCATGCGCATGGCGGCGGCGCTCTACGCCGGCCGCGACGTGGCGGACGAGGAGCGGGCGGCATGAGCATCACGACGACGAACACCAACGCGAACACGACGACAGCGGGCGCGGCGTTGCTCCCGGCGCAGGCCCGGGGCGAGAGCACCTCCGCCGCCGAGGCCCGCGCGGCGGCTTTGCTGGACGCGGGCACGATCCTCCCGGCCGGCACCACCGACCGGGACGACGCCGACGCGCTGACTGCCCGCACCTACACACACCCCGCCCTCGGCGACCGCCCCGTGGTCCGGCTCGTGCCCGGCACGCTCGGCGAAGCCGAGGACCTGGCCCTGGAGTTCCTCGGGCTGACCCGGACCGCCGAGGCCCCCGTGGTGGGCCAGGTGCGCCGCGAGACACTGGGCTTCCCTGCCTGGGCGCTGGTCAACGACCCGGCCAACGGGCACCACGCCCTGGCCCTCGTCAAAGACATCGAGCGGCTCGGCCGACAGGCCAGGACCCGCGCCGGAGCGGCCAAAGAGGGCTTCGACGCACTCGGCAACCGGCTCGGCCGGGCCGTGCCCCACTTCCTCCCCACCTACTACGAGCAGGTGGCACGCCTCTTCCTCCAGGCCGAGAACACCACCTACGCCGCCTCCTTCTTCGGTAAGGCCCGCGAGGCCGAGCGGGTGCACGGGCTGGTCGTGGACGAGGACCGGCAGCGGGCCGTCTTCCTGGAGTTCGCCTTCGCCGGCGCGCTGACCGTCAAGGCGCTGCGGCAGTACGTGCGGGACTTGGTGGCCCGGCTCGCCCCGGCGGACGCCTGGGCGCAGTTCCGCCGTCTGCTGGTCGAGCGCTGCGCCGCCGGCATGCCGCCGTACGCGGCGCTGCCGCAGGACGTACGCGCGCTGGTCAAGGCCGCCGGGCTGGACCGCGAGGCCGCCGAACGCGATCTGGTGGCCGATCTGATCGGCTCCCCGGGAGTCGTCCGCGCCCCCGCCTCGTTCTGGGCGGCCTACCGCTCCGCGCTCATCGCCCTCGCCCGGCGGGACGCGGCCGTGCGGGGTCGGCTCCTCGGCTTCTTCCCGGAAACCTTCAGTGAGAGCGGCCGGGAGAAGGCCGGCGAATCCGACTGGCTGGCGCTGCTGGCCGAGTCGGGCGCCGAGGACCTGCTGACCGCCCTCCCGGACACCTCCGGCAACGGTCCTTCCGACTCCGCCGCCCCCTGCGATCCTTCCGTCTCCCCGGCGGACTGGCTCGCCCGCTGGGAGGCCCACCGACGGCGCCACCGGGCCACCGCGGGCCGCAGCCCGCGGACCCTCGACCTGGCCGCCCGGATGGCAGACCGGCTGCGCGCCGACGGGCGCCCCGTCGAGCTGTTTCAGGGCCGCTGGCAGCGCAACGCCGACCTGGACCTTCTCGACCTCTGCCTGGCCTCCGGCATCCCCGTCGCCGAGCCCGACGACCAGGACACGGGCGCGGCGCATTCTCCGGGCATCCCGGTCGGCCCGTGGCTCATCGACCAAGCGCCCGGCGCACGCGATCTCACCGCCGTCGCCGAACGCCCGGTCTTCCGCGCCCTTCTGAGCCGGAACGTCGGCGGCCTCGGCGACGGACACGGCCAGCGGCTGAGCGACGCCGGTATGGCGAAGCTGGCGGCACACCCGGTGCTCTCCGTAGTCCTCGGGGAGTGGCTGACCGACCGCGCCGAGGAGTACGCGGCAGCGCGAGGGCTTCCCGGGCTGCGTACCGCTCTCAACAGGCTCTCGGCGTTCCGCACCGTCGTCGCGGACGTCGCCCCGGAAGCCGTGCGACTCCTCGAGGCCCACGATGTCGTGCCGTTGCTCGCCTCCACCCTGCGTACCGGCGTCCTCGACGAACTGGGCTGGTCCGCGCTCGACGAGACCTACGCCGAACTGGCCGCCGAGGCCGCCGCCGCCACGGGTCAGCAGCGCCACCGGTCGAAGGACGTCGGTGTCACCGGTGCCTGGCCCGCGCTGATCCTCAACACGCTCGAACGGGCCGTCGTCGTCGGCCCGGAAGGCGTTCTGCTGCGGCACACCCTGCGGCTGCCCGCCACCGTCGACCACTGGCGACAGCTCGCTTTCCGTTACGTCGACGGCGAGTTGCTGGTCATCTGGTGGGAGGACGGCAAGCTGCACGGCTACTGGTCGCACCGTCCCTCCGAGGTGTTCACCGTCGGCGGCGAGCAGATCCCCCGCTGGGGCGGCTCCGGCCCCTCGGACGAGGTCTCCCTGCCGCTGCCCGGCGGCGGCCGCGCCACCGGTGGCAAGGCCCTGCACGCGGGCGACACCTCCCTTCCGCCTCAGCACGCCGTCATCTCCGACGGCACCGGTCTCTGGCGGGAGGGCCACCAGGGCACGCAGCGGGTGTGGCTGGAGTACGACCCGGCCGGCGGCACGCACGGCCGGGCATCCCTCCCCGCCTTCCTCCGCTCCGGGGTGCAGGACGGCACCCGGCTCCTCACCGACCACTGTCAGGTGCTGCCCCTCCAGCCCGGTCTGGAGACCACCCCGTTCGGCACGGACGGCACGGTCCTGGGCCGCTGGGTCCGCCATACGGTCACCGAGCCCGGCACAGCAGCCCCTGCCGACGGGCACCGGATCGTCGCGGGCACCCCAGACGGCCACACGGTCACCCTGCCGCACCCGCTGCCCGACGGCGGCTCCCCGGTGCCGCTCGGCGCCCTCACCCTGCCCGGCGGGTCGCGGCCGGTCGCTGCCCTGCACTACCGCTCCGTCGAAGCGCACCCGGCGGACACGGACGGCACCGGTGGCAGCCTGTGGTCCGTCACCCCCGGCTCCTCCGGCGGGAACGACGCGGCGGGCACCCCCTACGTGCCTCCCGTCGCTTACTGGCACGCCCTGCGCCCGAGGGACGAGCGGGGCTCCACCGCCCTGCGGAACCTGACGGACTCCCGGGCGGGAGAGCTGTTCAACGAGGTCGTCGACGCGGTCGCCCGGCACCTGGAGGCGTTCCGGGCTGTCGAGAAGTACACCGGGCCCTCGGCGCAGGAGCTGAGCCAGGAGGCCCTTGCCAGGGTGCTGCCCGAGGTGTCCGACGCACGGCTCCTCGCGGGCGTCACCGCGCTCGTCCGGAACGCGGTCGACCGGGCTGTCGCAGCCGTCCGGTACCTGGAACCGCCCAAGCCCGTGGAGCCGGCCACTCCCCGGAACACCGCGCGCACCCAGGGCATGTTCTTCGATCACGAGCCCGAGCACGCCGACGACACGACACTGCAGACCGCCTCTGCCTGGGACTCCGAGCGGATGCGGGGCGGTCGGTGGGGAGCCGGGCGCCGATGGACCGTGATCCGGCAGATCCTCGCCGTCAACCACGTCTTCGGCGGCGAGCCGGCGTTCGGCCCACCCATCCTGTCCACGGTTCCGTTCACTCCCGTGGACGGGTGGCAGCGGGACGAGTACACCGTGCCCGTTGACTCCCTGACCTGGACCGATCTCCTCGGCGATCTGCCCGAACTGGCCTACCGGGCAGCCTCGGCGACCACCTCCCCCGAGCACCGCACCGGGCTCCTCGTGTTCCTGGAGACCCTCGCCGCGGGCCCTCTGGCCGACCCGGCGGGCACCGTCCGGCAGGTGGAACTCGTCGAGCCGATCTCCCGAGGGGCGACCGGATCGGGACGCCCCGAGGCCGTGCACCGCCTCGGCCAGGTGCTGCGCAGGGGCGCCCGCACCATCGTGGTCCTCGCCGGCCACGGATGGAACTCCCGGAACGACGCGGTACGTTGGCTCGCCCTGGACCACGACCCGACCGGAGCCTTCGGCCCCGTCCCCGGCTTCACCCTGGACCACGAGAAGGTTCACCGACAGGGCATCGACCGCGACCGGCTCTCCCGGCTCATCGCCCTGGTACGGGAGCAGGGCCCGGCACCCTGGCGTCAGGAGGCCGCCGAGGCGTTCCACACGGCCACAGGCATCGGTCCCCTCCAGTCCGCCGCCCTGCTGTCGGCAGCCGTCGAGGAGCCCGGCGCCGAATCGCTCGCGCTCCTCGGGGTGAAGACGCGTGCCTTCGAGGCGGCCCAGTCCAGGCTGGACGCCCTGCCCCGTGACGACCGGCACGCCCTGCTCCAGGCACTGCTGCCCGCGGACCCGGCCGAGCTGTGGTCCACGGGCCCCGACGTCCGGGCCGCCGCCGAGGTCTGGCAGACGCGCCTGGCCTCCCTCGTCCGCGTCCCCGAGGAGCTGGACCTCGACCTGTCGGGCACCACTTCGGGCGCCGTCGACCTGATCCTCAACGCGGGCGCCCGGACCTGGCTCGCCCACGGCACCGATGTCCCGGACGGCACCGGCCGCCCGGGCCTGCGTCGGGCGGCCGCACGCGGCGCGGTCTCGTCGGCACTGACCGCCCTGCGCACCCTCGCCTACACGCTGCCGTACGGGCACCCCCTGCGGGCGCACCTGCCCGTCGGGCTCACCGCCTTGCGGGACCGCCTCGCCGACCCGGACCTGGTGCTGGACCTCGGTCTGGAATGGGCGGAGTCGGGGAGCTCGATCGGCCTCGTGGTCCGAGCCGCCTACGGGCTCCCCGAGTCCGGCGGTGCCGATGCCGACGGTCTGGTCCGGGCCGGCACGGCCCTGCTCCTCGCCCCCGGCTACGCCAACAACGAGAAGCTCCTGATCCGCCCAGCCGGTCTGGCGGGCCCCGACGACCCGGCGTTCGGCCTTGTCGAGGGCACCGTCAGCCACTACGGCACCTGGGATCTGCTCGCGCTGCGCACCCTGCTGGACGAGGAGACCGACGCGTTGGCCTCGGCGGGCACGCCCGACGGCTCCCCGCTCCACCCGGCCCAGGACCCGGCGCGTGCGGTGCCGGACCTGGTGACCGAAGCCGCGGACGCCCTCGGCCTGAGCGCGGACGCCGCCGCCCTCTACCTGATGCTGCTCGCCCTGCCCGACCCGACGGACCGCAACTGCGCCCGTTGGACCGAATGGAAGCCTGCACGGATCAAGAAGGCCCGGGCGGAACTCGCCGCCACCGACCTCGTCGTGGAGGCGAAGCGCTCCCGCGCCGGCCGCACCCTGTTCCTCCCCTGCGGCTGGCTCGAACGCGGCGCCCCCGGACTGCCGTTGGAGACCTGGAAGGAACGCCTGTACCCCGTGGCAGGCTCCACCCGGACCCTGCCCGACCTCCCTGTGCCCGCGCTGTTCGCAGCCGCCTGGGCACGGGTCCGCGGCGGCGACGCCCCCGCGTTCGAAGAACTGGACACCCGCGCAACCCGGAAGGGCCGCCGCCGATGATGAACGACACCACGACCACCACGACCACCATGGACAGCACCACCACGGGTGGCGTCCCGGACCAGGCGACGGCCCCCGGCCGGGAGCCCCGCCAGATCACGCTGCCCGAGGACCGGTACGCCACCGAGCTGGCCTTCCTCGCCGTCCACGACTCCGGGCCCCGCCCACCCGGCTGGCTGCTCACCCCGCGCGCCGTCGTCACCTTCGTGATGGGCAGCGCGGGCGAGGCACTGGGCCTGCCGAAGGGCGCCCGACCGGGAGCCGGGGTGCCGTCCCGCCTGGTGATCGAGCAGAAGTTCGTCGGCGAGCGCGCCCTGGTCGAGCGGTGTGTGGTCACCCTCGCCGGAGAGCGCGGGCTCCTCCTCGTGGGCGAACCAGGCACCGCCAAGTCCATGCTCTCCGAGCTGCTGTCGGCGGCAGTCTGCGGGACCAGCGCGCTCACCGTGCAGGGCACCGCGGGCACCACCGAGGATCAGCTCAAGTACGGCTGGAACTACGCCCTGTTGCTCGCCCAGGGCCCCACCGAGCAAGCCCTGGTGCCCTCCCCGGTGCTCGCCGCCATGACCCGGGGGGCCGTCGCCCGCGTCGAGGAGGTCACCCGCTGCCTGCCGGAGGTGCAGGACGCTCTCGTGTCACTGCTGTCCGAGCGGCGGATCGCGGTCCCCGAACTCGCGGGCGGCGAGGGCGCCCAGGTGTACGCGGCCCCCGGGTTCACCCTCATCGCCACCGCCAACCTGCGGGACAAGGGCGTCTCGGAGATGTCCGCCGCGCTGAAGCGGCGCTTCAACTTCGAGACAGTGGGCCCCATCGGGGACGTGGACGCCGAGACCGCGCTCGTGCGGCGCCAGTCGCGGGCGGCCGTCGAACGCGTGGGCGCCGCCTACCAGGTGGACGACGCGGTCCTCGAAGCGCTTGTCACCGCCTTCCGGGACCTGCGCGAAGGCCGCTCCGCGGAGGGCTGGGAGGTCGAGCGCCCCTCCACGGTGATGAGCACGGCGGAGGCGGTCTCCGTCGCGGGGGCTCTGGGCCTGGCCGCCGCCTACTTCCCTGGTGACCGGGACGTGCTCTCCCTCCTGCCCGGCCATCTGCTCGGCGTCGTCCGCAAGGACGACCCCGCCGACGCGGCACGGCTGCTGGGCTACTGGGACGGGCCGGTGCGCAGGCGCGCGGAGCAGGGGTCGGCCACTTGGCGGGCCCTGTGGGACCTGCGCGCGGTGCTGGAGAACTGACGGATGAGCGACTCGACCATCCCCGGGACGCGGTTCACCGTCGAGGTGTCGTCCGCCGCCGGAGCGCCGGCCGCTTCCCCGGCGCTGGGCCCGGCGGCCGGGCCCGCCACCGCGGAAGCCGCGGTGGCGGCCCTCGCGGCGACCGGCCCCGGGCTGCCGTTCCTGATCGGGGTGCGCCACCACGCGCCCTCGCTGGCGGCCGCCCTCCCGGCACTGCTGGACGCGGCGGCCCCCGACGTCCTCCTCGTCGAACTGCCCGCCGAGTTCCAGCCCTGGCTGGGCTGGCTCGCCCACGAGGAGACGGAGGCCCCGGTGGCGCTGGCCGCCGTGCCCGCCGACGGGCCCGGGACCGGCTCCGCAGGCCAACGGGGGCCGGCCTTCTATCCGTTCGCGGATTTCTCGCCCGAACTGGTCGCTCTGCGCTGGGCGGCGAGAAACGGGGTCCCGGCTGTGGCCTGCGATCTGCCGCTGGCCGACCGGGCGTGGGCGGGGGGCCGTCCGGACACCCCCGCCTCCGCCCCCGTCCCGGGCGCCGCCTCCGTGCCCGTGCCGGGCGAGGGGCAGGGACTGTCCGTCGCGCTCCGGTCCCGGCTCACCGGCCGGGACGGCGACGACCTGTGGGACCGGCTGGTGGAGGCCTTCGCGCCCGGATCGACACCCGAAGCGCTCCGCCGTGCCGCCCTGCTCACCGGCTGGGCCCTGCGCCACGAGGCCGAGGCTGGGGGCGGGGTGCAACGCACGGACCTGGTGCGCGAGGCGTGCATGCGCGGACACGTCGCCGAGGCCCTGGCGAACGGGCGGCGGCCCGCCGTGGTGGTGGGAGCCTTCCACACCCCGGCGCTGCTGCCGTCCGCCGCCGGAGGCCCCGCGCCGGACGCGCCGGCGCGTCCGGCGCGTCCGGCGCGTCCGGACACGTCCGCCGTACCCGAGCCCGGCGCGGACGGCCACGTGAACGGAGCTGCCGGGACGGCGGCGGAGTGCACGGTCTCCCTGATCCCGTACACGTACCCGCTGCTCGACTCACGGTCGGGCTACCCGGCCGGCATCCGGGACCCGGAGTGGCAGCACACCGTCCTGGACGCCGCCGGGGACCCGGTCGCGCTGCACGAGGCGCTGATCCGCACCGCGGTCCGCGTCTGCGCCGCCCTGCGCGAACAGGGCCACCCCTACGGTCCGGCAGAGGGCCGGGAGGTCGTCCGGGTGGCCGGTGACCTGGCCCGCCTGCGCGACCTGCCCGCCCCAGGCCGCGGTGAACTCCTGGAAGCCGTGCAGACGGTGCTGGGGCGCGGCGAGACCTACGGCACGGGCCGTGCCGTCGCCCGGGCACTCGAACGCGTACTGGTCGGAGCCCGCACCGGACGGCCCGCACCCGCCGCACCGCGCAGCGGACTGGGCCCCGCCGTCGAGGCCGAGACCGTGGCGCTCTCCCTCCCCGGCCCCGAGGACGCGCACGAGAAGACACCGCGCGACCTCCGGCTCGACCCGGCGCGCTCCGCCCTGGACCGGCGCCGCGAACTGCTGCTGCGCAGGCTGACGGTGTGCGGTATCCCTTACGGACAGGAGCAGGGGGTGACCGGTGCGGCGGGCACGGAAGGACTCACGACGCGCTGGCAGGTGCGGTGGACACCGGCGACGGCCGCGATGCTCACCGCGGCCGGGGCCCGCGGCGTCACCCCGGCCCAGGCGGCCGCGGGCGTGCTGCGGGAGCGGCATGCGGCCGAGCGCGCGGACGGCGGACCGACGGCCGCCCAGGTCGTCCGCGGCCTCACGGAGGCCGCCGAGTGCGGGCTCCCCGCCCTTGCCGACGAACGGCTGACGGAACTGGCCGTCGTACTCCCCGCGAGCGGCTCCCTTCCCGAACTCCTTGCCGGGCTCGACCTGCTGGATCGCATCCACGCCGGCCACCTGCCGGGCCTGGCCGCGCCCGACGACCCCTCGACCACGGACGCCACCGCCACCGCCGTCGTCTCCGCCCGTGGCACCCGCACCGCGCGCGCGGCCGAACTCCTGACCTCGGCCGCGGTCCGCCAGGTCGACGGCCTGACCGGTTCCGAGGAGCCCGAGGACGCCCGGGCGCTGCTCGAACTGGCCCAGCGGGCCGACCGGGTGGGCGGCATCCGGCTCACCGACGCCCTCGCCCGGCTGGCCGCCGACGGCACCCCGTTGATCGCCGCGGCCGCCGGAGCGGTCAGGGTGCTCACGGGCCACGAAGAGGCCGAGGCCTTCGGGGGGCGCGTCGCCTCCTGGGTGGACGGAGCCGTGGACAGCACCTCACGGGCCGCGCTCGCAGCCCGCCTCACCGGCGTCCTGACGGTGGCGGGCCCCCTCCTGACCGTCGGCGTCGGCGCCCTGGACCCGTTGCTGCACCGGGTCGTCGAGCTGGACGACACCGCTTTCCTGGCCCGGCTGCCGGCCCTGCGCGGTGGCTTCGACACCCTGAGCCCGGCCGCCCGGGACCGGCTGCTGGACACCGTCGAAGAGCGGCTGGGCGAACGGGTGGACACCCTTGACGCGGGCGATCCGGCCGAGCTGGCCCGCCTGACAACAGCCGACCTCGCGGCCCGCGAGCTCCTGACCGGCCTCGGCCTGCCCGTCCCGCCACCCGCGCACGACGACCGGTTCCCACCGCTGTCGGGCCATCCCACCGCTCCCTCCGCTCCCTCCACCGAGGCCGCACCCGCAGCACCCACCGCTCCCTCCACCGAGGCCGCACCCGCAGCACCCGCCGAACCCCCCACCGCGGCCGCGCCCGCGCGGACCCTCGCGCCCGCCGACCGGTGGCGGCTCGTGCTCGGCCGGCGCCCGGACCAACTGCCGGCCGCCGCCGGCCGCCTGGCGACCGCTCTGGACGAGCTATACGGCGCGGGACACGGCGAGGGATCCCGCAGCGGCCTCCCCGGTCACGGTGGCGGCTCCGGACCGCGCGGCGGCCGGGAGCCGTCATTCCCCGGCGTCCGCGAGTGGTCCGAGGAACTGGCCGCGCTGTTCGGCCCCGGCATCCGCGAAGAGGTCCTGGCCGCCGCAGCCGCGACAGGTCGGCAGGACGTCCTCGCCGAACTCGACCCAGCGGCCGCGACCCCCTCCGTGGAACTGCTCCGGACGATCCTGCGGTACGCCGGCGGCCTGCCCGAAGCCCGCCTTGCGGCGCTCCGGCCCCTGGTCCGCCGCTTGGTCGACGAACTGACCCGGCAGCTCGCCACCCGGCTGCGACCCGCCCTCACCGGCACGATGCTGGCCCGGCCCACCCGCCGCCCCGGCGGTCGGCTGGACCTGCCGCGCACGCTGCGCGCCAACCTGGCCACCGCCCGGCGGACGGCCGACGGAACGGTCCAGGTGATCCCCGAGAGGCCGGTGTTCCGCAGCCGCGCCCGCCGGTCGGCCGACTGGCGCCTGATCCTGGTCACCGACGTCTCCGGATCCATGGAGGCGTCCACGATCTGGTCCGCGCTGACCGCCTCCGTGCTCGCCGGGGTGCCGACCCTGAGCACCCACTTCCTGGCCTTCTCCACGGAGGTCGTCGACCTCACCGGCCATGTGCACGATCCCCTCTCCCTCCTGCTGGAGGTGAGCGTGGGCGGGGGCACACACATCGCCGCCGGGCTGCGGCACGCCCGCAGCCTGATCGCGGTGCCCACCCGCACCCTCGTCGTCGTCATCAGCGACTTCGAGGAGGGCGCACCACTCGGCGGACTGCTGTCCGAGGTGCGGGCCCTGGTGACCACCGGCTGCCACGTCCTCGGGTGCGCGAGTCTCGACGACGCCGGCCGGCCCCGCTACTCGACGGGCGTCGCCGGGCAGCTCGTGGCCGCAGGCATGCCCGTGGCGGCCCTCAGCCCACTCGAACTGGCCCGCTGGATAGGGGAGAAGACCGCATGAACGCCGCCCAGCTGCCACCCGTCGCGCCGGAGGTCACGGCCATGCTGGTGGAGGAGCTCTCGCCCCGGCTGCGCAAGCGGCTGGACGCGACAGTCACCAAGCTCGGCGCCCGCCCGACGCACCGTGACGGGGACACGGTGACCATCGCGGTCGACGACGAGACCGAGTTGCGGCTGCATGCCCCGGGGGGCGTGGTGGCGACGGCGGAAGCCATCACCTGCGGTTGCCTCCTCGCCCCGGCATGCGCCCACCGCGCGGCCGCCGCCTGCGCCGCTCCCGCGGCGGACCTGGCGCCGGAGCGCACCGACGAGCCCACAAGTGCGGTACCCGAACCCGCCTGCGCAACGGACCCCGCCTCCGCAACGGACCCCGCCCCCATCTCCGACCCCGCCTCCACCCCCGACTCTCCCGCCATCCCCGGCCTCACCCCCGACTCCGCCTCCTCGCCCGAGGTGGCGAGCTCAGCGCAGCTGGCCGCGGCCGCCGCCCTGTGGTCGGCGGGCGCCGCCGTGCTGGAGGCCGGAGTCGACGGGGCCGGTGCCGTCACCCAGTCGGCCATTCTCCGCGCCGCGCACACCGCCAAGCTCCGGTACCTGCCGCGCGCCGCGGGCGCTGCGCTGTCCGTCGTCACACTGCTGCGCGCAGCCCGCGCCGGGGACCCGTCCTACCGCACCGCCGACCTCGTCACGGCCCTGGCCGAACTCCTGGGCACCGCGCACCGAGTGGGGACGGCGTCCGGAGCGGAGCTGGCCGCAGTCAGAGGCCGCGCGCGCCGCCCCTACAGCCCGGACGGCTCGCTGCGCCTGTACGGCCTGTTCACCGAACCCGTGGTCACCGACTCGGGGCACGGCGGCGTCCGTACCTGGGTCGCCGGCTCCGACGGCCGCCTCTTCACGGTCGGCGACGTGGCACCCGGCGGCGTCGGACGCGCCCTGGGCGTGGCCGACCGGGCCGTGCGCCTGGGGGACAGCGCGCTCACCCATCGGGAGCTGGGCCGGGCCGGCCTGGCCGTCTCGGGGGCGACGGTCTCGCCGGACGGCAGACTGGGTGCCGGCAAGGGAGTCAAGGCCGTGACCGCCCGGGGCGCGGCGTGGACGGAGCTGCCGCTCGCCGCCCTGTGGGAGACGCCGCCGTCCGAACAGGCCGCCCGCGCGCTGCGGTCCACCTCCCGCTACTCGGACCCGGACGGCGGTGGCAGCGACCTGCTCTTCCTGGATGTCGAACTCATCGGCGCCGTACGGGAGTCGAGTGGCATCTGCCTGCTCGCGCGGTGCGAGGGAGGCATTCCCGTCCGGCTCACCGTCGCCGATGATGACCCCGCGCTGGCCTACCGCGACAACCTGATGCTGCTGGCCATGGCGCCGGGGGCACGGCTGAGGATCATCGGCCGCTTGGTGCCCTCCCTCCACCCCCGTCTCACCCTCCTGGCCTGCACGCACCCCACGGGCGAGGGCACGATCGACCTTGGCCTCGACCGCCTGCGCCGTGCCGACCTCCCGGACCCGGGTGCCCCCGTGCACCCAGCCCCGCCACAGCCCGGAGGGTCCGGCGAGCACTCGCCCCTGTACCTCCTGGAGCGCCGCGTCGAACAGACGGTCCCGGCAGGCCGCGCCGCCCTCGGCATGCTCGGCGACGTCACCGCCGAGGTCCGCCGCATCCGCCGCGCGGGCCTCCCCACGGCCGCCGGACTCCTCAGCGCCCTGTGCGCATCGGCGGCTCAACGCGAGCGCGACCTCTTCGGCCGCCTCCTCCCTGCCGACACGGACGGCTTCGCCACCTACTGGCTCACCGCCGCCCGTTACACAGCCGCCGTGGCCGAGTCCCTGTGCGCGGCCGCCTGGCAACCGACGCAGGAGGGCCAGGGGGCCGCGCCATCCGTCCCGGACCAGGGGCCAGGACGGGTCGTCGCGTAGACCGCCCGGTCCCAGCGGGTGCGGGTCCGGTTCCCGCCCTGTCCGTCCGGGAATACCGTCACCGATCAGTCTCGCGGTCATCGCCCTCGTCCTGGCAGGGTCCGTGGGGCCCGGCCTCGCCCGGCCCGCCCCGGCAGGTGCTGTGGAGCAGGCCGGCGAGCCGAGAGTCGCTTCCGGGACCGCCGAGCAGCCCGGCTCGCCACCTGTGATGGAGGACCAGCGAGGAGGCAGGGCACTTTCCGATGAGGCAGTACGGGCATATCGTAAAAATATGGTCAAAGTTAGCCGTAAGCGAGAAGCGTATGTGTGTCCAACCTGCAAACAGACCGTGCCGGCCGCAGTGCACCGCCACAAGACTCTCGGCATATTCGTCCCCGCTTGGGGCCCGGGCGCATGCCGGAACCACGAGTGCCCCGACTTTCAGCCGGACCCCAGCCATAAGCAGCCCCAGGCCCGGTAGCGCCATCGACGCGCGGCGGTGAGCGGCCTGTCCGGACCGCATCGGCGGCCACTCGGTACCGCCCCCGCGACCCAGGCTGCGGTCTGCTCGACGGCTCCCTCCGTCCTGCCGCGGATGCCCGCAGGAACCGTTCCGGAGAACGGCGCCCGGTGGCCTGGAGGGGAATGAGCTGAATCAGGGCCAAGGTCTCGGGGAGCCGGCGGCCGACTCGGCGCGGTCCTCGCCGACCAGATGCGCCACAGCCGTACGGCGCCTTGGTCCTGTGCCCCGGCGACCCTTGTCACTGCGGGGTTCGGGACGGCCTCGGATGTTGCTCCTCGGGGGCCGCCGTCCGCGTCGCTCAGGACGGCGAACAGACCGACAATGTAGGCAGACGCATGTACGAGGAGCCGTGATGCGTACTGACATGGTCGGCGCCGGTGAAGCCCCGAAGACAGTCGTAGGCGTGGACGGTTCGGAACATGCCAGAACTGCCGCGCTCTGGGGGGCGGCCGAGGCCGTCCGCCGTCAGCAGAGTCTGTGCCTCGTACACGCCGTCGACCTGGACCGCCTGGATCGCTTCGCCTCGTTCGAGACATCGCAGCACGTCCTGGAACACGGCCGCGGGCTGTTGCGAGGGCTGGCGGGAGAGATAGCACACCGCTTTCCCGCACTGGTCGTCGCGCTCGAACTCAGACGCGAAAGGCCGGTTTCCGCGCTCCACGCGATTGCCCGGCCGGGCGACACCGTCGTTGTCGGCAGCAGGGGCAGTGGTGGATTCGGCCCTCTCCTCCTTGGATCGGTGGGTCTCGGCGCTGTCGCCGGCAGCCGGGTGCCCGTGGTCGTGGTGCGGGGCAGGACCAAGCGGGGGGACGGCGTGCCGATCGTGGCCGCGGTCGTGGCCGCAGTCGCGGATGAACGGGACGCGGAATGGGTCGTCCAGGCCGCGCGGGAGGCGCCGGTTCGCGCAGGTGTCCTTCGGCTGCTGCATGTGCGGAGCACGCTGACGCGATCCGGGACCCGTCGCGACCTGTCGGACGAGGCCGGGCACCTCGACGGCCCGGGCCAACGGCTGCTGGCCGGTCTTGCCGACCGGATCCGGGCAGACCGGGACGGTCCGACCGTGCGCACTGAGGTCATCACTGCCCGGTCGGCCGCCGCCGGGCTGGTCGAGGCCAGCCGGGACGCGGACCTGCTGATCGTGGGGAGCCGTAAGCGGCGAACTGTCCCGCCGCTCGGGCTCGGGCATGTCGTTCACGCGCTGCTGCACCATTCCCACTGCCCCGTGCAGATCGTGCCCTACACGGGTGAGGCGACAGCCACGACCGGAAATCAGCTCGGGGACGACCGCTGACCTCGGCCCCAAAAGGAGGGTGCGTCGTCCCACCGCGTCGAGGAGGGACCATGCAGAACAATCGGCGAAGTCCGACTCTGGACGGGCCCGTGGTCGTGGGAACCGACGCCACGCCGGATGCCCACCGGGCCGTGCGCTGGGCGGCAGCCGAGGCCGACTCCAGGGGGCAGCCCCTGACCATCGTGCACGCCACCAGGACCGAATCGGGGCATCCTCATCTGTCCCGCAAGGGGATTCGGCAGGCGAAGGACCACGCCGTCGACGTGCTGGCCGAGGCGGAAGCGCTGGCAGGAGAGACTGCTCCCGGTGTCACCGTCGCGACGGCCTCGTGCCCGCACGAGACTGCGGCCTGTCTGCTCGGTCAGGCCGGTCAGGAGGGCACGGTCGTCGTCGGGACGCGCGGGCACGGTTTCCTGGGACTGCTCGTGGGCTCCGACGCCCTGCGGGTCGCGGCCCGCGCCAAGGTGCCCACCGTCGTGGTTCCCCCGTGTGAGCGCGACCGTCCGGCCGGGGTCGTGATGGTCGCCGCGCGGGATGACCGGGACCGTGAGGCAGTACGTCTCGCTGCGGATCTGGCGCTGCGCCGCGGAGCCCTGCTGCGCGTCGTCAGCGTGTGGATCTTCCTGGAGAACGTCGGCAGTATGGCGACGATGTTCGACGACCCGTCCGAACTCGCGGCCACCGAGAGCGCCGAAGTCGCGCGTCTCGTCGCGCGACTGCGCGAGGAGCGACCCGGCCTGGACGTCGCCCACAACGTCGTGCGTGCCGCATCGTCCGCCGCCGTACTGGTCGCGGCGACCGCGGAAGCGGACGCTGTGGTCATCGGCTCCCGCCGCAGGTCGCTCCCGGTCGGTGCGCCCCTGGGCCACGTCACCCACGCCGTACTGCACCACGCACACTGCCCGGTACTTCTGACCCCGCAGTCCGACCATGAACCGCCCGAACAGACGTGACCAACGGGGCCCAACAGCAAGGGGGCCCAATAACGCGTGCGCCGAAGAACGGGATCCGGGCAGGGTCGTGAGTGCCGGCCCGACGGGACGGCGGGCGCGGGCCCCGAATGGGCCTTCCGCACGTACACGCCCGACGTGGAAGGCATCGCGTTCTGTGTGAGCGCGGTTGTCTGTGACGCGGGGCTTGGCCGGCACCCTGGACCGAGATCACCACGATGCCCGACCCCGAGCCCTTGCCGCGGTCAACGAGGCCCTCGCATCGGCAGAATGACGTCTCACCCCGCGGGCAGTGGCTGCGATTCCGACTGCTCCAGCCTCAACTGCAGCGAACCCACGCATCGTTGGAGACGCGCGACCGCCGACGGGGTCAGTGGCTGCTCAGCTCCCGCGGTCACGTCCGAGTCGGCGAAGAAGGCACCCCTGGCGATGTGCGAAGCACCCAGGGATATCAGGACCGGACGCAGTGCGTAGTCCACCACCAGTGAGTGGGCCAGGGTGCCGCCGGTGGCGAGCGGGAGTACCGAGCGGCCGGCGAAGGCCTCCTGGGGCAGCAGGTCGAGCCAGCACTTGAGCAGCCCCGAGTAGCCGGCCTTGTACACCGGAGTGCCGATGACCAACACCTCGGCCCACTCGACCCGTTCGGCTGCGGCGCGCAGGCCGGGGGCGGCCGGATCCGCTCCTGTCAGTGCGGCCGCGGGCAGGTCGCGTACGCGGAGCAGGTCGGTCCGGTGTCCGGCCCGGGCCAGTGCGGCGGCCGCGGCCTCGACCAGTGCCGACGTGCGCGAGCGCGCGGTCGGACTGCCGGCAACGGCAAGGACGCGAGCCATGGTGATCTCCGATCGAGATTCGGTGCTGTGTGCTGGGTTGCGCGTGCCGGGTGGTGCGTGGGCTCGTCAGCGGATCGCCGCGGCGCGGCTGGCCGGGATCTCCAGACCGTAGTGGTCGCGCATGGTCGACCCGCGGTACTCGGTGCGGAAGAGGCCGCGGCGCTGCAGGACCGGCACGACGTGGTCGACGAAGGCCGGCAGCCCGTCGTCCATCACATCGGGCATCACGTTGAATCCGTCGGCCGCGCCACCGGTGAACCACTGCTCGATGATGTCGGCGATCTGCTCCGGCGAACCGGCGGCCACCAGGTGCCCGCTGCCGCCGCCCCGGCGCAGGATGTCGCGTACCGTCAGGCCCTCGTGCGCGAGCTGCGAGACCTTTCTGTGGTGTCCGTGTACGGGGTTGTAGGCACCGGTGAGCAGTGTCTCCGGAACCGGTTTGTCCAGCTCGAGCTCGCGCGGGTCGACCGTCAACTGTGTGGCGAGTCGGCGCAGTTGGTCGCTCCGGTCCTCCAGTTCGTCCAGGCGCTCGCGCCGTTCGAGGGCCTCGCGCTCAGTCCCTCCGACCGAGGTGGTGAGTCCGGGCAGGATCACGATCGAGCTGCCGTCCCGGCCCGTCGCGGCCACCCGGCGGCGGATGTCCGCCCGGTCGGTCCGCGCCGCCTCGATGTCGAGGGCACCGGAGAACACCGCGTCGGCGGTGGCGGCCGCCAGGGTCCGGCCCTCGTCCGAGCCGCCGGCCTGGAGGATCACCGGGTGGCCCTGTTCCGACGGCGGCAGGCAGAGCGGCCCCTCGACGGTGAAGTACGTTCCCTTGTGGTCGATCGGCCGGATGCGCGACATCTCGGCGTAGTGTCCGCTCTGCACGTCGGCCGGCACCGCCCCCGGTTCCCAGCTGGTCCACAACTGGCGCACCACGTCGACGAACTCGCTCGCCCTGGCATAGCGCTCCCGCCGGTCGGGCGGGGTCGGCACGAAGTTCCTGGCCACGTTGGGGGCGTAGGTGGTGACGGCGTTCCACGCGGTGCGGCCATGGCTGATCAGATCCAGGGCCTGTAGCCGGCGGGCGAGGTTGTACGGCTCGTTGTAGCTGGTGGATGCCGTGGCGATGAGCCCGATGTGCTCGGTGGCACGGGCGATCGCGGTGAGGATCAGGGTGGGTTCCAGAGCGTTGAACTGGGGGTGGGTGGTGATGTTCTCGACCAGACCGGGGATGTCGCCGAGGAAGACGGCGTCGAGAAGCCCGCGTTCGGCGATGCGCGCGGACTCGACGTACCGCTCGACGTTGATGAAGGTGAGCGGGTCGGCGCCGGGCCAGCGCCAGGAGCCGTGGTGGGTGCCCGTGCCCAACAGGTTGACATTGAGGTGGAGTTCACGGGTGTGAGGGCGGGCGTTCACAGTCTCTCCTTCGGACGCTTCGGACGCTTCGGACGGGACACGGCCGGCTGCGGTGCGGCATGCAGCAGGGCCTTGGTGTGTTCGTGCTGGGGGCTGGTGAAGAGGCGTTCGGTCTTGCCGGACTCCACGATCCGGCCGTCCTTCAGGACCAGGACCTCGTCCGCGATCTGCCGTACGACAGCCAGGTCATGGGTGATGAAGAGGTACGCGATGCCGAGCTCTGCCTGGAGCTCTTCGAGGAGGGCGAGGATGCGGGCCTGGACCGAGACGTCGAGCGCCGAGAGCGGCTCGTCACAGACCACGAGACGGGGTTCGAGCGCCAGGGCGCGGGCGATGGCGACGCGCTGCCGCTGCCCTCCTGAGAGCGTGGCGGGGCGCCGTTCGTGCAGGTGAGCGGGGAGCGCCACCCGGTCGAGCAGGGCGCGGACCCGGGCCAGTCGCGCGGTGCGGCCCTCCGTGCGGAAGACCCTGAGCGGTTCCTCGACGATTCGCTCGACGCTGAGCCGTGGGTCGAGTGCGGCGTACGGGTTCTGGTGGATCAGCTGGGCGCCGCGGCGCAGCGCACGCAGCTCGCGCTCGGGAGCCGCGGTGATGTCCCGGCCGTCGAACTCGATGCGCCCGGCGGAGGGCCTCAGCAGGCGCAGCGCAAGCCGGGCCGCGGTGGACTTGCCGGATCCGGACTCCCCGACGAGGGCGACCGTGCGTCCGACGGGGACGGTGAAGCCGACCCCGTCCAGGGCCCGCAGCGTACGCCCGCCGCTGCCGCCGGTGCGCGGCAGCGGATAGTCCATGACCAGGTCTTCGGCGACCAGGAGAGGGCGGGGCCCCTCGGTGGCCGCTTCGCGATCCCGGGCCACCGTGCGTCGCTGGTTCGGGGCGCCCGGTACGGCGTCGAGCAGCAGCCGCGTGTACTCGTGCCGGGGCTCCGCCGTCACCTGCTCGGCCGGACCCGCCTCAACGACCTCGCCGCCGCGCATCACGATGATGCGGTCGGCGCGCGCGGCGGCGACGGCCAGGTCGTGGCTGATCAGCAGCACGGCTGTGCCTGATTCCCGGCTGAGCTTCTGCAGGTGGTCGAGGATCCGCTGCTGCACCGTCGTGTCCAGCGCGCTGGTCGGCTCGTCCGCGACGATCAGCCGCGGCCGGCCTGCCAGGGCGATGGCGATGAGGGCGCGCTGCCGCATGCCACCGGAGAGCTGGTGCGGGAAGTTCCGTGCGCGTAGGGCCGGTTCGGGCATTCCGGCGAGTTCGAGGATGTCGGTCGCGGCGGCGGCGGCCTCCTTCCGCCCGGCCAGGCCGTGGATGAGCAGGACCTCGGCGACCTGGTCGCCGACCCGCTGCACCGGGTTGAGGGAGACCGCCGGATCCTGCGGGACCAGGGCGATGTCGCGGCCGCGGACCTTGCGCAGCCTCCGGTCGTCCAGGGCCGTCAGCTCCTCGCCGTCGAAGCGGACCGTGCCCGCCGTGATGCGGCCACCGGCCGGCAGCAGCCCGAGCAACGCGTGTGCGGTGGTCGACTTGCCCGACCCGGACTCACCCACGACGGCCACGGTCTCGCCGGCCGCGATGGTCAGGTCGACGCCGGACACCGCCTGGGTCGTACGGCCCCTGGAACGGTAGGTGACGCACAGGCCTCGAACGTCCAGGAGCGGTACGCACCTGCCGTCTGCGCTCTGCCCGGTCACTCCGGCTCCCCGCTCTCCCCGTCCAGGGCCCGCGCCACCCGGTTCGCGGCCAGCGCCACGAGTGCGACGCACAGTCCCGGCAGGGTGGTCAGCCACCAGGCGTCCGCCAGGTGGTCACGGCCCTGGGCCACCAGTGATCCCCATTCGGGGGCGGGTGGCGGTGCTCCGTATCCGAGGAAGCTCAGGGCGGATACCGCGAGCACGGAAGTCCCCAGACTCAGTGCGGCGAGGGCGAGTACCGGGCCCCGGGCGTTCGGCAGTACGTGCAGGGCCAGCACCCGGTGGCGCCCGGCGCCGTACGAGCGGGCCGCCTCGACGAACAGCGAGCCGCGTACCCGGAGCACTTCGGAGCGCATCACCCGGGCGAAGGCGGGGACGTTTCCGAACCCCACCGCGAGCGCGGTGTTCACCGTTCCGTAGCCGAGGACGGTGACCAGGGTCAGTGACAGGAGCAGGCCCGGAATCGCCAGGAGTACGTCCACGCCGCGCATGATCAGCCCGTCCACGGCGCCGCCGTCGAAGCCGGACACCGCGCCGAGCAGACCGCCTACGACGACACCCACCACCACCGCGATCAGCGCGGCCAGGAGCGACGGCGCGGCTCCGTGCACCATCCGGGAGAGCATGTCGCGGCCCAGCTGGTCGGTGCCGAGCAGATGCCCGCCACCGGGCGGGAGCAGCCGGTCGGCGGGGGCCACTTCGAGCGGGTCGCGCCCGGTGAACAGACCAGGGAGGACGGCCGCGCAGGCCGCGATCAGGAGGACGGCGGCCGACCACAGGAGGCCGGGGCGCAGCCGTCGGCGGGAGGCCCCGGCGAGGTTCGTGCCGGGTAAGGAGAGCAGCGTCATGGCGCGGCCACCTTCGCCGGGCCGGACCTCGGGCCGGATCCCGATCCCGAGCCCGACCCCGACCCCGACCCCGAGCCGGAGCCCGAGGTCACCCAGCCCGCGGCCCGCGGGTCGAGCACCGGGTGGACCAGATCGACCAGCAGGTTCACCGACACCACCACCAGCGCCGTCAGGACCACCACGGCCTGCACCACCGGGATGTCCTTGGCCCCCACAGCGGTCACGGTGACCCGGCCGAGTCCGGCCCGCGAGAACACCGTCTCCACGACGACCGCGTTGGTGAGCAACTCTCCCGTCAGCAGGCCGACCACGGTCAGCGCGGGCAGCGCCGCGTTGCGCGTGGCGTGCCGCAGATGCACCCGGGCCCGGCCCGCTCCCTTTGCCAGGGCGGTGGTGATGTACGGCTCGGAGAGCGTCCCCCGCAGGCTGCGCGCGAGCACCTGGGCGATCGCGGCCGCCGCGGGCAGCGCGATGGTGACGGCCGGCAGGACCAGGCTCGCCGCGCCCTCGTCGCCGGTGGCGGGAAAGAGGCGCAGCCTGAAGGAGAAGAGCTGGATGAGGATCAGGCCGACCCAGAACGCCGGCACCGACACCCCGAACGGCGGCGCCGCGAGCAGCAGTGCGCTCAGCCGGCGGCTGCGCGTATAGGTCGCGGCCAGTGCGAGACCGGCGCCGGCCAGGACAGCCAGCGGGAGGGCGACGAGCATGAGCTGGGCGGTCGGCGGTACGGCGGCGCCGATGATCCCGGACACCGGCGTGCCGGAGGCCACCGACTGCCCGAAGTCGCCGCGCACCACAGCGAGCAGCTGATGTCCGTACTGCTGAGCCAGCGGCTTGTCGAGGCCATAGCTCGCCCGCAGTTCGGCGATGCGCGCCGGGTCCACGGTGCTCTGCCCGGCCCCGCCGCCCGCCATGATCTCGACGGGGTCGCCCGGCAGCAGGTAGAGCAGGGCGAACGACAGGGTGAACGCCGCCCACAGCACCATGAAGGCCTGCAGTACGCGGCGCGCGAGGTAGTGCCTCACTTCGCCACCCAGGCGTCGTGCAGCAGGAGTTGGGCAGCGGCGTCCAGGCGGAGTCCGTGCACGTGCGGGGCGAGGCCGACGACCGTGGCGTACTCGAACACGGGCAGCGAGTAGGCGTCCCGCACGATGATCTGCTGCGTCTGCGCGATCTGCCCGGTGCGGAGCTTCGGGTCCCCCTGCACGGCCTGCGCGTCGAGCAGGCCGGGCAGCGGGCCTCCGGTGACGCGTACGGCGTTGAGGGCCTTCGGCGAGTAGTAGGCGCGCAGGATGTCGGGGTCGGGGCTGGTCGCGTTGGACCAGGACAGGTCGTAGTCACCGGACCGGTAGGCCTGCTGTCCCTGGCCGATGCCGTACTCCTTGAGCTTCAGCTCGACGCCCGCCTTCTTGAACTGCTGCTGGATCAGTTCCAGTGCGGTCCGCCCGGGCGCGAACCCGGTGAAGAAGTTGGCCTTGAGGGAGAGCCGCTTGCCGTTCTTGGTGCGGATGCCGTCGTCGCCGGCCCGCCAGCCCGCGCCGTCCAGCAGCTTGCGGGCGCCCGGGAGGTCGGTGGCCAGATCCACGCTCAGATCCGTGAAGTCGGCGGTGGAGCCCGCCAGAATGCTTCTCGCCGGCTTGAAGGAGGGGCTGAGGACGGTGTCCACCACCTCGCGGCGGTCGATGATCTTCTGCAGGGCGCGCCGGACGGCCACATCCTTGGTGAAGGGCCGGGACACATTGACGCCGAAGCTGTAGACGATGCCGGGATTGCTGCGGGAGAGCACGGTGAACCCGCTCTGTTTCAGCGCTGTTTCCTCCTGGGCCGAGACCCCGAACGTGCCGTCGACCTGTCCGGAGGTGAGGCTCCCGGACCGTACGCCCTGCTCCGGAACTATCTTCAGGGTGACCTGGTCGAGGCGGGCTGCGCCCTTGGCCGTCCAGGCCGCGGAACCCCAGGCGTATCCGGCCCGCTTCTTCAGGACCACCTCCTGGTCGGGTGTGAACCGGCCGAGTGTGAACGGGCCCGAGCCGACTACGGCCGCGCACCGCCGGCCCTGGTCGCGGGTGAGCCCGGAGGGTGCGAGGAGGCCGAGGGTGGTGGTCGAAGTGGCGTGCAGGAATTGAGCGTTGGGATGGTCGAACTCGACGCGCGCGGTGTGCTGGTCGACCACGGTCGTACGCCGGTAGCCGGCCAGGTAGTTGTTGCCGAGAATGGCCTTGGCGCCCAGCTTCACCACATCGTCGAAGTTGGCTCTGACGGCCTGCGCGTCGACGGGTTTGCCATCCGAGAAGGTGGCGTCGGAGCGCAGGTGGAAGGTGAACTGCCGGGCGTCGGGACGTACTTCCCAGGAGGTGGCCAACCAAGGCAGCGTCTTGCCGGTCTTGGGATCCTGCCCGGTCAGCGAGTCGACGAGCTGGCGGGCCGTGGACAGGCCGTCGCTGTTGCCGACCTGGTGCGGGTCGAGGCATTTGGGGTCGGAGCCGAGCGCGAGCACCAGGCTCCCGCCGGACCGGGGCTCGGCGTCCGAGGTCCGGCCGCTCACGGCCGGGTCGGCGGTACAGGCGGTCAGCGCGGCCATCAGCAGTGCTGCCGATACGATTGCGGGGCGGGCATACCTACGAGTGCTGACGGCAGTGCTCCTTGTCTGGAAAAGCTGCGGGTGAGCGCCTGTCGCCCAACCCCGGCCGGAGTCCGGCAACAGGCTCCGACGGTGGTCAGGACCGGGTGAGCGGAAGCTCCGACAGTGCGTGGAAGATGAAGCCGCCCGGCAGGTACTCCGGCTCGAAGCCGTCCCGAAGCCGCAGGTCGGGCGCCAGCTCGACCAGCGCCTCCACGGCGATCCTGGCCTCCAGCCGGGCCAGTGCCGCGCCCGCGCAGAAGTGCATGCCCTGGCCGAAGCTCAGGTGCCGGGGCAGCCCCTGACGGTCCAGGCGGAAGACATCGGGGTCGTCGACCCAGTCGGGATCCATCCCGGCAGCCGCGAACATCACCCGCAGCCGGGCCCCGGCAGGGAGCTCTGTGGCGCCGACGGTGACGTCCTCGGTGGTGACCCTCAGCGCACCCTGGACCGACGAGTCGATCCGTAGCGTCTCCTCCACGGCGGCGCCGATCAGCGCCGGATCGGCGACGACCGAATCCCACAACTCCCGGTTCTTCAAAAGCTGGTGGACGGTGTTGGCAATGAGATTGGTGGTGGTCTCATGACCTGCGGCGATCATGAAGCGGAGCGCCACCACAGCCTGGTCCTCGGTGCAGACCGGATCGTCGGACCGGCTGGCCCGGGCGAGCCCGGTGGCCAGGTCGTCCGTGGGCCGCTCGGTGCGCCGCGCCAGCAGATCGCGCAGATACGCCTCGTAGACGGGGACGGTCCTGGCCGCCTGCAGCTGCTGCTCCGGCTCCAGTGGGACGACCTGCAGGCCGAGCCAGGTGTCGTTCCACACCTTGACGGTGTCCCGGTCGTCGGCGGGGATGCCGATCAGATCGCAGATCACCGTGTACGGCAGCGGATACGCCAGCTGCTTGAGCAGGTCCCCGTGGCCTGCGTCGGCGAGCTCGCCGGCCAGCCGCCGGGAGATCTCCCGGATGCTCGGCTCCAGCCGCCGCAGGTTGCGCGGCGTGAAGTACTCGCTGATCAGGTTGCGGAAGCGGGTGTGGGCGGGCGGCTCGACGTTGTAGATGGCGTTCTGGAAGAACAGCGACTCGTCCAGGACCTGTTGGCTCTCGGGGCTGAAGGGATAGGACCCCTCCAGGTTGTGCCTGCTGGTGAAGCGGGCGGGATCGCGCAGCACGGCGTCCAGCTCTTCTCGCCCGGTGACGATCCACTCGTCGAACCCCTCGTGGTGCGCGACGGGCATGTCGCGGCGCCCCACCTCGTAGGCGGCATAGGGGCACTTGCGGTACTCGGCCGAGCCCGGGTCGAATATCTCGTGGACCGGGGGGTGCGGCGCTGGATCCGTCATGCGGTGACTCTCTTTCCCAAGTGCTTGGATTCCGTACGGTGGTGGGGTGCTGGGGCGGTGCGGACCGGTGCGCTCAGCCGGTGGGCTCGCCGAGGCCGCTAGGCAGACCGAAGGTGACCGTCTCCGTCGCGACCCGCACCTCCTGGGTACGGACCGGACCCAAGGCCTGCAAGCCCACGACGATCTCGTCCACGAGGGCGGGCGCGGCGGACGCACCAGCCGTGACGCCGATGGTGCCGGCCCCGGCGAGGAGGCCGAGCGGCACATCACCGAGATCCTCGACCAGCAGTGACTTCGTGCCTTCCGCAACCGAACGCTCCACTAGCCGTACCGAGTTGGAGGAGTTGGCGGAGCCGACCACCAGGACGAGATCCGCCTCGGCAGCCACTTCCCGCACGGCGTTCTGGCGGTTGGTCGTGGCATAGCAGATGTCGTCGGAACCCGGGCCTCGGATTCCGGGGAAGCGGTCGTGGAGCGCGGCGGCGACCGAGTCCGCCTCATCGGTTCCCAGGGTGGTCTGCATGACGTAGGAGGCGGCCCCCTCCCCGTCGGGGAGCGCTGCCACATCGTCGGCGGTCTGCACCAGTACGGTCCGCTCGGGTGCCTCTCCGATGGTGCCTTCGCTCTCCTCGTGCCCCGCATGCCCGATGAGGTAGATCCGGTCGCCACGGGCGGCGTACCGGCGGACCTCCGCGTGCACCTTGGAGACCAACGGGCAGGTGGCGTCGTAGACATCGAGGCCGCGCAGCTCCGCATCCCGGCGCACCGCGGGGGCGACACCGTGCGCGGAGAAGACGACCGTGGACCCCTGCGGCACCTCGTCGAGCTCCTCGACGAACACCGCACCCCTGGCCGCCAGATCCCGGACCACATGAGTGTTGTGCACGATCTCCTTGCGTACGTAGACGGGGTGCGGGCCACGGTCGAGCAGGCGCTCCACGATCTCGATGGCCCGGTCGACACCGGCACAGAACGACCGCGGCTCGGCCAGCAGGACGGTGCGCGGGCCGAGTGCCGCGCACCAGGCCTCGATCGCGCGGCCGACCGATCCGTCAGGATCCGCGTTGTAGTCGGCGTTCCCTCCCGCGTTCCAGTTCGCGGGTCCAGCGGTCAGCACCACCGCCGTCGGCCGGCCGGGAAGCGCGGCACGGAGCCCGGCCGCCACCACCGGCTCGCCCACCGGGACACCGAGTTCCGCAAGCGTTCCGGCCCGCACCCTGCGGCCGGCCCGGCGCAGCTCCCCGGTGAGCAGCGGGGCCGACGCGCAGGTCACCGTGGAGAACTCGGTGGCCACCAACACGTCACCCGGCCGGACATCGAGGCGCGACGACGTGACCGTGCCGGTCACCACCAGTGGTGCGGCAGTGGAACCGGCCGCCGTCCGCGCCGACACGTCCTTCGTCTCGTCCTGCGCCACAGAAACCGCCTCCTGTCTCGTGCTCGCATCGGATTCGGACGCGGCACACATTAGGCAGCGCCGCGACGGCCCGTCATCGCACCGTCCCGCCCGGCGGGACGGCCATTCGCCAACGACCCGTCCAAGGACCTGCAATGCCTCTACGCGCCGTGGCCGGCGCAGTTCCGCCCGGCGGAAGGAGCGGAAGGAGCCCCATGACTGTCCTGGAGAACATCCACAGTCCGCACGACCTTCGAGCGCTGTCCCCGAACGCCCTGCGCCGTCTCGGCGCGGAGATCCGCGAACTCCTCATCGAATCGGTGAGCAGCACCGGTGGCCACCTCGGCCCCAACCTCGGTGTCGTCGAGCTGACCATCGCCCTGCACTGCGAGTTCGACTCGCCACGTGACCGCATCGTCTTCGACACCGGCCATCAGACCTACGTCCACAAGATCCTTACCGGACGCGCGGCCGGCTTCGACCGGCTGCGTCGCCGCGGCGGTCTGTCCGGCTACCCGGCGCGCGAGGAGTCGCCGCACGATCTGGTGGAGAACTCCCACGCCTCCACGGCGGTCAGTTACGCGGACGGCCTGAGCAAGGCCCATCTGCTGACGGGCGAACCCGACCGTCAGGCCGTGGCGGTGATCGGAGACGGAGCCCTGACCGGCGGCATGGCCTGGGAGGCGCTCAACAGCATCGCCGCGGGCAACCGGCCGAACGTGGTCGTCGTCGTCAACGACAACGGCCGCTCCTACGCTCCTACGGTCGGCGGACTCGCCGAGCACCTCGACGCGCTGCGCACAGCCGCGACGTACGACAGCGTCCTCGACAGCGGCGGCCGGGCCCTGCGCAGCATCCCCGCCATCGGCGACCTGGCCTACCGCGGGCTGCACGGTGCGAAGGCCGGACTGAAGGACTTCACCACGCCGCAGTCGTTGTTCACCGGACTCGGCCTGAAGTACCTCGGCCCTGTCGACGGGCACGACCTGGCGGCGCTACGGCGTGCGCTGCGCAACGCCCGCAGGTACCAGGGTCCTGTGCTGGTGCACTGCGTGACGCGCAAGGGCGCCGGATACGCCCCGGCCGAGAACGACGAGGCGGACCGCTTCCACGGCATCGGCGTCCACGACCCGAAGACCGGCCGGCCGCTGCCCGCGCCGGCCAAGGTGTCGTGGACCTCGGTGTTCGGCGACGAGCTGGCCAAGGCGGGCGAGGAGCGCGAGGAGATCGTGGCGATCACCGCCGCGATGCTCAAGCCGACCGGCCTCGACCGGTTCGCCGCCGCGCACCCGGACCGGGTCTTCGACGTCGGCATCGCCGAGCAGCACGCCGTCACCTCGGCCGTGGGCCTCGCCATGGGCGGGCTGCATCCGGTGGTCGCCGTGTACGCCACGTTCCTGAACCGGGCCTTCGATCAGCTGCTCCTGGACGCTGCGCTGCACGGCGCGGGCATCACGCTCGCCCTGGACCGGGCCGGGGTCACCGGTGACGACGGGCCTTCCCACAACGGCGTATGGGATCTGGCGGTGCTCCAGGTGGTGCCGGGGCTGCGGATCGCGGCGCCGCGGGACGGTGCGACGCTCCGTGCCGAACTGCGGGAGGCGCTCGCCGTCTCGGACGCGCCGACCGTGGTCCGCTTCCCCAAAGGCGCGGTGCCCGCGGACATTCCGGCAGTCGGACGGTGCGGCGGGACGGACATCCTCGCCGAACCGGCCGCGCCCGCCGCACTCGGCGATTCCACCGACTCCGCCGATCCCGCCGCGCTCGTCCGGGACGTACTGCTCGTCGCGGTCGGTGCCATGGCCCCTCTCTGCCTCGCTGCGGCCGAACTGCTCACCGAGGTGGGCCTCGCCGTGACCGTGGTCGACCCGCGCTGGGTCAAACCGGTCGACAACTCCCTGCTGTCCCTTGCCGCCGAGCACCGTCTTGTGGCCACGGTCGAGGACGGCAGCAGGGCCGGCGGCGTCGGCTCCGCCGTCGCCCAAGCGCTGCGCGACGCCGACGTGGACGTGCCGCTGCGGGACTTCGGGACGCCGGCCCGCTTCCTGAACCACGGAACACGCCAGGAGGTCCTGGAGGAGTCGGGGCTCACGGCTGAACAGCTCGCCGCCGCGGTGGAGAAGGCCTGCCGACGGCTTCCGGTCGATGCGCCGCACCCCACGGAACGGAGTTCGCACTCATGACGGTCGCCCTCGGTCTGCCCGCCCTGCCGCCCCAAGCCCTGGCCACCCGCCGCCGTTCCCGGCAGATCATGGTCGGGAAGGTCCCGGTGGGCGGCGACGCACCCGTGTCGGTGCAGTCGATGACCACCACCCTGACCTCCGACATCAACGCCACCCTTCAGCAGATCGCCGAACTGACCGCAGCGGGATGCCAGATCGTCCGGGTCGCCTGCCCGTCCCAGGACGACGCGGACGCCTTGCCGGCCATCGCGCGCAAGTCACAGATCCCGGTGATCGCCGACATCCACTTCCAGCCCAAGTACGTCTTCGCGGCGATCGATGCCGGATGCGCGGCGGTGCGGGTGAACCCGGGCAACATCCGGCAGTTCGACGACAAGGTGCGCGAGATAGCACGGGCGGCGTCGGCGGCCGGTGTCCCGATCCGGATCGGTGTCAACGCCGGTTCGCTGGACCGACGGCTGCTCGCCAAGTACGGCAGGGCCACCCCCGAGGCGCTGGTGGAGTCAGCGTTGTGGGAGTGCTCGCTCTTCGAGGAGCACGGCTTCGGCGACATCAAGATCTCGGTCAAGCACAACGACCCGGTGGTCATGGTCAACGCCTATCGGCAGCTCGCCGCCGCCTGCGACTATCCGCTGCATCTGGGGGTGACCGAGGCGGGTCCCGCGTTCCAGGGCACCATCAAGTCCGCTGTCGCCTTCGGGGCATTGCTGAGCGAGGGCATCGGGGACACCATCCGGGTCTCCCTGAGCGCGCCCCCCGCCGAGGAGGTGAAGGTCGGTACCCAGATCCTGCAATCCCTCGGCCTGCGGCAGCGCGCCTTGGAGATCGTCTCGTGCCCGTCCTGCGGCCGGGCCCAGGTGGACGTCTACAAACTGGCCGACCAGGTCACCGCGGGCCTGGACGGTATGAAGGTACCGCTGCGGGTCGCGGTGATGGGCTGTGTGGTCAACGGCCCGGGTGAGGCCCGGGAGGCCGATCTGGGAGTGGCATCGGGCAACGGCAAGGGACAGATCTTCGTCAAGGGCGAAATCATCAGGACCGTACCCGAGTCGAAGATCGTGGAGACGCTGATCGAGGAGGCCCTGAAGCTCGCCGAGCAGCTCGAGGCGGACGGCGCGGAGCCCGGCGAACCGACCGTCGTCGCCGGGGCGTAGCCGCCGAGCCCTTACCGGCAGACGTGGCCGGGTACGACACCGGCCGCCAGCTCCCGGGCCGCGGTGTGCGCGGCCCGGCGAAGCTGGCGCGACGCCGCCTGTACGTCGAGACCGTGGGCGGGACCGGCGACGGCGATGACCGCGGCCACGGTGCGCGCGGAGCCCCAGACCGGGATGGCGACGCTGGTCACGTTCCGGGCGGGGCCGCCGAGATCGACGGCGATCCCGTCGCGCCGGATGCGTGCCAGTTCGGCGCGCAGCCGTGCGGGCAGCTCGTCACCGGCCTCGTCCGAGTGCGCGGCCAGGACCTTGCCCATCGCCGTCGTGTGGCGCGGCAGCACCGAGCCGGTCCTGATCGGGAGCGGTAACCCCCGGTGCCCGTGCAGGTGTTCAAGGCAGAGCACCCCGTGTTCGTGCTCCACCCCGAGGTGGACGGCGAGCCCGGTGGCCTGGAAGAGGTCCAGGAGATGCGGCAGCAGACGGTCCCTGAGTGCCAGGGCCCGGCCGCCGGAGGCCTGGCGGGCAAGGCTCAGCATGCGCGGGCCCAGCCGGTATCCGGCGGCCTGCCGGTCCGCGAGCCGTAGATCGGCCAGGACGCCCAGGAGCCGGTGCACCGTCGACTTCGGCAGGCCGGTGCACCGCGCCACCTCCGATGCACCGATCCAGTCGCCGTCCACGGGGAGCGCGCCGAGCACGAGGTAGGACTTCTCCACCACGTTCCGCGCCGCCGCCGGTTCCTGCCGGACCGCATCCGGTCCTGATTCGGGCCAGCGGGGTCCGGCCTCGGCCCCGGCCCCGGCTGTTCTCGCGGTTGTCGCGGTACCACGGTCGAGCATGTGAATCCCCCTGTTCTGTGCTGTGTGTACGGCGTCTCAGTGCGAGCGGTCGGCGACGAACCGTGCCAGTTCCGTCAGTTCGGCCGCGGCGGTGGGGTTCACGGCCGTGGCCTCGATGATCTCCAGGGCCTGCCGCAGATGCCCGTCGGACTGGTCCGCGCCGAAGGCCCGGCCGCCGACGTGGGCGATCAGGTCGGCGGCCCGCTGCAGGTCGAGGTCCCGCTCCGGTGCGTCGGGCGCGGTGTTCAGGAGGTGCCCGAGGAGTCCCGCGTGTGCCCCGCCGTCGACGGTGGCCGCGAAGACCACCGGCAGTGTCTTCTTGCGCCGCCGCAGGTCGCTGAAGACCGGCTTTCCTGTGACCAGCGGGTCGCCCCAGATGCCGAGCAGGTCGTCGATCGCCTGGAAGCCCAGGCCCAGGTGCCTGCCCGCCGTGGACATCGCGGCGGCGGCGTCGGGCCCGCCGCCGCCGAGCAGGGCACCGAGTCCGGCGGCGCAGGCGAGCAGCGAGCCGGTCTTGTCGGCGGCCATCGCGGTGTACTCGTCCACCGTCACCGCGTGTGCGCCGGCCCATGGCCGGCCCTCGAAGGAGATGTCCGCCGCCTGCCCCTCGACCAGTTCGATCAGCGCGTCGGACAGCATGGCCGCCGCCGCACCGGCCGTGGAGCCGATGGTGCTGAGGGCGAGTGCCAGCAGGGCGTCGCCCGCGAGGACCGCGGGGCCCACGCCGAACGCCTTCCACAGGGTCTCTTGGTGCCGTCTGCGTTCGTCGCCGTCCATGATGTCGTCGTGCACCAGCGAGAAGGCGTGCACCAGCTCGACCGCGACCGCCCCGGCCACCGCGTCCTCGGAGGAACCTCCGACGGCCTCGGCGCAGAGCACCGCGAGGGCGGGCCGTAGACCCTTGCCACCACTCCCGCCCCGGCGCACACCGTGCACGTCGCACCAGCCGAACGCGAACGACGCCATCCGCGCCACGCTCGGGTGCAACCGGTCGACCGCGTCGTGCAGCGCGGGCAGCACGAGGGTGCGGCAGCGCTCCAGGGACTCCAGTGCGTCAGGCAGAGCCGTCTGGGTCAGTCGCATCTGATCCGCCATGTCGTACGGGATCCCCTTCAGGCTATGTCGGACAGCACGAGGCCGTCCTGGCTCGGAGTCGGGTGCCGCGGACTGGGCACCATGAGCAGCGGACCGGTGCCGAGCGAGGCCTTGGGCACGGCCACATTGGGCTTCGCGCCCGGCGCGGGCCGCAGCCGCCAGCGCGAGGCGATGGTGGCGAGGGTCAGCGTGGTCTCGGCCTGCCCGAAGGCGTCCCCGATGCACTGCCGGTTGCCCGCGCTGAACGGCACCATCGCGCCGCGCGGCACCTCGCCGGAGCGTTCGGGCAGCCAGCGGTCCGGGTCGAACTGCCTCGGGTTGTCGAAGTGGACGGGATTGCGGCCCAGGGCGTACGGGCTGTACATCACGATGGTGCCGGGTGACAGCTGCTTTCCTGCCAGTTCGGTCTGCCGGGTGGTGGTGCGGGTGAGCAGCCAGGCCGGCGGGAACATCCGCAGCGTCTCGTTGAGTACCCGCCAGGTGTAGTCGAGCCGGGGCAGGTCTTCGAAGGTGGGGGCCCGGCCGTCCGCGAGGACCTCGTCGAGCTCCGCGTGCAGCCGCTTCTCCACCTGGGGGTGGGCGGCGAGCAGATGGAAGACCCAGGCCATGGTGTTGCCGGTGGTCTCGGTGCCGCCGATGAGGAGCGTCATGACCTGGTCGTAGATCTCCTCGTCGGTCAGGCCCGCACCGGTCTCCTCGTCCCGCGCGTTGACCAGGATGGACAGCAGGTCGCCGCGGTCGGTGCCGGCCTCGCGCTGTTCCTCGATGGTCTCGCTGATGACGTTGTGCATCCGTGACTTGACCGCCTCGTACCGCCGGTTCCCCGGGGTGGGCAGCCGCTCCTGCCAGCCGGTCGGCGCGACCATCCGCTGGTAGACGCCTCGCATGATGATCGGCATGCAGTACGCCACTTCGGGTATCGCCCGGTCGGCGACGGTGGTGGCGAACATCGTCCGTGCGGTGATGCGCAGGGTCAGGGCGTGCATGGCGTCGCTGACGTCGAAGGCCTTGCCGCTCTGCCAGCCCTCGATGACGTCCTCGACCTCCTCGCCCATCAGTGAGACGTAGCCGGGCATCCGGGAGGGGTGGAAGGCGGGCTGCAGCAGACGGCGCTGCGTGCGGTGGTCCTCCCACTCGGAGCTGACCAGGCCGTTGCCGACCAGCGCGCGCGCCTTCTCGAAGAGGGGGCCGCCCTTGTCGAAGGTGCGGGCCTCCAGGAGCACCCGCATGACGAGGTCCGGATGGCAGGCGAGGTAGGCCTTCTTGGGGCCCAGGCGGATCTCGACCAGGTCCCCTCTGGCCGGCAGGTCTTCGAGGAACTCCAGGGGGCGACGCCAGAGTTGGAGGGCGTGGCCAAGTGCGGGGACGGCGCCGGGTGCGGTCGCGACCCGGTAGGTGCGGTCCGTGGCCGGTCTGCGGGCAGGGGTACGGGACGACGCGGCGGCCCCGTGGTCGACCGGGCAGTGCGCGCCGGAAGCGGGTGCGGATGCGCTCTCCGCTGCGCTGCCGGATTCGTCGCCGGCCTTGCTCACGACGCCCTTCCGGCCGCCCACGCTCGTGAAGTCGGCCCCGGCCGTCGCCGCTGCGGTGGGGCGTTCCGGCTGGAACCGTACGATCGGAGCGTCCAGATCCAGCCAGCCGGACGTGCTGCCGTCCCACACCGATCCGTCACCGTAGTAGCGTGGCGTGAGGTACTCGAACTCCTGGCTGCCGCCCATCAGATGGTCGACTGCGGTGAGGTATTCGACGACATCGTCGCGGGATCCGAGCGGCCCGGCCAGCAGCGCGTCGCGCGTCTCGATGTACTTCCTCTCGTGGTGCTCGACCAACTCGCTCAGCCGGTGCACGGCGTCCTGGGGGCTGTGGCCCTCGCGCTCGGTCAGCACCCTGACCACCGTCATCTTGTCGTCCTGTGCCTGTTCCTTGCGCCAGGACAGCAGGTCGTTGATGATGATCATCTGGCGTCTGCAGTGGTAGTGCAATTCGGCCAGTTCCGGCAGGTGTTCACTCATGTCGACGGCTGCTCCGTACTCCGTCATCAGCTCGATGAAGTCGCAGCCGAAGCTCTCCAGGCGCACTTGGACACAGGCCTCGTAGTCGGGCACGCTGTCCGTCAGCTTGGCCTCGATCTCCGTGGTGCAGCCGCGCAGAAAGGCTTCCAGGCTCACGCCGAACCGCTTGACCTGCGCGGGAGACAGTCCGGGACTGATGCGCCGCCAAAGATCCTTGGCTGCGGTGCCGTACGCGATCTCCTGCGGGCTCGGGGCGTGGCCGGCCTGGCCCGCGGTGTCCCGCGCACCTCCGGTGAACTCGGCGAGAACGTTCCCGAAGATCCGTCGCGCCACCCCGCCGTCGGCCCCGAGGGCCGACCGGTCGGACACGGAGCTGTCGATGACCGTGACGTACTGGTACCAGTCGGCGATGTCGAGCGCGCGTTGGTCGCTCGCGCGGGGCACCGTCAGCGGCCCGTAGATTCCGTTGCGCTGACGGAGGAAGAAGAGGAGGTCGCTCTCGTCAGCGAAGCACACGGCGAGATTCTTGCGAATCCAGCCATTCGAAGCGATTTCGATCTGGGCAGATTTCGGGTGGTAGGCGCAGGGGAGCAGTCGCGGCAGCTCCGGGTAGAACAGGAAACGGGAATATGGTGACATGATCAACCTTTCTTCCGTCGCACAACTCTTCGAATGCTCCGTCACTGAAGAGGTTCAGGTCAATGACTCCCGGGCAACTTGGCCTATACCTACAAGGCGATGAAAAGGGAATTAAAGACTTCGCAAAGTGATGCATGTTCAACTATTTGATCGCCACACCCGCCCCCACCTCGGATGATGGGTGATTCCCTTGCAGTGTTCTGTGCCGAATCCGAGGGCGCGTTAATATAGTGGGAATTGTTGTTGCAAGCGCGAAACACTTGATTCATACGAGCTGGAAAGGTGACAGTGCTTTTCGGCCATTTGCTTGTTTCGTCTGGGAACACAGAAAGGCCCGACAGCTCGGCTGTCGGGCCTTTCTGTGTTCTTGCTGCGAAACTATGTACGCGGCTTCGTCTTGATCATTGTGGCCACAAGGATCAGAGCCACCACGACGAATGCGCTGCCGACGAGGAGCGCATTGCCGACCCCGTCGGCCATCGCGGTCGTGGCCGGCGCTCCGGTCGAGGCGTCATCGGCCCTGGCTCCGTACACGGTGACGAGCACGGCGAGCCCGAGGGCGCCGCCGATCTGTTGCATCGTCTGCAGGATGCCGGCGGCCACCCCGGAGTCGCGCGGCGCGACTCCGCCGAGGATCAGTGCGGTCAGGGGCATGAGGAAGGTGCCGATGCCGATGCCGACCAGGATCAGCGGCAGCAGCAGCCCGGCCGTGTACGAGGTGCCGGCGTCGAGCGCCGAGAGCCAGAGCACCCCGGCGAGGATCAGTACGAGTCCGGCGAGGATGAGCCGGCGGGGGCCGAACCTGGGCAGCAGCTTCGGGGTGGCCCTGGACATGGCGAACATGGCAAGCCCCATGGGCAGGAACCCGAGTCCCGCCTTCAGCGCGCTGAACCCGAGCACTTCCTGGAGGAATTGCGGAACGAAATAGAAGACGCTGAAGTTGCAGGCGAGCACCAAAAGCATGACTGCATATCCGGCACCGCGGAGGCGGCTGGCGAGCAGCCGCATCGGCATGATGGGATTCTTGATGCGGAATTGCGTGACGAGGAAGGTGGCCAGAAGGACCGCTGCGGCCACGAGCGATCCGATCGCCACCGCGTCGGACCAGCCTTCGGCCTCGCCCCTGATCAGTCCGTATACCAGTGCTGTCAGCCCCACCGTCGCAGTGAATGCCCCCACCACGTCGACGCGCCCGGGGTGCTTGTCGGGTGAAGTGATGAATTTCGGCGTGAGGGCAACCGCGGCGATTCCGATCGGCACGTTGATGAAGAGCACCCACCGCCAGGATGCCCATTCGGTGAGGATGCCGCTGAGGATCATTCCCAATGCCATGCCGAGGCCCGCGAGGGTCGAATAGACGGCAAGGGCTTTGTTCCGTGCGTTTCCCTCCTCGAAATTCGTGATGAGCAGGGACATCGCACCCGGTGCGGCGAACGCCGCACCGACACCCTGTGCCGCGCGGGCGGCGAGCAGCTGCCAGTCGTTCACCGCGAACCCGCCGAGCAGTGAGCAGACCGTGAACAGCAGTACGCCCGCCATGAAGGTGTTTCGGCGCCCGAAGATGTCACCGAGCCGGCCGCCGAAGAGCAACAGCCCTCCGTAGGCGAGCACGTAGGCGTTGAGGACCCAGGAGAGTCCGGTGGCCGAGAACCCTAAGTCGGCCTGGATCTGCGGGAGTGCGACGGTCATGGCGGTGGTGTCGACGACCACCATCATCTGACAGGACACGATGATGGCGAGGATGACGCCGGGATGCCGCACCGCCTGCCCGGCGGCACCCGCCACCGCAGTGGAGGAAGTCGTGGAGGAAGTCAACTCTGTTTCCTATTCGGTCTGTTGTGCTCCGAGTGGCGGTGTGGATGGGGATCGGACTCCACCGCCACCCCCTCAACGCACCGTAGATCTCTGACGGTTGGCTACGAACCAAAAGAGAGTAACACTTGAATGGGGGGCTGTGGGGGAGCGGCGGCGAGTCGTCGCGTGGGTGGGCGCTCCACCGCCGGCTCCCGGGGAAGAGTTACTCTCTTCGGGTACGTGCACACTCGGCAGCGCGCAGGACACCCGGAGGTGAGAGGCATGGCAGCTACGGCCACGGCGCGGCAGCGCGCCAAGGAGGACGCGCCGGACGGCGCGGCGGACAGCGCCTTCGTGAAGGACTGCCCGACCGGTCAACTGCTCGCGCGGGTCAGCGACAAGTGGGTCAATCTGGTCGTCAACGCGCTTGGCGAGCAATCGCCCATGCGCTACAGCGATCTGGGACGCAAGATCCCCGGGGTGAGCCAGAAGATGCTCACCCAGACCCTCCGCTCGCTGGAGCGCGACGGCATCGTGACCCGCACGGTGACGCCGTCGGTCCCGGTGCGCGTCGACTACGAGCTCACCGGGCTCGGCCACAGCCTCTGCTGTCTGCTCGCCGCTGTGAAGAACTGGGCGTCGAGCCACGTCGACGAGGTCGAAGGAGCAAGAGAGCGGTTCGACACGGCGCACGAAGGCCTCTGAGCGAACGCCTGGCGACGCGGCCTGTGAATGCGCCGGCTCAGTGCTGGCGGCGCCCGTGGTGGTGACCACGGGCCATCGCGCCGTTCAGCGCAGTCTGGGCACCCTGTCCGGACTCGTCATCACCGCGGGCATCATGGCCCTGCACCCCTCACAGGGCGTCACGATCGTCATCGCCGCCGTCGCGGTCGGCCTCGCGCAGCCTCTGCTGGCCAAAGAACTCTGCGCTGGCGATGCTCGTCCTGCAGGCGCCGAGCCCTGAGAAGAACTTCGTGGCGCACCGTCAAGCCCGAAACGCCGGAGGGAAATAAACTACCGACGCGACCGGCCCTCCAGCTTCTGCCCCAGAGCGCCGAGCAGCTCGGAGAGCCGGCGCCGGTCGGCCGCGCCCAGTCCGGCGAGCAGTTCCTGCTCCTGGGCCGACCGTGCGGCGAAGATCCGCTCGGCCAGTTCGAGACCCTCCGGGGTGAGACACAGCCGGATGATCCGGCGGTCGTCCGCGTCGCGTTCCCGCCGGATCAGACCCGCTGCCTCCAAACGGTCCGCGTGCTGAGTGAGACCACCCGCGCGGGCCGTGCCGGATGCCGCCACCTCGCCCATCGTCCGACGATAGGGCTCTCCTGCTTCGCGGAGGACGGCGAGCACGTCGTAGGCAGGCAGGCTGATGCCGTACTCCTGGACGGTCCTGCTGGTCAGCGCCTGATTGGCGGCGGCGCACTCGTTCAGCCGCGCGAACAGGGTTGCGGAGGAGTTGCCCGCCGCCTGCTCCGCCCGCTCCGGGCGAAGGCGCCCGGAGCGGGCGGGCTCCGAGGGCTGGGACCCGTCATGGGAGTCGCTCACACCACCCGGTTCGGGCGGGGGAGCGGTGTCGAGGGCGTCGCCGAAGGCGGTGGTGAGTACGTCTGTCAGCGCCGGAGCGAGCTCCTCGGTCGGGACGGAGGCCGCCGGTTCATGGGCGAAGAGATAGCGTTCCATGATCACGCCGAACAGGACGCTCCGGATGACAGCGGCGCGCGCCTCCGCGTCGGCCGAGTCGCCGAGCAGCCGCATGAGGGGTTCGCCGACCTGCTTCTCCAGGATCGTGCGCAGGAGCTCGGCGCTCGGAGGGTGACTGACGGCCGAGCGGATCAGTGCCGGCCAGGGATCGTCGGCCGGGAGGCGGTCCCACCGGTCGAGGTAGGCGCGGGCCAGAGCGGCGGGGAGTTCCCCTGTATCGGCGGCCGTGGCCGACAGCACGTCGCCGGTGACGCCCGATCCGCCACCCACCGCTTCACGGAACAGACCGTCCTTGGTGCCGAAGTACGCCATCACCAGGCCGGGTGTGACTCCCGCCTCGGCCGCGACGGCGCGTACGCCCACACCTCTGTAACCATGCGCGCCGAACAGTCGCCGGGCCGCTTCGAGGACCGCACGGCGATTGCCCTCCGGGTCATGGGAGCCGGGGCGGCGTTGTGCCGGCTGACCCGGCGGCCCTGCCTCCAGGCCGGTTCCCGGCGTGGGGCCCTTCGCCGACCGTCGACGGTCGTTGTCCTCTGGATGCACTTGGTCCACATTAAACGAGTGTTCAAATTGAACGGTCGTTCATAAAAACACCCGTTCAAAAACAGTCACGTTGCGTGTACCGGACCCGTCCGCAACGTGAGCGGCAGTGCGGTGCCGCCCCGCCTCACCGCCACGATCTCGGCCAGGATCGACACGGCGGCCTCCTCGGGGCCACGGCCGCCCAGGTCCAGCCCGATCGGTGAGCGGAGCCGTGCGAGTTCCGCGTCCGTCGCACCCGCCGTACGCAGTCGCGCCATCCGGTCCTCGTGTGTCCGGCGGCTCCCCATGGCTCCGACGTATCCGGCCCGGCTGCGCAGGGCGAGGGCGAGAACCGGCACGTCGAACCGTGGGTCATGACTCAGTACGCACACCGCGGTCGCGGCGTCGACCAGGTCCTCGTGGGCGCGGAACCAGCGGTCGGGCCGTTCGGCGACGACGTCGTCGGCCCGCGGGAAACGCTCGCCGGTCACGAAGGCGGGCCTGGCGTCGCAGACTGTCACCCGGTACCCGAGTGTGGCGCCGACGTCCGCCAGGGGCCGGGCGACCTCTGCCGCGCCGAAGATCAGCAGGCGGGGCCGAGGGGCGAAGGACTGCACCAGCAGCGCGCGCTCCGGCGCGCAGATCGCGCCGTCGGCCGCGCCGTCGATCGCGCCGTCCCCGCTGGCCACGAGCCCGTTGGCGCCGCGGCCGAGCATGCCCTCGGCAGCCAGGGCCGCAGCCCGGTCCGCACTCGGGTCGCCCAGTGATCCGGATACCCCTCCGCCGCCGACGGCCAGGCACCCTCTGCCGTCGACCGGAGTGACCAGAGCCACCGGCACGCCGGCCGCGACGTCGGCGGCGATCCGGCCGAGGGGCACGTTCGCGCCCACCTCGCGGACCAGCACCTCGATCGTTCCGCCACAGGTCAGGCCCACCGCAAAGGCGTCCTCGTCACCGATTCCCCAGCGTTCGAGCACCGGGGCCGCGCCCGCGAGCACGTCCTCCGCGATCGCGCAGACCTCGGCCTCGACGCAGCCCGCGGAGACGCTTCCGACGACACGGCCCCCCTCGGACACGAGCATCGAGGCGCCCGGACCGTGCGGGGAGGAGCCCCAGGTGCGCACCACGGTCGCCATGGCGAAGCGGATCCCGGAGCGTTGCCAGGCGGCTGCCTGGTCGATGACGTGTCGCATATAGCCCTCCGCGGGCTGTGAAGTTTCGGACGACCTCTTGCCAAGAAGAAACTTTAATGTAAATCATTTAAGGCGCTAGATAAATCCGTCCGTGTCGAATGCCACGGCGGGACGACGACACGAGAGGTCCGGTGGCAGCGGGTTGAAACCCACATCCTTCGACTACACAGCCCCGAGCACCGTCGGCGAAGCGGTCGCCCTCCTCGGTGACGAGGAGCGGGAGGCCAAGGTCGTCGCGGGCGGCCAGTCCCTGATTCCCATGCTGAACATGCGTCTCGCCAGACCCGGGCTGCTCGTGGACATCACGCGGATCCCCGAACTCGGCCGCCTCCATGTGGACGGGTCGGGCAACCTCCGCATCGGAGCCGCCGTACGGCAGGCCCACGCCGCCGCGGACAGCGCTGTACGGGGCGGATGGCCGCTCCTGGCCGCCGCGATCGGCCACATCGGACACCCTCAGATCCGTAACCGCGGCACCGTATGCGGCAGCCTCGCCCACCACGACCCGGCTGCCGAACTCCCCACCGCGGCACTGTCCCTGGACGCCGGCTTCGTGATCACCGGGCCGCGGGGCACTCGTACGGTCACCGCCGAGGACTTCTTCGTCGCCACCTTCTCCACGGCCGTCGAGGCGGACGAACTCCTCACCGAGGTCGTGTTCCCGCCGCCCCCGGCGCACCACGGCTGGGCCTTCGAAGAACTGACCCGCAGACACGGAGACTTCGCCACCGTCGGTGTGGCCGTCGTCCTGGAACGCGACACCGCCACGAACACCGCCCGCGCCGCCCGGGTGGTCTTCTGCGGCGCGGGATCCGTCCCGGTACGGCTGCACGCCGCCGAGGACGCGCTCGTCGGAAGCGACATCGACGAGCAGGCCCTCGCCGCCGCGGCACGCGCCGCACTGTCGGGCCTCGCCCCTGCCGACGACATCCACGCCACCGCCGAGTACCGGCGCGAGGGCGCCGCCCACCTTCTCGTCCGCGCCTGCACCACCGCCTGGGAGCGCTGCTCATGACCCCCTCCGTCCCCACCCCGCTCGCCGCGCGCACACCGCCGCTCGCCGAGCCCTCCGCCTGGCACGCGATCAGCCTCACCGTCAACGGACGGCCGGTCACCGCCCAGGTCGAGTCGCGGCTGCTGCTCAGCGACTTCCTGCGCGACCGGCTCGGTCTCACCGGTACCCATGTCGGCTGCGAACACGGGGTCTGCGGGGCCTGCACCGTCCTCGTCCACGACGAGCCGGTGCGTGCCTGCCTGACCCTGGCCGTGCAGTGCGACGGGGCCGAGCTCCGCACCGTCGAGGGCCTCGCCCCCGACGACGCCCCGCTCACCCCCGTGCAGCGGGCCTTCCACGAGTGCCACGGCATGCAGTGCGGCTTCTGCACACCCGGATTCGTCATGACGGCGACCGCCCTGACCGAGCAGCCCGAGCGGCCCGACAAGGAACAGGTCGCCGACGCGCTCAGCGGGCACCTGTGCCGGTGCACCGGCTACCGCAACATCCGCCGTGCCGTGTGCCAGGCACTCGACGAGCGATTCGGGAAGTGACCAGCATGTCCCACACTTCCGACCCTGCCCAGTCCGGCAGTGGCAGCTGGATCGGCCGTTCCGTCCCACGTGTCGAGGACGACCGGCTACTGCGCGGCAACGGCCGCTACGTCGACGACGTCGCCCTCCCCGGCGCCGTCGAGGCCGCCTTCCTGCGCAGCCCCCACGCCCACGCCCGCATCGAGTCGGTCGACGTGACCGCGGCCCTGGCCGCGCCCGGCGTCGTCGCCGTGTGGACCGGCGACGACGTGGCGGACCTGCCCGCGATGCTGAACAAGGAGGAACTGCGCACCCCGCCGGGCCTCGCCGAACTCCTGGACCCGCTGGTCCGGATGACCCCCATGCCCCTTCTCGCCCGCGAGAAGGCCCTCTACGTCGGCCAGCCCGTCGCCGTCGTCCTCGCCGAGAACCGCTACCTCGCCGAGGACGCCCTGGAACTCGTCGAGGTGCGGTACGCCCCGCTGCCGGTGCTCGTCGACCCCGAACACGCCCTGACCGACGGCGCGATCCGGCTGCACGAGGAGCTGCCGGACAACACCGCGGTCACCGTCGCCGCCCGCGTCGGTGACCCGGAAGAGGCGTTCGCCGGCGCGCACGCCGTGGTGAACGAGCGCTTCGACGCCCACCGTTACGTCGCCTCGCCGATCGAGACCCGCGCGATCTCCGCCCAGGTCGATCCGTACAGCGGCCGGCTGACCGTCTGGTCGGGCACCCAGACCCCGCACCGGCTCCGGGACGCCATCGCCCACACCCTCGGCCTGGAATCCGCCGCCGTCCACGTCATCGCGGCCGACGTCGGCGGAGGCTTCGGCCAGAAGGGCATCCTCTACGTCGAGGAACTCCTCATCCCGCACGCCGCCCGTCGTCTCGGGCGCCCCGTGCTGTGGCGCGAGGACCGCAACGAGAACCTCACCGCCTCCTCGCACGCCCGTGAACAGATCCACCGCATCGAACTCGCCGCGGACGCCGAAGGCCGCATCATCGCCGTACGCGACCGGATCACCGTCAACTTCGGCGCGTACAACATGACCGGCCTGGTCGTGCCGTACAACTCGTTGTGCCACCTCCTGGGCCCGTACCGCATCCCGAACGTGCACATCGATGTCGTCGGCGTGCTCACCAACACCACCTTCGCCACGCCCTACCGGGGCGCCGGACGCCCGGAAACGGTATTCGCCATGGAACGGGCCATGGACCGGCTGGCCGCGGAACTGGGCATCGATCCGGAGGAGTTGAGGGCCCGCAATCTGGTTCGGCCCGACGAGATGCCGTACGCGACCGGCCTGGTGGACCGCTCGGGCAGTCCGCAGTCCTACGACTCCGGGGACTTCCCCGAACTCCTGCGCCGAGCCGTCGCGAAGGCCGACGTCGAGCTGGTACGCGAGCGACAACGCGAAGGCGCCCGCGACGGCAAGCGCGTCGGCATCGGATTTGCCATGTACATAGAGGCAACCGGCCTCGGGCCGTTCGAGACCGCCCGCATCGACATCGCCCCCAGCGGCCGGGTACGGCTCGCCATCGGCGCCCCCTCCCAGGGACAGGGGCATCGCACCTCGATGGCGCAGATCGCCGCCGACGCCATCGGAGTGCCGCTCGATGTCATCGACGTGGTCGGCGGCGACACCGATGCCACCCCGTTCGGCGTGGGCACCATCGCCAGCCGTGCCCTGGTCAACGCCGGCAACGCCACCCACCGGGCCGGCCGGCTCGTCCGCGAGAGGATCGTCGAAGCGGCTGCCCGGCGCCTCGGGGTCGCGGCGGACGGCCTGGACCTGAGCGATGGCGTCGTGCGGGCCAAGGAGCAGGGAGGCCCGTCCATCAGCCTGGCGGAACTGGCCGGGAAGGCACCGCTGCCCGGCATCCCCGAACCCACCGACGGCCGGCACGGCACCGAGATCAGCGAGACCGTGCACTTCCGCCCACCGGGTTTCGCGGTCGCGAGCGGAGCGCACGCAGCCGTCGTCGAGGTCGACGAACACACCGGCGAGACCGAGATCCTGCACTATGTCGTCGTCCACGACGCGGGCAACATCGTCAACCCGATGATCGCGGAAGGGCAGGTCACCGGCGGCATCGCGCAGGGCATCGGCGGAGCGCTGTACGAGGAGATGATCTACGGCCCCGACGGTCAGCCCCGCACCGGCACCTACATGGACTACCTGGTGCCCACCTCCTCGGAGATCCCCGACCTCGACATGGACGAGATCTTCACCCCGAGCCCCATGAACGACCTCGGCGTCAAGGGACTCGGCGAGGGCGGTGCGATCGCACCCCAGGCGGTACTTGCCAACGCCGTCGAGGACGCGCTGCGCCCCTTCGGTGCGGTCGTACGCCGCGGCCCCCTGTCACCGAGCCGGGTGCGCGCGCTGATCCGTGCGGCAGCCGACGCCTGAGTCCGCCCGACACCTGTACCGGCTCCGCATCCAAAGCCGGCCGCCCTTTGATTGGACAACCATGCAACTGGACCACTCCTTCACCGTCCCCGCCGGCCTCGACGACGCCTGGAAACTCTTCCAGGACCTCGACCGGGTCGCGCCCTGCATGCCCGGCGCCGTACTGGACACCCTCGACGGCGACTCCTTCACCGGCCGCGTCAAGGTCAAGGTCGGCGCGGTTCAGATGAGTTACCGCGGAGAGGGGACCGTCACCCGCGACGGATCCGCCCGGTCGATGTTCCTCGACCTCAGCGGAAGCGAGACCCGGGGCGCGGGAACCGCGTCGGCCAGGGTCACCGCGACGCTGAGCGCGGCTCCGGCCGGCACGGTGGTGCGCGTACGCACGGACCTCGACATCACAGGCCGGCCGGCGCAGTTCGGCCGGGGCATCATGACCGAGGTCGGCGACCGCATCGTCCAGCAGTTCGCCACCCGGCTCGAAGAGCTGTTGCGGGATGCCGGTCCTGGCTCGTCGCCGACGCCCACGACGAGCGCCACGGAAACCCTCCGGGGCAGGCTCGGACCCGAGCCGGAGGCCATCGATCTCGGCGCGGCCGCGCTGCCCGTCCTGCTCAGGAAGGCTGCGGCACCCGTGGCGGCCGTGCTGTTCGCAGTCGTGGTGATCAAGGCGCTGAGGCGGCGTTCTCACAAGTGAAACCCGGCGGCGCAGCCGCGCCCCGAGCCGGACTCCTCCCCTCCTCGCGCGGCTCCACCGCTCGTCCCTGCGCTACAGGTTCAGGCATGCTGCCGATCGATCGGCACGATCTGTCCGTGAGGGCTTCGGCGTGCTGACCACCCCGCGTCGGCCGGGGGATCCGTTCCGGTCGTCGGCGGGCCGACTTGCCGACTGCGGCCATGACGCGCGGGCCTGACCCTGCGCATCGAGCATCTGAAGACGGGCGGCCTGATCGTCCGTGAGGGGGATGCGGTCAACCGCAGGGTCGCTACTCGCACGTCACGGACAAGGGCCTCGCGACGACGGACATCGCGTCGTGGAGCATTTCTGGTGTGTGCTGATCCGGCCTCTCCACCCTGCCCTCGCAGACTCCATCCATCACGGGCGATGGGCCGGCGACCAGTGCCGTGTTTCAGGTCCAGCGGGCCGTGCTGCCGCATAGAAGGACGGCGGTGCGTCGGACGTCCCGCCCGTACCAGTGCGGCGAAGTCCCGTGCCGGCGAGCGGCAGCCTCCCCTTCCCGACCTGGCGAGGGAGGCCCTCGCCGACTTCAGGGCTCGTCCACTCCGCCTCACCGATCGTTTCCCGGCAGGGCGCCAACCTGACATCGCAGGCGTCATTGCCCGCCCGGGATGAACCGGGCGGGCAGCGGAATCGAACGGTCCGGTCGGCGGTCAGGATCAAAGCGCCCGGTAATAGGGCGAGGGGATCGACGATGCGACACCGAAGGGCGCGAATTCAGCCTCCGTGAGAACGCGGCAGACGAACTCCGAGGCCGACATGTCGAAACGCTGAAATGGCTCCAGCGGGTCCACGCGGGCCATCACCGGCCATGTGGCCGGGTCCTGTGCCGTGTTGGCCAGCCAGTAGTACTCCTCCTCGATGAAGGAGTAGCCCCATTGCACAAGACCCGTTCCTGAATTTCCTTCATCCGCGCCGAGAAGGCCGGCGGGGTCGAACATCCGCCGGTTGTCCGGGTTCGTCGATACCGACTTGAGCAGTGTCGCGTGGTTGGCGCGCACCGACTCCGAATCCTCGTTCGCCTCCAGGACCAGGAGATGGTCGCTGAACGCGCCCCAGGGCGCGAAACGCCGACGCAGTTCCTTGAAATCATCGGGGAGAGGGGTGCCCAGGAATTCCTCGGTGCCGGACCAGTCGGGTTCGCCGACTTCGCCGTCCCAGCCCGTGACCGTCACCAGGCGTTCGACCCATTCCATGTGCACCCCTCCACGCGACTTACATACTGACTACGCCTTTGTCAGGGCCTGTTCCAAATTGTCTGATCGACAATTCTGGCCCCGGTGGACGTATAGGCGGTCATGGTAACACCGAGCGGAATGGGATTGCTATCGCTGCCCCATACCGGAACGGAGGAGTAGTAGACGGTATTTCCCGCGGCGATAGAGTCTGCGATCTTCTGCTCCTGTGTCGACATCTCCGGGGAATTCGCAGTGCGGTACAGCGGGACCAAATTGCGCCGGTCCGTGCCGCTGCCTCCGAGCTGACGGGCGAGAAGGTGTCCGCGGTTCATCTGGGGCTTGTTCCCCAGCTTGAAGCCGGGCGGCGCGTTCTCGAAGAATCCCGGTGTGGACGGGGGCCAGGGCGCGTTGCTGCCCATGATCTCCGTGTCCGGTGTGTTCAGCATCGTGTTGCCCTCCTTGTCCGTGTAGTTGAAGCCACCGGCGGTGAGGCACGCGTAGGCGCCCTGGGCCCTGCCCTGCTTGTCGAGCGGCGCGTAGTACGTCATGCTCTGGCCGGCCGCGCAGTCGTCACGGGTGAACGGGAACAGGGTGTCGGCCGGCTGCCACTCCTTCTTGGAGTCCGGCTTGAGGAGCAGTCCCTTGTTGTAGTCCGGGGTGTCCCCGGGGTCCGACTCGACGCCGTTGGGCGCGGTGGGCGTGTTCCACCCGATGCCGTTGAGGAAGACTTCGACCGCGGTGAACACGCCCTTGGGCGCCTTCGTGGCGACCTTCGCGCCACCGGAGAAGAAGTTCTTGATCGGGTCGAGCCAGTCGTGGCCGTCGAGCTCGGTCCGGCTCACCGGGTTGCCGCCGGTGAAGGCGTACCGGTTGCCCGTGTAAGGGTCCGCGCCGAGACTCACGTCGGCGAGGGCTCCGTTGTACATGTCACGGGTGGTGAACCGATTGAGCCCGGGGCTGTAGTCGCGGAACCCCATGTCGTACGTACCCGACTGGGCGTCCCAGCGCTTGGCGTTGTAGCGGTAGGGGTTGTACTCCTCCTTGGTGGGGTCGGCCGCGTCGGGCTTGTCGATACCGGTGAACTCGGAGTCGTCGTTGGTGCCGTAGGCGGTGTAGCCGTACGTCGCCTTCGAGTCGCCGTTCTCGTCGGTCAGCGTCTCGACGTCGGTGCGGCTGTTGTAGCCGTAGTAGCCGTCTTCGGTCGTGCCGTCGTCGTTGTGCTTGATCTGCGACAGACGCTCGCCCCAGGGGCTGTACTGGTACGACTTGGTCAGGTCGCTGCCGACCTTCTCGTCCAGTACCTCGTTGGACAGGCCGAGGTAGTCGAAATCGGTCGTCTTGCCGTCCGACGTCTTTGACGAGGTGCGGTCGAGCGGGTCGAAGACGTAAGTGGTGGACTTCAGCGCCCCCGTGGTGTCGGCCTTCTGGGACTCCACGACGTGGTCGAACCCGTCGTAGACCTTCCGGTCGATGACCTTGCCACCGCTGGTGGTGGTTTCCTGACGGCCGAACGGGTCGTAGGTGTAGTTCGCCGTGCTTCCGTCGCTGCTCGCGGTCAGCAGCCTGTTGCGGTCGTATTCGTAGGTGGTGGTGACGCCCTTGACGGTCTGGCCGATGACGTTGGCGTTGTCGTCGTGGACGTACGTCTCGGTGCCGGCCCCGGTGCCGGTCTTGACGGACTTGGCGAGCCGGTCCACGGGATCGTAGGTGTAGTCCGTGGTCGATGACAGGTATGCCGAGCGGTTGTCGGCGTTCATCTTCTTCGTGAGGTCCTGCGCCTTGTTGCCGTTGGCGTCATAGGCGTAGGTGTGAGAGGAGACGAGGGTGCCGTTGGGCTTGTTCTCGGTGGTGGTCTTCGGCGCGGCGTCGGCGTAGTACGTGTAGTCGACGGTGTTGCCGTTGCCCTTGGTCTCCTTCAGCTTGAGGCCGCGGTCGGTGTACGTGTACGAGGTGACCTTCGGATCGGCGTCCGTGGCCGTCTTGCCGACCGTCACCGTCCTGACCAGTTCCCGCAGGTCGTAGCTGTACTTGGAGTACTGGTCGGGGTGGGTGACCGTGTCGGCCTGGCCGTTGGCGTCGTACGTGTACGTCGTGGACTTCTTGTCCTGTCCGGCGAGCGCCTCGGTGACCTTCGCGACCTGGTTCAGGCCCGTGTAGGAGACGGTGTAGGCGTCGATCTTCGCGGTGGACGACGTGTCGTCGATCTTGGTCAGGTTGCCGTTGAGGTCGTAGGTGTAGGCGTAGTCGTGCTTCTCGTTGTCGCTCTCGCCGGCGGTGCTGCGCACCAGCTTGACGCCGTCCGCGACGACGGTCCCGGCACTGTTCTGGTCCAGCCTGAGCTTGGCGTCCTCACCCTGCTCGAGGGTGTAGGTGCCGAGCCCCACCCAGGTGCCAGTGCTTGCGTTCTGGTCCTTGGTGACAGCCGGTTCGGTGGTCGTGCCGTGGGTGAGCGTGTACTTCGCCGCGGTGGCGGCTCCGGTCACCTTCGGGTACTTCACATACGCCGTGTAGCTGCCGTCCTTGGGTATGTTCAGCGTCCAGGTGTAGGCGTCGGTGCCCGCGCCGGCCGCATGGGTGCGGTGGTCGTAGCCGTGCTGCCCGGCGGCGTCCGCCGGTGTCCAGGTGCCGGTGGAGGACGTGTTCTGGGTGTCGGAGTTGTCGACCAGGACGACTGCCTGGCCGACCGGGACGCCGTCGTCCGCTCGGTTCTTGAGCGACCCGTCCGGGTAGTACGACCACGTCATGGTGCGGTTGGCCGAACCCTCCGCCGCCGAGATGGTGCGGGTGGCCTGCTTGCCCAGCTTGTCGTAGTCGAAGTCCGTGACGATCGACCACGGGTCGGTGGACTTCTTCACCCAGCCGTTGTCGAAGTAGTCCTGGGAGGTGTCGTTGCGGATGCTCTCGCCCTCGGACGGCGGCATCGACGTCTTGGAGACGCGGCCCACGGCGTCGTAGTCCGTGCGCGTGTAGACGTTCGGGTCCTTGTAGCGGCTGTCGGCCGGATCGTAGGGCTGGTACTGCTTGACCGGCCGGTTGAGGGCGTCGTACTCGGTGCGGGTGACATAGTCGTCGGCCGCGGCCGTGGCCGTGCCGCGCGGCGTGGTCACCCTGGTCGCATTACCGACCTGGTCGTACTCGTACTTCGTCGCCCGCGTCTTGGTGCCGTCGTAGGGCGCCTTGACCTCGGTCCTCTTGCCACGCTCGTCATAGGTGACGGTGGTGGACCGGTTCTCCTTGTCCGTCGTGGAGAGGGTCAGCCCGTCCTTGTCGAAGGTCTGCGTGGTGAACTTCCCGGCCGCGTCCGTGACCTGGACGACACGGTGGTTGAGGTCGTAGTCCTTCTTGGTGGTGTAGTCGGTGGTGTCCGCGGTGGCGTTCTTCTTGGGGTCGACGACCGTGGTGACGTTGCCGACCTTGTCGTAGACGTAACTGACCTTGTCACCGGCCGCGTTGACCGCCGAGGCCAGCTGGTAGATCTCGTCGTAGTAGTTGGTGGCGATGTAGTCGGTGGCGTCCGACGTGGTGGCCGTGCCCTTGGGCTCGGTCGTGGTCTTCAGGTTGCCGACCTTGTCGTACGTGTACGTCGAGGTGCGCGGGCTCGTGTTGTTGTTCGCCGGCGCGGACGCCGACGTGATCTGGTCCGCGCTGTCGTACACCGCGGTCGACACCGCCCCGTCCGGCGCGGTGGTCTTCGTGGTGTTGTCGTTCGCGTCGTACACGGGTGCCGGAGCCGTGATCAGCTCGCCCGCGTTCTGGTCCTTGGGAACCGTGCTGACCAGCGGACGGCCGTAGACGTCATAGGTCTGCGTGGTCTTCTTGCCCAGTGCGTCGGTGACCTCGGTGACCTGGCCGCGCTCGTCGTAGACGTACGTCGTCGACTTGTTCAGCGCGTTTGTCATGGTCTTCGGATAGCCGGTGGGACCGAAGTCGCTGTTCGTCGAGGCATGCCCGTTGGCATCCGTCGTCCTGGCCACCTGGCCGTAGGCGTCGTACTCGTACGCGGTCGTGTAGTCCCCGGCCGTCGCCGTGGCGACGCCCTTCGGGTCCGTGACCGTCTTCAGGTTGCCGAACGAGTCGTACCCGAACTGCCACTTGCGGCCCTCGGGCGACGTCTTCGTGAACAGGTCGGCCGAGAAGCCGTCGAGGCGTGTCTGGTACGTGTACTGCTGCGAGTCCGCCGGATAGGTGCCCGGCGCGCAGTCCGAGGGCGGCGGGACGCCTGCCTTGTTGCTCTCCGGATTGCGCGACCACAGCGGGAAGCCCGTCTTCTGGTCGAAGCAGTAGGCGGACTTGGCGCCGTTCGCCTCCTCCAGGTATGTGACGTTGTTGTCGGCGTCCCACGCCATCTTGGTGGCCTGCGACTTCGCGTTCGTCGTCTGCACCGGGCGTCCGAAGTCGTCCGTGACGAACTTCGTCGCGTGTGACTCGGCGTCCGTCACCGTCGCGTCGGTGAACTTCGCGTTCGTGGCGTTCACCGCGTACGAGAAGCCCGTGCCACCGGCGAGGCGGTCGGTGACGGTCTTCGTCCACCAGTGGTACTTCGGGTCGTCGCCGGTCGAGGGCGCGTAGTACGCCATCGACGTCGCGTTGCCGCGGGGGTCGGTGGCCTTGACCAGCTTGACGTTCTTGTTGCCCTGCGTGGCGTCGTAGGTGAATGTGAAGACCTTCGGCTGCGCCGATCCGTCACCGTCCACGAACTGGCCCAGCAGGCCCTTGTCCGTGTAGTAGAAGGAGACCTTGCGGCCCGAGATGTCCGTCATGGACTTCACGTGGTCGTAGATCTTGGAGTTGCTGAGCTTCGTGCCGGTGACCTTGGCACCCGTGTCGTCGATGTAGTCGTACGACGCGTCGCCCTTCTTGTAGTAGTCGACCGTCAACGACTGACGTGACGCCGGGTCCGTGATGTACGTGAGGAACTTCGTCGGCTTGTTGTTGGACTTGCGCTCCTCGTACGTGTACGTCTGCGTGTTGCCGTTCTTGTCGATCGCAGACGTCATGTAGCCGTCGCAGCCGAACAGGAACCGAGTGCCGTCAGGGCGCGTCAGCGTCCACGCGTCGGGGACCGGGTCCTTGTTCGGGGTGCAGTCCAGGCCCGACTTCATCGTGACCTTGTAGTGAACGCCCGCAGGGGCCTTCCATGTGCCGTCCGGCTGCTTCCGGAAGACGTGCGTGGTGCCGTCCCCGTCGGGGAGGCGGATCTCCGTCGGGCTGGGGTTGGGGTGGAAGTCCAGCGGGGCGCCGAGCCGGACCGGCCCTGCTGCCTGCGCCGACCAGCCCGCGCCGGACACCGTGTCCGAGGTGTCGAGGGAGTTGTACGAGAACCGTGCGAACGTGGTCAGGCCGCGGCCCGGGTTCGTGAAGGCGTTGTACGACCAGACGGAGTTGCCCGCCGCCAGATTGTTCATCACGGTCGAGCCGGCACCCGTGTTCTTGCCCGTGTACGAGTAGAACTTCTCCAGGCCCAGCGCGTTGGAGGTGGGATCCTCCACCGCCACGTTCTGCTTCAGCGAGGGAATGCCGCCGGTTCCGGCGGACAGCCAGGTGCTGTCGGAGACCTTCTGGATGTCCCAGCCCAGTACGTACTCGGTGCGCTTGTTGCCGGAGTCGGAGTTGATCGGCGTACTGACCTGGGCCTTGACCGTCGTGGACGCCGCCGGGGCGAGGGCCGGGACCGCGGTCTTGACCTGGTTGCCGCCGTTGGTGACGTCGGTCCCGTCGGGGAGCTTCCAGGTGTACGACAGGACCCGCTCACCTGCCGCCCACGCCGCGGACGTGGTGTTGGTGACCGTCATGTCCACCGTGTACGTGGAGTTCGGCGTCATGCGGGCGGGTGTCTGAGGCGCGTAGTACGTGTTCTCCGTGGTGGCGTCCACGTAGATGACGCGCAGCAGCGGGCCGAGCTGCTGGTCCTCGCCCTCCGAGGCGAGGAACAGGGTGCGCTCCTGCGGTCCGGCGGTCGTCTCGTCCTTCAGCTTGACGAGGGCGCCCTTGTTGCTGGTCGGTGTCCTGACCCAGCCCTGGGTGAGGGAGGTGGCGTCCCACCAGTGGCGGCCGACCTCCTCGACCTGTGCGACGGTGTCGGAGACGGTTCCGGAGAAGTCACCGCCCGGTGCGGTCCAGGCGGTGCCGGCGGCGGCACTGTTCCACGTCGATGTCGTCTCCGCGAAGTCCTTGGTGAGGCCGTGCAGTTCGTAGATCGCACCGTCGGTGTCCGTGGTGGTCTCCGCGCCCCACATGTACAGCTTGGACTCGAGGACGGTGGCCGTCGGCGGGATGGAAGCCGTGGGGAACTTCAGGGCGGTGCGGGTCTTTCCGTAGGTCCCCGAGTTGTTGCCGACGCTGAGCCACTTCTGGCCGACGCCGAAGGACTGGATGGTGTCCTGGTTGGTGGTGGGCTGCTGGGAGGAGAGCGTGGTGTCGGTGACCCCGCCGGCCGTGCCCTGGACCAGCTTCATCGTGCGGCCGGACTTGGGAACGCCGACCACGCGGGTGGGCGACCCGATGACCGAGCCGTCCTTCGTCTTCACCGCGATCTGGTAGTAGTACGTGCGGCTGATCTCCTCCGCCGAGGTCGGGGGAGTCGGCGTGGCGGTGGTGTCGGTGTAGGCGGTCGCGGCCTTGTCCACGGGGGCGACCAGTGTCGCGGCGGACGGGGTGAACACCTGCTGCGTGGAGCGGTGCAGCTGGTACTCGACGATGTCCTGGCCGGTGTCGCCGGACTTGTTGGAGTACGCGGACCAGCTCAGCTCGGGGCCGGTGTCGTGGACGACCGTCGGGGAGTTCAGCGCGGAGCCGATCTTGCCGTAGGTGATCGTGAGCCGCGGGAAGCCGGCCGTCTCGTCGCCGTACGTGGAGCCGTCGCCGGCCTCGTAGCGGGGGCCGCCGGTCAGGGTGCCCGCTACGGTGTCGTCCTTGGCCTGGAGCACGAACCCGTGGTTGACGGCGGTGCCCGAGAGCCACTTCTGGACGGTGTCGGTCACCGGGAACTTGTGCCACGCGTTGTACTCGCCGGTGTTCTTGACGATCTGGGCAGGGTTCACCAACCGGATCGAGTCGGCAATGTTGCGCGTGGTGGACGATCCGGTGTCGCCCAGGACGACCTTGCCCTCGTTGCCCCGGGCGAAGTAGTACTGCGTGCTGTTGACGGTCTTCCACGCCGCCGCGGTACCGGTCTGGTCGACCGTGCCGGTCGCGGTGCCGTCGCGGTGACTGATGGTGTACGGGGCGGCGGTCGCCGCGTCGGATGCGGGCGGGAAGTGCGCCTCGACGCGGTAGGACGCGGTCTCGGGTATCTGCGGCTGCCACGCGTACGTCTCGCCGGTGGCGGAGTTCTTGTTGTATGCGTAGTCGTCGCCGGTGGCGGCACCGCCTGTTGTAGCGGCCTTGGGCCACTCGCCCACCGCGGCCGTGCCGGCGTCACCGTCGTCGATCTGGTATGTGGTTCCTGACAACTCGCCGGAAAGGGCGCTGGTGTTGGACCAGTTCGCCGTCGACTCGTCCCAGGCACCCGTCGCCCGGTGCGCCTCGATGGTGACATCGTTCGCGTTGGTGGTGTGCGTCTGGTCGTAGTACATCTCCAGACGCGCCGTGTCGATCTTCGTCCCGGTCGGGATCTCGCTGATCGGGAACTTGATCAGCGAGCGGGAGATACCCGTGTCGGTCTTGCCCGCGGACAACTTCCAGGTGTTGTTGAAGTTTGCCGAGGGCTGGTCGGACAGGACCATCGTGTCCTGCGACTGCGCGGCCGTCGGCATGACGGTGATCGTCGGATCGATGGTGACCGGGTACTGGCGCTTGCCCGACGCCAGCCACTTCGCGTCCGGCGTGATGACGATCTTCCAGTCGTCACCGTCCCGCACCAGCCTCTGACCGACCCGGGAGCTGTAGGTGAGCCCGTAGGGCGAGGAGGCGTCCTTGCGGGTGTCCGTCATGTACGCGGCCGGGATCGTCATCACCGGCGTGTTCGGCAGCTCGCCGTACAGCGCGATGGACCCGTCCTTGCGGGCCTTCGGTGTCAGGCCGCCCGCGTCCAGGGTGAAGGTGTACGACACCGGCCCGGTGGGTGCCTCGGACAGGAGGATGTTCTCTTTCACATGGCCCGGGCCCACCTGGTACTGCAGATCTGCGCCACCCGCAGCCACGTCCTCGTACGTGACCGTGGAGCCCTTCGCCGCAGGGCTCACCGACTTCGGTTCCGCGCCCTCCAGCCCCAGGGTGACAGCGGGGCCGTCCTCGCCGGCCTGGAACTTCAGCAGCTTTCCGGGGTCGGAACCGAACCAGCTGCGAGCCGAATTGGACGTGTTGGAGAAATCGAATCCCTTGGCGTCCGTGGTGGATACACCGGTGTCGATCAGCTTCCAGGACTTCGTCTTTCCCTTGCCGGCCTCGTACCCGGTCGGCACCGCCGAAACCTCGGCCTGGACACGGCCGTCCGACAACTCCCAGAACCGTGCGTGCTCGGTACGCCGAGACGCCAGTTCCTTGACGCGGCGGGCCGAGGCGGATTCCTTCCCCTTCGGCAGCTTCTCACGGCTGGGGACCGCCAGCTTTCCACCCGCCGACGGCTGAGACGCGCCGTCGCCGTCGTCGTCGGAGAACCATCCCTTGATGGTGTCGACCACACCCTTGCCACTGTCGTGGCCAGGGGATGAGGCCGGAGCCGCATAGGCGAGCTGGGGCAGCCCCGTACTCACCACTGCGGCGACGGCCATGCAGGAGACGAGTCTCCCGTATCGGACTTTCACGTCCTGATTCCCTTTCCATTACGGCGCTCCGCGCCCCCGCGCGCGAAAGGCTGGGCGCCAGGGGGAAATGCGGACACGCCGAACCGCCGGTCGGCTCGGGCCGACCGGATGCATGATTGGGCCCACCTGTGAACACGGCGTTCACCCGGGCGAGTTGTCGCTCGGCGGAGGCGGGTGATGTCTAGTCACCGAAATGCATGCACGTCAAGCCACGGCACAATGCGGACAGTTGACCCCGGATTTCGAGGGTGATTCGCCCGCTATTTCCTTGCAGTGGAATTGCGGGCTGCACCTGGGGTATAACCGCCCAGCCCGCGGCTGAGCAATAGCGCGGAGTCGAACAACGCCTCAGGAAAGCCGGGACGCCGCATGCCACCGATCGAAGAGCCGGAATCCTCGGCGACGGACCGCCCGGCGCCGGATCCCGCATCCCTGGAGGCGGAACCGCCGCAATCCGGGAGCGCGGCCGGCCGGCGCGTCGACCGGCGCGGCGTGGCCGTCGGGGCCCTGCTCCTCGCCGCGTGCGCCGGCCTCGTCTTGTACGGAGTCCTCGACACCGAGGAGCGGAGCGCCGAACCGAAGCGGCCGACGGCTGCGGTGACGTACGAGGTGACAGGTGAGGGAACCGCCGACCTGACCTATCAGGCCCGCAGTGAATCCGGAACGGCCGTCGTGGCCCGCCGGGTCTCCCTGCCGTGGAAGAAGACCGTGCGCGTCCCGTTGGGCAAGTCGCCCATCGTCACCATCACGCTCGATGCCGAGGGCGGGCAGGCCCGTTGCTCCCTCGCCGTGCGCGGACGGCACGTCCAGACCGCGACCGCCTACGGCTCGTACGGGCGCGCCACCTGCCAGGGCGAACTGCCGGGCCCCGAGAACACCACCGACGTGGTTGAGCCGGCACTGGGAGAATCATGAAGCCCTCCATCCCATCCCGCGCCCCGCGTACCTCGGTGTGGCGGCGACCGTCGTGCTGAGCTCTGCCGCGCCGACCGCCGGCCAGCCCGCCGCATCGAGCACGTCGCCCACGCCCGCTCGCACAGGCACCGTGCACACCGTCGCTGTTTCCGCCTCCGGCCGGACCCGCCACACCCTGACCGCCCGTGACTCCGCTCCGTTCCGGATGCTCGGCGTCACCTGGTCAGACTCGGAAGCAGCACACAGTACGCAAAGGCACTGGTCATCAACTTCAACCGCCGGCCTGCCACTCCGGGACGCTGAGCCGGGATCTTCCTTCATGTCAACGGGAGCGGTGCGACGGCGGTTTGTGTCTCGGTACCGCGCGCCACGATGGACAGGATCATGGCCGCGCATCGCCATCGGCTGACGTGTCGGTTTGCATAGTGACGGAGAGATGATGAGCGATATCCAACGCCCGTACGCCGGTCGCCGACTGCTGGTTACGGGGACGGTCCTGGCGGTCCTGGGGGCCCTCACGGCTGCCGGGGCGTTCTGGTCGGTTCTGGGTGCCTACACGGTGGTCACGGCCGGAGGAGCGATGGAACCCACGTACCGCGAGGGCGACCGTGTCACGGTCGAGCGATCCAGTGGCAACGACGTACGGAGAGGGGACGTCGTGCTCTACAGCGTGCCGGACCGCTACAGCGGGCTGCCGGTCCTGCAGCGCGTCATCGGACTCGGTGGCGACCGCGTCGTCTTCGCCGACGGGACTCTGACCGTCAACGGAACGTCGGCGGACGAGCCCTATGCGAAGGAGGCGGATGCCGGGTTCAACACGGCACCCTATGACGTGAAGGTACCGGCTGGACGCATGTTCCTCCTGGGCGACAACCGCGAGAACTCGAACGACTCGCGGTACTTCCTGAGCGAGAACTCCGGCACCGTTCCCACCGCCGCGGTCCAGGGCCGCGCACTCGAGAGCGGCGGCGCCCCGGTCAAGCTCGGACTGGCCGTGGTGCTCGGCGTGCTGGTCACCTTTGGTGGCGGCATCTGCGTTCTTGCCGGCCGGCGGACGCGCCGGGCCGGCTACGGACGCTGACCGGCGCCGGCGGTGTGCTCCGCGCTCCTGCCTGGTGAGGGAGAGGCCGCCGGGCGGTCCTTCGACCGCCCCGTCGCGGGCGTCCCCGCCGACTTCCCGGGCGCCGAACGAGCAGCGTCGTCCGCACCGGACAACGCGGCACAGTAGGCACCCACCGCGTCGTCTCCGCCCGCGGCTTCCGCCAACTGCCGGAAGGCCGCACCTTGGTGCTTGCCGTTGCCCCTGGCCCACGCGTGGCACAGCGCGACGCGGTTGCCCGGTGCAGGATCGTGGGACGTGGCCGAGCCCGAGGGCGTGGGTGCCGGTGACGAGGTGGTCCGGTCCGGCCCCGCACCGGTGCTGCCAGGAGTGCGCGGAGCATGCACCTCCGGCCGGGGTCCAGGAGTTTCGGCCGGTGCGAGCGGATCCGGTATCACGCCTGTGCCGGCGGCCAGTGCCACCCCGCCCACCGTCACTCCGCCGAGGACGAGACCGAGAGCCGCCCGCAACGAAACACGGAGGGGAAAGCCGCGGCGGACCGGACGCCAGTCGTCGCGCCTTCGGCGCCTGAGCGAGACGGTCCCCGTCGCCGCGCTGCCGGCCTCCCGGAAGGCCACGAGCGCCCGCTCGACACCCGCCGGTCCGACATCGCCTCGCACAGCATCCGCGAGCGCCTCGATCCCAGGTGTGACGAGCGCCGGATTCGTTTCTTCCGCCTTGCGGCTCATGTCTCATCCTTCACAACGCCCCGCGCCGCATCTGCCGCCCCCTCCGGGCCGCTGCCCGAACTCAACTGCTCCGCCAGCCGCTTCAACCCGCGGTAAGCGGCCGTCCGCACCGCGCCGGGCCGCTTACCCAGTACTCGCGCCGCGGCAGGTCCGTCCAGACCCACCACCACCCGCAGCAGAACAGCCTCCGCCTGGTCGGGCGGGAGCTCGCGGAGCTGTCCCAGCGCCCGCTGTGTCGACAACGACTCCAGCACAGCATCCACCGTGTCGCTCCGCCCGGGCAGTTCCAGGACATCCTGCTCGATCAGAGACGTACGAGGTCTTCGCCTCTGCTTGCGAAGGTGGTCCAGGGCCCGGTGGCGCGCGATGGTCGCCGTCCAGCCGCGGAATCCCGCGCCATCGCCGCGAAATCGCCCCAGGTCCCGGGCGATCTCCAGCCAGGCATCCGATGCGACGTCCTCCGCGTCGTCCCCGACGAGCCCACGCACGTATCCGAGGAGTCCCGGATGCACCAGCCGGTACGCCGTTGCGAACCCGTCCTCATCCCCCCGCTGAGCAAGCGATACAGCCATCCCGAGCTCTGCGTCGTACGCCTGCGTATGACGCCGGTCCCCGCCCCTGCCCACACGTGCCTCTTCGATCGTCCAGCATGCTGCCCCTCGTTCTTCTGCGTCCTGGCACACAGAAATGTCACAGCAAGCGGAAGCACCGCTTCACCGGCCGCCCCCGGAACGGGATGTGAGCTCACCGCGCGGCCTTCATCGGTGCGCGGCCATGGAGCAGGAAGTACATCTGTTGCACGGACTCCTCCTGGCCGGCCACGAACCGCTTGGCCACCTTCCCGATCGGATTCCATACCCGCCCGTCAGGCATCCGGACACCCACCATCTGACCGAAAAGCTCCTGCTGGGCCCGGTCGAAGTCCACCCACTGTGCGCCGGCCCTCCGGACGAACACCTCGCCCGCGTAGGCGCCGAGCCAGAACAGCTCACGTGCCACGTTCCGCTGCTCCGGCCCGGTGCCGCGGAGCCCATCGGTGATGCGGTCCACCACACGGAGGCTCGCCACCGAGTAGTCCAGGGGCAAGCGGTTCCGCGCTGTCACCCGCCTTACGAACTCAGCCACCCCCACGCGCATCTCACTGGCAGACAAGAGACGTCTCTGTTCCCCACCCGAACCCACCGCAGCCCCCAGCTGTCATCTCCGGGAGCCTCATGCGGACGCCCGGCGGGGGACCTCTTTCGGTCCCTCCCCCAACCAAGCGAAGGCGTGCCCGTAATCGTCACTGCGACGACCGGCATCCGCCGGACGGGCACCTGCGGTTACCCGGTGGGGAGCCGGGAGGTGGGTGGGTGGCCGTGCAGGATCAGGAACGGGATGCCACCGAATTGGTCGCCGTGAAGACGGGACACCACCACCGCGTCCACCTCGGCCGGGTCCAGACCCTGCTTTCGCGTGACGAACAGGCTCTGCCGGCGCTGCTGTTGTCAGTCGGACTGCTCAACCCTGCTGTGAAAGGGCCTCGCCTCCGAGCTGCCACATTTCATAGTTCCCGCATTCTGCCGTGATCTCGGCCGTCGCCTGAGCCGCAGCGAAGAAGTCATCGACCACCGGTGACGTGCGCGATGCCGCCATCGCGAGGCACACCTGGTCGGGCGCCAGATCCGGGACGGGCACATAGATGACGTCCGGATGTGAGTGGAACACCGTCGCCGAACGGGCCAGGAACGAGATGCCCCGGCCGGCCGCGACATGCTCAAGCGTCTCGTCCACCCCGCGTACCAGGTACCCGGCGTTGGGGTGCGGCCGTCTGGTGGGCTGCGTGCTCGGGTCGGCATGCCAGACCAGCGGTTCGCCGGCCAGGTCGGCCTCGGTGACCTCTTCCTTGCCGGCCAACCGGTGGCCGGCGGGCAGCACCGCCATCCGCGGCTCGGTGTACAGCGGGGTGACGCGCAGGCCGGCTTCGTCGATGGGCAACCGCACATAGCCGACGTCGATGCGGCCGTCGAGCAGCATCGCGGCCTGGTCGTCCGATTCGATCCGCTGCACGTCCACGACCACGTCCGGGTGCCGGGCCTCGAACGCCCGCGCCGCCGGGATGACCGGGATGCCGGCCCGGAAGCCGACCATCAGCCGTCGGCTGCCACGGGCGGCCACGGACACCCGGCGGCGGACCGCGTGCGCGGAGGCAAGCAGCGGGCCGGCGTCGGTCAGCAGTTGCCGGCCCGCGTCGGTCAGTGCAACGCCGTGGCGATCCCTGGTGAACAGCGAGGCACCGAGATCCTGCTCGAGCGCGCGGATCTGCCGGCTGAGCACCGGCTGCGCGATATGCAGCTCATCGGCGGCGCGGCCGAAGTGCAACCGGTCGGCCACGGCGACGAAGTAACGCAGTTTGCGCAGGTCCAGATCCATGGCGCCTCCCGGTCCGGTGATGCCTCCAGGGTATCACCACGGCCTGAAGAAGTATTGGACGCTCATCCGGGGCAATGGCAACCTGAATAAGTACCTGATGGGGCCTCAGTGAATTCAGCACCGGAATTCAACATCGGAACTTGGCAGCAGGACCCAGTCCCAGAATGAGCACATCGGGAATGAGCGCCACCTATCGCTGCATTCGACGGCGTCGACGACACAACCGTCAGCAATGGCGGAGTGAGCATGGCGTCCTATCCAGCTCCACAGCTCCAGAAAGCAGACACATCAATGAGCAGCATCAGCATTATCGGCCTGGGGAACATGGCCCGCGCCCTGGCCGCCCGGGCGCTCGCCGGCGGCAACGCCGTCGAGATCATCGGCCGTGACCCGGCCAGGGCCAAGGAGTTGGCCGGCGCGCTCGGCGGCGCCACCGTCGGGACGGCCGGCACCGCCCCGGCCGGGGACATCGTTGTCCTCGCCGTGCCGTACGCCGGCGCGGCGGCGGTGGTGAGCGAGTTCGGGGACGCACTACAGGGCAAGGTCATCATCGACGTCACCAACCCCGTCACCCCCGACTTGAAGGGCTTCGTCACCCCCGGCGGCAGTTCCGGCGCGCAGGAGATCGCGAAGGCCGCCCCCGCCGGCGCGCATGTCGTCAAGGCGTTCAACACCCTGTTCTCCCACGTTCTGGCGGCCGGCCCAGCCGAGGGTCGCCCATTGGACGTGTTCATCGCCGGCGACGACGCGCAGGCAAAGGCACGCGTGTCAGCGTTCATCGAGAGCCTGGGGCTGCGCCCGATGGACACCGGGGAACTGCCGATGGCGCGGGCCCTGGAGAACGTCGGCCTGCTGGAGCTGGGCCTCATCACCCACTCCGTCAAGCACACCAACTTCTCCCTCGGCGTCACCATTCTCAGTTGAGCGCACCGCACCACCACTTCTCGCGCCACATCACGCCAGTTGATCTACGGCACGTGAAGAACAGCCCCTCCACCTACCCTCGAGAGGACAGTAGGATGCGCGTTTTCGTCGCAGGTGGGACCGGCCATTCCGGTTCGTACATCATCCCCGAGCTCATCGCCGCCGGGCACGAGGTCACCGGCCTGGCCCGGTCGGACACGGCCGCGGCGGCGGTGTCCGCGCTCGGCGCGAAGGTGCGTCGCGGCGACCTCCAGGATCTTGACAGGCTCAGGGAGGCGGCCGCGGACTCCGACGGCGTCATCCACGTCGCGCACAGGCAAGAGCTGCTTCCGTCCGGAGGGATCGACGCCGTGGCCGCCGCAGAGCTCCCGATCATGCTCGCGTACGGCGAGGCACTGGCGGGAACCGGAAAGCCGCTGGTCGCGGCGGGGAGTATTGGCTCGCCCGGGCAGCACCTGGGCCGGCCGGCCACCGAAGCGGACCCGGCCCTTCCCGGCGGCGATGAGTACAAGGGCACCCTGCGGGTTCGTAACGCCGTGGAAACCGCCGTAATCGGCCTCGCCGAGCGGGGAGTGCGGTCTTCGGTCGTGCGGGTTGCCAACATCGCGCACAGCACGACCGACCGTGCCGGCTTCCTCCCCACGCTGATCGCGCTCGCGAAGGAGAAGGGTTTCGTCGGCTATCCCGGAGACGGCGCGAACCTGTGGAACGCCGTGCACGTCCGCGATGTCGCCTCCTTGTTCCGCTTGGCGCTGGAGAAGGGGCCGGCCGGCAGATACTGGCACGCGGTCGGGGACGGGGCCATCCCGTTCCGCGAGATCGCCGAGGCCATTGGCAGCCGTCTGGGACTGCCCACCGTGAGCGTTCCCGCGGACGTACTGATGGTGCCGGGATACTTTGGGTTCCTCGCGAACATAGTCACGCAGAACTACCCGGTGTCCAACCTCACCACCCGCCGGACCCTCGGCTGGGAACCCGCTCAGCCCAGCCTGCTCGCCGATTTGGACAACGGCCATTACTTCTCCGCCGGCTGACGGCAGGGCCGCTGTCGCAACGAGTCCGGCAAATGCCAAGGGTTCGGCTCTTCTGGAAGGACGCTGAGAATATGACGACTGTGGGATTCGTCGGTAGCGGATATATCGGCAGTACCCTCGCGCGGCTCGCCGTCGAGGCAGGGCACCAGGTCGTGCTCAGCAACTCGCGCGGTCCCGAAACGCTCGCGGACAAGGCCGCGGAGCTGGGGCCGCGGGCGTCCGTGGCGACGAGCGGGGAGGCCGCGGCGGCCGGTGAAATCGTCGTTGTCACGGTGCCGGTCAAGGCATTCCCCGACTTGCTCGCCGCGCCACTGGCCGGGAAGACGGTCATCGACACCTGCAACTACGGCCCCGAGCGTGACGGACACATCCCCGAGCTCGACAGCAAGTCGCTCACCTCGAGCGAGTTGCTCCTGCGGTACATCCCGGACGCCATGCTCGTGAAAGCGTTCAACAACATCTTCTTCAAGCACCTGCTGTCACTCGCCCGCCCGGCGGGGGCGGCCGACCGCTCGTACCTGCCGATCGCCGGGGACTCCGCGCCGGCGAAGGCGGCGGTGACCGAATTCATCGAATCCATCGGGTACGGCGTGGTGGACGCGGGACCTCTGGCCGATAGCTGGCGGCAGGCGACGGGCACGCCGGTGTGGGGGACCCCGTACGGGCCGTACTCGAACGAGAAGGGCCAGCCGGTCGGCAAGGACGCCATCCGCACGGCACTGGCCACCGCAACGCGGTAACCGCCGCGGAGTTGCTCTGTTGTATGCCGGGCATAGTCGGCAAGGCCGTAGCTCAGCCTGGCAGGGCGGGTGCTCTGCTGATGCGGGTACCCGCCCTCGTCGGCGGACCACCTGGCGACGGGGTCGAGGTACTCCTGCTCCTCGGGTGGGACACCGGCGGCGTCGTAGGCGGCCGGGCCGACGATCGCCATCAGGTGGATGCCGGCCACGGTTTCGGGGTGGGCCTCGCCGAGTGGCTGGGCGCTTGCCGTTCTTGTCGGCGGGGTTCTTAGGGCGCGTGTTGGGACGGTGGCTCGGGCCGTTCATTTGTGGCTGGCAGCTGGTGTCGATCAGCGGTCGGCGAGCAGGCCGCCCGTGACGGTGGGGATGATCGTGGCGGACCACTCCGGGCTACCAGAGGCCCCCTTGCTTCGTCCGGCTCAACCGCCAATATCATCGCCCCGCTTGGCGTGGCCGGCTTCCCTCTGACTTCGTGGCATTGGCTCCTGTGCCGGTGGGTCGGGACTTCGAACACCTCCCTCCATAGCGGGCCCGGCTATGGGGAGTGTGAAACGAAGCTTCAGTGGCGAGTCATCGCGGGTATCCGTCAACCGTTCGCTCAGACGGGAAGTTCGGCGATGCTGAGAGCGAAGTCCAAGTTCCCCACCCCGTGGTTGGCGAGGCCCACCGTGACCACGCCCGCTCCTTCCAGCCAGTGCGCCATTTTCAGGCCGCCGACGTCCAGCGGGCGCAGCCCGAGGCTCTCGACGAACGCCTCCACGCTTGCCTTGGCCTGCGCACTGTCGCCGGCGATGAAGACGTCCGGCCGCCCCTTCTCCAGGACATGGCGGAAGACCGTGTTGAACGCCTTCACCACGCTGGCGTCGGCCGGTGCCACCTTGGCGACTTCCTGCGCGATCGAGGTCTCCTCGCGGTGGGCCAGCCCGTCGAACGTGGAGTTGAAGGGATTGCTGATGTCGACGATGACCTTGCCCGCGAGAGCGTCTCCGTACTGGGCGACGACCGGCACGACTCCGTCGTACAACAGGGCCACGATGACGAGGTCCCCAGCCGGTGCGGTGCCCCATTCTCCCGTCGTGGCGCCGCCGCCGAGAGCCTTGGCCAGGTCAGCGGCCTTGGACTGATCGCGGCCCATGACCTCGACGGTGTTGCCGCCCGCTATCGCCCGCGCGCCGATGGTGCGGGCCATGTTCCCGGTGCCGATGATGCTGATGCTGCTCATGAGATGTCCTGCCCTGGTTGTGGTTGGTCGGTTCAGATGGCGGTGGTGCCGCCGTCGGCGACGAGCTCCAAGCCGTTGACGTAGCTGGAGTCGTCGGAGGCGAGGAAGAGGGCGGCGGCGGCGATTTCGTCGGGGCGGCCCATCTGGCCGCGGGGGATGAGGGACTCGAACTGGCGCTTGGTGGCCTCGTCGAAGAGTTCCTCCTGCTTGGCGGTGGCGACCTGGCCGGGGGTCAGGATGTTGACGCGGATGCGGCGGTCCTTGAGCTCGTTGAGCCACACGCGGGCCCATGCCTGCTGGACGGCCTTGCTGCCGGCGTAGACGCTCCAGCCGGGGAAGGCGCCGAGGGAGGCGTTGGAGCCGGTCATGAAGATGGAGCCGCCGTCGTTGAAGAGCGGGAGGGCCTTCTGGACGGTGAACAGGGTGCCTCGGGCGTTGAGATGGAACGCGGCGTCGAAGTGGGCCTCGGTGATCTCGCCGAGCTGGGCGGGCTCGCCCCCGCCGGCGCTGGCCCACAGCACGTCGAGGCTTCCCTTCTCCCGCTTGACGGTGTCGTACAGGCGGTCCAGGTCGTCCAGGTCGGCGGCGTCACCCTGGACGCCGGTGACGTTGCGGCCGATCTGCTTCACGGCCTCGTCCAGGGCGTCCTGGCGGCGGCCGGTGATGAAGACGTGCGCTCCCTCGTCGACGAACAGCTTGGCTCCTGCCAGCGCCATGCCGGTGGTGCCGCCGGTGATGACCGCGACCTTGCCATCAAGCTTTCCCATGGTCATTCCCTTGGGTCGGTGGTGCCGTGCGCACCTGGCGGCGTTATGTACACCGCTCTGTGTGCTTACGGTATCGGGCAGGCGGCCGGGGTGCAAACTATGTACACCGGTCGTTACCAAGCTGCGGTACGATGGACCCATGACGGAGTTGGAGAAGGGCCCCACGGGCCGCCGCCGCGGCCGGGGCGCCCGCGAGCGCATCCTTGGCGCGTCCCAGCAGCTGTTCCGCGAGCAGGGCATCAACCGCACGGGCATGGACCAGCTTTGCGCGGCGGCCCAGGTGTCCAAGCGCACGGCTTACCAGCACTTCACCGGCAAGGACGAGCTCGTCGCCGAGTACCTGCGCCGGTTCGACCCCTCCGTTCTGTCCGGCGTGTTCGACCGCACCGACCTCACGCCCCGCGAACGGCTCCTCGCCGCCTTCGACATCCCCCCCACCACCCCCTTGTGCCCCTACATCGCCGCCGCCGTCGAACTCCACGACCCCCAACACCCCGCGTCCCAGTACGCGCGCGACTACAAGAAAGCCGTCGCCGAGCGGCTCGCCGACACCGCCCGTGAAGCCGGCGCCGTCGACCCTGAACAGCTCGGCGAGCAGCTCGCGTTGCTCATCGACGGCGCCGCGGCCCGCACCCGGGTCCTCAACGCCGACGCCTTCCCCGCCGCCGCAGCCATCGCCGCCGTCCTCATCGACAACGCCATCCCCACCGCAGCCGGCGATGACCGGCGACCGGAGGAAGCGTCAAGTTGACTTGGCCGCCGTCCTGGGTCACTTGGCAGTCAACGCCGCTCCGCCCCACCCTCGCCGAGTCCTGCAGCGCCGAGGCCATCGCTCCGGCCACTGACATGGGCGATCTGGAGACCGTGAATTGGTCGCAACGCAACAGGACTGGGATGTACGGCAGACTCGCCGCCGGTCCGATCACCTGCGACGAACTCACGACGAAGGCCACCGCACAGAGGTGAAGCAGGGTGAGGAAGTCCAGAGCGGCGCCTGCGGGCATGGTGGCCATCGCCATGCCGCTGACGGTGGCGGCCGCCACGAGGATCGGACATCAGGACGATCGTCATCAGCCTTCCCAGTCCCAGGATTCGAAGTGTGCCGCTGAGCCTGTGCGACGGGCTTCCACCACCGCCTCCAGCCGGGCGAAGTCCCGTTGGGGCATGAGCGGTCGCCACTTTGACATGGGCAGGACGCGGGCTTCGTCGTGTTCGGCGGGATCGAGGGTGAGGGACTTGATCTCGTCACAGGTGAGCCGGCCTCCCTCGAAGACGAAGCCGATTGTTGCGTAGGGCCACTCCGCCCCCGGCTGGCCGAAGACCGAGGCCAAGAGTTTGGCTTGACCCCGAAAGGCGATTCCGGTCTCCTCCTGGCACTCCCTCAGCGCCGTCGCCCAAGGCCGCTCGCCCGGATCCATCGTTCCGCCGACGAACTGCCATGGATGGGTCTGCGAGTAGACCGCCCTCAACTGCAGGGGATTGTCATGCTCGTCGGTGAAGAACAGACACGCGAACGCCGTCGCCTTCAACACCGTCTCGGCATACTGCTCCGGAGGCAGCCATTTCGGGCCCCTGTCCGGTACGCCAGACCTCACGTGTGGCCGCTGCTCATGAGTCGGAGGATTGATCAACAGAATCTGCCCCTTCTGAGCCATGAAGGCCACCTGCGAAGTCGACGAAAACGCTGCTTGCGTCCGACTGCCCCCGGGAGGCATCTGCCGAAAGCCGGACCGGGAGGTTCGAGCCCGTCCTCTCTCGGCCCTGGACGTGTCGGAGCCGGTCTGTCATACGGGATCGGGTCGCTGGGCTATTGGCCTCGCGGACAGGCGCAGCCACCACGTCCTCGTGCGGACCGTCCAGGTGCACGGGCGGAAGGTGCCGGAGGCCGGCCGCACAGACCTCGCCGGCTCGTCGGGACAGGAGGACTTCCGGAGCACGAACGCCCTCGCGGCGCAGGATCAGGTGGACGTTGAGTGGCTCGCGATGGCGCTGTGGGCTCATGTGGCGCTCCCCGAGTGGTGTTTGGACGTGACACGGGTGCGGTGGCGCACATGGAACAGGCGGTACGACACGTGGTTGTCGCGGTCAGGGGAGTCGAGGACATCGATGCCCTCGACGCGCAGCCCGTACTCGACGAGCAGGTCCTCCCAGAGCTCCGGGGTGAGGACCCACATGTGCACGGTGAGGTCTCCGCCGCCGGCCAGAGGCAGGACCTCGGGCCGGGCGGCCAGGGACGTGCTGGGACCGTCACCGCGGCTATTCGTGTGCAGAGTGGTGAAGCACAGGCGTCCATCGGGCTTGAGTGCTGCCGCCAGGAACGGAAGGAGCCGGTGGGGGTCGATATAAGGGATTCCGCCGATGGAGTAGATCACGTCGTACGGTTCCGCAGACCGCAGATGATCAACGGCGTCGCCCAGGAGCAGTCGCAGTCCGTTCAGTTCACAGTACCGTTCGCACGCGCGCCGGTGCTGCTCAGGTGAGGAGTCGATGGCGTCCACCACCGCTCCGTGCGCGCGTACGAGGTGTGCGGCGTGCTTGCCGATGCCGGAGCCGAGGTCGAGGACGCGTCGGCCGCTCAGGTCGCCGAGGACCTCCACCCCTGGAGCTTCTGGCCAGGCGGCCCAGGAGATGCGATCGACTTCGGGGATCTCGGTTGCTCTCACGATGTGGTGGGTGCCGTACGTGGTCCATGCCTGAAGGTTCTTCTGCTCACTGTCCAAGTTGGCTTCCACATAGCGTTGTTGGAAGGGGGAAGCTGGTGCGGTCCCGTCCCGATGTGGACCACGCAGGACCAGGAGGGCCACGCCCTCGTGGTCGTGGCGTTCTGCAGCGGACCAGCCGGCCTGCAATTGGGTGAGCTCGTCCTCGTCGAGCGCGATGCCGCGTCGCTCGGTCGGCGTGTCCGCGGCAAGCGGGGTGATGAGCACGAGGGCTCCACCCGGCCGAATGCGTTGGCCGAGGGAGAGCAGCGTCCGGTCGCGGGTGTTGAGGAACGGATAGACGAACCGCAATGTGATCACGTCATAGCCGTCGGGGTGCAGCGGCTCGGTGTTGGCGCTTTCGATATCGCCGAGCAGCCACCGGGCAGTCTCCCCGTGCCGGGCCGCCGCCTCGGCGAGGGCGGTCTCGGACCAGTCGACGGCGTCGACGCAATAGCCGATCGAGTGCAGGTGGGCTGCCAGTTCACCCGTCCCGCACCCGACGTCGAGGGCCCTGCCGTTGGCCGGGGCCGGCACATGGGCGGTCAGCAGCGACCGCTCGGCGTCGCGGAGCGGGCGATAGCGGCGGCCGTCGGCGTAGCCGCGTTCCCATTGCCTCTGTGTGGTGAACATGTGCGGGGCACATCCTTCCCGTCTTGGAAGGTTCCAGGCGGCAGGGCAGGGGGCTGTGCCCCCGCCTGTAACGGCATGAGCTCTGTTCCGTGTGAAGGGTCAGGTGCGTGGACCGGACTGCTGCGGCCGAGGAGGTCGAGCGTGTGGGCGAGCGAAGGATCGGCCTCGTCGACGGCGAGCCCGGTCCCGTGGTGGGAGGCCGACATGGTGTGCGTTCCGGAGGGTGGTGTCATGCGGAGTCCGGGACGGTGGGGGAGGTGGGGTGCGGGATCCTGCCGGCGGGGGCGTACTGAGCGGCTTGTGCGTCGAACATGGCGGCGTAGCGGCCCCGGGCGGCCATGAGCTCGTCGTGGCTGCCCTGCTCGGCCAGGTGTCCGCGGTGCAGGACGTAGATGCGGTCGGCGTGGCGGACGCCGGACATGCGGTGGGTGACGAGTACGACGGCCCGGTGCGGGGCGGCGAGGCGGCGGATGCGGTCGAACGCCTCGATCTCGGCCTCGGGGTCGAGTGCGGAGGTGGGTTCGTCCACGATGAGGACACTGTCCGCCTGCGAGGTCGAGCTACGCCAGTGAGTGCGGGCGAGCCCGACCTTCTGCCATTCACCACCCGAAAGCTCGATGGCTCCCCGGAACATGCGGGCCAGCAGACTGTGCAGGCCGTCGGGGAGTCTGGCGATGACAGGACCGGCGCCGGCGTAGTCGACGGACGGCTGCAGGTCCTCCTGAGTGGCGGGGTGTCCGGGGCGGCCGATCCGGATGTTCATCGCGGCAGTCACCGGCCAGCGTTGGAAATCCTGGGTGAGCAGCGCGACGCGCTCGAAGACCTGGGCGCGGTCGAGAGCTGCGATGTCCGCGTCGCCCCATCTCAAGGCCCCGGCCTGGGGCACGAGCAGACCCGAGAGGACCTTCATCAGCGTGCTCTTGCCGGAGCCGTTCTCCCCGACGACGGCCGTGACCGACCCCATGGGCAGTGTGAGCGACACACTGTCCAGTGCCGGGCTCTCACGGTCGGGATAGGAGTAGGTGACCTTGTCGAGAACGATGTGCCCGACCCGGTCGGGAACGTCCGCGCCGCCCTCGGGGATGGCGCGCCGGGCGGCCTGGGCGAGAAAGCGGGAGTGATCCCGGACGTACAGGGACTCCTCGTGCAGCTGGTTCACGTTCATCACCAGTGCGCCCAGGCTGGCCGAGCCGGAGCGGACCGCGACGACCGCCGTACCGGCGACGGCCAGACTCATCCGGCCGCTCGTGACCAGCCAGAACATCGCCCCGTACGTGGCCGCCATCGCCAGTCCGGACAGCGCGGCAGCGACCCACTCCGTGAGCGCCTTGCTGGAGGCCAGCCGCTCCTGCTCGGCCTCGGCAGATTCAGCCATGCGCCGGTACCGGCTGAGAAGGAAGCCACCGACGGCGTGAATACGCACTTCCTGGGCCGCGGTGCGCTCGGTGAGCAGGTTGCCGATGAGACGGCTTGCCCGTACGTGCTCGATCCAGCTCATCACCGACACGTAGCGCTCCTGCGCCACACGCATGGCGCCCCAGCCGCGTGGGGCCGCGATGAGGATCAACAGGGGGAGCAGGGCCGGGTGCAGGACGGTGAGGACGCCGGCCGTGGCCATCAGGGAGATGGTGCTGTTCAGTGCGGAGACGCAGGCGCCGATCATGCGGCGGGCGGATCCCGGGCCGAACTGGGCGACGTCGACGAGCCTGCGGAAGTCCGGGTCGTCGATGGCTTCCAGCTCGACGGAGGCGGCGGCGGCCAGGTACTGGGTGGTGGCGATCCGCTCGACGATCGGTTCCAGTCGTCCTGCCCGGGCGGTGGACCACCCGGCCAGGGCTGAGTTGACGACAGCGATGGCTGCGGCGGCGGCGAGACCGGGCAGAAGGGCGTGCAGTCGCTCGGTGGCGTTGCCGGTGCCGCCGAGCAGTGCGTGCATGACGGCGTTGATGGCGAGCAGGCCGACGGCGGCGGCGATGCCCTGTCCGATCTCACTGACCGCCACGGCGACGAGTGCACGACGGTCGGCGTTCCAGGCCATGCGTAGTGTCGCGCCGACCAGGGCGGGCATGGAGCGGAGCGCGGACACCATGGTCAGGTCGAGTGTGGCGTGCTCGTGTTGGGACCAGCCCATGTCGTAGCGCAGCGGCCCGCCGAAGAGTTCCTGTTCGGCGTCGGAGACCTGTGGTTCTTCCATTTTCACCGGTCCGAATAACCGTTTCACGGAGTGCCTCCTGAGCTCGGCCGGTCCAGTGCCCTCCGGAGGTGCCCTCCGACGATTGTGAGCTGTCCAGGTGTGCGTGCCGCATCGGGCTGCCTGCGCACGCAGCGGGCGGATCCGTTGGGGCGCAGCAGGACCTGGGCGGCCCGGGCGATCGGCAGGTGACGCTCGTCGGTCATCGCCACCTCCCCTCCTGGGTGAGGCGCTCGACTGTTCGTCGGCCGCGGGCAGTCACACGCTCGTCGCCGTGGAGGGGGCCGTACGCGAGCGCGCTGGCCGCGTCAGCAGCAGCGAAGGACACCAGTGCCTGCTGCTCGATGTCGGAGAGGGGGCGCCCGTATCCGGCGAGCAGTGAAGTGCCCAGCTCTGGAAGGTCCGGCCAGACGGTGGTGGCGAGCTTCACGAAGTCGGCGACGAGCGGTCCCGGGGTACTGCGCTCGTAGTCGATCAGGGCGCAACGCCGGCCGGTCCAGATGATGTTGCGTTCCCAGAAGTCCCCGTGGCGAAGTCCGCAGGGCAGAGGGCCGATTGCGGGGAGGGCGCTGACGATGCGGCGGAGCATGTCGGCCTCCGTGACGGACAGGTGGTTGCCGGCAGCGGCGATGTGCTTTTCGAGGCCGGTGACTGTGGCTTCGATGACGGCTCCTGCCTCGGACTGTGCCCTGCGGCTCGGGAGTACATCGTGGAAGCGACGCAGGAGTTGGCCGGCCTGCCTGTGAGCGTCACGCCGCCGTGCAAGCGATTGCTCGCACTTGAGGGGCTCTCCGTCCACGGCGGTGAGGATCAGGGCGAGCAGCTCAGCGCTGCTGTCTCTCATGGCAGGGGCACCGGCGTGGCCGAGTTGTGGAACGGCTTCGCGGTAGGCGCGGGTCTCGCGGGTGTAGAGAATCGGATCGGGTGCCACCTTCACGAAGTGGCGGCCGGCTCGACTGGCCACCTCCCACACCTGTGAGTTCGTCCGCGGATGAGAGGCGTCGCGAACGACCTGGATCGGTCCCAGAACCGATTGCACCCACCGGGCCAGTGCCCCTGAGAAGCCGGAGGGTCCAGTCATGCCCGGTACCTCGTTTCCGGTCGGGACCCGGCGGTGAGGAACCCGGCACAGTCGGCAGCGCGGCGAGCGAATGCATCCGGGCAAGGAACAGAGCCTTCGAACGCAGGATGAACAAGTGCCGGATGGTGCAAGCGATGCATGGGTGCTCCTCGGAGGTGATGCGGACAGGTGATCGGGTAACTAGGTCTTTCCTGTCGCCGTCACGGGTACGCAGGGGCGAAATCTAGAACCTGATTTCGAATAGCCGGGCGACCCTTGATGCGGCTAGGGGCGCTGTGCCGTGATCCTGCGTTCGACCACTCCTGTGGGTGTGGGTACCGCTTATGGGGGATTGCGGAGAACGGCCGGCCAACGAGGGTGTCGAAGAGGTCGAGTTCACCCGGGATCCGGGTGAGGTGGCAGGGGTACCGATCACGGCGCTGACGGGGCGCAACGGCTCCGAGAAGTCCTCCCTGCTGTGGGCGTTGCAGGGGTCCGGGCCGCGCAGGGCCGGCAGCGTGCGCGTCACTGGCGAGGGACCGGCGCGCGATCCGCACGCACGGGTCGCCCGTGCCTGCCCCACCCGGCACCTGTTCCCCTGGCCCAGGGGCGCTGATTCGTCAGCAGGATGCGCCCATTGGTGAGCGGCAAGGCCGGCCGACGCCGCTACCGTTACGGGAATGTTCGGGCAGGGCGGACGCCGGTCCGGGGGACGTCAGTGCGCTCGGGGGAAAAGCCGCTCGACAGCGGTGACTACCGCGGCGCGGCGGGCGGCGGTGGTGGGGTCCACGGCGTGTGCGGCGGCGGCCTCGCTGTGTTCGGGCTGTGCCGCCCAGGTCGTGGCGATCTGGTTGACCAGGGCGAGGGCGTCGGCCGGGTCCCAGGAGGGGTCGAGCTGTCCGGCCTGTTGCGCCTTGCGGAGTTGGTCGATCTTGCGGGCGATCAATGCCTGGGCGTGATCGTCGGCGGCGGCTGTGGTGTCCGGCAGTTCGAGGCGGCCCCAGGTGATCAGGCGGTGGTGGTCCGGACGGGCGACGAAGTAGTCGAACAGACGGCCCGCGTATCCAGGGAGGTCGGACGGGTCCAACTGGGTGGCCTCGGCGATGACGACGTGCTCCCGTGCAGCGACGTCGGCATAGAGCGCATCTTTGCCGCGGAAGTAGGCGTAGACGCGTTCTTTGCTGGTCCTGGCGAGTTTGGCGATGCGGTCCACGCGGGCGCCGGCGATGCCGTGGCGGGCGAACTCCTCCATGGCGGCGGTAAGGATGCGCTCGCGCGTGGTGTCGCCGCCGGAGGCGGTGGGCGCTGCGGTCTGGCCTGAGTCGCGGGACGGGGACATAACCCCAGGATAAAGCACCGAACCGTTCGGTTTGGCATCCAGGCGATCGACACGTAGAGTCAAACAGAACAGTTCGGTTTGGCCTCTGGGTGAAGCCGGCGACACATTGAGGGAGTGAACTCATGCAGCACCGCAATCTGGGCTCTCAGGGTCTGCGCGTCTCGGCGCTCGGCTTGGGGATCATGGGCATGTCCATGGGCTACGGCGCCTCGAACGACGACGAGGGCATCGCGACCATCCGCCGCGCCCACGAAGTCGGGATCGACTTCTTCGACACCGCCGAGCTGTACGGCGCCGGTACCGGCAGCAACGAGACCCTCTTGGGCAAGGCAGTCAAGGACTTCCGCGACGAGGTGGTCCTCGCCACCAAGTTCGGCTTCGACATGACCGCCCAGCTGCACAGCCCCGGCTTCAACAGTCGCCCGGAAAACATCCGCAAGGTCGCCGAGAACAGCCTGCGCTACCTGCAGAGCGACCACATCGACCTCTTCTACCAGCACATCTCCGACCCCGTCGTTCCGGTCGAGGAGGTCGCCGGCGTGGTCGGCGACCTGATCGCCGAGGGCAAGGTGAAGTACTTCGGTCTGAGCAACGTCGGCCCTCAGTACATTCGCCGCGCCCACGCCGTCACCCCGGTCTCCGCGCTCCAGTACGAGTACTCGCTCTTCGAGCGGGAGGTCGAGGAGAAGATCCTTCCCGTTCTGCGGGGACTCGGCATCGGCCTGGTGCCCTACTCCCCGCTCGGCCGCGGCTTCCTCGCAGGACAGGTCAAGCCCGCGAGCGAATACCCCGCGGACGACATGCGCAGCTGGGACGAGCGTTGGCAGGGCGAGAACTACACGTATAACGTGCACGCCATCGAACAGCTCAAGAATCTGGCCGACACCAGGGGCATCACTACCGCCCAGCTCGCGCTGGCCTGGCTGCTCGCCCAGGGCGAGGACGTCGCGCCCATTCCCGGCACCCGCAGCACCAAGCGCCTTGAGGAGAACGCCGGCGCCGCCGACGTCCAGCTCTCCGCCGCCGATCTGGCCCGCATCACTGAGATCCTTCCCCACGGCTCGGCAGGCAGCCGCTACCCCGCTGCGATGCTGTCCAGTTTCACCACTGACTGACCACGCCGGGGGGCATCGCCTCCTGACGGGCAAGGGGGCCTGCGCCGCGTTTCCGTCACGCGTCGGTCCTCACTGCGCGAGCCGCGAAGGCGGCCGGGGTGAGACCGGTGCGGTCGCGGAAGAAGCGGCCGAAGTTCGCGGGGTCGGTGAAGCCGAGGTGGGCGGCCACGGACCGGGCATCCCATTGGGCGTTTCCCAGCAGGCGCCGGGCTTCGAGCAGGCGCCGCTCGCCGATGAGCTCACGCACTCCCTTGCCGGTGGCGTCCCGGGCGGCGCGGCTGAGGGTGCGGACCGAGCAGCCGAGCAACTCGGCGTAATCCGCAGCCCGGTGCAGTTCGCGGAAGTGCAGCTCCAGGGCGCCCGTGAACCGTCCGTAAGTGTCACCACGGCTCGTGCCGGCACTCATGTCGGCGGGGGTGGTCCCGGGGGCGTCGGCGAGGCGTAGCAGCAGTGATTCGAGCAGACTGCGGCGCAGAGCGTGGTGAACATCGAGAGGTCGGCGCCCGAGTGCGCGGTGTTCGTCCAGAAGCTGGAGTGCAGTCTGTCCGAGCCAGGCGGCGTCGTCGGGGTGCGGGCTCAGCACGGCAGGAGCCTCGTGTGCGGTGATCGGGGCCAGCACGCGGGCGATGTCGGGCCGCAGCACATCCGGTTCGAACAGGATGAAGGGGCCGCGGGCGGCGCCGGGCGGATGCCAGTACTGCGCGTGCCCCGGGCGCACCCACAGCCACTGGCCGGGGGCGACCGTCCGTGTGAGGTGGTCGACGTCGTGCCGCAACTCGCCCTCGGTGACGGCGATGAGGTAGTGGAAGGTGGCACGGCCCGGACGAGGCGGGTTCCACGGCCAGTCGTCGTGCTGGGCGAAGAAGTCCTCGACGGTGCTCACCTCAAGGCCGTACGGGGTGCCGACCGGGGGCTGGAAACCGTACAACGGGACCACGGCCGGTCCGACCTGTCCGCTCGGGCTGGGGTGTCGCTTGTCGACCATCACGTGTCCGCAGCCTACTGCCCCATTTGTCGGCATCGGAGGAAGGATGGGGTGTGCCACCGCGAGCACCCAGTGAGGAAGGCAACGCCCCATGAACGGAACCACCCTGCACAAGACCGCCGCCGACTGCGCCGAGGAGGTTCCCGGAGCCCAGCTGGAGCATCCCTTCGGCCCCGGCTGGGAGGTCTTCAAGGTGCGCGGCAAGGTGTTCATGCTGATGACCGAGGTCCCGGGGCGTCCCGTCGTGATCCTCAAGGCGGACCCCGGTGAGGCCCACGCCCTGCGGGAGCAGTACAGCCACATCACCCCTGGTTACCACATGAACAAGAAGCACTGGATCACGCTGGAGGGCGGGGACGGCGTCGACGAGGAACTCGTCAGAGAGCTCGTCACCGACTCATACCGACTCGTGGTCGCTCACCTGCCCAAGGCCGAGCGGCCCGTCGACCCGCACACCTACGGCACCGGCACGCGGGCGGCCCGGTGAGCGCGGCCGGCGACCGGCTCCAGGACACCGCCCGCCAAGCGGCCCTCGCGCTGCCCGGGACGGACCACGGTTACCCGTTCACCAAGCACCTGGACGTGTACAAGGTCGCGGGCAAGGTGTTCCTGATCGTCACCGAGGACCCGGACGAGCAGATCATCACGGTCAAGTGCGAACCCGAACACGCCCGCGCGCAAGTACGTGGCTACGTCTCGATCACACCGGGCCGCTACCTCGACAAACGGCACTGGATCTCGCTCGGACCGGGCCCCGGCATCACCAAGCGGCTGGTCACCAACGCAGTCGAGGATTCCTACGACCTGGCCGTCGAGCGGATGCCGCGACGCGACCGCCCCCGTACCCGATGAGCACCGCGAGCGCGCCCACGAGCCGCTGAACCCACGCCTGTCACTGCCCCGTGCAAGGCTCGCCACGCCCGCACACCTCCGCCTGCGATCCGAGAGACCGATGGAACCGACCGAAGCGACCCTGCCGCTCTTCGACGAGGAGCCCGCCCGGCCACTCGCCGACCGCCTGCGCCCCACCCAACTGAACGATGTCGTCGGGCAGGACCACCTCCTGGCCCCGGACGCCCCGCTGGGTCGCATGGTCGCGTCGCAGCGCCTCGGCTCCGCCATCCTGTGGGGCCCGCCCGGCGTTGGGAAAACGACCATCGCCCGCCTCCTCGCGGACGGCAGTAACCTGGCCTTCGAACCGGTGTCGGCCACCTTCTCCGGCGTGGCCGACCTGCGCAAGGTCTTCACCGCCGCCCGCAGCCGGCGCACCATCGGCCAGGGCACTCTGCTGTTCGTCGACGAGATCCACCGCTTCAACCGCGCCCAGCAGGACAGCTTCCTGCCCTACGTCGAGGACGGCACGATCACGCTGATCGGCGCCACCACCGAGAACCCGAGCTTCGAACTCAACGGCGCCCTCCTCTCCCGCACCCAGGTCCTCGTCCTCAAACGCCTCGACGAAGCCGCCCTGTCCACACTCCTCGACCGTGCCGAGGACCTCACCGGCCGCCGGCTGCCCCTGGACGACGACGCCCGCAGCGCCCTGATCGCCATGGCCGACGGCGACGGCCGCTACCTCCTCAACATGGCCGAACAGCTCCAGGCCCTCCCGGACCCCGGCGCCCCCCTGGACACGGCCGCGCTCGCCCACCACATCCAGCAGCGCGCCCCGCTGTACGACAAGGCGCAGGAGGGCCACTACAACCTGATCTCCGCGCTCCACAAGTCGATGCGTGGCTCCGACCCTGACGCAGCCCTGTACTGGCTCGCCCGCATGCTCGACGGCGGCGAGGACCCCCTGTTCGTGGCCCGCCGCCTGGTCCGCTTCGCGAGCGAAGACATCGGCATCGCCGACCCGCACGCCATCCAGCAGGCCCTCGCCGCCTGGGACGTGTACGAGCGACTCGGCTCCCCCGAGGGCGAGTTGGCGATCGCCCAAGCCGTTGTATACCTCGCCACGGCCCCCAAGTCCATCGCCGTCTACCGCGGCTTCAACGAGGCCCACCGATCCGCCCGCCGCACCGGCTCACTCATGCCGCCCGCCCGCATCCTCAACGCCCCGACCCGGCTGATGAAGGACCTCGGCTACGGCAAGGACTACCAGTACGACCCCGACACCACCGACGGCTTCTCCGGCGCCGACTACTTCCCCGACGGCATGGACCGCGAGGCGTACTACCAGCCCACCCGCAACGGCTACGAAGCCCAGATCACCGAACGCCTGCGCCACTGGGCCGTTCTGCGTGCCCGCCGACAACGCGGCTGACCCGGACAGGTGGGCACCGCCCAGAGTCAGCACACAGCAGATGTCGTGCACCATCCGCATCCAGCATTCGCTCCGACACAATGAAGCTCCGCCATCCTGAAGTGGCTGGTCAGCGGGGTGGCGTGACCTCGTTACGGAGTGTTCGTGCTGGTCGTGGGCGGCAGCCTGTGTTGTAGATCGTCCGGCGGGGTGGTGCCGCCGATGAGTTCACCGTCCTCGAACGGTCTACCCAGCGACACGATCGTTCTCGACAGGAGTGCCATGTCCACCATCCAGCCAGTGATCCTGACTGCCGCCACGGACGTTCTGCTCGGCTTCTATACGCAATTGTTCGGCGCTGAGGAAATCTTCCGGGTACCGGCGGAAGGCCCGGCCTTCTACCTCGGCCTGCGCATCGGCGACACCGAGCTCGGGCTGGTGGCCAAGGAGAACCCGGGGACCGGGGCGGCGCCGCGGATCCTGCTCAGCATCGGTGTCGACGACGTCGACGCGACGCTCGCCCGGGTGAAGGCGCTCGGCGGCTCGGTCAGCGGCGGCCCCAACGACATGCCGTGGGGACAACGCGTCGCCCACATCAAGGACCCCGACGGCAATCCGGTGAACCTCACTCAGCCGAACCCGGCCGGTGAGGGACTGTGAAACGTTCGGTGTAACGCCCGACCAGCCGCCGCATGACGATCATGGTGCTCTCAGTGGACGCAGAGCCCACACCCGTCGGAGTCATTCCTGAGCGCCTGCCGTAGGTTCCCGGCCATGGACACGAACACACACCCCGATGCAATTGAGCTGATCCGGCTGGCCGACCTCACCCAGAGCATCAGCGTTCGCCTGCGTTCGACCGAGCCCACCCTCGAAACTCCGGCAGTACGGCACTACGACGCGGAGGTCATCATCACCAGCGGCTTCGTGAACGGAACTGTCCACCTCGGGTTCGACTCCGAGGACCTCTCATACTGGGGCCGGCTTCTCGGCGCCATCGAGGAAGCCGAACAGGAGGCCGACCTCGACGAGCCCTTCACGGCGGACTGGCCCCAATCAGGCCGCACCGCCTACCTCCGCTTCATCGCCGAAGACCCCTACGTGGTCGAAGTCCACGACGGCACCAGCACCCAGATCATCGTCTCCGTGCCGCTTGACATGGGCGAAGAGTGGATAGCCGAATCCAGGGAGCGTCTGGAGGCGGCCCGCGCCGCTCTTGGTGTTGGCACAGAGGATCACCCTGGCGCACGTCCCTGACCGCGATCTCCCCCTCGCACCACACTCCTACTGCTTGACAACGACGATTGGGAATCAGTCAGTGAGTTTCTGGCCGCTCGTTCCTGTGTTTCGGAGCTGTCGGCGGTATGTAGCCGTCCCACCGGTGTCCGCCACAATGGTCGGGCAGGCACCGCAGGCATCTGTGCCATGCTGCGAGAACCATCTGCAATCACGGCGGATGGCACACGTCGGCAATAGGCCCGGACGCCCCTGACGATGGTGTCGTGCGGTAGGACCCCCCAGCACGTGGTCGATCACCCCGCATCCATCGCCGGTCCACTGTGAGCAAGCCTCTTCGATGCAGGGCTGGCTGAAACGGTACCGACGCTCTGGTTGTCCCGCTTCTTGCAGCTGTGAGGCGAACGCAGAGTCCATCACGACGGGCATGGGCAGGTAAGCCAGTCGGCCTTGGCCCGTCATCACACCGATAATCGAGCCGCTCTCGTGACAGGGACCGCTCGGGCACGCCCGTGTCTTCCTGCCCTCCGCGACTGCCGGTGTCATTGCTGGAGCTCCTGCTCTGCCGCCACCCTCTGAAGCTCTGTCATCAGATCGGGTCGAGGAATGCCGTGCCACCAGACGTTGTGTCTCACCGGAACCGTCAGGGACTCCTTCGGCAGAAGCTCACCCAGCGCCAAGGCGCCGGCCTGTGCCACCGCACGGCTCACCCGCTCCTCCTGCTCCGCAGTGAGTTCGACATCGGTGAGAACGAACTTGAACTCATGCCTGCTGTTGCCAGTCACAACGCCTCCGTTGTCGCCACAGGCGATTAGCGCCCAGTGTGAGCCGGACTGCCATCCATTGCGACAGTGCCCGTCCCCTCGACCCTAAGAACAGCAGACCGAACTCGCCACACACCTCATACGAGTGGGTGACGACGCGAGGCCCCCAGAGGATCCCCCTACCGAACGAGACCCGTGTGCTATCCCGGAGACAGGAGAGCCGGACCGGCGGCGCTGGCGTGTCCCACCGCCCATCCAGGTATCGGTTCCTTGCCGAAAAGAGAGCCCCCCATAACACCCCCGTGCACCGGTCCCGCTGCGCTGGCTCGGCGGTAATCAGCAGAGGGGCAAAATTCATCCGCTGAAGGAACCGACCGCACTCCTTCTCCCGGCCGACCACACGCCTGCGAGCACCCGGATGCCATCCACAATGGCGGGGTTGACAATGGAATGAAGGCACGTTTCAAGAGATTGGAGCGACGACATGCTATGGGTGGCAGGCGGGGTAGCCGCCGCAGCAATCGGCTACGGAGTGTACAGGGCATACCAGGCCGTTCAGCGAAACCAGGCCCGTGAGGAGTTCAAGTCCACGGAAGGTGCGGATGGAGGCTCCCTCCTCCCCCAGTAGATCCGCTGACACGCAGGCTTCGCTGCAGGGTCCGAATCGCGCGCCGTGCGAGTTGGGGCGAGGGAGCCCCTCACGCCAGCGCTCGTCCGCGACGCCGCTGGGCTCAGAGGTCGTCGGCTGTTCCGTCGATGGCGGGGCCGGTCCCCTCCGGGAGGTTGGCGACGATCAGCTCAATGGCCTCCTCCAGAGTCTCGGGCTCGCCGAGCACGGTGTGGTCGGAATTGCGGATCACCATGAATCCACCACCGGCACGGCGGAACAGGGCGCCCACATCGCGGGTCCAGGGGGAGCGAATGCACCGGTGGAGGTACAGGGCGCCGTGGCTGACCATCGGGGACAGTTCCCGCAGGCGGGGATGGGCGTGGGCAGCCCGGGGCATGGCCGGGTCGATCAGATCTTGGTCGGATTCGAGGATGACCTTCCATTTCGCTGCGACAATGTCCGCGGCTCGCATACGGTCCTCTTCATCGGTCATGCGGTGCCTCATCTCTTTCCGGGCTTGGGTGTTTGTATTTCGGGAATGTCAGGCTTCGGGACCTTGATTTCTTCCTTGCCCGAGTACCAACGTATTTCCTCCCAGGGGCGCCCGAGCGGCGGGTCGTCGCCGTACTCCATGCTGGATTCGTACATCCGCACATTGCGAGCGACGATGCTCATCTCCCAGGCCATGCCGTGACCGTCGGCCGGAAGGTTATTCGGGTTGGTGGTGTACGGCTGTCCGGTCCGGACGGCGGTCTGGAAGGCGTCCACGATGGTCTCCGGGGTGTTCCAGTTGCCGTACTCACCACGGCTGTTGGGCATCCCGTCGAGGGTGATGGACAAGGTGGTGTCACGGTCGCCCACAGCGGCCATCACGTTCGTCATCCACACGGGTCCGGACGCTTCGACGTCGGCGTAGGCCCTCCCGTTGTACGTGTGTGCTCCCGGGTCGCCGTTGGCGCGCAGGTGCTCGGCCAGCGAGTTCGAGGCTTGGGTGCCTTCCTGGTTCACCCTCAGCACCACACTGTGGCGGTGCTCCCCGCTGCGGTGCGGGCACCCGGCCAGCCCCAGCGGGTCGATCGAACCGGTGGGGTTGTCGACGTAGGTGACCGCGTTCGGGGCGGGGGCCAGACCAAGGGGATCGGGGGAGAGGTAGCGGCCGGACTCGGGGTCGTAGTGGCGGTGGCGGTTGTAGTGGAGGCCCGATTCGGGGTCGAAGTACTGGCCCGGGAAGCGCAGCGGGGTGTACGCGCGGGCGCTCCGGTTCCACGAGGTGGTGCCCCACAGGGTGGTGCGGGTGCGCCACGCCACGCGGCCCTGCTCGTCGAGGAGTTCACGGGGCGTGCCCACCAGGTCGGTGATGATCGCGAAGAACCGGCGGTCGGTCTCCGCCCGGTCCAGGAGCCGCCGCTCCACCTGGCTCACCGGCTGCACGCCGTTGTGGTCCCAGGTGAGGGCGACGGACTCCGGGGAGCCCGCCACGGAGGTGGCCTGTTCGCAGAGGACGTCGCCGTCCCAGGTGAAGGTCACCTCCTCGACGACCGTCGCCCCGTCGTCCGCCAGGCGCTGCTTGGCGGTACGGCGCCCCAGGGCGTCGTAGAGGTAGCGCCAGCGCGTGCCGTCCGGTGTGGTGACCGAGACCAGGCGGTCCTCGGCGTCCCAGCCGTAGCGCCAGGTGTCGGGCTTGCGGGAGAGACGGGCCTTCTGCCGCAGGACCACCCGGCCCTGCGCGTCGTACTCGTACCGGCAGCGGCCCGCCCGGGTCATGCGCGTACCGGTGTACTCGCGCTCTCCGGTGGCGCCGTCCGCACCGGGCCAGGAGGCACTGGTCTGGTTCCCGGCCTCGTCGTACGCGTACCGCTCGGACCAGTTCTCCGCGGTGACGCCGCTGACCCGGCCGTCGCCGGTGACGTCCAGCCGCTTGCGGCCGCCGGCCGGCTCCTCGACCGAGGTGAGGTGCCCGTCGGCGCGGTACGCGTAGGAGCGGCGCTGGAGCGTCCGGTCGTGCGGGGTGCGGACCTGCTGGTCCACCAGGCGGCCCACCGGGTCGTACACCATCTCGACGGTCAGCGCGTCGCCGATGCGGCGTGACGTCTCGCGGCCCGTCCCGTCGAACGCGAAGGCCACCCGGCGACCGGAGGTGTTCAGTTCGGCGCCGGGACCGGCCGGGAAGGACCAGCTGCTGACCGCCCCGGAGGGGGTGGCCCGGCGGGTCCGCCGCCCGGTCGCGTCATAGGTGTTGCTCAGTTCGCGTCCGTCGCAGACCTCGCGGAGCACCCTGCCCGAGCTGTCGCGGACGTAGGACAGCGCGCTGCCGGGGGCGGTCGCGGAGGCGAGGCGGCCGTGGACGTCGTAGGCGAAGCGGGTGTGCGAAATCCCCCCGTGCGCAGCAGTGTTCACTGAGTGCGTGTGCGAACAGGATCTCATCCTGAGGGCGTGAGCGCCTCGGAGTAGTTGGGGGTCGGGGCGTCGGGACGTGGGTGCTTCGGTGCCTCGGTGTGGGTGCGTGCTCGTGCTCAAGCCTCAGGAGCCCGCGACGCGCTCCATCGATTCCCGTACGGCGTCTCTCAGTTCCTGGTGCACGGCGGTGGCGGCGGCGACCTGCGGGGAGTCCGACAGATCGGCGGGGTCCTTGAGCGCGGGGTCGAGGGAGTAGTCCTCCAGCAGGGAGAAGACCTGACCGAAGGCGCTGAGGAGCGGGTCGCGGAGTCTTTCCCCGTTGTCATGGGCGGCCCGGCGGGCTGCCAGCCAGCCGCGCGCGAAGGTGGCGCCGTCGATGGCCCCGGCCGTGAAGTCCCGCACCAGGCAAACCTGGTGGGATACGGAGGTCCCGTCGGGAACGTTCCGTACGTGTGCCCAGGCGTGGTGCCGGGGGCTCAAGTCAGCTGCGACCGAGCGCAACTCCGGCCACCGATGAGCTACGGCCCGCGCGTAGCGCGCGAAGCGGGCCCGTCCCCCGTCCACCCCCTCGGGTGGCCCCCTGAGGAACCACGCAGTGCCCGCCACCAGCGCGTAGCCGGTGCGGGCGAACAGGACCGCGCCCCGTAGGTCCGAGGCAGCCAGGAGCACGCGGGGAGCGCTTCCGACCAGGTCCGATGCCATGACGTTCGGCGCCTCGACGTCCTGCGCCTCCGGCCGTCGGACCCGGCCGGCCGTCGCCGGCCCGCCTGCCGTCATCACCAGCACCCCGTCCGCGCCTCCCGCCCGGCAGCCTTCAGCGATACGCCGGACGAGCGAGCCGTCCACGTGGGTGCCGGCGGGTCTCGGTGGAGAGCTCCACCGTGGTGGCGACGTCCGCGGTGTTGGAGAGGGTGACCTTGCGGGTCTCCTTCTCGTAGCCCGACTCCTGCCACTCGATCAGACCGAAGTCCGCGGAGCCGCCCGTCTCCAGCTTCGGGTCGAGGGCGGCGGGGATGTCCACACGTCCGTTGCCCTGCTGGTAGACCGTCTGTCCGGGGATGACCTTGGCGTGCCCGGTGAGGGCCGCCTTGATGCGCTGGCCGCTCCAGTCGGGGTGCCGCTGGGCGAGGATGGTGGCGGCGCCCGCGACGTGCGGCGCGGCCATCGAGGTGCCGTTGGCGGAGGTGTAGAACGCGTCGACCGGCGTGCCCATGGCGGTGCCCGCCGCGCGTGCCGCGACGATCCCGACACCCGGTGCGGTGATCTCCGGCTTGATCGCACTGTCCCCGATGCGCGGGCCGCGGCTGGAGAAGCCGGCGAGGACGTCGGACTTGTCGACCGCGCCGACGGTCAGCGCCGAGTCGGCGGTGCCCGGACTGCCGATGGTGGTCGCACCAGGGCCGGAGTTGCCGGCGGAGACGACGAAGAGGGTGCCGGTGGAGGCGCTGAGCCGGTCGACGGCCTCGGTCATCACGTCGTCGGGTGACGCCGCAGGGCCACCGAGACTCATGTTGACCACGTCGGCGCCCTGGGTGGCGGCCCACTCCATGCCCTCCAGGATCCAGGAGAACTGGCCGCTGCCCGCGTTGTCGAGCACCTTGCCGACGAGCAGGTCGGCACCGGGGGCGACGCCCTTGTACTTCCCGCCCGAGTTGGCCCCGCTGCCCACGATGGTGGAGGCGACGTGCGTGCCGTGCCCCTGGCCGTCGGACGCGGTCAGCCCGGGTTCGAAGCCCTTGGTGACCGCGATGTTGTCCTTGACGTCCGCGTTGGTCAGGTCGATCCCGGTGTCCAGTACGGCGACCTTGGCGCCCTTGCCGTCGTACCCCTTGGCCCACGCCTCGGGGGCGCCGATCTGCGGCACGCTCGTGTCGAGGGCGACCTTCGCCCTTCCGTCATACCAGAGCTTGGCGACCCGGGCCAGGTGCAGTTCCTGCATGCGGCGCAGCAGCAGAACCTCCCCGGCGATGTCTGGCGGGGACGCGATGAGCTGGGCGGGTTCTCCGGCAGTCCGGGTGAGCAGCCCTTTCGCGACCAGTCCCTCCAGTGCCCCGCTCACCACCGCCCCGGGGAGGTCGGGCAGCCCCGGAAGAGGGTCGAACTCATCGGTCGGGGAGGGGCCGGAGCGCACCAGGGCGACATACAGTTCCGCCTCGTCGTCGGTGAGTCCGAGGGCTTCCAGCATGGTGCCTCCTGTCTCTCGTCAGGGTGAGCCCCAAGCCTCACGCGACAGGGACGCGTCCTCAACCTCGCCTCTGCCACGGCCGCCACGGAGTAACGGCGCTGTAACTCGCCGCGCGCTTCTCACCCGAGCGAGGTGATCTACGCCGACGGCGGCCGAGCTGGTGGTGCGACTGCTGTCACGCCGGCACGTTGCCGCGCAGCAGCAGTGCGGCCAGTGCCAGAGCGTTTCCGTGCGGAGAGGAGATGTCGAGGCCGGTGAGTTCGGTGATTCTGGCCAGTCGGTTGTCCACGGTGTTGGGGTGCAGCCCGAGGCGGCGGGCGGTGCTGCGCCGGTCGTGGCGATGTTCGAGGTGGACGCGCAGGGTCTCGATGAGTTCGGGCCGGTCTCCGACAGGGTCGAGAAGGGCGGCGATGCGGTCGCTGCTCTCGTCGCGGCGCGAGAGGTGGTACTCCAGCAGGATGTCGTCCATGCGGTGCGGGCCGGCGGGTCGTCCACAGGCGCGTGCGACCCGGACGATGTCGGTGGCGGTCCTGGCAGCAGCCGGGACGTCCCGGGGACTCGCAGCGGTGACCGCGGCACATCGCACATCGGGGCCGCAGACCTGCCGGAGCCGGGTTGCCAGCTTCTCGCAGGCGCGGGTGCCGTCCGTGTCGTCGACCCGCTGCGGAGCGATGACGTGACCTCCGTCGCCGCTGAGCAGCGACACCGCCTCGGTGCCGAGTACGCGGTCGAGCACGGTCTGGATGCGGCGGACCTGGCGGCGGTCCGCGACGGCAGGGGCCGCCGGGTCCTGACCGCGAGGTACATGCAGGTGAACGACGAGAGAGGGCCCTTCGAGGCCCAGCTCCTCGAAGGCCCGCGTGGGAGGCAGGGAACCGTCCAGCAGGCCGCGTACCAGAGAGCGGTGGTGCTCGCGGCGCTCGGCGAAGAGCGCGGCCTGTTCATCGAGGTAGGTCTCAGCCACGGCACCGATGATGGCCTCGTGACCTTGCAGGAGGAAATCGACTAGTTCGATGAGTGCGCCTTCCTCTCCGCTGGTGGCCTCCTCCCGGAGCGTTTGCCACAGGACATAGACGCCCGTGGAGTGGCTGCGGAGAAGCGTGTGCAGGGGCATGCCTTCGTCGGCGCGCTGGGCAGCGCGTTCGCGGAAGAGGGTGTAGTCCCCGGCGCGGCCCTGGGTGTCGCGTACCCGGCGCAGGAAAAGGCGCAGTCCGTTGCGGACCGTCGCGGCGATCTCCACGTCCTTCACATCGGCGGGGAGTTCGGTGTATCCCGGCAGCTGTTCGAAGGTCTCGCGGGCCATGCGGCGGGCGAGCTCGTTGACTCGGCCCTCGCACCGGGCGGCGAGCGCCTGCGCGGCGGGTGACAGCGCCGGATAGGCGCCGTGGGCTTCGGATGGTGGAACGTTCGGCACCGGGGCGATCCTCCGTGAGGGCTGTGATCCGTCACAGTCAATATGGCATTCGATTGTGAAAGCGGCGGATATCCCACCGGCAGGCCGCGACGCAGACTCTACGGAGATCAGCGGGCCACCGCAGGGGGCGGGAAGGGTAGCCCCCAGCGTGACGTAGGAGGAGCCGGACACTATGACGGAACACAATTCCAGCGGTTACATGGAGTACGCGGACCAGGTCTGGTCCGGCGAGGAGTCGCTGCTGGCCCACTTCACGGGGAAGTTCGCCGCCGGCGGTCTTGTCCCGGTCGGTGAGCGGACCGGGTTCTTCCCCGCCTTCGCGAACGTGGCGGTGTTCGACACCGGGGACGGCCTGGTGCTGATCGACTCGGGCGACTTCCGTACCGCGTCCCAGCTCCATGAGTCGGTCCGCGGCCACTCGTCGGCGCCGGTGAGCACGGTGGTGTACACGCATGGCCATGTGGATCACGTCTTCGGCGTGGGGCCCTTCGACAGGGAGGCCGCCGAGGCCGGCGTGGGGCGCCCCGAGGTCGTCGCGCACGAGGCGGTGGCTGCGCGTTTTGACCGCTACCGGGAGACGGCCGGTTACAACACGTGGATCAACCGGAGGCAGTTCGGCGTGCCCTCCCTGGTGTGGCCGGAGGAGTACCGCTACCCGGACACGACGTACCGCGACCGGCTGACCGTGCGCAGGGGGGACCTGACCTTCGAGCTGGTGCACGCCCGCGGTGAGACGGACGACCACACCTATGTGTGGATCCCAGAGTTGCGGACCCTGTGCACGGGCGATCTGTTCATCTGGAACTCGCCGAACGCCGGCAACCCGCAGAAGGTGCAGCGCTACCCGGTGGAATGGGCGAAGGCACTGCGCGACATGCAGGACCTCGGAGCGGAGGTGCTGCTCCCCGGGCACGGTGTGCCGATCCTGGGCAACGGTCGTATCAGGCAGGCACTCGGCGACACGGCGGAGCTCCTGGAGTCCCTGTGCGACCAGACGAGGGACCTGATGAACGCCGGCGCGCGTCTTGACGAGGTGCTGCACGGTGTGAAGGTTCCGCCGGGCCTTTTGGACAAGCCGTATCTTCACCCGGCGTACGACGAGCCGGAGTTCGTCGTCCGGAACCTGTGGCGCCTGTGGGGCGGCTGGTACGACCAGAACCCGGCGAACCTCAAACCCGCCCCCGAATCCGCGCTGGCCGCCGAACTCGCCGACGCGGCGGGTGGTGCGCAGGCGCTGGCGGACCGGGCGGAGCAGTTGCTCGGCCGCGGGGAGCTGCGGCTGGCGGCGCACCTGGCCGAGACCGCCGCGCTGGCCGCACCGGCCGACCGCGAAGTCGCCCGGATCCGGGCCGAGGTCTTCGCGCGCCGGGCCGAGCGCGAGACCTCGACGATGGCGCGCGGCGTCTTCAACTGGGCGGCGGCCGAATCCGCCGCCGTGGCGGCGGGCACGGACGTCGCCACCGAACTGACGCGCAGTGACGAGGGGCGGCGACGGGCCGCAGGAGCCATCAGCGTGGGCGTCGTCGACGACGACAGCTGCGGATGCGGCGCCCCCGCGGACGCCGGTGCCGAGCAAGAAGTGCGACCGTGAAAGCAGTCACCGTCGCGGCGCGGCGTACGGTCCCGGCAGATCCGGCACCCGGCGGTCGGCAGGCATGGACGACCACCTGGCTCCTGCTGGCGTTCATGGTGGTGAACTTCGCCGACAAGGCCGTCCTGGGACTCGCCGGGCCGGAGATCATGAAGGAGTTCGGTCTCAGCCGCCAGGAGTTCGGCGTGGCCCAGGCCGCCTTCTTCAGCCTCTTCTCGCTGTCCGCGCTGGGCGTTTCGTTCCTGACCCGCAAGGTGCGCACATCGGTGCTGCTCCTCGTGATGGGCCTGCTCTGGTCGGCCACCCAGCTGCCGATGCTCTGGGGTGCTGCGGGCTTCGGGACACTGATCGTCACGAGGGTGCTGCTCGGCATCGCCGAGGGGCCCGCGGCGCCGGTGGCGGTCCACCATGTGCACGGCTGGTTCGAGCAGCGGGAGCGCACCCTGCCCACGGCCATCCTCATGGTGGGCGCGGCGGCCGGCGTCGCGGTGGCAGCACCCACCCTCGGGGCGGTGATCTCCCACTTCGGCTGGCGCTGGGCCTTCGGGGCGGCGGGCATCGCGGGACTGTTGTGGGCGGCGGTCTGGACCGTCAAGGGCAAGGAAGGGCCGCTGGCCCCGCCCGTCGGCCGTGCGGCACGTGCGGCCGACTCGGAATCCGAGGCCGCGGAAGTACCGCTGCGGGCGGTCTTCCTCTCCGGCACGTTCATCACCGCAGCCCTGGGTGCGTTCGCGGCCTACTGGGTGATGAGCGCCAAGCTGACCTGGCTCCCGGACTATCTCCAGACGGTGGTGGGCTGGGACCTCGGGCAGGCCGGTGCCGCGGTCGGTGGGGGTGCTGTGGCCAACGGTGTGGTCCTGCTGGCGCACGGGCTGCTGGCCCGCCGGGCCGCCCGGCGCGGTACCGGAGGAAGGCTGCCGGCCGGCGCCGGTGCCGGTCTGCTGCTGGTGGCCTCGGCGGGTGCGGTGACCGTGTTCGCCACCGTCGACGCGCTATGGATCAAGGTCCCGATGATGTTCGGCCCCATGGCGGTCGCCCTGGTCATGATCACTGTTGCGCAGACGGCGATTGCCCGGATCACGCCGCCCTCCCAGCGCGGAGTCGTACTCGGCGCCCTCGTGGCGGTGTTCGCCCTGGGTGGCGTGGTGTCGCCCCTGGTACTCGGCCGGATCGTGGACAGTGCGGCGACAGCGCCGGCCGGCTACGAGAACGGCTGGCTCGTCACCGCCGCCCTGCTGATGATCACCGGCATCCTGGCTGCCCTGTTCATGCGCCCGGAAAGGGACGCCAGGCGCCTCGGTGTCCCGGAACTCGCCTCCACCGGCGTTGCCGTCAGTCACTGAGTGGCGCCCTGCCACGCCCGGCAGCGCGGGTTCCTGCCTCACACCGGTCCGCCGGTCGCCGCCGAGGCGGCGTCGTCCACGGTGAGGTGGCGGCCCCGCGGGCCGAGGCGGTCCGCCAGGGCGTGCCGGGTCAGGTCCCGTTCGGCGCGTGCCCGGACATGAGCCAGGTGCAGGGCGATGTCCTTCCTGGCCAGTTCCTCTCGCAGCTCGTCGAGTGCGTCGAGGACGGGGATCCCGAGGCGGTAGCTGCCGGTCAGGTCCAGGACGACGGCTCGCGGGGGAGGAGTGGTGCGCTCGACCTGGTCGCGGACGGCGAGGCGGACGCGGTTGACGTTGCCGAAGAACAGGCTTCCGTCGGGCCGCACGGCGAGTACGCCGGGGGTCGTGGCGGCGTCCGGGTGCTGTGCCGTGTCGGCGTACAGACGGGTTCCGGGCAGGCGCCCGAGGACCGCGACGTTGCGGCGGCTGGCCGCGGCGATGAACAGGACGAGGGAGAGCGCCACGGCGAGGAGCAGCCCGGGCCTGCAAGGCACCGACCACCGGACCGCGCCGGCTCACCTCCGCTCGCGCGGAGAGGACCCCTGACCCCGAAACGGGAGAAGCCCCGGAGCAGGCTCACCTCCGCTCGCGCGGAGAGGACCTCACGCTCAAGGCACTCGACCAGACCCTGCGTGGTTCACCTCCGCTCGCGCGGAGGCCATGGCGATTCATCCCCGGCCAGCTGCTCTGCGTGGGATCACTCCTACTTGCGTTGGGAGCACCGGCGCCCATTTCTCTTAGCGTGACGAGACGCCAACTCATTCCCGCTCGCGCGTGTGTGGAGCACGGTTACGCTCTTCACGTTTCAAGGAACGGACGCAGAGACTACGCGCCCCCGCAGTTCGTCGTGCACCACCGGCGCACACCCGCTCGCGCGGAGCCGACTTCACGGGGAGAGGGCGTGGAACCTGTACCAGCCGTTGGGGTGGCTTCGTTCGCGCGGAGAGGATTGCCAGGCGGGAGGGAAGGCGTAGCTGGAGTGGGGGACACATCGCCGTGCCGAGGCAGCCGGCCAGCGGGGGTATCGCCAGCATGTAAAAGGTGACGGACCCCTGGGATCCGTCACCGTCGGCTCAGAAGAGCCAGCTGACGAGTTCGCTGATCAGGGCACGGAGTACCGCGCTGACCACGACGCGTGATACCTCGAGGAGGACCTTGCGTCGCAGGACGAACTTGTGCAGGAACCGCGACATTGCATCTCCAGGCGCAGACACAGCCGAGGTGGCGCCACATCCCTCGAGAGGGTCGTGCGTTCATCTCGATGCCCCGTGGCTGGAGAGCCAATGGCATTCTGCGCACCCCCAGGGAGGCGTGAGCAGTAAGTACTCTACGGGTTGACCAAGTTGGTGTGTCTGCGGTTGTCCGATTTCCCTCCGTCGGTCTTCGCGGGGACGAGGCAAGGCGACGAGGCGTTGCCGGGCCAGGCCCTTTCTGCCGCGTTCTCCTGAAGCACACCTGCACCGAACCCGTGACAAGGAGCACTATGGCCCTGGACTCCCGCCTCTGGGGCAAGGCTGCCGGGTTGGGTACGGGCGCCCGCGGTGCAGGGCACACGCATCCTTTGATCTGTCACCTGTTGGACACGGCGGCCGTCGCTGAGGTCGTCTGGGATGAACTGCTGACCGCGCACCAGCGGAGCATGGTGGCGGCGGCGTCCTTCGGGTCCTTCGAAACCCCGTGCTCTCCGCGCGAGCGTAGGTGAGCCGGGGGCGTACGCCTACCTGTGGATGCACTCGCCGTGCTCTCCGCGTGAGCGGAGGTGAGCCGGAGCCGCTGTTGCGCGGCGCGGCACTACCGGATCACTCTGGATAGGTGCCGAGGAAAGCTCGGAAACATCAAGCTCCAAGAGCTGACCGAGGAAGATGTAGAAGCGTGGATGCTCTGGTCTCTAAAGGCCGGTCGCGTTCGTGGGTCAATAGCTGGATCGAGTCTCGGAGTAACCAGTGTGGACATGAGTCTTGCTCGGCTCAAGGACGTTCTGAATCGCGCCGTGACTAAGCGGCTCGTGACAATGAACGTGGCATCGGAACTGAGCACCCCGCGTAAGGCCCGAAAGGCTGAGCGGAAGACCAAGGCTCAACTGGTTCCGTGGAACGTCACGGAAGTCCACACGTTCGTAGGTCACGTGAAGAGCGACAGGCTTTACGCTCCGCTCCTCTTGTCGCTCATGGGTCTCCGTCCGGCGGAAGTCGTTGGACTCCGTTGGTCGGATATCGACCTGACCACTGCCGCGCTCACCGTGGCCAACACCCGGACCATGATGGGGAACAAGACAGTGGTGGAGAAGGACACCAAGTCCATGGCAGGGGAGCGCGCTCCCTCTGCCTCTCCCGGTAAAGGAAGCCTTGAAGAGGTTCAAGGCTCTCCAGGCGGCTGAGAAATTGGCTCTGGGGGAGGACTGCTTGGACTCCGGCTACATCTGCGTGAATGAGGCCGGAGAGGTCCACACGACCAAGCAACTCCGCACCCGTGCGTACAAGCTCATGGAAGAGGCGGAATTGCGTCGTGTGCGCCTTTACGACGCTCGTGCGTCGTGCTTCACCTACCTGGCCAACCATGGGGTGCCGGATCACTTGCTGGCACGATGGGCGGGGCACACCAACGTCAAGACCACCAAGCGTTGGTACGTGAAGCCGGACGTAGAGGATCTTCGTGGAGCCGCTACGACATGGGGCGGTCTTCACAGTGCTCAGGAGGGGGGTGTGTGAGACGGCTGTGAGACGTGGGAGCGTAGGACTGTGAGCCAGACAGACAACAAAACGTTGAAATACCAGGTAGATGGGCCAGAGGACGCACCTGTGTTGGTGCTCGGACCAAGCCTCGGTACCACATGGCACATGTGGGACCGGCAGATACCCGAGCTCACCCAGCACTGGAGAGTCTTCCGCTACGACCTCCCGGGACACGGCGGCGCGCCCGCGCACCCCGCCACCGCCGTCGGTGAGCTCACCGACCGGCTGGTGGCCACCCTCGACAGCCTCGGGGTCCAGCGCTTCGGGTACGCGGGCTGCTCCATCGGCGGCGCGATCGGCGCCGACCTCGCGCTGCGGCACCCGCACCGGGTCGCCACGCTGGCGCTGGTCGCCTCCTCGCCCCGGTTCGGCAGCGCCGACGAATTCCGCCAGCGCGGGGTGATCGTCCGCACCAACGGGCTGGAGCCGATGGCCCGCACCGCGCCGGAGCGCTGGTTCACGCCGGGCTTCGCCGCCGCGCAACCGGCCATCGTCGAGTGGGCCGTCCAGATGGTGCGTACCACCGACCCCGGCTGCTACATCGCGGCCTGCGAGGCACTCGCCGCCTTCGATATCCGGACCGATCTCGGCCGGATCGGTGTTCCCACGCTCGTCCTGGTCGGTGCCGAGGACCAGGTCACCGGTCCCGGCGATGCCCGGACCCTGGTCGCGGGCATACCCGACGCACGGCTCGCCCTCGTCCCGGGCGCCTCCCACCTGGCCCCGGTCGAGCAGCCGGGAGCCGTCACCGACCTCCTGCTCACGCACTTCTCCACGGCCTGGCAGGACACCCTGGCCGCCATTCCCGTGCCCTCGTTCGTGCCCAGGCTCTCCGCTCCCGTGCTGCCCGTCGCGGAGCTCACCGCCGGCACCGCGCAGCCCGAGGCGGAAACCGGTGGGCGCGCCGATCCGTACGGGCCGGGCATGAAGATCCGCCGTGAGGTGCTCGGTGACGCACACGTCGACGGAGTCATGGCCGCCGCCGACGACTTCACCGGCGACTTCCAGGAGTTCGTCACCCGCTACGCCTGGGGTGAGGTCTGGAGCCGGGAGGGGCTGGACCGGCGCACCCGCAGCAGTGTCACGCTCACCGCTCTGGTCGCCTCCGGACACCTGGAGGGCCTGGCAGCCCACGTCAGCGCCGCCCTGCGCAACGGACTCACCCCGGCGGAGATCAGGGAGGTGCTGCTGCAGACCGCCGTGTACTGCGGGATTCCCGCTGCGGGTGCCGCTTTCACGATCGCCCAGTCCGTGATTCAGGCCGAAACGACGCCGCCCGCGTAGCAGGATGGGCCGTATGAACGTCCAGAATCCCGAGCCGCTCGCGCTCACGCTGACCAAGCAGTCCCACTCCTGCATCCGACTGGAGAAGGACGGGCGCACGCTCGTCATCGACCCGGGCGGGTTCTCCGAGCAGGACGCCGCGATCGGCGCCGAGGCGATCCTGGTGACGCACGAGCATCCCGACCACTTCAACGAGGAGCGGCTTCGGGCCGGTCTGGAGGCCGACCCGGCGGCCGAGATCTGGACGCTGCGCAGCGTGGCCGAGAAGCTTGCGGCGGCGTTCCCGGGACGCGTCCACACCGTCGGAAACGGCGACACCTTCTCGGCCGCCGGGTTCGACATCCAGGTGCACGGCGAGCTCCATGCCGTGATCCATCCGGATCTCCCGAGGGTCACGAACATCGGCTTCCTGGTGGACGGATCCGTCTTCCACCCGGGCGACGCCCTCACCGTGCCCGAGCGGCCGGTCGACACGCTGTTGGTCCCGGTGATGGCCCCCTGGAACAAGATCTCCGAGGTCATCGACTACGTGCGTGAGGTCAAACCGCGCCGCGCCATCGACATCCACGACGCGCTGCTCACCGATCTGGCCCGCCCGATCTACGACACCCACCTCGGCAACCTGGGCGGCGCCGACCACGCCCGGCTGGCCCCGGGAGAGTCGACCGGCGTGTGACGGGCGCCGCCCCGGCCCCTGTCAGTGGGAGCCGCTAGGTTTACGTACATGCGCATCGCCACCTGGAACGTCAATTCGATCACCGCCCGCCTGCCGAGGCTGCTGGCCTGGCTGGAGAGCACCGGCACGGACGTGCTGTGCATCCAGGAGACCAAGTGCACGGCCGAGCAGTTTCCGGCCGAAGCTCTCCGTGCGCTCGGCTACGAGTCCGCGGTCAACGCCACGGGTCGGTGGAACGGGGTGGCGCTGGTCTCCCGCGTGGGCCTGGCCGACGTCGTGACGGGGCTGCCCGGCGGCCCCGAGTACGACGGCGTGCAGGAGCCCCGGGCGATCAGCGCCACCTGTGGCCCGGTCCGTCTCTGGTCGGTGTACGTGCCCAACGGCCGCGAGGTCGAGCACGAGCACTACGCGTACAAGCTGCGCTGGTTCGAGGCGCTGCAGAAGGCGGTGGCGGCGGACGCCGCGGGGGCGCAGCCGTTCGCCGTCCTCGGTGACTTCAACGTGGCCCCGACCGACGAGGACGTCTGGGACCCGGCCCTCTTCGAGGGTGCCACCCATGTCACCCCCGCCGAGCGGGCCGCCCTCGCCACCCTGCGCGACGAGGGCCTTGCCGATGTCATGCCCCGCCCCTTGAAGTACGACCGTCCGTACACCTTCTGGGACTACCGCGAGCTGCGCTTCCCGAAGAACAAGGGCATGCGCATCGACCTCGTCTACGGCAACGCCCCGTTCACCGCCGCCGTCAAGGACAGCTACGTGGACCGCGAGGAGCGCAAGGGAAAGGGCGCCTCCGACCACGCCCCGGTGGTCGTCGACCTCGAACTCTGAGTACGGACCCCGCTCAGGCGCCCGCGCGGGGCGCCTGAGCCGTACGGTCCACGGTCCCCAGCAATTGGCGCCTCGAAGCGGCTGCTGCCGTCCCGAGCGCCAGGACCATGAGCATCGCGCTCACCCACAACGGCGACCGGAAGCCGAACCCCGCGCCGATCGCCAGTCCGCCGAGCCAGGGCCCGAGCGCGGCGCCCACGTTGAACGCCGCGGTGGCGAACGAGCCGGCCAGGGTCGGCGCACCGTCCGCCAGCCGGAACACGTGCGAGATCATCGCGGTTCCGGTGCCGAACGCGAGCATGCCCTGGACGAGGACGAGCGGGACCACCGCCACCGGGCTGCCGGCGCCGGCCGCGAACAGGGCCCAGCCGGCGGCCAGAGCGGCCAGGCCGGCCGCGGTCAGCGTGACCGGACGGGAGTCGATGATCCGACCGCAGACGGCGACCCCGATGAACGAGCCCACGCCGAACAGCGCGAGCAGTGCCGGCACCCACGCGGCACCGAGTCCGGTGACGTGCCGGGCGACCGGTTCGAAGTAGGAGAACGCGCAGAAGGTCGCTCCCTGGACGAGCGCGCTCGTCAGCAGGGTCAGCAGCAGCCGGGACCCTGCCAGGATCCGCAGTTCGGCGTACGCGCTCGGCAGGGAGACCGCCGGCCGTCCCGCCGGAATCGTCGCCGCGATCACGGCGATGGCCGGCAGGGCGACGAGGGCCACGGCCCAGAACGCCGCACGCCACCCCCACTGCCCGCCCAGCCACGCCCCGGCGGGCACCCCCGCCACACAGGCGACGGTGACACCACCGACCACCACGGACGTGGCCCGCGCCCTTGCCGCGGGTCCGGCGAGGGCGACCGCGGTGACCAGCGCGACGGCCCAGAAGCCGGCATTGGCCACCGCCGCGACGACCCGTGTCGCGAGCAGCACCCCGTAGCTGGAGGTGACCGCACCGACGGAGTGCACGGCGGCGAAGACGCAGAGGAAGGACAACAGGGCGCGACGGCGCGGCCAGTTGCGGCCCAGGAGGGCCATGGCGGGTGCCCCGAGCACCATGCCCACGGCAAACGCCGAGGTCAGCAGACCCGCGTCGGGAATGGAGACATGCAGGTCCTCGGAGATGCCCGACAGCAGACCGGACAGCATGAACTCGGAAGTGCCCTGGGCGAATACGGCGAGCCCGAGAGCGTAGACGGAAAACGGCATGAAGAACCCCATGGGACGGTTGATGGACAGAACCGGTCGGGGATGCGGGCCGCACCCGCTCGTGACGACGAGCGACAACGCGGCAGATCGGCATAAACGGCCACAACAGGTGCCAACGGTCACAACAGGCACCAACGGCCACATGGTCGCAGCGCTCACGGCCGGGACACGGCACAGCGTTAGCAGGACCGTGGGGTACGGACCCTGGAGTACGGACCGTGGCAGACGGCCGTCGAGTCCGGATCGTGGAGTGCTGGGGAGAGCTGTGCCCGTGCGCAATGCCCGGCGCGACCCGCATCGCATGGGTCCGGGGGCGGCAGCGCGGCAGCCCTGACGCAAGAAGTCGGTCAGGCGCGGACGCGGGAAGCCACCGGGGACCGGTGGCTAGCGTCTGTCGGACTCGGGGCTGCTCATGAGGGGGAAACTACCAGCCCGCGGCCCGGCTTCTCCACCCCGTTCCCTCTGGTCGCATCTCGCCCTCCGGTCCGTGTGTTCCCCGGGCGGGAGCGTGTCCGGGTGAACGAGGGGCGTATGCACGGTGGTCAGCACTCGAACGACAGGCCGCGCGCCCTGTGGTGCGGATCCGGGCAGGGATGGGACCCTGACTGGTATGAACATCCCTTTCTTGGACAACTGGCGGAAGCGTCACGACGGAACGCGGAGGGCGGGGCTCGCGGCCGCCGTCGAGGCTGACCCGGAAGGCGTGGCCGAAATGCTCGCCGAATGTGAGCTGCTCCGCGTCCGGGTGGGGGAGAGAGGTCTCGAACTCGACGACAGTCCCGCCTCGTTGGCGGCGCTCGATCAGTTGCCGCCGCGCTGGCGCGACGATCCGGAGGAGTTGCCCTGGCTGGGCAATGATGCGGGGCTCTACCTGGGCACGGTTCTGGTGCGCAACGTCACCGGTGCGCTCTGGCACATCTGGCCGAGCGGCCAGCCCGTGGTGCGCCTGGCTTCGGGGCGTGAGATCGATGTGGTCGAGGCCGGTCTGGACTGGGCGATGACGGGCAGCCCCGAGCTTTCGCAGGTGTACTCGGAGTCGGCCGAGGGATGACCTGGAGCCGCACGCACCGCGCGACGAGATAAAACGCCTTATGCCCCATTTACGCGTGTCGGGTGTGAAGTCCCTTTCCGGGGTGGATAGTTTGCGCTGACCTCGACATAGCGATAATTGGGTAGGGCAGCGTATGGCCGTCGATCCGTTGATCGAGCTGCGTGACGTCAATAAGTTCTACGGAAAGTTGCACGTACTGCAGGACATCAATCTCACCGTCGGCCGCGGGGAGGTGGTAGTGGTCATCGGCCCCTCCGGCTCCGGGAAATCAACGCTCTGCCGGACCATCAACCGGCTTGAGACGATCGAGTCCGGCCGCATCTCCATCGACGGCAGACCCCTTCCCGAGGAGGGCAAGGGCCTGGCGCAGCTGAGGGCCGAAGTCGGCATGGTCTTCCAGTCGTTCAATCTGTTCGCGCACAAGACCGTGCTGGCCAACGTCTCGCTGGCGCAGCTGAAGGTCCGCAAGCGGAAGAAGGACGAGGCGGACCGGCGGTCCCGGGAGCTTCTGGAGCGTGTGGGGCTCGTCGGTCAGGCCGACAAGTTCCCCGCCCAGCTCTCCGGCGGCCAGCAGCAGCGCGTGGCCATCGCCCGCGCCCTCGCCATGGACCCTAAGGCGCTCCTCTTCGACGAGCCCACCTCGGCCCTCGACCCGGAGATGATCAATGAGGTGCTGGAGGTGATGCAGCAGCTCGCACGCGAGGGGATGACCATGGTCGTCGTCACCCACGAGATGGGCTTCGCCCGCTCCGCGGCCAACCGGGTCGTCTTCATGGCCGACGGCCGCATCATCGAGGACCGCACCCCGGAGGACTTCTTCACCGCTCCGGAGAGCGACCGCGCCAAGGACTTCCTGTCCAAGATCCTCAAGCACTGACGGGAGGCCCTGTGTTGCGTACGAGAAAAGTACTGGCCGCCTGTGCCGGCCTCCTGCTGGCCGTCCTTGCCGCGGGCTGTGGCAAGGACGGCAGCCCGCCGGTGAAGGGGCCGCAGCCCGAGGCACTGCCGGTCTACAAGGTGGACACGTCCTTCCGCCTGCCGGACTCCAAGACCTGGACCAACGCGAAGAAGCGCGGATATCTGCGGGTGGGGGCCAAGGAGGACCAGCCCTACCTCGGCGAGAAGGACCCGGCCACCGGCATCTACTCCGGTTTCGACATCGAGATCGCCCGGATGATGGCGGCCTCGCTGGGCTTCGACCCGAAGACGATCAGGTTCAAGACCATCGCCTCCGCCAACCGCGAGACCGCCCTCCAGAACGGGCAGATCGACTACTACGTCGGCACCTACACCATCAACGACATGCGCAAGAAGCTCGTCGGGTTCGCCGGCCCCTATTTCATGGCCGGTCAGGGGCTGTTGGTCCGCACGGACGAGAACGACATCCACGGGCCGCAGGACCTGGCCGGCAAGACGGTCTGTTCGGCTGCCGGTTCGACCCCGTACCAGCGGATCGCCGCCGACTACCCGAAGGCGAAGCTGGTCGCCTACGACACGTACTCGATCTGCGTCGACAACCTGCTGACGTACCAGGTCGACGTCGTCACCACCGACGACGCGATCCTGCTGGGATTCGCCGCGAAGGCACCGGACGAGATGAAGGTCGTGGGCAAGCCCTTCTCCGAGGAGCCGTACGGCATCGGGGTTCCGCGCAGCGACAACGCGCTGCGGTTCGCGCTCAACGACGCGCTGGAGGCCAACGAGAAGAACGGCAACTGGAAGAAGGCCTTCGAGGCGACGCTCGGGCTCTCCGGGGTGCCCGCGCCGAAGCCGCCGCCCATCGACAACTACCCGGCGACCTGAGGGGACGGCCACGACACATGGACGTACTCACCGACAACTTCTCGCTCTACGGCAAGGGGTTCCTCGGGACCGTCGAACTGACCTTCTACGCCTCGATCCTGGCCCTGGTCCTCGGTTTCGTCATGGCCTCCTGCCGGGTGGCGCCCGTCGGCTCTCTCCGGGTGCTCGGCACGGTCTGGGTGACCGTGCTGCGCAACACCCCGCTGACCCTGCTCTTCTTCGCCGTGCTGCTCGGCCTCCCGCGCTTCGGCCTGGTCCTGCCGTTCAACGTCTTCGCGATTCTCGCCCTCGGCTGCTACACCTCCGCGTTCATCTGCGAGGTGCTTCGCTCCGGCATCAACACCGTGCCCACGGGGCAGGGCGAGGCGGCGCGGAGTCTGGGCATGACGTTCGGCCAGACTCTCGGCAACGTGGTGCTGCCGCAGGCGTTCCGTTCGGTGATCCCACCGGTCGGCTCGACGCTCATCGCGCTCGCCAAGAACTCGGCGATCGCCGGGGCGTTCAGCGTCACCGAACTGCTCGGCACCTACAAGACCCTCAACGAGCTGGGTTACAGCATCATCTGGACCTTCGTCTGGATCGCGGTCGGGTACCTGATCATCACTCTGTCCATCAGCGCGATCTTCAACCTGATGGAAAAGCGCTGGGGAGTCGCCCGATGACCGCACACTCCGTCCCCAGTGCGACCGCGCTCTACGACATCCCCGGTCCGCAGACCCGAAAGCGGCACCTCGTCTACGGGATCGTCTCGACGATCCTGATCCTCGCCCTGGTCGGCTGGGTCATCTATCTGCTCTTCGACACCGACCAGTTCACCAGCGCCAAGTGGACTCCCTTCGAGTACAAGGGAATTCAGGAACTGCTGTTGCGCGGGCTCGGCAACACCCTGAAGGCGTTCGCCTACGCCGCAGTGCTCTCGCTGGCACTCGGGGCCGTACTCGCGGTGGGGAGGCTCTCCGACCACCGGCCGGTGCGCTGGGTGGCGACCGTCCTCGTCGAGTTCTTCCGCGCCATGCCCGTCCTGGTGATGATCTTCTTCATCTTCGTCGCGCTGAAGGTGCAGCCCCTGCCGGCGCTGGTCGCCGGACTGACGCTCTACAACGGCTCGGTGCTCGCCGAGGTGTTCCGTACGGGCATCAAATCGGTGGAGCGCGGTCAGGGCGAGGCAGCATTCGCCCTGGGCATGCGCAAGACGCAGGTCACGACCTTCGTCCTGGCCCCGCAGGCGGTGCGTGCGATGCTTCCCACCATCATCAGCCAACTGGTGGTGGCGCTGAAGGACACCTCGCTGGGATACCTGATCACCTACGAGGAGTTCCTCCACGCAGGGAAGCTCATCGCGTCCAACCTCGACTACGATCTGCCCTTCATTCCCGTGGTGATGGTGATCTCGCCGATCTACATCGGGATGTGCATGCTGCTCTCCTGGTTCGCCACCTGGGTGGCGAAGCGGCAGCGGCGCAACCCGAAGACGGAAGGGACGGGCGTCGCTCCGGCCGAACCGGGGACGCTGATGCCGGGAGCGCAGTAGCCGGGACCTGCCGCGAGGCAGACCCGGGGAGCGGTACCCGTCCGGCAGCAGCCGGTGATCACTTCGCGCACACGGCACGGACGCCGATGAGGGTCCGTGCCGGGCGGGGGGAAGGTCAGCTGCGTGCCGGGCGTTGCCGTCAGCCGAGAGCGCTCCTGGTCCGCCAGTCGGCCCAGGAGACGTTCCACGCCCCGTAGCCGTTGCCCTCCGCGACCGTGCCCTTGGCGTCCGCGCCGGTGATCTCGAACGGGTCGCCGACGTGGGCCTGGCGGTAGAGGGAAGCGGCGTCGGCGTCGCTCATCCCGACACAGCCGGAACTGTGGTTGGCCACTCCGAAGTACGCGGCGTTCCACGGTGCGGCATGGGCGTACATGCCCGACCACGTCAGCCGCATCGAGAAGTCGACCATCTTGTCGTAGAGGTCGCCGAGGCCGACCGTCTCGGAGCGCATGTTGATCGTGCCCTCCTTCGCCATCAGCACGGCCGTGCCCCGCCAGGACGCCCTGTCGCCACCCGGTGTGCCCGCGGACATGGGCACGTCCATGACCGTCCTGCCGTCCCGCTTCAGCGCCAGCCGGTGACGGTCCAGGTCGACCTTGACCACCTGGCTGCTGCCGACGGTGAACGTCGTCGCGTAGTCACGTACGAACCAGCCGCCCGAGGGACCCGAGTCGACGCCGTTGAGATCGGCGTCGAGCGTGATACGGGTGCCGGACTTCCAGTACTCCTTGGGCCGCCAGTCCACGCGGTCCCGGCCCGAGTAGTCCCGCAGCCACCCCCAGGAGCCCTCGGTGCTGTTCGAGGTGGAGACCTTGAGCGCCTTCTCGACCGCTGCCCTGTTCTTCACCGGGTGGTCGAACACGATGGACAGCGGCTGGGCGATGCCGACCGTGGTGTTCTTGCCGGGAGCCAGCGTCAGCTTGTTCACCCGGTCGGCCGCCGCGGTGGTGAACCCCGCCGTGTCACTGCCACCGCCGGTGTCCTTCGCCTCGACGCGGTACGTGGTGCCGGGCGCGGCCACACGGTCGGACGTCCAGGTCCTGCCGTCCGTGGACAGGCGGCCGGTGAGGGCGTCGCCACCGTCGGCCGAGACCGTGACGGCACGCAGCTTCCCGGCGGCCAGTGTCACCGTCACCGGCTTGCCCGCAGCGGCTGCGGCGCCGCGGAGGTTCACCGAGATCCGGGTGTCCGCAGCCTTCGAGGGGCCGGCGTCCTGCTCCTGGCCCGCGTCATGGCCCGAGGCCGCGGCGCCGCCGGAGCAGGCCGTGAGCGTGGCGCCGAGCAACGCGGTGCCGGCGATCAGGGCGAGCCGGGCAGGACGGGCGGGCGGCGCGTTCCGGGCGGTGCCCCGAAGGGCGGATATGAGAGGAGCGGGGATCAACGGAAAAACCTCCTGGGCCTTGCTCTGTCGTCTGTGGAGAGGCATTCACCGGAGCCTAAGTTCCGCGAATCCACGGAAAAGCGGGAATGCGGTGTGTGACAAGGAACGCAGCGCAACGGTCATCGTCCGGTCACATCCGGCGCGCAGCCCGGTCATGGTCCGCTGTGAGCATCCTGTGCAGCCCCGCAGAGCAGACCGCGGGGCCCACGAGGGAGGGCCACGGACATGTCAGCGCTGCTCGCGACCGGAGAACGCAGCCGTGATCAGGAACTGCGGATACGCGGACTCACTGCCCCCGAGCACCGGGCACACGTGGCCACGCATGCGGACGCGAGCTTTCTCCAGTACCCGTCCTGGGCCGGCGTGAAAGACCAGTGGACGTCGGAAACGGTCGGCTGGCTGGATGATCACGGTGAATTGGCCGGCAGTGCGCTGATTCTGTACCGGCAATTCCCGGGCACCCGAAAGTACTTCGCCTATATCCCCGAAGGGCCGGTGGCGGACTGGGCCGATCCCGGAATCGACCGCTGGCTCCGGCCTCTCATGGCCCATCTCCGCGGCGCGGGGGCGTTCGCCGTACGCATCGGACCGTCCCCGGCCTACCGCCGCTGGGACACCGCCCGCCTCAAGGCCGCCACCGGCCCCGGCCGCACCGTGGGTGACGTACTGGCGAGCGAGGTCGACCCGCTCGGCGCGGCCGTGGCCGACCGGCTCCGGGCCCGCGGCTGGCGGCGCTGCGGCGGGGACGGCGACGACGCGGACGCCCAGCCCCGGTACGTCTTCCGGGTGCCCCTCGCCGGACGGACCCCCGACGACCTGTGGTCCGGGCTCAACCAGGAGTGGCGCCGCAACGTCCGCCGCGCCGGCAAGGCGGGGGTGCGCATCGTCACCGGGAGCGCGGCCGAACTCCCCGAGTTCCACCGCCTGCTGCGGATCACCGAGGAACGCGACGGCTTCCGGCTCGGCCGCTCCCTGGCCTACTACCAGCGCCAGTACGCCGTCCTCAACGCCGAACAGCCCGGCCGGATGAAACTCTGCCTCGCCGTGCACCAGGGCGAGATCCTCGCCGCCCACACCATGATCAGCACCGGGCACCGGGTCTGGTACCAGACGGGCGCGTCCGCCGACCACCGCCGCGAGGTCCGCCCCAGTAACGCCCTCCAATGGCAGATGCTCCTCGACGCCCAGGCCCAGGGCGCGGAGGTGTACGACATGCGCGGGGTATCCTCCACCCTCGATCCCGACGACCGCCCCTTCGGGCTGCTGCGCTGGAAGTTCGGCACCGGAGGACAGGTCGTGGAGACCCTCGGAGAGTGGGAGACATCGGTGGGCGGAGCCGCCAACAAGGCGCTGTACCGGGCGTTCCAGGCCTACCTGGCGCACCGGTGACGGCCGCGGACGCGACCACCGGCACGGTCGTCCCCGAACAGCGCGAACGGCAGGGCTCCGCCTCGGTGCTGCGCAGCGGCGCCGTCATGGCCGCCGGGTCCGTCGTCTCACGGGCGACGGGGTTCATACGCTCGGCGGTCGTCGTCGCCGCCCTCGGCACCGGACTGCGGGCCGACGGCTACACGGTCGCCAACACCGTCCCCAACATCCTCTACATGCTGCTGATCGGCGGCGCACTCAACGCCGTCTTCGTCCCCGAACTCGTCCGGGCCGCCCGGGAGCACACCGACGGCGGGGCCGCCTACACCGATCGTCTCCTGACCCTCTGCACGGTCGGACTGCTCGCCCTCACCGCGCTCGCCGTCGTCGGCGCCCCGCTGATCATCTCGGTGTACGCGCCCACCTACGACGACGGACAGGCCGAGCTCACCATCGCGCTGGCCCGCTACTGCCTGCCGCAGATCCTCTTCTACGGGCTCTTCACCCTCCTCGGACAAGTACTCAACGCCCGCAACCGGTTCGGGGCGATGATGTGGACCCCCGTCCTCAACAACCTCGTGATCATCGCGGTGTTCGGGCTGTACCTCTGGACGGCGGTGGGCTCGGACGGCGAACTCACCTCCGCCCAGGCGCAGTGGCTCGGCTGGGGGACCACCGCCGGGATCGCCGTGCAGACCCTCGCCCTGGTGCCGGCACTGCGCGCCGCGAAGTTCCGCTGGCGGCCGCGGTTCGACTGGCGCGGCAGCGGACTCACCCGTCCGTTGCGGGCGGCCGGCTGGCTCGTCATGCTCGTGCTCACCAACCAGGCCGCCTACTGGGTGGTGACCCGCCTCTCCACCGCCACCGGCCAGCACGCGGCGGACCAGAACCTGGCGGGCGGCGCCGGCTACACCGCGTACAGCTACGCCTTCCAGCTGTGGGTGGTGCCGCAGGGGATCGTGACCGTCAGCCTCGTCACCGCACTGATGCCACGGATGAGCCGGGCGGCCGCCGAGGGCGATCTGCCCGGGGTGCGGCGCGACATCTCGTACGCGCTGCGGACCTCCGCCGCCGTGGTGATCCCGGCCTCCGCCGCCCTGTTGGCGCTCGCCCCGTGGGTGATGGGAGCGGTCTTCGGATACGGACGCACCGGCCCGGCGGACATCACCGTCATGGCCGGCATGATGGCCGCCTTCGCACCGGGACTCATCGCCTACTCCGGGCAGTACGTCCTCTCCCGCGGCTTCTACGCGATGAGCGACACCCGCACCCCCTTCTTCCTCAACCTGGTCATCGCCGCGCTCAACGCGGGCCTCTCGGTCGCCGCCTATCTGCTGCTGCCCGCGCGCTGGGCGGTGACGGGCATGGCGGGGGCGTACTCCGTGGCCCTGTTCGCCGGGTTCACCGTCACCGCGTGCGTGCTGCACCGCAGGGTCTCCGCGTCCGGGGCGCGGACGCCCTCGCTGCTGCGCTCGCCGGGGGTGGGGGCGCACGCCCGGCTGGTGGCCGCGTGCGTGCCCGCGGGGCTGCTGGCGTACGTGGCGGCCCGCGCCGTCGACACGGACGGACCGGGACTCGGGGACTTCGCCGCGGCGGGGACCGGAGTGGTCGTCCTCTTCCTGGTGGTGGCACTGCTCGCCCGCCCACTGCGGCTGACCGAGGTCGCCACCGCACTGGCCGCCGTCCGGAGCAGGCTGCGGCGCGCCTGAGGCGGAACCCTGCCCGTCCGCACCTGCGGAGCGGGCAGGGCGCACTCGAAACACAACTCCACCCGCTCACACTTCCGAATCCACTCCTTGACCGCTGGGATACTGTCGCCATGCCTCGCGTGCTGCTGATCGAAGACGACCCCTCCGTACGGGAAGGCGTCGAGCTGGGGCTGCGCAGGCGCGGGCACGAGATGCGGACCGTCGGGACGGGCGAGGCAGGGCTGGCCGCCCTGGACGAGTTCCGGCCCGAACTCGTCCTGCTCGACCTCATGCTGCCGGGGATGAACGGCGTCCAGGTCTGCCGCCGCATCCGCGAGACCAGCCAGCTGCCGATCATCATGCTCACCGCACGCGGCGACGACTTCGACGTAGTCGTGGGACTGGAGGCCGGCGCGGACGACTACATCGTCAAGCCCGCCCGTACCGAGGTCATAGAGGCCAGGATCCGCGCCGTGCTGCGCAGGCTCGCCGAACCCGCCGGGCGCAGCGGCGTCGAGACCCACGGCGCACTGACCGTCGACCGTGTCGGCCTCGCCGTCGCCAAGGCGGGGGAGCGGCTGCTGCTCGCCCCTTCCGAACTGAAGCTGCTGCTCCACCTGTCGGCCTCGCCCGAACAGGTCTTCAGCCGTCAGCAGCTCCTCGAATACGTGTGGGAGCACAGCTACCACGGCGACGCCCGGCTGGTCGACGCGTGTGTGCGCAGGCTGCGGCAGAAGATCGAGGACGTGGCGGGAAGCCCCCGCTACATCCAGACCGTCCGAGGCTTCGGCTACCGCTTCGGACCCCTCGGATGAAACTGTTCGCCGCCCGGTTCGGCCTGCGCACCCGGCTCATAGCCGCGTTCCTGTTCGTCGCCGCGGTCAGCGCCGCCACCACCGCGACCCTGACCTACCGCGAGGCCCGCTCCGCGATCCTGCAGCAGGCGCAGGACACCGCCGTCGCCCAGTTCCGCGACCGGATCACCGCGCGGGGCGTCGACCTTCCGCCGGACGGGGCCGGGCTGCGCGACATGTGCCTCTCCCTGGCCCGCGACGGCAAGTCGCACACCTGGACCGTCTTCGCCGAGTACGGGGACCTGCGGATCTCCTCCTCGGACCGGCCGACCTCCACCGTGATCACGGACCGGCTGCGTGCGGCGGCCCGGAACAACAGTCACGGCTCGTTCCAACGGGTGGTCAAGGACGGCAAGCCCTGGCTGACCGTCGGCATGCCGACCCTCTTCAACCGCGGCGACGGCCCCCAGCCCACCGGCCTCGTCCTCTACGCCGTGATGCCGCTCGCCACCGAGGAGGCCAACGTCGCCGCCATGGTCACCGCGGCCCGCGACGGCGCCCTGCCCGCCCTGCTCATCGCCCTGGTCCCCGCGCTGCTCGCCGCGCGCAGCGTCCTGCGTCCGGTACGTGAACTGCGCCGTGCCGCCGCCGGCATCGGCCGGGGCGAACTCCACACCCGCATCGCGGTGCGCGGCTCCGACGAAATCGCCGAACTGGCCTGGACGTTCAACGAGTCGTCGACCAAGCTCCAGGAGTCCGTCGAGGAGCTCCGCCAGGCCGAGGAACGGGCCCGGCGCTTCGCATCGGACGTCTCGCACGAGCTGCGCACCCCGCTCGCCGGCATGCTGGCCGTCACCGAGGTGCTCGACGAGGACGCCGCCGGGCTGCGCCCCGACACCGCGGCGGCCGTCCGGCTGATCAGCGCGGAGACCGGAAAGCTCGCCACGCTCGTCGAGGACCTGATGGAGATCTCCCGGTTCGACGCCGGGGCCGCCGATCTCCACAGCGACGAGGTGGACGTGGCCGAGACCATCCGCAAGACCCTTCAGGCCCGTCACTGGGACGACCGCGTCCGTACCGAACTCCTGGAGGGGGTACGGGCATTGCTCGACCCGCGCCGCTTCGACGTGGTCGTCGCCAACCTGGTCGGGAACGCACTGCGGCACGGGACCGAGCCCGTCACCGTACGCCTGCGAACCGGACGGCGGGACGGAGCGGCCCGGCTGGTGACTGAGGTCGAGGACAGTGGCCCGGGCATCGACCCCGCGGTCCTCCCGCACATCTTCGACCGCTTCTACAAGGCCGACGCGGCGCGCACACGGTCGACGGGCAGCGGACTGGGCCTCGCGATCACCCGGGAGAACGTCCGGTTGCACGGCGGCACGGTCCATGCCGCGAACGGGCCGGCCGGCGGCGCGGTGTTCACCGTCGAACTGCCTTTGGAGGGCCGGTGAGGAGCAGGCGGGCGCTCGGCGCGCTGTTGCCCCTGGTGCTGCTGGCCGCCGGATGCGGGATCCGGGCGACGGAGGTCGTCGAGGCGGGCGAACCCGCGCTCGTGCAGGTCGCGCCCGCCGGAGACCTGGGCACGGTCCTGTACTTCGTGTCCTCGTCGACGGCGGCCCGGCTGATGCCGGTCGTGCGATACGCCGCGCCGTCGGGCGAAGGCACCGGGTCGGGTACCTACGGTGAGGGGCCGCCCGCCGGCGCGATCAGGGCCCTCGACCTGCTCTTCGACGGTCCCACCGGAGCGGAGCGAGCCGCCGGTCTCCGCTCCGAACTGCCCAACGACCAGGTGAAGATGGGCATCGAGCTGAGTGCGCAGGGCGTGCAGGTCACGCTGGACACCCCGGTCACCGGACTCTCCGAACCCGCACGTCAGCAACTCTTCTGCACCGCCGCCCAGGCCCGGACCGCCGACCGGAGCGAGGCGGTGACGGTGACCGGCACCGACGGCGTCATCGGACCGGCCCGGTGCACCGCCTGACGGCGCGCCAGGAATGTCCCTCAAGCTGACCGGCTCCCGGTCCTGCTCTGCTCGATCCAGCCGCGAGGGCCGCCCGGACCCTTGCTGTCCGCTCGTGGATGTCGTCCGGTCGGAGAGGTTGCGGCTGACCGGTCCTGCGGTGTGCCTGCGGTGTGCCGGCACCGTGGTCAGTCGCGGCCTGCCCTGCCCACCGCTGCCCGGCGTGTGTCCGGGGTAGCGAGAGTGACGAACGCTGTTTCGGCGGCACCCGGATACGCCCGGGGTTTCCCGTGGCCGGCCGGCGCCCGGCAGATGCCGGACAGCTCGGGGCCCCACCCCTCGCAACGGGTTGATCAGTCCTGCGCCACGTTCGCCGCGGTCACATTCTCGATCACGCGGCCGAGTCTGGTCCTGGCCCGGGTCAGGTCCTGGATGCGTGCGGCGATGCGGTCGCGTTCGATGATGAGCTGGTCGAGCATGGCGGGGGTCGCGACGCCGGTGCTCACGCACGGCAGGAGGTCGACGACGGTACGGCTGGAGAGGCCGGCCGCGAAGAGGTCCTGGATGAGCTGGACCCGCTCCAGGGCTTCGTCGGGATAGTCGCGCTGCCCACCGGGCGTCCGCGCCGATTCCAGGAGCCGCTGTTCCTCGTAGTAGCGCAGGGCCCGCACGCTGACCCCTGACCGCCTGGCGAGCTGTCCGATGCGCATGACGCGGGGCACTCCCTTCCCGCTCGTACCTCACGTTGACGTCAAGTTCAGGCTAGCAATGCCGGCTCCCGGGCGAGCCCTGAGGTCGATCGAACCGTTGCCGGCGCCGAGATCCCTCGTAGTGGCGCAGGCCCCACGCTCACCCCCGCCTGCTCGGCAACGTCACCCATCCGCGCCTGCCTTCCTCCGGCCGGGCGGAAGTCGCGGCTTGCACCTCACGTCAACGTCAGGTTCTAGAGTGACGAGCGTCGGATGAACACGTCATTCCGGCCCGTCGAAGTAAGGCAGACCATTATGCGCGCAGCCCGGTTCCACGAATACGGCGGAGTGGAGAGCCTGGTGATCGAGCAGGCCCCCGACCCCCACCCCGGACCCGGTGAGATCCGTGTCCGCGTCGCGGCGGCCAGTGTCAATCCCATCGACTGGAAGTTGCGCGCCGGCGCCCTGCAGCAGCTGATTCCCCTGGAGCTGCCCGCCATTCCCGGGCGCGACGGCGCCGGTGTGGTCGACGAGATCGGCGACGGGGTGCAGGGGATGAGCATCGGCGACCGGGTCTTCGGACTGGGCGGTGTCACCGGGGCGACCGCGGAGCTGCTCATCCTCTCGGCCTGGGCGCACACCCCCGCCACGTGGAACGACGAGCAGGCCGCTGGTGCCGGTCTCGCGTCAGTGACCGCGATGGGTGGACTGAACGCGCTCGGCTCCCTCGCGGGGCGCACCCTTCTTGTCGAGGGCGCCGCCGGAGGCGTGGGCAGCGCGGCTGTCGAGATCGCGGTAGCGCAAGGTGCCACTGTGATCGGGACAGCCAGTGAACGCAACCACGAGTTCCTCACCGCACTCGGCGCCGTTCCCACCACCTACGGCCCCGGCCTCGCACAGCGCCTCACCACTCTCGCTCCGCACGGCGTCGACATCGTGCTCGACACCGCGGCCTCCGGTTCCCTGGACGATCTCGTCGCGATCACAGGTGACCCGAAGCGCGTCGCGACGGTCGCCGACCACGCGGGCGGGCAGCGCCTGGGCACGCATGTGGTCAACGCGGAGAACGACTCCACCCTCCTGTCCGCGGCGGCGGAACTGGGCGGGCAAGGCCGCTACACACCTCGTATCGAACAGGCCTACCCCCTGGAGCGGATCGCCGACGCCCACGCGCACGCCGAGCGCGGACGCACCCGGGGAAAGATCGTGATCTGCATCTGAACAGGCCGATCTGCATCTGAACAGGCCCACGAGGTAGGTGACTCCGCAACGTGCGGGCCTGCGTGGCGAGCGTGCCCTCGATCGGTACCGGCGAGCGGGCGGTCCGGGGCCGGGGGATCTCCACGGCGCCTCGTCAAGCAGGCCGCCCCCACTCGGGCACCGCACGTGGCACATGAGCCGTCGTCCATGGAGCACTGGACCCAAGCCGGGACATGACGTCACGTCACACCCGCGACCGGCGAACCGGACCGACGCCTTCACACTATGGAGACTGCCTTCCCCGCGCCAGGTTCGGTGCTCGAGCCTCTGATCAGCGATCCACCAAAACCCTCCCGCATCCATGGATGGGTTCGCCCGCGCGGTGCCCGACGCTGACCCCTTCGCAGCAGGGCCGGAGCGGCCCGTAGAAACGGAGCTGACTCAGTGGGAACCTTCGGCCGGTTGCCGGACACGTATAGAGCATGGAACTGAACGACGCTGGTCCCGCCGTAGCGGTCGGAGGGATATCTGACCGTGAGCTGTGGGCGAGGGCCGTCGACGGCGACCGGGAGGCGTTCGGCCGGATCTTCGACCGTCATGGGAAGACCGTCTACAACCACCTGTTCCGGCGCACGGCCGACTGGTCCGAAGCTGAGGACCTCACGTCGACCGTGTTCTTGCACGCCTGGCGACGGCGGTCGGAGACGGTGCTGGACCGTGACTCGGCACTGCCGTGGCTGCTGGGCATCGCAGACCGCCTGCTGTCGAACACCAGACGGCGGCTGAGGCGGGCCGAGGCGTTGCTGCGTCGGCTCGTCTCGCATGACGAGCCGGTGGGCGACCATGCGGATCGCGTCGCCGGCCTGGTCGACGACGAGCGTCGCATGTCGGAAATCCACCGGGCGTTGGCTCGGCTGCCGCGCCACGAACGCGACGTCGTCGAGCTCTGCATGTGGTCGGGCCTGGATCAGCAGGCAGCTGCGGCAACGCTGGGGGTGGCGGTCGGAACCGTGAAGTCCAGACTGCACCGTGCGCGGCGGAGACTGGGGGCCGACCTCCTTTGCGGAGCCGCGGTTCCCGCGTCGTTCAGTTCGATGAATCCCGTCAACGCGGAAGAGGTCGCACGATGAATCACACGCAGGGCATTCCTGCGGCTCCTTCCGATCGTGATCTGCCGAACCACCGGCGGACCCGAGAGGAGCTACTGATGAATATCGACCCAGAGACCAACCGTGCTTCACTGCGACGCAGGTGGGGTGTGCCGCTGGGCGTCGCCACCGGCGTTGCGGCGATGAGCGTCGCGGCCGTGGCCGTCTTCAGCGGGATAGGGGATGCCGAGCCGCTTCTCGCCGACCCCGCCGGAAACCCGTCGGGCGCCGCCGCGTCACCGAGTCCGAGCACAGCTCACGGCTCCACGTCGGGCGGAGCCGGCTCGTCGTCGTCCTCGGCTCGCGCGAGTTCCGCCCCGAAGGAATTCTCGATCACCAGCCGGACGACGACCCCGATCGACGCCGGGACCGTCGCCAAGATCCTGGCCTCCTGCCTGGGCCCGGACGCATCGCGATTCCACGCGGTGGTCGCGGTCCGCGCACCCATCGCCTCGCAGAACGGGGACGGCGTGGTCGTCGCCGTCGACTCCGCCGGTCAGTACGTGCAGTGCGAGTCGAAGGGCGACAAGGGCAACAGCCCGGACTCCCCGCCCACGTTCATCAACGATCGCCTGTGGGGCACCGGTCACATGGTCGAGTACTTCGACTCCACCAGTGAGCCCGCAGGTAAGGGGAAATACCTCTTGCTGGGTGCCGGGCACTACACATCCGACATTGCCAAGATCACCGTCAGCTACGGCGACAACCCGAAGCAGTACCCGGCGGTCATGGCGGGCGGCGCGTTCGTCTACGCAGCGGCCCTCTCCACGGATGACCCCGACCCGCGCTATGCGGGCCCCAGCCCCTACGTCCATGCCTACAACGCATCCGGCAAGGAGATCTACAACCAGAAGAAGGACCCGCAGTTCAGCGACGAGCAGTAGGCGGCCCTTTCGCCCCGCCCCCTTGCTGCCCCGGCGATGCAAGAGGTGGCGAAACGGTCACCCCTCGCTCGGCAGGGGCCTTGAAGGCGGTTCCTCCGGTCTGTCAGGAGCCCGGGCAGACGTCCGCAACTCCGGTGGTGCCGGAGGAACCGCCTGTTGGTCCGTTGCGGTACGTCCAGCAGGAGGACGCATTTGCATCGCTGACCGGCTGCGTTTCGATGCCGCCGCGATCGCCACCGCCGCCATCGTCACCGCCCCGGTCACCCTGACCGGCGTCGTGTCCGAGTGGCTCACCAGGCCCCAGGACAGGCAACGGCGCGGTGCCCCATCGGGCACCGCGCCGAAGCGTGTGGGTACGCGGGACGCCTGGGTCAGCCCACGCTGCAGCTGCCGACCGACGGGGACGGGCTGCTGGGTCCGCTCACGGTGAAGCCGAACGACGTCGACTGCCCCGCGCTCAGGGTGCCGTTGTAACCGACCGGGGTCACGGTCAGAACGTTGCCGTTCCGGCTGGAGGTGCCGTTCCAGAGCGAGGTGACCGTCTGACCGCCGGCCAGCGTCACCGGCACCTTCCAGTCGGTGATGCCGCTGCTGCCCGCCTTGATGGTCACCTCGCCGTTGAAGCCGTCGCTCCACGAACTGGTGGTTCGGTAGGTGGCGGTGCAGGCACCCGTCTCCGGAGGAGGAGTGGTACTCCCGCCCGGAGGCGGAGTGGTGGGCGCCGTCCCGCCGCCGCCCAGGCTGACGCTGGAGCTGCCGGTGCTCTGGTAGCCCTCCGTGGCCATGATCATGTAGTAGTTGAACGCCCCCATCGGCATCCCGGCCGCTTGCCAGGCGTCGAAGTGCGTGCCGGTGTTGATGGTGCCGGAGCTGCGCTTGCTCTGCCGGATGCTCCAGTACTGCTGGAAGGTCTTGGTGCCCTCCACGGAGGGCTGGTTGGTCCGGGTGGACTCGTAGATGTCGTACGTACCGCCGTCATCGGTGACCGTGCCGCGCTTCGTGCCGGCGGAACCGGGGTTGTACGGGCCGAAGTTCTCCACGATGTAGTACTCGACCAGCGGGTTGGCGGTCCACCCGTACAGCGCCAGGTAGCCGTTGCTGCCCGGGTTGAACGCACCGGAGTAGGTGACGGCCCGGCGGCTGCCGTTGCTCCAGCCGAGACCGCCGACCCAGTTGTTGGCGTTGCTCCACTGGCTGCTGTACGAGCCGGCGGTGTCCGACAGCGTCATGCTGACGGAGCCCGGGGTGTCGGTCCAGAAGGAGTAGTAGTAGCCGTTGTACGTACCGGTCGCGTTGCTGTTGAGGACCGTTGCGGCGCGCGCCGTGCCGGGCAGCAGTAGTCCTGCTGTCCCGGCCGCCACCAGCGCCCCGGCACTGCCGAAGACGAGTTTCCGGCGGCTGATCTGACGTGGGTCGGAGTTGTGGGAGGTGTCGCTCATGCGTTGTTTCCTCCTCGCGATTAGCGCGGTCTGTGACCAAAAGAAACGCCGAGCACACGTCGGCGTTCATCGATGGGGTGACACAGCCCGGTCGTGCGCATCGCATGCACGGCCGGCGGGCGTCACAACAGTCGGGCCTGGCAAGGGAGTTGTCAACGGTTTCCGTAACGTTTCCGAAACTCGGGTGACACCATGAATCCCTGCTGCGCTGGTCAATGCGGGTGCGGGTGAAACGCTGAGAGAGGGAAGTCGGAATTTCACCGATCCCGCGATGCTTGGGCTTCTGAATCCTCGAAATCTTTCGAAGCCACTTTCGGTGCGATGCGGGGCGTCATGTGTCCGGTCGGGACGGCCGTGGCGGCGGGGGACTTCCTGGGGCTCCGCGACGGTGGTCGCGTGGGGCCGGTCATGCTGGGTCCGCCCGTGATCGGCCTCTTCCCGCGCAGTCCCGCGAGTGGAACGAGGACCCTGTTCAAGGAAGCCCTCAGCACGAAACGGGTCGGCGTCGGCGATGGGCTCCCCGGCCTCGACGGACGCTGAGGTCTCTTCAACCCGGTTGTCGGGCTGGGCGGTTGGGGCGCCATGCCCGAGGCGAACGGCGAAGCTCCTGGTAGACGGGTTTCACGACGCAGACCCACCGCCTGCCGGGAGCTTCGCGTGCTTGTCTGCCGATCGGTGATCGGCCTGTCCAGCGCGTGCCTTCGCCACCTTGGCCGGCTTCCGGCCGCTCACCGCCGCGGGACCGGCACCCGATGGCGTTGCATCACACCGAGCCGGCAGGCGCTTCCGGCCCTGGTCCAGCCCGCGTTGCCGCCGCCGGCCGACGAGCAGGCACTCGGAGTTCCGCTGTCAGCCGCCGGCGCGGTGCGAGGTCCGCGGCGCGGGGGCGGGGGCCTGTGCGGCGCGGGTCACGTCTGAGACCAGTTCCACCACATCGGGGCCGTACGCCTGCGAGTTGACCACCTTCAGCAGCAGGCAGAAGGTGTTGTTGCCGTGCTTGCGGGCCAGGCGATCGTGGTTCCGGGCCAAATAGCGGGACGCCGCCTGGTTGGTGATCGCCTGCTGTCCGCAGAACAGGAAGACCGGACGGGCATCCTGACCAGCCGTCAGGCGCGCGAGGAGCACGTACTCGGCTATGCCCTTCTCCACCCGGTAGCGCTCCGAACCGATCTGGAAGGCGTTGCGGTCCGGGCCGGGCTCGGCGTCCGTGTTGACCTTCACGCCAGGCAGCAGTGAGTGCAGGTGGGCGGCCATGCGGCGGTTGGAGACGGGCCCGCCGACGCAGAACTCGGTCCGTTCGCCGAATCCCTGCTGGGAGACGTCGTGGGACAGGATCTGGGCATGCGCCGAGCAGTCCTTGATCAGCGCGGAGAGTTCGAGCAGTGCGAAGACGTCGTGCCGGTGGACGGCGCCGTCACCGCCCGCATCGCGGTTGACGACGAGCAGGCACTCCGAGTTCCCCGGCAGCCCGAAGAACGCCTGCTTGCGGCGGAGCTTGCGGCGCCAGAGATAGGTGCGTGCGAGCCAGCCGAGGGCGGCGCTGATGCCTGCGGCTATCACGCCCAGCACGATGTTGCGTACGTCGTCAGTCATGGGCGGGCATGTTAGCGGGCATTCGGCCTCAAGTTCGAGGCGGTCCTGACGGGGCGGCCGGAGCGGCGTTACCCTGCGCGGAGATTTCCTTTACTGGAGGTGCGCATGAGGCGTTCCGTTGCGCGGAATGTGTCGTTGTTAGGTGTTCTCGCCGCCGTGGTGTCGGTCGGGGCGGCCGCCCCGTCCTCGTCCGCTCCGCCGACCGCGCCGCCGCTCAAATCCCCCGTCGCGGTGGGATACGGGGGAGCGGTCTCCAGCGTCGACGCCGACGCGTCGGCCGCGGGCATCGAGGTGCTCCGCAAGGGCGGCAACGCGGTGGACGCGGCCGTCGCGACCGCGGCGGCCCTCGGGGTGACCGAGCCCTACTCGGCGGGGCTGGGCGGCGGTGGTTACTTCGTCCACTACGACGCCCGCACCCGCACGGTGGAGACGATCGACGGCCGGGAGACCGCGCCGCGCAGCGCCGACTCCTCGCTCTTCCTCGAGAACGGAAAGCCCCTCGCGTTCGAGTCCGCCGTCACCAGCGGCCTCGGCGTCGGCACGCCCGGAACCCCCGCCACCTGGGACGCCGCGCTCGACGCCTGGGGCAGCAAGTCGCTCCGGCAGGTACTGAAGCCGGCCGAGCGCCTGGCCAGGGACGGCTTCGTCGTCGACGGTACGTTCCGCTCGCAGACGGAGGGCAACCAGGCCAGGTTCGCCGACTTCCCCGCCACCCGGAAACTCTTCCTGCCGGGCGGCGGCCTCCCGGTGGTCGGCTCGGTCTTCAAGAACCCCGACCTTGCGCGTACGTACGAGGAGGTCGGCCGCAAGGGAGTCGACACGCTCTACCGGGGCAAGCTGGCCGAGGACATCGTGCGGACCGTACGCAATCCCCCCGTCGACCCCGCGTCGGCCCGGGTGGTCCGTGCCGGCGATCTCACCACGAAGGACCTGCGCTCCTACCGGGCGCTGCGGCAGGCACCCACGAAGGCCGACTATCGCGGGCTCGACGTCTACGGCATGGCGCCGTCCTCGTCGGGTGGTACGTCGGTGGGTGAGGCCCTCAACATCCTTGAGTCCACCGACCTTTCGAAGGCGAGCCAGGCGCAGTACCTGCACCGCTACATCGAGGCGAGCCGCATCGCCTTCGCCGACCGCGGGCGATGGGTCGGCGACCCGGCGTTCGAGGACGTGCCGACGAAGGAACTGCTCAGCCAGCGGTTCGCCGACTCGCGGGAGTGCCTGATCAAGGACGACGCGGTGCTCGCCAGCCCGCTCGCCCCGGGGGACCCGCGCCACCCCGCCGACTGCGCCGCCGCCGGGACGGCTGCCCCGACGACGTACGAGGGCGAGAACACCACGCACCTCACGACCGCCGACAAGTGGGGCAACGTCGTCGCGTACACCCTGACGATCGAGCAGACCGGTGGCAGCGGCATCACGGTGCCGGGGCGCGGCTTCCTGCTCAACAACGAGCTGACGGACTTCTCGTTCGCGCCGGCCAACCCGGCCGTCCACGACCCGAACCTGCCCGGTCCGGGCAAGCGGCCGAGGTCGTCGATCTCCCCGACCATCGTGCTCAAGCACGGGAAGCCGGTGCTGGCCCTGGGGTCGCCGGGCGGCGCCACGATCATCACGACCGTGCTCCAGTCCCTGATCGGCGTGGTCGACCGGGGACTTCCGCTGGTGGACGCCATCGCGGCGCCCCGTGCCAGCCAGCGCAACGCGGCGGCGACGGAGCTCGAACCGGGGCTGTGGAACAGCCCGGAACGCACACAACTGGAGGCCCTGGGCCACGTCTTCAAGCTCAACCCGGAGATCGGGGCGGCGACGGGCGTGCAGCGGCTGCCGGACGGGCGGTGGCTCGCAGCCGCCGAGACGGAGCGGCGTGGCGGCGGTTCGGCCATGGTGGTGAGGCCGGCCGGATAAACCTGACTGTGTGTCAGTAGTTGTACGGGCGGGGTCGGCCGGACGCGGGGAGATGCGCGTCGGGCCGGCCCCGCGGCCTCGACGGGGGCATGCCGGGGGGCGTCTTGGCTGATGTCAGCAAGGGAAAGACTCCTCACGGAAAGGCACCCCCACGGTGCGTATGCGAACGCTTGCCCTCGCCACGGTCTCCGGCGCCGCCCTGCTCGCGTCCGGATCCCTGACGCCCGCCGCCCGGGGCGGCACGGTCTTCCGCTCCGATGCGGACATGCCGGCTCGGAAGGCGTATTCCGCTCCGGTGCGCCTTGCCTCCGCCGCCTACAGCCGTCCGGCACCCGGCGAGGACCCCTCCGACGCCGCCTCGCCCGCCCCCACTCCGGTCCCCGCTGACGTGAGGGAAGGTTCTGTCGGTGCGGCCGAGCTGCTGGCCAAGGTTTCGGCCTGCAAGCAGATCTCGAACGGTTTCTACCGTACGGACGAGGGGGCTTCGCCCTCCGTGCCGGTGTGCGGCATGAACGGCGCGGTGTTCTGGAAGGCCGACCTCGACATCGACTGTGATGGTGAGGTGACCAAGGCCTGCAACGCGGACACCGACCCGTCGTTCCAGGGCGACACCGCGTTCCACACCTCCGGCGACCGGCCGCTCGACGCGGCGGAGCTCCCCTATGTCGTGGTGCCGAGCCGTAGCTCGGTGTGGGACTTCAGCACCGCCGGGATCAAGGGCGGCAGTGTCGCCGCCGTCATTCACGCGGGCAAGGTGGAGTACACCGTGGTCGGCGACACCGGACCCGCCGGGATCATCGGTGAGGCCTCGTACGCCACCGCCGAGGCGCTCGGCATCGACCCGGACCCGAAGTCCGGTGGTGCCGAGTCCGGCGTCACGTACATCCTGTTCAAGGACTCCGTCGTCGCACCGATCGAGAGCCACGGTGCGGCGGTGACCGCCGGGGAGGCCCTCGCCAAGGAGTTCCTGCGGATCAACTGACCAGGACGCGGCCGGCCGGAAGGTGTCAGAGGGCGGTCAGGATCCGGGGGCCGTCGTCCGTGATGGCCACCGTGTGCTCTGCGTGTGCGGCCCGGCTGCCGTCGTTCGTACGCAGGGTCCAGCCGTCCCGGTCCGGATGGAACTCGTCCCGGCCGCTGCCGATCAGCATCGGCTCGATGGCCAGCACCATGCCGTGCCGCAGCGGCATGCCGCGGCCGGGCCGTCCCTCGTTGGGGACGCCCGGGTCCTCGTGCATGGACCGGCCGATGCCGTGGCCGCCGAATCCCTCCGGGATGCCGTAGCCGGCCGTACGGCAGACCGTGCCGATCGCGTGCGCGATGTCGCCGATCCGGTTGCCGACGACGGCTGCCGCGATGCCCGCCTCCAAGGCCTCGAAGGCCGTTTCGACGAGACGGGTGTCCGCCGGCCGGGGGCGGCCGACGATGAAGCTGATCGCGGAGTCCCCGCACCAGCCGTCGAGTGTCGCGCCCGCGTCGATGCTCACCAGATCGCCGTCGCGCAGCCGAAGATCGTTCGGGATTCCGTGCACGATCGCGTCGTTCACCGATGCGCAGATCACGCCGGGGAAGGGCGTCGGCGCGAAGTGCGGCCGGTAGTTCAGGAACGGCGATCCGGCGCCGGCCTCGCGAAGGACCCCGTGGGCCACCTCGTCGAGCTCGCGGAGCGAGACGCCTACGGCCGCCGCCTCGCGCGCCGCCGTCAGCAACTGCGCCACGACTCGGCCGGCCTCGCGCATGGCTTCGATGGATGTGTCTGTCTTGAGCTGCACCATGCCAATTACTATACCGGTCTGAGCGGTATTAGAATGACGGCATGGTTCGAACTCCTCTCACCCCTGAAGAGCGCCTCCGCGGCGAACGGCTCGGCCGGCTGCTCCGTGAGGCACGCGGCCGCCGCAGCATGGCCGACATCGCGGGATGCGCCGGAATCTCGGCCGAGACACTCCGCAAGATCGAGACCGGTCGCGCGCCGACCCCTGCCTTCTTCACGGTCGCGGCACTCGCCGGGGCGCTCGGACTCTCCATGGACGAGCTGCTCCCGCGGTGTGCCCCGGAGCCGGACACCGTCCCGCTCGCCGGGTAGCTGAAGAGGGGTAGTGGCCCCTGCGTAGGGTTGGGTCATGAGCCTTCAGGACTTCGCCCGCAGCGAGTACGTCAGCCTCACCACGTACCGGAAGGACGGCACACCCGTCGCCACGCCGGTGTGGGCCGCGGTCGACGGGGACGAGCTGTTCGTATGGACCAAGAGCGATTCATGGAAGGTCAAGCGGCTGCGCAACGACAGCCGTGTCCGCGTCACCGTCTGCGACGCGCGCGGACGGATCGCGGAGGGTGCCCCGAGCGCCGAGGGGACCGGCAGGCTGCTCGACGAGCGGGGTACTGCCGCTGTGCGCAGGGCCATCGGCCGCAAGTACACCTGGAAGTACTGGCTGCTCGACTACCCGGCGATGATCGCCAGGCTCGGCAAGCGGCCGCACACCGGGATCGCCATCACCTTCTGAGTCCCGGGCCGGTCGCCGAGGGGGCGCGCGCAGCCCCTTCCCGCGCCTCTCGCACCCGGGCCGAAAAGTGCGCGTAGCCGCCCCGTAACACTACTGCGGTCGAATGCCTGCGGACTGGAAGGTTCCAGACGACGGCGGCCGAGGGCGACGATGACGGTGCATCAGCATGCTGTGTCCATAGGGGAGTTCGCGCGCCATCTGCGAGAGATGGCAGCGCTGCTCGACCCCTCGCGGGGTTGGTACGGAGTCTTCTGCCGGCGTGATCCGGAAGGGATGCGGGCCTGTCTTGCGGGCACCGAGATCCCGCCCTGGGATGTCATGGAGTCGCTCTTCGCGGACCTGGCGTCGGTACGCGGCACGGCGTTCGCGGAGCGCGAGTCGGTGCACGCGGCCGAGCTCTACGCGGCCTCCGCCGTCGCCCACGACAGGCGCCCCGGCGGGCGGCAGCAGCTGGTGGACCGGCTGGAGCTGATGCTGCGGGAACAGGCGAACGCGGCCCAGCGGCTGAGCGCCGCCCGAACAGGCGGCGAGGCGGGCGAGAGGGGCGCGGAGGCGGTCGCCTGGGCCCGCGACGACCACGCCCGGGCGTCGGCCCGCTGCACGGAGCTGCGCAGGAGGCTGGCAGCGGTGGCGGTACCGGCGGGCTGGTTCCGCACGGAAGGGGAACCCGCACCCGCGCCCGCGCCCGCGCCCGCGCCCGCACCCACGCCGACGCCCACGCCCACGCCCACGCCCACGTCCGCACCCTGGCGCGTACCCGGGCTCGGGGCCGCACCATCCAGGGCTGCACGGCAGTCCGCCGCCTCACGGGGGTCCGCCGCCGCACCGGAGCCCGGGACCGAACCGGAGTCCGCGGCCGGTGCGCCCGGCCCCGTCTCCGCTCGGCAGTCCCCGGCGGCGCACAGGCCCCCCGAGCCGTCGTCGGCCCCCGCGGGCAAGCCGCCGCGCAAAAAGCCGCGGGGCGCGCGTTTCGCCGGGCTGGAGGCCGAGGACGAGGGTGCGGTGGCCGCCGCGCCCGTCCTGCCCATGGCGGCCGCCCAGCCCCGCGGAGCCCGGTTCGGCGGCGCCCCGGGCGCGGACGGCGGCCCGGCCACGCATGCCGGCGCCGTCCAGGACCCGGCCGCGCTCCATTCCGCGCGGGCCACGGTCGCGACCCTGGTCCGGCTCCGGGCGGAGGGCCGAAGCGGTGAGGCGCACGGCGTGCTCTGCGAGGCGGCGGGCCGGCCCGCGGAGCTGCTGCCGGTCCTCGCCGTCGAACTCCACCGGGCGGGGCTCGGAGTGGACTGGTCGACCCTCCTGTGGGAGGTTTCCTCGCTGCCGCCGGCCGAGCTCGCGGCCGCGGCGGACGCACTGGCCGCGGCGGGACGCCCGGAGGACTGCGGGCAGTTGCTGCGTCAGGGAGTGGCGCGGCCGGCCGCCGAGATCGCCGATGCGGTGGTCGCCCTGGACCGGGCAGGCCGGGGCGCCCAGGCACAGGCGCTGCTCGGTGCCTTCGTCCGGGTGCGGACGGCGCAGGACGCGGCCAGGATCGCGGAGAGCGACCCGCGCCACCTCGTACCGCAGCTGCTGGCGGCGGCCCGGACGGTGTCCGAGGCGCGGGAGCGGGACGTGGAGCATGCGCTGCGGGTGGCGGGTATCGGATAGCGCCATCCGGCCGAGCCCGGTCACTGGACCGCATGGGTGTGAAACATGATCGACTCCGCTGGTTCACGGCGATGGTCTTGCCCCGCTGTGTGACGGGGCTTACGTTCTCCTCTACGCACGTGTCTACGGGCGTAGAAACGCGAAGAGGCTCTCTGACGCCGCGTCGAAGGAGCAGCTCATGTCCCAAGTCGTACGCGCCGCACTCGTCCAGGCGACCTGGACCGGCGACACCGAATCCATGATCGCCAAGCACGAGGAACACGCTCGTGAGGCCGCCCGGCAGGGGGCGCAGATCATCGGCTTTCAGGAGGTGTTCAACGCCCCCTACTTCTGCCAGGTGCAGGAGCCCGAGCACTACCGCTGGGCGGAGGCCGTGCCCGACGGCCCGACCGTGCAGCGGATGCGGGAGCTGGCCCGCGAGACCGGCATGGTGATCGTCGTCCCGGTCTTCGAGGTCGAGCAGTCCGGCTTCTACTACAACACCGCCGCCGTGATCGATGCCGATGGCTCGTATCTCGGCAAGTACCGCAAGCACCACATCCCGCAGGTCAGGGGATTCTGGGAGAAGTACTACTTCAAGCCCGGGAACGTCGGCTGGCCGGTCTTCGACACGGCCGTCGGCAAGGTCGGCGTCTACATCTGCTACGACCGGCACTTCCCCGAGGGGTGGCGTCAACTCGGACTCAACGGAGCCCAGTTGGTGTACAACCCGTCCGCGACCTCACGCGGCCTGTCCAGCTACCTCTGGCAGCTGGAACAGCCCGCGTCAGCCGTCGCCAACGAGTACTTCATCGCCGCGATCAACCGTGTCGGCCAGGAGGAGTACGGCGACAACGACTTCTACGGAACCAGCTACTTCGTCGACCCGCGGGGCCAGTTCGTCGGTGAGGTCGCCAGCGACAAGGCGGAGGAACTCCTCGTCCGGGACCTGGACTTCGGACTCATCGAGGAGGTCCGTCAGCAGTGGGCCTTCTACCGGGACCGCCGCCCCGACGCGTACGAGGGACTGGTCGAGCCGTGAGCAGCCTGCACCACCGACACCTCGCCGTCAGCCCCGAGTGGCTGGCGCTCTACTACCGGCACCCGTTGGAGATCACCCACGGTGAGGGCCGTCATGTCTGGGACGCGGACGGCAACCGCTACCTCGACTTCTTCGGCGGCATTCTCACCACGATGACCGCCCACGCACTACCAGAGGTCACCAAGGCGGTGAGTGAGCAGGCCGGGCGGATGATCCACTCCTCCACGCTCTATCTGAACCGGCCGATGGTCGAACTCGCCGAGCGCGTCGCCACGCTCTCCGGCATCCCGGACGCCCGGGTCTTCTTCACGACCTCCGGCACCGAGGCCAACGACACGGCGCTACTGCTCGCCACCACGTACCGCAGGTCGAACCAGATCCTCGCGATGCGCAACAGCTACCACGGCAGGTCCTTCTCCGCGGTCTCCATCACCGGCAACAACGCCTGGTCGCCCACCAGTCTGTCGCCGCTCCAGACCCTGTACGTGCACGGGGGTGTCCGCACCCTCGGACCGTACGCGCACCTGGGCGACGGGGAGTTCATCGCCGCCTGTGTCGCGGACCTGGAGGACCTGCTCGGCCACACCAGGGCGCCCGCCGCGCTGATCGCCGAACCCATCCAGGGCGTGGGCGGGTTCACCTCACCCCCCGACGGCCTGTACGCGGCGTTCCGCGAAGTCCTGAACCGGCACGGCATCCTGTGGATCTCCGACGAGGTGCAGACCGGCTGGGGACGCTCCGGCGAACACTTCTGGGGCTGGCAGGCGCACGGGCGGAACGGCCCGCCGGACATTCTCACGTTCGCCAAGGGCATCGGCAACGGCATGTCGATCGGCGGTGTCGTCGCCCGTGCCGACGTCATGAACTGCCTGGACGCCAACTCCATTTCGACGTTCGGCGGCTCCCCGGTCACGATGGCCGCAGGTCTCGCCAACCTCTCGTACCTCCTCGAACACGACCTCCAGGGCAACGCCCGCCGCGTCGGCGGTCTGCTCATCGAGCGACTGCGTGCGATCGGCGCGGGCTCGGAGTGCGTACGGGAGGTGCGCGGGCGCGGCCTGATGATCGGCATCGAGCTGGTGAAGCCGGGCACGGACGAGGCGAACCCCGAGGCGGCCGCGGCCGTGCTGGAGGCGGCCCGGGAGGGCGGTCTGCTCATCGGCAAGGGCGGTGGCCACAGCACCAGCGTGCTGCGCATCGCCCCGCCGCTCTCGCTGGCCATCCCGGAGGCGGAGGAGGGTGCGGCGATCCTCGCCGAGGCGCTGCGCACGGTGGGCTGAGGACGTGGGTGCGGCGGCCCGCCGGCCGCCGCGCCCACGCGCCCGGTCAGCCCCCGCGCCCGGTCAGCCCCCGCGCCCGGTCAGCCCCGGTGGCCGGTCGGGCGGGTGAGCTCCAGTGTGCGGACCGGGTCGAGCTCGCCGTAGTACGCCAGGCCCTGGAAGCGGACCTCGGTGACCGTCAGCGTCGCCCGGTCGGTGCCCCGGCCGACGGTGCCCTTGAACCGCACCGAGCCGTCCTTCTTCGTGGTGCCGGTGAGCTTGCGCACCGTACCGCCGGCCGACAGCTCGGCGGTGGCCTTCGCGCCCTTCACGGGCTTGCCCTGCGCGGTCCGTACCACGCCGTTCGCGGTGACCTTCCACGCGGCGTCGGACCCGGGCCGGCCGAGCAGCTTCGTGTCGGCGCGGAGGGAGGCGACGGCGAGCTGTGACGGCGGGTTCGGCTGACCGAAGGCGACCTGGTCGACGGTCCAGAACGCGCTGTTCGTGCCGGTGTAACGGAAGCTCAGCCGGGCCGACTTCGCCCCTTCCGGGACAGTGAGCTCAAGGTGCTCGGCGGTGTTGGCGTTCGCGCGGTAGGACTTCACGAGCCGCGGGGCGCCGCCGTCGTAGGAGACGTACACATCGCCGGTCTGCGGACCGTCGATCCGGTAGTTCGTCGCGTAGGAGAGCGTCGCCCGCGCCGCTCCGTTCAGCTGGTACGCGGGGCTGACCAGGGTGGAGTCGAACGGGCCGGCGTCGTGCGCCTTGTCGTCCCACTCGTCGGAGTCGGCGACCGCGAAGACGTTGCGGGCCCGGACGTTCGTCTCGCGGCCCTGGCCGCGCTCGGTGTTCGTCCAGAACTCGTCGGTGGCGAAGGACCAGCCGCGCCACTCGGTGACCCCGCCGGACGGCATCATCGAGTTGTCGATGGACCAGCCGTCGGGCGCGGTGTTCGTCCAACCCCTGGCGTCCGCCGGGAGCTTGGTCTCGTCGACGGGGGTGTGGAGTGCGGGGCGCAGCGCGTCGAAGGCGTCCGGCTTCAGCTCGGCGAGCGCGGTGCCGTCGAGGTTCCAGGCGGGGTCGGTGGCGACGCCCTCGTGACGCAGGACCGTGGGTGCGATGTCCGTGATCCTGACGTCGTCGCGCACGGAGCCGGGTGCGATGCCGCCGCCCCGGGCGATCACGAAGGTGCCGCGCTCCAGCGGGGTGTTGCCGCCGTGTCCGCCGGTCGGGGTGTGTCCGTGGTCTGCGGTGACGACGACGAGCCAGTCCTCGTCGGCGTACGTCGGCCGTGAGGTGACGGCGTCCATGAGCCGGCCGACCTGAGCGTCGGCGGTGCTGAGGGCCTGGAGGTAGGCCTCGCTCGCCGAACCGGAGCTGTGGCCGGCGCCGTCGACCTCGTCGAGGTGGACGAACGTCGAGTCGGGGTTGCCGTGCGCGAGGTAGTCCTCGGCCTTGGCGGTGGTGCCTTCGTCGTCGCCGCCCGCGATCCGCAGGTCCGTCGTCGCGCCGAAGACGATCTGGGGTATCGGGCTCCAGGTGCCGACGACGAGCGTGGAGACCGCCGGGTCGGCCGTCTCCAGCCGGGTCGCGTAGTCGGGGTACCGGCCGTAGTCAGGCGCAGTGAAGTTGTTGTCCTTCACGTTGTGCTTGTCGGGCCAGACGCCGGTGGCGATGGACGACCAGCCGGCACCGGAGACGGTCGGCGCCATGGGCTCGGCGTACAGGTTGCTCCGTGCGGTGAGCCCCTGGGTCATCAGCTGGTTCAGGTGCGGGACGTCGGCGCGCGAGAAGGCGTCGAACGTGGCGCCGTCGATGCCGATGACCAGGGTCTTGGTCTGCTTGGTGCCGGACGGCAGACCCGCGTACGGGGCGGCGGTCCTGCTGCCCGCGCCCTCGGCGTGGGCGGTGGCCGCCAGGAGCGGGAGGGCGACGGCGGCAACGGTGGCGGTGGCCAGCACGGTACGTGCTGAGCGCGGAAGGGACACGTGATCCTCCGGGATCGGTCGGTGGGCACCGGACGATCGGGGTGTCCGGCGACGTGTCCGAGACTCGCGGCCGGCGGTGAGCGGACCACACCGCGTAAGGGACGGGTGAATGAACCGCACTCAACATTTGGACCAGACCCGTAATCAGTTCGTTACACCTGAAGGGTCGTCGGGGGCGCCGTCCTGGCGCCCCCGACTCCCCGGCGGCTACCGCCCGATGCGCTCGAACGTCACGGAACCGCCGGAGTTCTCGTCGTCCGTGCCCCAGAGGCCCGGCCCCCCGGGCAGGACGGCGATGGCCTCGATCTTCCGGTTGTCGTGCTTGGTGAAGAGACCCAGCGGAACGAGGGCCCGCACGGGTTTCAGGCGCAGTACCGCGTCATGGGCCGGGTTCACGGTGAGCCGGCCGGCGTCGTAGACCGCGGAGGCGAAGGGGCCGTCGTCCACGTTGGGGTCCGAGGCCGCCGACACCAGTACGGTGCCGTCACCGAGCACCTTCAGGTCGCTGATGTGTCGCACCTCGTCCTCGTCCGGGAACGGTACGGCGAACTCCTGCCGCGCCGAGACCATGCCGAACTCCAGGCCGTTCGCACCGATACGCACCGCGGCGGCGCGTACGACGGCCTTCTGGTCGCCGCTGCCCCGAGTCGCCCACACGGCGAAGGCCCTCCCCGACCTGTCCCGGTGCAGCGCGAAGCTCTCGTAGTTGTCGCCGTCGCGCCGGCCCGGCAGGGCGACGGGTTCGTGCTCGACCGTCGCCAGGCCGTCCGCGACGACGACGTGGTACGCATCGCCCCGGCTGGCCACGGCGACGTAATGGCCGGGGAGGCCGGGCACCGCGTCGAGTGCCTCCAGGTCGGCGGGGAGCGTGCCGAGCCAGGGGAGTTCCTCGACGACGGGCGCGTGGCCGGGTCGCAGGCGTACCGTCGCCAGCCTGCTCTCGCGGTCCCCCTTGTTGTCCCGTACGACGACGGCGTCGGCCAGCCCGCGGCCCGAGGGTGCGCCTTCGACGAGCGCCATGCCGCTCACGCCGCCCTGGATCCCGGAGCCGACCCGCTGCCAGGCGTCCGGCGCGGCGGCGGCGCTCAGGGGCGTGGTGGCGAGGGAGGCGCAGAGGAACGCCGAGACGATGATTCCGTTTCTGATCATGAAAGGAAGCTAGGGGGCCGGGAGGAGGGCGGGCCGAACTGCCGCTCCCCGTCCGGCGGGTTCCCCCGCAAGGACCTGACGTACTCGCCCGTCCGGAGTCAGGCGAAGCCGCCTCCGGTGGCGCCACGTGCGGCATCCGCCAGAGCACTGCTCGAAGAGCCGGGAGGCCCGGGGTCCCGCATCCGTCGCGTATACGACACGCGCGGGTGCCCGGCCCGGCCGGCGGAACCGCACCGCGCACTGGGCCGGTTGGGTGCCGGACGGGTGAAACAGAAACGTCTTCAGCGGTTAGCCGCAGCGGTCTTGCCACAGTGGGTAACCCACTTCTACGTTCTTCATCACGCACCTTGTCTACGTGCGTAGACCCATTCCGCCACAGTGAGGAGGGGTACATGAGCCGCACCGTCATCCACGGCGGCCTCGTCGTCACCGCGTCCGACGAGATCCACGCCGACGTACTCGTCGAAGGCGGCCGCGTCGCGGCGCTCGCCGCGCACGGCACCGACGCCGCAGCGGGCTGGACCGCCGACCGGACCATCGACGCCACCGGGAAGTACGTCATCCCGGGCGGTGTCGACGCGCACACCCACATGGAGATGCCGTTCGGCGGCACCTACGCCGCGGACACTTTCGAGACCGGCACCCGCGCAGCGGCCTGGGGCGGCACCACCACGATCGTGGACTTCGCCATCCAGTCCGTGGGGCGCTCCCTGCGCGAGGGGCTCGACGCCTGGTACGCCAAGGCGGACGGCAACTGCGCCATCGACTACGCGTTCCACATGATCCTCGCCGATGTGAACGAGTCGTCGCTCAAGGAGATGGACCTGCTGGTCGCGGAGGGCATCACGTCCTTCAAGCTGTTCATGGCCTACCCCGGCGTCTTCTACAGCGACGACGGGCAGATCCTGCGGGCCATGCAGCGGGCCGAGTCCAACGGCGGCCTGATGATGATGCACGCGGAGAACGGCATCGCCATCGACGTCCTCGTCGAGCAGGCCCTCGCCGCCGGCCGTACCGACCCCCGCTACCACGGGGACGTACGGAAGGTGGCGCTGGAGGCCGAGGCCACGCACCGGGCCATCCAGCTCGCCCGCGTCGCCGGTTCCCCGCTGTACGTGGTGCACGTCTCCGCCGACGAGGCCGTCGCCGAGATCGCCGCCGCCCGGCACAAGGGGCTGCCCGTCTTCGGCGAGACCTGCCCGCAGTACCTCTTCCTCTCCACCGACAACCTGGCCGAGCCGGACTTCGAGGGCGCCAAGTACGTCTGCTCCACACCGCTGCGGCCGAAGGAGCATCAGGAAGCGCTGTGGCGGGGGCTGCGGAACAACGAGCTCCAGGTCGTCTCCACCGACCACTGCCCCTTCTGCTTCTCGGGGCAGAAGGAGAAGGGCCGCGGCGACTTCTCGAAGATCCCCAACGGGATGCCGGGCGTCGAGAACCGGATGGACCTCCTGCACCAGGCGGTCGTCGACGGCCACATCTCGCGCCGCCGCTGGATCGAGATCGCGTGTGCCTCCCCGGCCCGGATGTTCGGCCTCTACCCGAAGAAGGGCACCATCGCGCCCGGGGCCGACGCCGACATCGTCATCTACGACCCGGCGGCCGAACAGACCATCTCCGCCGAGACCCACCACATGAACGTCGACTACTCGGCGTACGAGGGCAAGCGGCTCACCGGTCAGGTGGAGACCGTGCTCTCGCGCGGTGAGGTCGTCATCGACCGCCGTACGTTCACCGGCCGCGCCGGCCACGGCATGTACACCCCGCGCGCCACCTGTCAGTACCTGGACTAGGAGCACCTGGCATGGACTTCGGACTCGTCCTGCAGACGGACCCGCCCGCATCGGCCGTCGTCGGCCTGATGCGCCGCGCCGAACGCAACGGCTTCCGCTACGGCTGGACCTTCGACTCGGCGGTGCTCTGGCAGGAGCCCTTCGTCATCTACAGCCGCATCCTCGAACACACCGAACGCCTCGTGGTCGGCCCCATGGTGACCAACCCGGGGACCCGCACCTGGGAGGTGACCGCCTCCACCTTCGCGACCCTCAACGACATGTACGGCAACCGCACGGTCTGCGGCATCGGCCGCGGCGACTCCGCGATGCGCGTCGCCGGGCGCAGCCCCAACACCCTGGCGCGGCTCGGCGAGGCCATCGACGTCATCCGCGACCTCGCCGAGGGGCGCGAGGCGGTCGTCGACGGACAGCCGATCCAGATCCCCTGGGTCAAGGACGGCCGGCTGCCCGTCTGGATGGGCGCGTACGGACCCAAGGCCCTCGCCCTCGCCGGGCAGAAGGCCGACGGTTTCATCCTCCAGCTCGCCGACCCCTTCCTCACCGAATGGATGATCAAGGCCGTACGGGACGCGGCGGCCGAGGCGGGACGCGACCCGGACTCCGTGACCATCTGCGTCGCCGCGCCCGCCTACGTGGGTGACGACCTCGACCACGCCCGCGAGCAGTGCCGCTGGTTCGGCGGCATGGTCGGCAACCACGTCGCCGACCTGGTCTCCCGCTACGGCGAGCACTCCGGCCTCGTCCCCGAGGCGCTGACCGCGTACATCGCCGGGCGCTCGGGATACGACTACAGCCATCACGGCCGCGCCGGGAATCCCGACACCACGTTCGTGCCCGACGAGATCGTCGACCGCTTCTGCCTGCTGGGCCCGCCCGAGGCGCACATCGAGAAGCTCCGGCAGCTGCGCGACCTCGGCGTCGACCAGTTCGCCGTCTACAACATGCACGACGCCCGCGAGGCGACCATCGACGCCTACGGATCCGAGATCATCCCCGCGCTCAACGACTGACCACCGCATTCCTCCGGTCGTACGCACCTCCCCAGCCCCGCACGGCACCGTCCCCGAGCGAAGGGTCCAGCCGCCATGACATCGACCGCACCACCGCCACCACCATCCCGGGACCGGATACCCGCGGCCCCGGACCGCGTCGGACTCCCCGCCGGCGCAGCTCCCGAAGACCGCCGGTTCGTCAACGAGGACCTGCTGCCCGTTCCCCTGGAGCGGCGCAACTGGACGACGTACAACTTCGCAGCCCTCTGGGTCGGCATGGCCCACAACATCCCGTCCTGGCTCCTCGCATCCGGCCTCGTCGCCCTCGGCATGGACTGGAAACAGGCGGTCTTCACGATCGCGCTCGCCAACCTGATCGTCCTCGGACCGATGCTGCTCACCGGGCACGCCGGACCCAAGTACGGCATCCCCTTCCCGGTGCTGGCCCGCGCCTCGTTCGGGCTGCGCGGCGCCAATCTGCCCGCCCTGATCCGGGCCGCGGTGGCGTGCGCCTGGTTCGGCATCCAGACGTGGATCGGCGGCGTCGGCATCTTCACGCTGCTCGGGAAGATCTTCGGCGGCTGGGCGGAGGCGGGCGAGATCGGCGGGCAGCCGTGGACGCTCTGGCTCTGCTTCGTACTGTTCTGGGCCCTCGAACTCGCCATCATCTACCGGGGAATGGACACCCTGCGCAGGTTCGAGAACTGGGCGGCGCCGTTCGTCATCGTCGGCGCGCTGGTGCTGTTGGTCTGGGTCGCCGTCAAGGCGGGCGGCCTCGGCCCGCTGCTCGACCAGCCCTCCAAGCTCGGCTGGGGCAAGGAGTTCTGGCCGGTCTTCTTCCCCTCCCTGATGGGGATGATCGCCTTCTGGGCCACGCTCTCCCTGAACATCCCCGACTTCACCCGCTTCGGCGCCGGTCAACGCGCCCAGATCCGCGGCCAGTCGCTCGGCCTGCCCACCACGATGACGCTCTTCGCCCTGCTCTCCGTTCTGGTCACCTCCGGTTCGCAGGCCGTGTACGGCGAGGCGATCTGGGACCCGGTGCAACTGGTCGCCCGTACCGACAACGTCTTCGGGCTGCTGTACGCGCTGGTGACGGTGCTGGTGGCGACGATCTCCGTGAACATCGCGGCGAACGTCGTCTCGCCCGCGTACGACCTGGCGAACCTCGCGCCCAAACTGATCAACTTCCGTACGGGCGCGCTGATCACGGGGGTCGTCGGCGTCGTGATCATGCCGTGGAAGCTCACCGAGACGCCGGAGCTGTACATCTTCACCTGGCTCGGACTCGTCGGCGGTCTGCTCGGTACGGTGGCGGGCATCCTGATCGCCGACTACTGGATCGTCCGGCGCACGGTGCTCGACCTCGCCGACCTCTACCGGCCCGGCGGCCGCTACTGGTACACGAACGGCTGGAACTGGCGGGCCGTCGCCGCGTTCGCCGTCGGGGGTGTCCTGGCGATCGGCGGCTCGCACTCGGAGCCCGGAAAGGGGCCCTTCCCGGCTGACGGCCTCATCCCGTTCCTGAAGCCTCTCGCCGACTACGGCTGGGCGGTCGGCCTGGCTTCCTCGCTGGTGCTGTACGTGCTGCTCACCGGACGCGAGAGCGTCACACAGGGCTCGTCGAGCGGCCCAGCAGTGCGCTGACGTCGAAGGAGTCGTCCGGCGACGGCGTGGTCCTGGGCACCGGCCTGTCGAAGGCGGAGAAGCCCACGACCGCGTCGGCGCCGTTGCCCTGGATCGTGAGCCGCAGCGGGTAGGGCTTGCCGGTGGCCGCCACGTCCAGCACCAGCGTCGTGTTGTCCCGCATCCTGGTCAGCGGGATGACGGACGCCTTGCCGAGAGTGGTCTTCGTGCCCTTGTTGAGCGTGCCGGTGTCGTTGTTCGCGTTGTCGCTGACCAGCTTCTGGAACGTGTTGAGGTCGCAGGTCTTCGTCAGGGCGCTCAGCCGGGGGTCGTCGGCCGACCCCTTCATGTAGCGGTCGCCCACGATCGCGGCGAAGGCGGAACCGCCGTTGGGGACCTGGTTCTCCCAGAAGTCCGCGTCCGGCTTGATCCAGATGTCGTCGCCCCGCTTCACGATCAGAGCCGAGCCCTGGCTGTTGCCGAGGTCCACCGAACCGTTGCAGTTGCCGTCCCGGTCCAGGGTGAGCTCCAGAGACATGGGGGTACTGCCCCTGCCGAGGTCCCCGCTCGTACTCAGGTGCAGGGAGTGCGTGCTGAGCAGCGCGTCGCGGGAGCGGTCGGCGATCTGCTGGGCGCTGAGGTTGTCGATGTCCTCCGCGTGTGCCACGCCGCTGCCGATGACGCCGCTGCCGGTGACGGACAGCACGATCGCCGCCGTCCATGCGGCCGCGCGTGTGCCGAGGTGTGGACCGGTCACGTCGCCTCCTCGAAAGGTCGTGGCGGGACTGTTCGGGTCTGCGGTCGGATCATTCGAGCGTACGCCGGGGGAGGGGCGGTCGCCCGGCGGAGCGGCACCCCGGGGTGCCGACGCAGCGTGACGTTTTGTGGTGTTTTCGGTTATGGGGACCGGGGGACGGTTGCCACGGCACCGCGTTCGTCACGACCGAGAGGGAAACATGAAGAAGTCCATGGGAAGTCTGTCCAGGGCCGTAGCGCGGGGCGCCGCCGTCGCAGGGGTGGCCACGGCGCTCGCGGTGGCCACCGGTCTGGCCACGGCCGCCTCGGCCGTGGCGCCGGCGGCGACGCCACCGGGGCTGTCCTGCGAGACGGGCAAGCACGCCGTCGACGACTACACCGGCTACGCGCTGTGCCGGAACAACGGCTCCGCGGCGCAGACCTTCTGGGTGCACCTGGTCTGCGGCTGGTCCCCGGACGTCGACGGTGAGCACGTCACGCTCAACCCGGGCCAGTCCGGCCAGTCGACCGCGCACTGTGCCGGGCTCGGCACCGGAATCGGTGAGATCACCGTCCAGCCGTAGGGTCTCTCGACCGGATCATGCCGGGCTCCCTGATCCGGCCTGATCCATACGGAAGGCCCCAGGCCGGGTGTCAGGGTGGTGCCGTTCCGGACCGGAGTGGCGCCGTGCGGGCGCCGTGGACGACATTTCGGCGACACGGACCGGCGGCACCTGCGCCGAACGGTTGAGGGAGCGCCCCCGACTCGTTACCCTCCAGTAAGTCTGTTCGGGCGGACAGGTGTACGCACCTGACGGTACGAGGGAGGCGGGCAGCCCATGTCCTCAGCACAATCCACCGGAACGGACGTCGAGGCCCCGGCCGGGCTGGCCGACAGCGCCCGGGCCCTCGCGGACGGCCGCACCACCGCCACCCGGCTGGTCACCGAGGCCCTCGCCAGGATCGAGGCGAGCCAGGGCACCCTCAACGCCTTCCGGCACCTGCGCGCGACCGCCGCACTCGCCGAGGCCTCCGAGGCCGACCGCAGGCTCGCCGCGGGGGAGCGGCTGCCGTTGCTCGGGGTACCCGTCGCCGTCAAGGACGACACCGACGTCGCCGGGATGCCCACCCACTTCGGCTGCGCGGGAGAGCTGCCCGCCGCGACCGCCGACAGCGAGGCCGTACGCCGGCTGCGCGCCGCCGGGGCCGTGATCGTCGGGAAGACCAACTCCTGCGAACTGGGCCAGTGGCCGTTCACCGAGGGCGCCGCCTTCGGCGCCACCCGCAATCCGTGGAACACCGACCACACACCGGGCGGTTCCTCCGGAGGTTCGGCAGCCGCCGTCGCCGCCGGGCTGGTTCCCGCCGCGCTCGGCTCCGACGGCGCCGGGTCCGTCCGCATCCCCGCCGCCTGGACCCACCTCGTCGGCATCAAACCGCAGCGCGGCCGGATCTCCGTCCACCCCCACAGCGACGCCTTCCAGGGGCTCACCGTCAACGGCCCGCTGGCCAGGACCGTCGCCGACGCCGCCCTGCTGCTGGACGCCGTCGCGGGGGCGCACCCCGAAGACCCGCACCGCCCGCCGCCCGTCGACGCCTCGGCCGCCGCCCGCCGCGACCCGGGCCGGCTCCGCATCGCCCTGGCCTGGCGCCCCCCGCTCACCCTCACCGGCACGGCCCCCCACCCGGACGTACGCCGCGCGGTCACCGAACTCGCCGAGGCACTGGCCCGGCTCGGTCACCACGTCGAGGAGGCCCGCCCCCGCTACGGGCTGATCGGTCTCGGCTTCCTCCCCCGTGCCACCGCCGGCATCGCCGAACTGGCCGCACTGCACCCCGAACCCGCGCTGCTCGACCCCCGTACCCGCAGCGCATTGCGCACCGGCACCCGGCTCGGCGGCCGGGTGGTGCGGGCGGCAAGGGAGCGGGAGGTGCGCCAGCACCGGCGCATCGGCGCCCTGTTCCACCCCGCCCGCGGCAGGGCCGGATCGGGATACCCGGGATTCGACGTGCTGCTCACTCCGACGACCGCCCTGCCGCCTCCCCGTATCGGCAGGTTCGACGGACTGAGCGCCTGGCGCACCGATGTGGCGATCACCGAGGCGTGCCCGTACGCCTGGCCGTGGAACGTACTGGGCTGGCCCGGAATCAACGTCCCCGCGGGCTTCACCCCCGACGGCCTCCCCGTCGGGGCCCAACTGCTCGGCCCCTCCCGCAGCGAGGAGCGGCTCATCTCGCTGGCCGCCCAACTGGAGGCCGACCGCCGCTGGTACGAGCACCGCCCTCCGGCCACACGCTGACGACCTCGTGGACGATAGGAGCCGTCGCTGCATCCGCGCAGGCCAACGGCTCGGGCGCCACGACGAAACAAGCCGCTGACCTGCGGCGATGCCTATCGTGCACGAGGTCGTCAGGGAGTGCGTGCGGTCACCACCCACACGCCCGCCCGCAGCATCACCCCGCTCGGCGACTCATGGGGCAGCAGGGCGTCGGTCATCGCGGCCCGGGTGGAGTCGGAGACGGTGAGGCCGGGGGCGCGGGATACGAAGAACTCGACCGCGTCGGCCGCGTCCTTCCCCCAGCAGGTGTCGGCGCTCACGCCGGTCACCTCGATGTCCACGAAGCCCGCCGCACCCAGGACCTGGTGGATGCGCTCGGGCTCGGAGAGCGATGCCATCGCCGCGGCCACCGCGTTCTCGGTGGTGTGGTCCCGGCCCAGCAGGGAGGCCAGCAGGCCCAGCGCCTTGCGCTCCTCGCCGTCCGGCTGTGCGGGCTGTGGGCAGAGGAACGCCAGCCGGCCGCCCGGCCGCAGCGCGCCCGCGATGTTGGTGAACGCGGCGACGGGGTCGGCGAAGAACATCACCCCGCCCCGGCTGATCGCCAGGTCGTATCCGCCGGGCTCGAACGCGCAGCTCTGCGCATCGCCCAACCGGTAGGTGACATGCGGGAACTGTTCGCCATCGGTGAGTGCGCGGGCCCGTGCGACGAGCGGCTCCGAGATGTCGACGCCGGTGACCCGGCCGTCCGGTGTCCGCCGCGCGGCCATCCGCGTCGTGAGCCCGCTGCCGCAGCCGATGTCCACCACCCGGTCCCCCGTGCCGACCGCCGCCGCGTCGAACAGCGGCCCGTCGAACCCGTCCAGCATGGCGTTGTAGCGGTCCGGGTGGGCGGCCCAGTGCTGCCCGAGCGGTCCGTTCCAGGCTTCGGCGACTGTCATGCGTGCTCCTTCGTTTCGGTGGTGAGCGTGGCCTCGACGCGCCCCATGGCGCAGATCGCGCCGAACGCGATCAGGTGGACCAGGCAGTGATCGGTGAACGGCGGTGCGAGCCAGGCGGCCACGTCCTCGTCCGTGATCCGGTACGGGGCGCGCGCCGCGAGCAGCGCCAGCCGGGCGCCCGGCCGCTCCGACCGGTCCGGCAGGCCCGCTCCGTGCAGGGGGAGCGGGGTGACGCCGTCCCAGGCCGCCACCGACTCCCGTACGAGCGCCGCGTCCTCGTCGCTCAGCAGCCCGGCACCCAGCTCCGCCGCGGTGCGCAGCGCACCGTACGCCGTACCGACGGCGGTGCCCGCCGCCCAGGCGGGTGCCTCGCCCTCCGTTTCGAGCATCGGCAGGCTCAGCCCCGTCACCAGTTCGCGGCTCACGGTCCGGGCCAGGGCGCGGCCCGCCGCACTCCGTACGCAGCGGAGGCGCTGGAGGCCGCCGGGCAGCATGCTCTCGGTCAGCAGCGAGGAGACGATCCGGTTGATGAAGTGGAAGGCGAGCGCGGTCCCGATGTGCTCGGCCGCGGCGGCCGGCCCGAACGGCTGCGGCGTACTCATGTCCTTGCCCCAGGCCAGCAGCGCGCGATGGGCGGGATCCCCCGGCTGCTCGCCGCGTGCGATCGTCTCCGCCAGCCGGTGGTCGCCGGTGGCGTGCAGCAGCACGGTGTGCGCGTCCACGCAGAACGGACACCGGTTGGCGAGCGACACCCCGGCCGCCACCACCTCCTTGTCCGTACGGGACACCCGACCGGCCAGCAGCGACTCGCGCGCCAGGGCCCAGGCCGCGGTGAGGAGCGGAGGGGAGGCGGACAGGACGACGAAGGTCGGGGCGCGTTCGATCCCGAAGTCGGTGGACATCTGGGCGTACACGTCGGCGACCACTCCGGTCGCCGACTTCGGAGGTACGGGTGAGGTGTAACGGAAAGGTCCGGTCATGGCTCCGATGGTCGCCCGCGGACCGGGGCCGGGTCGTCGTACCCGTGAAGGCGATCGGCGCTGATCCCGTTCGGCTGCGGACGGCCCGGCACTACTGCCCGGGGAGTAGTGCCTGGCCGGTCCCCAGGGCTGATGCCGCCACCGTCGTAAGGGAGTTAGGGTGCGGCACATGGGGGACACGGGGGACATCGGCCGCCGCACCCGACTGCTGGACGCGGTACTCGCGGTGGCGATCGGTGCGGCGGTCACCGTCGCCGCCTGCCTGGCCTCGGAGCCCGGCGCACTCGACCTGGTGCTCGTCGCGACCGGGTCGCTGGCCCTCGCCGAGCACCGCCGCGCACCGCGCACGGTGCTGGCCGTCACCACGCTCGCCATGTCCGGCTACGTGCTCCACGCGCACCCGGGCACCTGGGCGGCGTTCCCCGTGCTGGCCGCCGTGCACGCCGCCGCCCGCAGCGGTCACCGCGCCTGGGGCGTCGCGGCCGGTGCACTCTTCCTCGTCGGCTACTTCACCGTCCTGATCACCGCCTCACCCGCTGCCGAGGGGGTCGTGGAGCGGACCGCGCTGCTGCTCGGGTGGTTCCTCTGCGCCGGGGTCACCGGACTCATCGACAAGAACTGGCAGGCCTATCTGCGCCAGACCGAACAGCGGGCGCTCGACGCCGAACGCACCCGGGACGAGGCCGCGTTGCGCCGCGCGGGGGAGGAGCGGCTGCGGATCGCCCGCGAACTCCACGACTCGCTCACCCACTCCATCTCGATCGTCAAGCTCCAGGCGGGAGTTGCTGTCCACCTGGCCCGCAAGCGCGGCAGCGAGGTGGAGCCCGCTCTGCTCGCCATCCAGGAGGCGAGCGGTGAGGCGATGCGTGAACTGCGCGCCACGCTGGAGGTGTTGCGCACCGACGTGGTCGAGCCCGGCACCGGACTCGACCGGATCGGTGAACTCGCCGAGCGGGCCCGCAGCGCGGGCATCGCGCTCGCGGTCACCGTCAGCGGCGAGGAGCGGCCGCTGCCCGTGGCCGTGGACCATGCCGCGTACCGCATCGTGCAGGAAGCCCTCACCAACGTGGCCCGGCACGCCGACCGGGCCCCGACCACCGTCCGGCTGGCCTACGGACCGGACGCGCTGACCGTGCACGTCGACGACCACGGCCCGTGCGGCCCGGACGACACCGTCACCGCGGGCACCGGCCTCACCGGCATGCGGGAGCGGGTCACGGCGCTCGGCGGCACCCTGGCCGCCGCACCGCGCCGGGCCGGCGGCTTCTCCGTGCACGCCGAACTGCCCCTGCACACCGCAGGATCCCTCGCGTGAGCGAGGGCACCGAGGCCCCGATCCGGGTCCTCATCGTCGACGACCAGGCCCTCATGCGGGCGGGCTTCCGGGCACTGCTCGACGCGGAGGACGGCATCGAGGTGGTCGGCGAGGCCGCCAACGGCCGCGAGGGGCTGGAGCTGGCCCGGCTGCACACCCCCGACATCGCCCTCGTCGACGTGCAGATGCCGGTGATGACGGGGATCGAGGCCACCCGGGCGATCGCCGCCGACCCGCTGCTGGGCGGGGTCCATGTGGTGATCCTGACCAACTACGGCCTGGACGAGTACGTGTTCGACGCACTGCGCGCCGGCGCGGCGGGCTTCCTGCTGAAGGACACCGAACCCGCCGAACTGCTCCGGGCCGTCCGTGTCGCGGCCCGCGGCGACGCCCTGCTCTCGCCCGCCATCACGCGCAGACTGATCGGCGAGTTCGTCGCCCGGCCCCCCGACCGGACGACCGCACCCGGCTTCGAGACCCTGACCCGCCGGGAGCGGGAGGTCAGCGCGCTGGCTGCCCGGGGGCTGACGAACGAGGAGATCGCCACGCACATGGTCATCAGCCCGTTCACCGCCAAGACGCACATCAGCCGCGCCATGATCAAGCTCGGGGCCCGCGACCGCGCCCAACTCGTCGTCTTCGCCTACGAGTCGGGTCTCGTCACCCCGCGCGAACGGTGACGTCCGGCGGCGCCTCGGCCACCGCCCCCTACGGCACCCGGGCGGTCCACTCGGCCGTGCCGAACTTCGTGCGGACGAGCTCCTCGGCCCGGGCCAGCTCGTCCGGGGTCACCTTGCCCTGACTGAGGCCGTGCCGGTTGCGGAACGACTCGATCATTCGCTCGATGACGGCCTGCCGGGGCAGACCCGTCTGCCTGCGCAAGGGGTCGACGCGCTTCTTGGCGCTCTTCGTGCCCTTGTCGGACATCTTCTCCTTGCCGATGCGCAGGACGTCGAGCATCTTGTCGGCATCGATGTCGTACGACATGGTCACGTGGTGCAGCACCGCGCCGGGTCCTCCGTCCGGCCCCACCATGCGCTTCTGCGCCGCGCCCGCGATCTTCCCGACCTCGGTCGCGATGTCGTTGAGCGGCTGGTACCAGGCCTTGATCCCCATGTCGCCGAGCGCTTCGAGCACCCAGTCGTCCAGATAGGCGTAGCTGTCGGCGAAGGAGAGACCGGAGACGAGGGACTGGGGCACCGCGAGCGAGTAGGTGATGGTGCTGCTCGGCTCCGCGAACATCGCCCCGCCCCCGGAGATGCGCCGGACCACCGTGACGCCGTGGCGGTCGATGCCTGCCGCGTCGACCTCATTGCGCAGGGACTGGAAGCTGCCGATGATCACCGCGGGGGAGTCCCACTCCCACACCCGGAGCGTCGGAGGCCGTCGGCCCGCGGCGACCTCGGCCGTGATGACCTCGTCGAGCGCCATGTGGAGCGCGGGGGACTGCGGGGCGTCGTGGATGAGCTGCCAGTCGTAGTCGCTCCACTCCGTGGCGTGCGCCAAGGCCCGGCGCACGGCGACGGCGACACCCTCCGACGTGAGTCCGAGCATCACCGTCGACTCCGGGAGGGCCGCGTCGATCCGGGCGGCCAGCCCCGCGGTGTCGGTGGTGGCCGGAGCCCCCTCCAGCGCCGCGTCGATCGTCAGGATCGCCTCGTCCGGCTCCAGGAAGAAGTCACCCGCCACCCGTACGTCGCGCAGCGCCCCGCCCTGGACGTCCAGATCCACCACGACCAGCTTGCCGCCGGGGACCTTGTACTCACCGTGCACAGCCATGCCTCCAGTTCCGCCGGTTCCCATGCGTACGAATCGGCTCCGACCAGGCATAACGCCGCCATCGCGGCTTTTAGTCCGCAGCCGGCGCAGCGAGGGCCCGACCCCGGACGAAGCGCGTTCCATGTACAAATCATGATCTGTCCGGACTGTTTGCAACGGCGGTATTGCGACGTCGTGGCGGGATGGGCCAGGGCCTGGTGGCGCCGCCGGACCACGGATGAGACTGACGCTCGTACTCCTGTACTTGTGTTCCGTCCCCCCAGAAGGCTCCACCGCGCATGCAAACGCCCCCCAGACCCGGCGCCCCCTCGGCGCACCTCCTTCGCGTGGTGAGGAGGTGCTGCCCGTGCTGCGCTATGTGACGCGCAAGGCCACGGGCTGGCTCCTGATGATCGTGGTCTCGACCAACGCCACGTATTTTCTGGCCAGTTGGTTTCTGGACCCGCGGTCGAACTTCAAGGAGCTGCGGCCGGTCCGCAGCGAGGCGCAGATCGACCGGGCGCTCGCGCCCTACAATCTGGATCCCCAGGTGCCGGTGGTGCAGCGGTGGTGGGACTGGTTCACCTCAGTGGTCGTCCACTTCGACTGGGGGAGGTCACCCACGGGTGTCTCCGTCAACGGAGAGATCGGCTACCGCTCGCTCGTCAGCGCGGAGCTGGTCGTCATCGCGACGATCCTCTCCGTCGTGCTCGGTGTCACGCTGGGTGTGTACACGGCGTCGAGGCAGTACGGCTGGGCCGACCGGGTCTCGCAGGCCGTCTCCATCGCGGTGTTCAACGTCCCGACGTCCGTCGCCGCGCTCGGTGTGGTCTTCGTCGCCATCTGGCTGAACCAGCACGCCGGGCTGCACTTCCTCTACGTCGCCGGGGAGAACTCGCCGAACGTCGAAGGACTGCTCCCGACCGTCGGCGACCGCATGCTGCACCTGATCCTGCCGACCCTGACGCTGACCCTGATGGGGTACGTCGGCTACCACCTGACGCAGCGTTCGCTCCTGCTCGACACCATCAACGCCGACTTCGTGCGCACGGCCCGGGCCACCGGACTCACCCGGGCCCAGGCAATCCGCAGACACGCCCTGCGGACCGCGCTCATCCCGACGGCGACCTCCGTGGCATTCAGCGTCCCGGCCATCTTCACCGGCGCCATCATCACCGAGACGATCTTCGGCTGGAACGGTATGGGCCGCTACTTCATCCAGACCATCAGCAAGAACGACGTCCACGGCACGGTCGCGACAGCCGCTTTCGCCGCCGCGCTGACCGCGATCGGCGCGATCCTCGCGGACATCGCCACGGTCTTCCTCGACCCGCGCGTGAGGGTGAGCTGACATGTCCACCGAACTGACCACCGGCCTGTCCACCGACCTGGCCACCCCTGCGCCCGCCGGGCAGCCGCAAGCGGCGCGTGGCGCACACAAGGACGGACGTCACCTCGGCCTCGCCCGGCTCTACCTGAGGCGCTTCCTGCGCAACCGGCTCGCCGTCGTCGGTGTGGTGATCTTCGTGGCTCTGGTGCTGTTCAGCGCGGTGGGTGGCCTGTTCACCTCGTACGCGTACTCCGACGCCGACTTCGCCGCACTCACCCAGCCTCCGAGCGCGAGTCACTGGTTCGGCACCAACCAGGGCGGCAACGACATCTACGCCTCCGCCGTGCACGGACTCAGGCGCTCCCTCGCGATCGCCGTGAGCGTGTCCGTCCTGACCGTCGTCGTCGCCGCCGTCATCGGCTCCGGCGCCGCGTACTTCGGCGGCCGGGTGGAGAAGGCCACGCTCGCCGTCATCCACTTCCTGCTGATCGTCCCCTCGTTCCTCATCCTCGCTCTGGTCTCCAACCGCCTCGCCGGCGACTGGCGGATCCTCATCGTCGTGCTGACGCTGTTCGGCTGGATGTCCACCGCGAGGGTGATCTGGTCCGTCTCGACCTCCCTGCGCGAGCGGGACTACGTGACGGCGGCCGAGTTCATGGGAGTCGGTCCGCTGCGCATCATCCTGCGCCACATCATCCCCAACCTCGGCTCGCTGCTGATCGTCAACCTCACGCTCGGCGTCGTCGCGACCGTGCTCAGCGAAACCGCCCTGTCCTTCCTCGGGTTCGGTGTCCAGACCCCGGACGTCTCCCTCGGCACGATGCTCGCGGACGGTGCGAGCACCGTCACGAGCGCTCCCTGGCTGTTCGCCTTCCCCGCGGGCCTGGTCGTCCTGCTCACCGTTTCGATGACCTTCGTCGGCGACGGACTCCGTGACGCCCTGGACCCCACATCCGTGACCGGTGCGGCAGGAGGCCGACGATGACCCTCGCGACGACCACGTCCACGGCCCCCCTGCCCGGTGACGCCGGCACCCCCGTCCTCTCGGTACGGGACCTGCGGGTCTCCTTCCCCTCCGAAGCCGGACCCGTCGAGGCGGTGCGTGGTGTCGGCTTCGATCTCCTGCCGGGCCGCACCCTCGGCATCGTCGGCGAATCCGGCTCGGGCAAATCGGCCACCGCCATGGGCATCATGGGCCTGCTGCCGCCCTCCGCCGACCTGCGGGGCCAGGTGCTGCTCGGCGGACGGGACCTGATCGGCCTCGGCGACAAGGCCCTCTCCGGGATACGGGGCAACGCCATCGGCATGGTCTTCCAGGACCCGCTGTCCGCGCTCACCCCCATCTTCACCGTGGGCCGGCTGCTCTCCGACACCCTGCGGATCCACCAGGACCTGACGAAGCGGGCCGCCTGGGAACAGGCCGTGGAACTGCTCGACCTCGTCGGCATCCCCGACCCGCGGGGCCGGGCCAGGTCCTTCCCCCACGAGTTCTCCGGCGGGATGCGCCAGCGCGTCGTCATCGCCATGGCGATCGCCAACAAGCCCTCCGTGCTCGTCGCCGACGAGCCCACCACCGCCCTCGACGTCACCGTGCAGGCCCAGATCCTCGACGTGCTCAGGCTGGCGCAGAAGGAGACCGGTGCCGGACTCGTCCTCATCACGCACGACCTCGGGGTCGTCGCCGGCCACGCCGACGACATCGCCGTCATGTACGCGGGCCGGATCGTCGAGCGGGCGGGCGCCGGGGAACTCTTCGCCCGGCCCGTCATGCCGTACACCGCGAGGCTGCTCGCCGCCGTGCCGACCGTGGACAGCGGCGTCCACCGGCCCCTGCTCCCGATCGGCGGGGAGCCGCCCGCACTGGTGGGCCTCCCGGTCGGCTGCCCCTTCGCGAGCCGCTGCGCGGTCGCCCTCGACGCGTGCCGCACCGACGAACCCGGACTTCGCGAGGTCACGGGGCACGGAGACGTGGCCTGCCTGCGCGCGGACGAGATCGCCGGCGGGGCGCTGGATCCGGCGGGGGCCGTCGAGCCGGTCGCGGCAGCCCCTCAGGAGGCCCGCGCCGCCGGCGACGTGGTGCTCCGCGTGGAGGACCTCGTCAAGACCTTCCCCGTCACCAAGGGGGCCGTCCTCAAGCGCCGGGTCGGCACGCTGCGGGCCGTCAACCGGGTCAGCTTCGAGCTGCGGGCGGGGGAGACCCTCGGTCTCGTGGGCGAGTCGGGCAGCGGCAAGACCACGACACTGCTGGAGATTCTCAGGCTGAGGCAACCCGAGGGCGGGCGGATCGAGATCGCCGGCACGGAGGTCGGTGCGGTGGGATCCGCCGCGCGCGTACGGGAGTTGCGGCGCGACGTCCAGATCGTGATGCAGGACCCGCTGGGAGCTCTCGACCCGCGGCTGCCCGTCTTCCAACTGCTTGCCGAGCCCCTGCGGGCCATCGGGCGGGACCGCGATTCGATCCGTACCCGCGTCGACGAACTCCTCGCGCTGGTAGGTCTGGACGCCACGGTGAGCGACCGTTTCCCGGCCGCGCTCTCCGGCGGTCAGCGCCAGCGGATCGGCATCGCCCGCGCTCTGGCCACCGAGCCGAAACTGCTCGTGCTCGACGAGCCGCTCTCGGCGCTGGACGTGTCGGTGCAGGCGGGGGTGATCAACCTGCTGGCCCGGCTCAAGCGCGAACTCGGTCTCGCCTACCTCGTGGTCGCCCACGACCTGGCCGTGGTCCGGTACATCTCCGACCGCATCGCGGTGATGTACCTGGGGCACATCGTGGAGACCGGCGACACCGAGACGCTCTTCTCCGATCCGAAGCACCCGTACACCCGGGCGCTGCTGTCGGCGATCCCGGTCCCCGACCCGCAGCGGGAACGCACCCGCGAACGCGTCGTGCTGGAGGGCGAACAGCCGAGCGCCGCCCGGCTGCCGGCGGGCTGCGTCTTCGTCGACCGCTGCCCCCTGTACCGCGTCGCCGGCGAGGCGGTGCGCGAGCGCTGTCGTACGGAACGTCCCGCGCCCGCCTCCGTGGCCGGCCGGCCCGGCCACCAGTACGCCTGTCACGCCGTCTGAGGCCGTCCCGCCCGGGGACCAGGACCCGCCGGTCCGGGCCCCCGGGCAGTTCACCCCGCCCGTCACCGGGCTCTCCCGTACACCCCACCGAATCAGAAGGAACCATTCCGCCATGCGCGCAAGACTGGCCCTGCCCCTCGCCCTGATCGCCGCCATCTCCGTCGCCGCCACCGCGTGCCAGTCCTCCTCGGGCAAGGACGGGGCCGACGCGGACAGGAAGGACGACCCCAAGGCCGCTTCGGCCGCGGTCGACTTCAACCCCCAGCCGTACGAGAACATCAAGGACGGCGGGACGTACACGACGGTCGGCACCTTCGACGACCAGGGCAACCCGTTCAACGTCAATGCCACACTGACCGCGTCCCGGGTCTGGGGCTGGTACAACGCCGACGCGATCACGTACTCACCCACCGGTGAGGTGCAGTACAACCCCGACTACTACACCGATGTGAAGGTAGCGGTCGAGGGCGGGAACCAGAAGGTCACGCTGACGATCAACCCGAAGGCCGCCTTCAACGACGGCACACCGATCGACTGGACGGCGATCGAAGCCACCTGGAAGGCCAACAACGGCTCGGACAAGGAGTTCGCGGCGTCGTCCACGGACGGCTACGACCAGATCACCTCGGTCGCGAAAGGCAAGGACGCCAAGCAGGCCGTCATCACCTTCAAGGGCGCCAACGCCGCCTGGTCCACCCTGTTCACCACCTTCCTGCACCCCAAGGCCGCCACCGTCGAGAACTTCAACAAGGCGTACGTGAAGAAGGCCCACCCGGAGTGGGGCGCCGGGCCGTACACCGTCGGCAGGTGGGACACGCACTCCGGCAACATCACCTTCGTCCGCAACCCGAAGTGGTGGGGCAAGAAGGGCAAGCTCGACAAGCGCACCTACGTCAACCTGGAGTCGACCGCGGCGGTCAACGCCTTCAAGAACGGGCAGATCGACTACGTCTCCGCCGTCGACGCGGAGAGCCTCAAGCAGGTCAAGGGGCTCAAGGGCACGGAGATCCGCAGCGGTGGCAGCCCCTTCGAGTACTCCCTCTACTTCAACACGAAGTCGGCAGTCCTCTCGGACAAGGCCGTCCGCAAGGCCATCCAGGAGAGCGTCGACCGGGCACAGATCGCGAAGATCCAGTTCCAGGGGCTCGACTACACGGAGCCGCTGCCCGGCTCGGCGGTGCTCTACAGCTTCCAGAAGGGCTATGCGGACAACTTCTCGGCTGTTCTGAAGTACGCGCCGGACGAGGCGAGGAAGACGCTCGACGCGGCGGGCTGGAAGGCAGGGGACGACGGCATCCGCGTCAAGAACGGCAAGAAGCTGGAAGTCGGCTACACCCTCCTGGGCGACGACCCGCTGGGCAAGGCCACCGCGGGCGCCTTCGCCGCGATGCTGAAGCCGGCCGGCATCCATCTCGTCATCAAGAAGGGTGACGACGCGGACTTCTCCAAGATCCTCAGCGACCGCAGGTTCGACCTGTTCCTTTCGGGCAACCGTTCCATGGATCCGTTCGGAGCCCGCTACCTGTGCGATTTCTACTGCTCGGACCGTGACTCCAACATCACCGGTGCGGGCACGCCGGCCCTGGACAAGGAGATCCGCGCCACCACCCAGATCGCGGACCTCGACGAGCAGGTCGCGGCGGTCAACGAGGTCGAGAAGAAGGCGCTCCAGCAGTACGCCTTCCTGCCGCTGTTCAGCGGTCCCTCCACCTACGGAGTGAAGAAGGGCCTGGCCAACGCCGGCGCGACCATCTTCTACACCCCGCTCCCGGAAACGGTCGGCTGGCAGAAGTGACACAGGGTCCTGGCAAGCGCCGGGAGCCACAGCCGCGACGCCGGCCCGCAGGCATTCAGCGAATGCCTGCGGGCCGGCTCCGTTCCTGCCGGTGTCATCGCTTCGACTCTTGGCGGATTTCCGCGGTGTCCACCGGGCCATGGCTACCGGGGCGGGGGTGTTCTCGCACTCCGGGGGCGCCTCTCCGCCGGATCGATCAGTGGTATGTACCAAGGTCTTGACACCCGCTTAGTTCACTTCTTAAATCACCTAGTGAACTAAGCGGCCTCACCGTCGCACGCGTTACGTCACCCAGCACCCCCACTTCGGTCGGCGCGGCTCTCGCACGCCCCTCGCGCCCTGTACCTGCCATGCATGTGCCTGTCATATGCATGACAAGTTCCCCTTCCTCCCCCTCACGCACCGGAAGGGAGAGTCATGGACTCCCCACGCCGTACGCGGCGCCTGCTGCACTCCGTACTCTCGGTTCTCACTCTTGCCCTGGTCACGACGGCCCTCGCGGGCAGCGGCGGACCCGCATCCGCGGCGACCGCCCCGATGGCGGACACGGCGGCGGCCGCCGCGGCCACGACGTTCGCCGACGAGTTCGACGGCGCCGCCGGCTCGGCGGTGAACGGCAGCAAGTGGCAGATCGAGACCGGCGACAACGTCAACAACCACGAGCGGCAGTACTACACGGCGGGCAACAGCAACGCAGCGCTGGACGGCCAGGGACATCTGGTCATCACCGCGCGCAAGGAGAACCCGAACAACTACCAGTGCTGGTACGGCACCTGCCAGTACACCTCGGCACGGCTCAACACCTCCGGGAAGTTCACCCAGACCTACGGTCACGTCGAGGCGCGGATGAAGATCCCGCGCGGGCAGGGCATGTGGCCGGCCTTCTGGATGCTCGGTGACGACATCGGTCAGGTCGGCTGGCCCAACTCCGGTGAGATCGACATCATGGAGAACGTCGGCTTCGAGCCCTCCACCGTCCATGGCACCCTGCACGGTCCCGGCTACTCCGGCTCGGCCGGAATCGGCGCCGGGTACACGCTCCCGAACGGGCAGGCCTTCGCCGACGACTTCCACACCTTCGCCATCGACTGGGCGCCCGACTCGGTCACCTGGTCCGTCGACGGCAACGTCTACCAGCACCGCACGCCCGCCGACACCGGCTCCAACACCTGGGCCTTCAACAAGCCCTTCTTCCTCATCCTCAACCTCGCCGTCGGTGGCTACTGGCCGGGCGACCCCGACGGCAACACGTCCTTCCCCCAGCAACTGGTGGTCGACCACGTGCGCGTCACCACCAGCGACAGTCAGCCGGCAACGGGCGGACCGATCACGGGTCTGGCCGGCAAGTGCGTGGACGTCGCCGCGGCGGCCACCGCCAACGGGACCCCGGTGCAGCTCTACGACTGCAACGGATCCAACGCCCAGCGGTGGAGCGTGAACGCGGACGGCACGATCCGTGCGCTCGGCAAGTGCCTCGACGTGGCGTCGGGCGGAACCGCCGACGGCACGGTCGTGCAGTTGTGGGACTGCAACGGGTCGGCGGCCCAGCGCTGGGCCGTGAGCGGGGCGCGCGACATCGTCAGTCCGCAGGCGGACAAGTGCCTGGACGTCAGCGGCAACACTTCGGCCAACGGCACCCGGCTCCAGATCTGGACCTGCACCGGCACCGCCAACCAGAAGTGGACGGTAAGCAGTTGATGAGACGTCACGTCTCCGGCAGACGTGCGCCCGCCGTCCGGAGCCTGCTCGGTGCCGGGGCGGCCGCGGCTCTGCTGGCCGGTCTGACCGGATCACCTGCCCTGGGTGCCACCGCGGCGACCGGGCAGATCACGGGACTGGCCGGCAAGTGTATGGACGTGGCCGGGGCGAGTACCGCCAACGGCACTCCGGTGCAGCTCTACGACTGCAACGGAAGCAATGCCCAGCAGTGGGACGTCGGCTCGGACGGGAGCGTCAAGGCTCTGGGCAAGTGTCTTGACGTGACATCGGCCGGGACGGCGGACGGCACCGCGGTCCAGCTGTGGGACTGCAACGGCTCCGCGGCCCAGCGCTGGACCGTCACCGCGGCGCACGACATCGTCAATCCGCAGGCGGACAAGTGCCTGGATGTCACCGGCAACAGTTCCGCCAACGGCGCCCGGCTGCAGATCTGGACCTGCACGGGCACCGCCAACCAGAAGTGGACCGCGCCCACCGGCGGAGGAGACCCGACGCCGCCCGCCGGCGCGATGGCAGTCGCCCCGTACCTCTACAACGGCTGGGGCAGCCCGCCCAGCCCGACCACCGTCATGAACGCCACCGGCGTCAAGTGGTTCACCCTCGCCTTCGTCCTCAGCAACGGCTACTGCAACCCGCAGTGGGACGGCGGCAGGCCGCTGACGGGCGGGGTCGACCAGCAGACCGTCAACACCGTCCGGGGCGCGGGCGGCGACGTGATCCCGTCCTTCGGAGGCTGGAGCGGCAACAAGCTGGAGAGCTCCTGCTCCAGTGCGGGTGAGCTGGCAGCCGCGTACCAGAAGGTCATCAACGCCTACGGGCTCAAGGCCATCGACATCGACATCGAGGCCGAGGCGTACGACAGCGCCACCGTCCAGCAGCGCACCGTCGACGCGCTGAAGACGGTCAAGGCCAACAATCCCGGGCTCAAGGTCTACGTCACCTTCGGCACCGGACAGAACGGCCCCGACGACAGCCTGATCCGCAAGGCCGCCTCGTCCGGGCTGACCGTGGACAGCTGGACGATCATGCCGTTCAACTTCGGCGGGGCGGGCCAGAACATGGGCGCCCTCACCGTCAGTGCGGCCGAGGGGCTGAAGAACACGGTCAAGAGCGCCTACGGCTACTCGGACGACCAGGCCTACCGGCACACCGGCATCTCCTCGATGAACGGCATCACCGACAACAGTGAGACCGTGACGGTGGCGGACTTCCGCACCATCCTCGGGTACGCGCAGCAGCGGCACCTCGCCCGGCTGACCTTCTGGTCGGTCAACCGCGACCGCCCTTGCACGGGCGGCGGCGCCGACACCTGCTCGGGCGTCTCCCAGCAGCCCTGGGACTTCACGAAGGTGTTCGCCCAGTACGCCGGCTGACCGGTAACCCTGCCGGCCCCGGCAGCCATCCGACGGGCCCCTTGGTGCTTGTGCACCAAGGGGCCCGATTCGTCGTTTATCCCCGTGCTCGCCGCCCGAATCGGCGTTTGATCCGGTATTCCACCCTCGTGTGCGCATCGTGTGTGCGGCCGTTATCCGATCGTCAGTAAAAACCGTCCGGTATGTGGGCACCCCCCTTGCCTTGCGGACTGTATGCGAAATACGGTCTGCGATATTCCTTGATCACCCCCTGGCGGGAGGTAGGCCCTCGTGCGCCGAAAAGCGGTTGCCCTGGTGGCGGTTGCATTGGTGTCCCTCACCTCGGGCTGCGCGTCGCTGCAGTCCTCGGCGACCGAGGTCGGCGGTGTACGGAAAACCGACGACCGGTCCGTACGCGACGGCGGGACACTCACCGTCGCTCTCAACTCCGACCCGGACAAACTCGACCCCACGCTCGCCCAGACCCTCGTCGGCCGCACGGTCTTCGCGGGCATGTGCGAGAAGCTCTACGACATCGACGAGGACGGTGTCGTCGTGCCGCAGCTCGCTGCCGCACTGCCCACCACCTCGGCCGACGGCCGCACCGTCACCCTGAAGGTGCGCCGCGACCTGAGGTTCAGCGACGGCACCCGGCTCGACGCCGCAGCCGTCGTCACCTCGCTGCTTCGCCACCGCGATCTCCCCGGATCCGCCCGTGGCACGGAGCTCGCCCCGGTCACGTCCATCGAGGCCACCGGCCCCGAAACGGTACGGATGAAGCTCAAGCAGCCCTACGTACCGCTCACCGGCGTCCTCGCCGACCGGGCGGGGATGGTGATGTCACCGACCGCGCTCAAGAAGTACGGGAAGAACTTCACCAACCATCCCTCCTGTGTCGGACCCTTCCGCTTCGTCGAGCGGGTCGGCGGCGACCGGATCGTGCTGAAGAAGGACCCGAACTACTACGACGCGGACAAGGTCCACCTCGACGGGGTCGTCTACAAGCCCATCCCCGACGGAAACGTCCGGCTGGCCAACCTGCGCTCCGGCGACCTTCAGGTCGGCGACCAGATGGGCCCCATCGACGTACAGAGCGCCCTCACCGAGCCGAAGCTCCAGCTCTTCAACTCGCCCTCGCTCGGCTACCAGGGCATCGGCCTCAACGTCGGCAACGTGAACGGCCTCGGACAGAAGCCCGGGAAGCTCGACACCCCGATCGCCCGGGACGTCCGCGTCCGTGAGGCGTTCGAGCTCGCGATCGACCGCGACACCCTCAACGAGGTCGTCTTCCAGGGCATGTACGAACCGGCCTGCGGCCCCATCTCGCCGCAGTCCGCCATCGCCCCAGGCGTCAAGCCCGAGGACTGCCCGAAGCGCGACATCGCCAAGGCGAAGAAGCTGCTGAAGGAGGCGGGCGTGAAGACCCCGCTCAAGATCGAGCTGAAGACCTCCACCACCCCCGAACAGGGGCGGGTCGGCCAGGTCCTCCAGGCCATGGTCAAGGAGGCCGGGTTCGACCTCTCGCTGCGGCCCACCGAGTACGCCACCATGCTCTCCGAGACCGACGCCGGACACTATGACGTCTTCACCAGCGGCTGGTCCGGCCGGCTCGACCCCGACGGCAACGTCTCCAACTTCCTCAAGACCGCCGGCGCCATGAACGCCTACGGCCTCGGCGATCCCGGGATCGACAAGCTCATCGCCGAGGGCCGCACCGTCGCCGACCCGGCGCGGCGCACCGAGATCTACGACGAGCTCACCCGGCGTGTGCAGGACGCCCACACGCTGATCTACCTCTACCGGCAGAAGAACTACGTCGTCGCCACCAAGGACGTCGCGGGCATCCGCGTCTACGGCGACGGTCTGGTCCGCGTCACGACTGCGGGGTACACCCGATGACGAAATACCTGCTGACGCGGTTGCGTCAGTCCCTCATCACACTCTTCCTGGTCTCGATCGTGGTGTTCGCCGGCATCCGGGCGCTGCCCGGCGACCCCGCCCTCGCCCTGGCCGGTGAGGAGCGGAGCCCCGAGGCGCTCGCCGCGATCCGTGAGGCGTACGGCCTCGACGACAACATCGTCGTGCAGTACGCCCGATTCATCGGCCACGCCCTCACCGGCGACCTCGGAACCTCCTCCCGGACCGGGCTCCCGGTCGCCGACGCGATCGGGCAGGCCCTTCCCGTCACCCTGGAACTGGCCGCGCTCTCCCTGCTGCTCGCCGTGGTCCTCGGCATCGGCGCCGGAGTCGTCGCCGCCGTACGGCGCGGGAAGCCCGAGGAGTGGGTCGCCAACATCATCGCGCTGATCGGCCTCTCCATCCCGACCTTCTGGCTCGGCATCGTGCTGGTCCTCGGATTCGCCATCGCCGTACCGGTGTTCGCGGCCTCCGGTTACGTCCCCTTCGGTACGGACCCGGTCGACAACCTGCGCCGCATGGTGCTGCCCGCGATCGTGCTCGGCTCCGGGCTCGCCGCCGTCGTGATGCGCCAGACCCGGGCGGCGATGCTCGACTCGCTCTCCGCCGACTATGTGCGCACCGCCCGCGCCAAGGGACTGTCGAAGCGGTCCGTCGTCGGCGGGCACGCCCTGCGCAACTCGCTCGTCACCGTCGTGACCGTGCTGGGGCTCCAGCTCGGCCACCTGATCTCCGGCGCCGTCGTCACCGAGCAGATCTTCGTCCTGCCCGGCTTCGGCAAGCTCACCATCGACGCCGTCTTCACCCGTGACTACGCGACGCTGCAGGCCGTGGTGCTCTGCACCTCCGCCGCCTACATCCTCATCAATCTGCTGGTCGACGTGGTCTATTCGGTCATCGACCCGCGCATCCGGCTCGGAGGTGCCCGGTGACCACAGCGACCCCAGCGCTCCCCACCGTTTCGCAGCCCGCGAAGAAGCGGACCGGCAACGGACGGCTCCGCGCCCTGCGCAGGAACCGACTGGCCATGACCGGTGGCATCATCGCCGCCGTCTTCATCCTGGTCGCGCTTCTCGCTCCGCTGATCGCCCCGTACGACCCCTCCCAGCCGGACTTCGGGAACGTCCTCGCCGAACCCGGCGGGGCGCACTGGCTCGGCACCGACGACCTGGGGCGCGACCAGCTCTCCCGCATCGTGTTCGGGGCGCGCGCCTCCATGCAGGTCGGCCTCGTCGCCGTCGTGCTGGCGTTCGTGATCGGCGTACCCCTGGGGCTGGTCGGCGGCTACTACGGGAGGTTCGCCGACGGTGCGATCTCCCGGCTCACCGACACCATGCTCGCGTTCCCCTTCCTGGTGCTCGCCGTCGGGCTCGCCGCGATCCTCGGCCCCTCGCTGACGAACGCGACGATCGCCATCGGCATCTCGCAGATCCCCGCAGTCATCCGGATCACCCGGGCCGAGACGCTGCGGCTCAAGCACGTCGACTACGTCGGCGCGGCGATCGCCAACGGCGGCGGCGACGGGACCGTGCTCTTCCGGCACATCCTGCCCAACGCCACCTCCGCACTGATCGTCCAGGCGACCGTCGGCATCCCCGCCGCCATCATCGGCGAGGCGCTGCTCAGCTTCCTCGGCCTCGGCGTCCAGCCGCCCGACCCGTCGCTCGGCGTGATGCTCTCCGGCGCCCAGTCCTTCCTGGCCCCCGCGCCCTGGCTCGCCGTCTTCCCCGGCCTGGCGATCGTCGCGGCGACCCTGGCCTTCAACCTGCTCGGCGACGGACTGCGGGACGTCCTCGACCCCCGTGGAGGGACCCGATGACCGAGACCGTTCTCGAATCCGTGCGGCGGCCGGTGGGTGACCCCGTCCTGAGCGTCCGCGACCTGTCGGTGTCCTTCCGCTCCGACACCCGGACCGTGCACGCCGTCGACGGCGTCTCCTGGGATCTGCATCCCGGCGAGGTCCTCGCCGTCGTGGGGGAGTCGGGGTGCGGCAAGTCCGTCACCTCCATGGCCGTGATGGGGCTGCTGCCGCCCACGGCTCACATCGGCGGCTCCATCCGCCTCGGCGGCCGCGAACTGGTCGGCGCCCCGGAGAAGGAGCTCCAGAAGGTCCGCGGCAAGGACATCGCGATGATCTTCCAGGAGCCGATGACCTCACTGAACCCGGTCCTCACCATCGGCCGTCAGATCGGCGAGGTGCTGCGCAGGCACCAGGGGCTGAGCCGGAAGGAGGCCAGGGAGCGGTCCGTGGACCTCCTCGACCTGGTCGGCATCCCCGCCCCGCGCAGCCGTATCGACGAGTACCCGCACCAGCTCTCCGGCGGCATGCGCCAGCGCGTCATGATCGCGATCGCCGTCGCCTGCGACCCCTCGGTCCTCATCGCCGACGAACCGACCACCGCACTCGACGTGACCGTGCAGGCCGGCATCCTCGAAGTCCTCCAGTCGCTGCGCGAACGGCTCGGCACCGCGATCGTCCTGGTCACCCACGACCTCGGCGTCGTCGCCGACGCGGCCGACCGGGTGCTCGTCATGTACGCCGGACGCTCCGTCGAACAGGCCCCCGTCCACGACCTGTTCGCCACTGCCCGGCACCCGTACACCAGGGGCCTGCTCGGCGCAGTCCTGCGGCCAGGCGGCGAGGGCAAGCGCCGGCTGCCCGAGATCCCCGGCCTGGTGCCCAGCCTCGACAGCCAGCCCGATGCCTGCACCTTCGCGCCGCGGTGCAGCCGCGCCGACGACAGCTGTACGGGCGGCCGCCCCGGCTTCGGGCCCGTCGACCCGAAGGCGGGGACGGACGCCGCCCACCGGGCCGCGTGCTGGCACCCGTACGCCGCCGACGAGGCGTCCGACGTCCTCGCGGCCACCTCAGCGGCCCAGCCCGCGCGACCCGACCAGGAGGCCGGAAAGTGACCGCAGCACAGACCGTCCCCGCCCCGCGCGACAGCGCCCAGGGCGTCACGGACCAGCAGCCCCCCGTGCTGCGGATCGACTCGATGGAACGGCACTTCGCCGCCTCGGGCGGCGGCACCGTCCGGGCCGTCGACGGCGTCTCGATCACCGTCGGCCGCGGGGAGGTCGTCGGCCTGGTCGGGGAGTCCGGCAGCGGCAAGTCGACCGTCGGCCGCTGCGCCGTACGTCTCGACGAACCCACCGGCGGCACCGTCCACATCAACGGTACGGACGTCTCCCACCTGTCCCGCCGTGCCCTGCGTCCCCTGCGCAAGGACTTCCACCTGGTCTTCCAGGACCCCTCGTCCTCGCTCGACCCGCGCATGACCATCGGCCAGATCATCGCCGAACCCGTCAAACTGCACCGCCGGGCCCGCGGCGCTGCCGTCCGCGAGCGCGTCGAGGAGCTGCTCGCCCAGGTCGGGCTGCGTCCCGAACATGCCGACCGGCACCCGCACGAGCTCTCCGGCGGCCAGCGCCAGCGCATCTCCATCGCCCGCGCGCTCTCCTGCGACCCCGATCTCGTCGTCGCGGACGAACCGACCTCGGCGCTCGACGTCTCCGTGCAGGCCTCCGTCCTCAACCTCCTCGCCGACCTCCAGCGCGACCGTGGCTTCGGCTGCCTGTTCATCACCCACGACCTGGCAGCCGTCGAATTCCTCGCCGACCGGATCGCCGTGATGTACCTCGGCCAGATCGTCGAACAGGCCCCCACCGCCGAGCTGTTCGCCGCGCCCAAGCACCCCTACACCCAGGCGCTGCTCTCCGCGGCGCCCGTGCCCGACCCGGTGCTCCAGCGGTCCCGCGAGCGCATCGTGCTCCACGGCGAGCTGCCGAGCCCCCTCGACCCTCCGCCCGGCTGCCGCTTCCACACCCGCTGCCCGCTCGCCACCGAACGGTGCCGCACCGAGGTGCCCGTCCTGCGCGAGCTGCCCGGCGGCCGGCAGGTCTCCTGCCACCTCGTCGACGACGACGGAACAGCCCCCGACGCGGCCGTCTGACCACCTTCCGTCCCGGAGTCCGGACCCCGTTCCGGGGGCCCGGCTCCCGTACGTACGATCCGCACCACACGACGGACCACAGAAACTCAGCACGTCGCAGCAAGGAGCCGCACCCGTGTTCACCACCCGGCCCACCCTCCAGGGCACCTTCGGCATGGTGTCCTCCACCCACTGGCTCGCCTCGCAGTCCGCGATGGCGGTCCTGGAGGACGGCGGCAACGCCTACGACGCCGCCGTCGCCGCCGGATTCGTCCTGCACGTCGTCGAACCGCACCTCAACGGCCCGGCCGGCGAGGTGCCGATGATCCTGGCGCCTCACGACGGGGACGTGCAGGTCCTCTGCGGTCAGGGCCCCGCCCCGGCCGGTGCCACGGTCGCCCACTACCGCTCGCTCGGCCTCGACCTGGTCCCCGGCACCGGACCGCTCGCCGCCGCGGTGCCGGGCGCCTTCGACGCCTGGATGCAGCTGCTGCGCGACCACGGCACCAGGACCGTCGCCCAGGTGCTGCGCTACGCCATCGGCTACGCCGAGGACGGGCACGCACCCGTCGAGCGCGTCGGCCAGACCGTGGAGACCGTCCGCGAGCTCTTCGAGACCGAGTGGCGGACCTCCGCCGACGTCTACCTTCCCGGCGGCAAGTCCCCGAAGCCGGGCGAGCTGTTCCGCAACCCCGCCCTCGCCGCGACCTGGCGCCGCCTGATCACCGAGGCCGAGAAGACCGGCGGCGACGACCGCACCGCGCAGATCGAGGCCGCCCGCGCGATCTGGCGCGAGGGCTTCATCGCCGAGGCCCTCGTCCGCCAGGCCGCCGTCCCCACCATGGACACCAGCGGCACCCGCCACACCGGTACCCTCACCGCCGCCGACCTGGCCGGCTGGTCCGCGTCGTACGAGGCCCCCGCCACGTACGACTGGAACGGCTGGACGCTCGCCAAGGCCGGCGGCTGGAGCCAGGGCCCCGCCTTCCTCCAGCAGCTCGCCCTGCTCCCCGCCGAGCTGCCGCGGTACGGCTCCGCCGAGTACGTCCACCTGCTCATCGAGGGCTGCAAGCTCGCCATGGCCGACCGGGAGGCCTGGTACGGCGATGCCACCGAGGTCCCGCTCGACACGCTGCTCTCCGAGCCGTACAACGCCGCCCGGCGCGCCCTGATCACCGACGAGGCCTCGCACGAGCTCCGCCCGGGCAGCCCCGACGGCCGCGCCCCCGTCCTCAGCGAGCACGCCCACGCCGTCGCCGCCGGCGAGTCCGGCTTCGACGCCATGGGCATACCGGCCGCCGGAGTCGGTGAGCCGACGGTGGCCAAGGACGGCGCGGGGGAGCCGACTGTGGCCAAGGACGGTGCGACCCGCGGCGACACGTGCCACGTCGACGTCGTCGACCGCTGGGGCAACATGGTCTCCGCGACCCCCAGCGGCGGCTGGCTCCAGTCCAACCCGGTCGTGCCCGAGCTCGGCTTCCCGCTCGGCACCCGCCTCCAGATGGCCTGGCTGGACGAGGACCTGCCGAACTCCCTCACCCCCGGCCGCCGCCCGCGCACCACCCTCACCCCGTCCCTCGCCCTGCGCGACGGCGTCCCGGTGATGGCGTTCGGCACCCCGGGCGGCGACCAGCAGGACCAGTGGCAGCTGCACTTCTTCCTCGCTGTCGCCCTGCGCGCCGAGGTCCGCGGCGGCCTCGACCTCCAGGGCGCCATCGACGCCCCGAACTGGCACAACGACAGCTTCCCCGGCTCCTTCTTCCCGCGCGGGATGCGCCCCGGCAGCGTCACCATCGAGGAGGGCATGGACCCGGAGGTCGTCGCGGAGCTGCGCCGGCGTGGTCACGACGTCACGGTCGGCGACCCGTGGTCCGAGGGCCGGATGTGCGCGGTCGCCCGCGACCCGGAGACCGGGGTGCTGTCCGCGGCGGCGAACCCGAGGGGCATGCAGGGGTACGCGGTCGGGCGCTGACCGGCCACCGGCCGGTCACGCCCCCGTCATGACCAGGTCGTCGGCGTCCGGGCGGCCCGTGCTTAGCTGGGGGCATGATCGATGACTTTCTTGCCGGGGACCTGACCGAGGTCGAGGCGGCGGTCCGCGCAGCGGCCGCCGCCGAGATCATGCCGCGCTACCGGCAGCTCGCCGCTCACGAGATCGTCGAGAAGAACGGTCCGCACGACCTCGTGACCACCGCGGACCGGCTCGCCGAGGAACACCTCACCGCCTCCCTGAGCCGCCTCCTGCCCGGCTCCGTGGTCGTCGGCGAGGAGGCGGTCCACGCCGACCCGAAGGTGTACGAGGCACTGAGCGGCGAGGCCCCCGTGTGGATCGTCGACCCGGTCGACGGCACCCGCCAGTTCGTCCGCGGCGAAGCGGGGTTCTGCACCCTGGTCTCCCTGGCCCACCGCGGCGAGCTGCTGGCCTCCTGGACGTACGCCGCCGCCCTCGACGAGATGGCCGTCGCGGTCCGCGGCCGGGGGGCCACGCTCAACGGCGCTCCGATACGCTCCGGCTCACCCGCGCCCGACGCCGTGCTGCACGTGGCGATGTCGCACCCCGACTACACCACCGACGCGCAGAAGCAGGCCCTCCTCGGGCTGCGCACCGAAGGCATCGACGCCCGCCCCTGTGGTTCGGCCGGCCTCGAATACCTCGCCGTCGCCCGCGGCGACCTGGACGCGCTCGCCTTCAACTGGGAGTACGCCTGGGACCACGCGGCGGGGCTCCTCCTGGTCACCGAGGCGGGCGGTGCCCAGGCCACGCTGTCCGGTGCGCCGTTCCGTATAGCCGGAGGCAACGACCTGCCCTTCACCGCGGCCCGGGACCGTGCGACGGCCGAGCGGATCCTCGCCGCGCTGCGCGCCGGGGCCTGAGCAGGCGGGTTCCTCAGGCCAGCAGGGTGCGGGTCAACGCGGCGAGACGCTCGCGCGCCCGGGGATCGTACGCCTGCTCATGGGCGGCCGTCTCCGTGAACCGGTCGAAGTACCGGCCGCTGACCTCCGCCAGGGCGGGGTCGGTGATCAGCCGCACTGTCGGACGGACGCCCTCCGCCACGGGGACCGCCGGAGTCAGCCCGTACGCCCGCACTCCGTCGGTGTCCATCAGATGGGCCGGGTGCAGGGCGTTGAACGTGACCCCGCTGCCGGGCGTCTCCGTGGCGGCCAGGTCGAACGTCGACATGATCATCGCGAGCTTGCTCCGGCAGTAGGCCTCAAGGCCTTCGTAGCCGCGCTCCATCATGACGTCGTCGAAGTCGACGGGGGACTGCCCCACCGACGCCACCTGGACCACGCGCGCCGGGGCCGATGCGGTCAGCAGCGGAAGCAGCTCCCTGATCAGCAGATACGGCGTCAGATAGTTGACTGCGAACCGGAGTTCATGACCCTGCGTGCTCAACTCGCGGCGCAGCGGCTCGGCGCCCCCGCCGGCCACCGCGTTGTTGACCAGCACGTCGAGCCGGGGCTCGGCCGCCCGGACGGCCGCGGCCAGGGAGCGGACCTGGTCCAGGTCGGAGAGATCGGCGAGATAGGTGCGGACCTCGGCGCGGCCGTCCGAGATCGTCCGGACCTCGGCGGCCGCCCGCTCCAGCCGATCCCGGTCGCGGCCGTGCAGCAGCAGCGTCGCGCCGCGGCCGGCCAGATCGCGGGCGAGGTGCAGGCCGAGGCCCTGGGTGGCGCCGGTGATGAGGACGGTCCCGGCGAAGAGGGCGGGCGCATGACTGTGCACGTCGTGAGTATCCATGGGTTGAGTTATATCAAGACCTTGATTCAACTTCCATACTTGCTATGTGTCTGATCCCTGCTGTATGCACATGGCTGTACGCTCGCGAGCATGGGAATGACCGCCGGCGACCGCCTCGGCGCAGACATCAAGCGGGCAGAGCAAGCCCTCATGGCCGCCAAGAGCGCCGCGCTGAAGGGTGCCGACCTGAGCGTCGCGCAGTACGCGGCGCTGTTCGCGCTCGCCGACAACCCCGGGATGTCAGGGGCAGCTCTGGCGAGAGCGTGCCTGGTGACACCGCAGGCGATGGCGGCGGTGCTCAAGCACCTGGAGGAACGCGGGCTGATCGTCAGGTCCGTGCATCCGTGGCACCAGAAGATGCTGGAGACCCGTCTGACCGAGGCCGGGACGCGGACGCTGCGGCAGGCCGACGAGCAGGCGGTGCGGATCGAACGCCGGATCGCGGACGAGTTCACCCCGCAGGAGCGCGACGCCCTGCGCGAACTGCTCGCCCGCTGCGTCGTGGCCATCCAGCGGGACTGAGCCCTTGAGCTCCTTCGGCGACTCGGCCCCTCGATCCCCTCAGGGACGGGCCTGCGCCGTGCCTACGGTCAGGCCGCGTTCGCCCGCAGGACCTCGCGCACGTCCCGCACGACCGCCGCGGCCGTCTCCACCGCCGCGGCGTCCAGTCCCCGCAGGGCCTCGCCCACCCGCTCCGCGAAGAACGCGGGAGTCTTGGGCAGGGCCGCCGCGGCGGCCAGCGCGCCCTTCTCGTTGAGGCACCAGGTGCGGTGGTGGGCGTGCAGGGACTGGACGAGGATGCCGAACGCCCGGGACAGGCAGAGCGAGACGTGGAGCCGGTCACCGGCCGGCGCCGACTTGCGGGCCGCTTCGACCGAGAACTCCGCCTCCCAGGCCGCATCGGCAAGCGCCGCGCGCAGCGGCTCCGGATAGCCGGACGTCTCCCGCTGCAGGGCGGTCAGCTCACCGTGCGGATCGGCGAGTACGCACCCGAGGGCGACCTCGCCCGGATAGGCGGGTGACCAGAAGCCGAGCGGATGGCCGGGCTGGCCCCCCACCTCGTAACGGCCCTGCCGGCAGGCGGACCAGACGGCCTCGACCCGGTCCAGATCGCGCAGGATCCAGTCGACCGGGGCACCGTCCACCCGCAGCCAGGCCCCGCCGTTCACCCACGGCCCCCAGCCGCCCGGCCCGGCCACCTCCACCGGGGAGCCCTGGAACGTGGAGGCCAGCTCGGTGAGTGCGGCGAGGTCCGGGGCGCCTCGGTAGTAGAGGCCCAGGTCCCAGTCGGAGTCCGGCCGGTGCGTGCCCCGGGCCCGGCTCCCGCCGAGTACGACGGCGCGGACGCCGGCCACGGCGGTCAGCCGCTCCGCCATCTCGCCGATGCGGTGGCGCAGCCCGGAATCCTCCGTGCCGCGGGAGGCGGCAGGACGCGGTTTCGGGGGCGGCGGCTGCGCGTGGTTCGGAGTATTCATCGGACGGGCACCCTACCCGCGCCCGGACTGCCGGCGCCTGTGAATATCCTGGGTGCTCAGACCGTCGGCTGACAAAGGAGTCCGAAGGTGCCGTCGATGCTCGATGCCGTCGTCGTTGGGGCAGGCCCCAACGGACTGACCGCCGCAGTCGAACTGGCCCGCCGCGGCTTCGCCGTGGAGGTCTTCGAAGCCGAGCGGACCGTCGGCGGCGGGGCCCGTACCGAAGAGCTCACACTGCCGGGCTTCCGGCACGACCCCTGCTCGGCGGTCCACCCGCTGGGCATCGGCTCGCCCGCTTTCGGGGAGATGCCGCTCGCGCGGCACGGCCTGGAGTGGCTGCAGCCGCAACTCGCCCTGGCCCACCCCTTCCCGGACGGCACCGCCGCGGTGCTGGCCACCTCGGTGGGAGAGACGGCCATGGCGCTCGGACCGCAGGACGCGGGAGCGTACCGGCGACTCGTCGCACCGTTCCTCGGGCACTGGGACACCCTTGCCGAGGACTTCCTGCGCACCCCGTGGGACGGCCTGCCCCGTGACCCGTACCGATGGGTGCGCTTCGGGCTCGACGCGATCCAGCCCGCCACGCTCCTGTCCCGCCGATTCCGCGGCGAGAAGGCCCGCGGCCTCTTCGCCGGACTGGCCGCCCACGCCATAGCTCCCACCAGCGGCCTCGCCACCGGCGGCATCGCCCTGCTCTTCGCGCTCGCCGCGCACGAGAAGGGCTGGCCGGTGCCGCGCGGCGGCTCCCAGGCCATCTCCGACGCCCTCGCCTCGTACCTGCGGGAGCAGGGCGGCGTCATCCGTACCGGTACGGAGGTCAAGCGGCTGGACGAACTGCCGCCTGCCCGTGCCTACATCTTCGACACCTCGCCGACCGCGCTGGCCAGGATCGCGGGACTGGGCAACGCCTACCGGGGCTACCGCTACGGCGCGTCCTGCTTCAAGATCGACTACGCCCTGTCGGGCCCCGTCCCCTGGACCGCGAAGGAGGCCCGCCGGGCCGGCACGGTCCACATCGGCCCCACGGCCGGTGAGATCGACTCCGCCCTGCGCGCCGCCGTGACCGGCCGTGACCCCAGCGTGCCGTTCCTGATCACCGCCCAGCCCAGCCTCACCGACCCGTCCCGCGCCCCCGAGGGCAAGGAGACCTTCTGGGTGTACGGACACGTCCCGGCGGGCTGGGAGGGAGACGCCACCGAGGTCATCGAACGCCAACTGGAGCGATTCGCCCCCGGCTTCCGCGACATGGTGCTCGCCCGTGCGGTGACGGGCCCGCCCCAGCTCGCCGTGCGCAACGCGAACTACGTCGACGGGGACATCGCCTGCGGCGCCTTCTCCGGGCTGCAGACCGTGATCCGCCCCAAGCTCGCCCGGGTGCCGTACGCGACCGCGCACCCGTCGGTCTACATCTGCTCGTCGGCGACCCCGCCCGGCCCCGGAGTGCACGGCATGTCCGGACACCACGCCGCGAAGGCGGTATGGCGCCGGCTGCGGGAGTCGGGGCCTTTCGGCGGCCGGTAGGGACTGTCCCGCAGGCTGTCTCCGACGCGGGCTGTGCAGGAGTCGTCCTGCACAGCCGCCTCCCCGGCTCCCGGACTGCCTGGCTTCCGCACTACTTGTTGACGGTGAAGCCCTGATCCGTGCCGTACTTGACGCTTGACTGCTGCCAGGCATCCAGGCTCTGCGACAGGGGCGTCGAGGAGACGTACGACTTGCCCACGGTGTCGTTGAACACGGAGTTCGCGTACACCTGGTACGGCAGGTAGGACCAGCCGGTGCCCACGTCGCGGGCCGAGTCGGCGAAGACCTTGTTGGCCTGCTGGCCACCGAAGTAGGGGAACTCGGTCTCCAGGAACGCCTTCGAATCCAGGTCCGCCCGGGTGGCGGGGAACGCGCCTTCGGCGACGCGGGCCGAGGCGCCGGCACCCGTGGTGGCGTACTCGGTGAAGGCGTAGGCCAGTTCCTTGTTCTTGGCGGCCTTCGGTACGGCGAGGGAGCTGCCGCCGTTCTCGGCGCTCACCGTCTTGCCCTTGGTCCACTGCGGCAGCGGGGCCACCCGCCAGTCACCGGAGGCCGAGGCGACACCCGAGGTGAAGTTGGCAGGCATCCAGGCGCCGATGGACAGAGTGGCGATGCTCCCGTCGGCCAGACCCTTGTACCACTCGTCGCTCCAGGAGGTGATGGGTGCGACCAGATCCTCGTCCAGCAGCTTCTGCCAGGTCTTGGTGTACGTCCTGGTGCCGGCGTCCTTGAAGTCGACGGTGATGTCGGTGCCTTCGGCCTTGTAAGGACGGCCCCCCGCCTGCCAGATGAGGCTGGTGGTGGCGCCCGCGTCACCGGTGTCGTTGGTGATGAAGACCTTGGGGTCGGCCTTGTGCAGGGTCCGCGCCGCCTCGACGTACTCGTCCCAGGTGGTGGGGATCTCGATGTGGTGCTTGTCGAAGACCTTCTTGTTGTAGAACAGCGCCATCGGGCCGGAGTCCATGGGCAGTGCGTACACGGCCTTGTCGTACTTCACCGCGTTCCAGGGGCCGGTGGTGAAGGTCTTGTCCTGCTCGGCCGCGCCGTACCCGGCGAGGTCCTCCACGGACTTGCCGATGGCGAACTGGCCGAGGGCGTAGTACTCGATCTGCGCCACGTCGGGGGCGCCAGAGCCTGCGGCGATGGCGTTCTGCAGGGCGGTGTACTGCTTGTCCCCGGTGCCCGCGTTGACGAGTTCGACGTCGACCTTGGGGTACTTCTTCTCGAAGTCGGCGGCCACCTTCTTGAGGGTGGGCTCCCAGGCCCACACCGTGATCCTGCCGCCCTTCGCCAGCGCGGACTTGACGTCCTTCGCGCTGCCGCCGTCGTCGTCGGCAGGGTCGGAGGAGCCGCAGGCGGTCGCGCCCAGGGTGATGGCGCAGACCGCGGTGACGGCGGCGAGCAGCCGACGGGTGGTGTGTGTCCTCATGCGTGGAACTCCTGGTTCGGTGTTCAGGGAAAGGGAGGGCGCAAGCGGGGGCGGATTCACTCCTTGACGCTGCCCGCGGCCAGGCCGGACTGCCAGTACCGCTGGAGCAGGAGGAAGATCACGACGATCGGCACGATCGTGAGCAGGGAGCCGGTGATGATGAGGTCGAAGACGGCTTCCCCGCCTGCCGTTTGGGCCTGGGCGTTCCAGGCGTTGAGCCCGAGGGTGAGCGGATACCAGTCCGGGTCCTTGATCATGATCAGCGGCAGGAAGTAGTTGTTCCAGGTCGCGACCATGGAGAAGAGCAGCACGGTGACCGTTCCCGGCATCAGCAGCGGCAGTGCGATACGGAAGAAGGTGCGCAGTTCGCCGGAGCCGTCGACGCGGGCCGCCTCCAGGAGTTCCGCCGGCACCGCCTCGGTGGCGAACACCCACATCAGGTAGAGCCCGAAGGGGGAGATGAGGGAGGGGATGATGACGGCCCACGGAGTGTTCGTCAGCCCCATGTTGCTGAACATCAGGAACGTGGGCACCGCGAGCGCCGTGCCGGGCACGGCCACGGCCCCGATGACAACCGCGAACACGGCACGGCGGCCGGGGAAGTTGTACTTGGCCAGGGCGTAACCACCCAGCACGGCCAGGACGGTGGCGCCACCCGCTCCAGCGGCGACGTACAGCAGGGTGTTCAGCAGCCAGCGGACGAAGACGCCGTCGTCGTAGGTCAGCGTGCGGGTGATGTTGTCCAGGAGGCTGAAGTCGTCGCCGAACCACAGGCCGGCGGAGTCGAGCAGGCCCTTCTGGTCCTTGGTCGAGTTGATGACCAGCCAGGCGAGCGGAAGCAGTGTGTATACGAGGACCAGACCGGTCAGCAGGGTCAGCGGGATGCTGGGGCGGGGGTTGAGCGGGGTGTGGGGGCGACGGCGGGGCCGGAGGACCGGCCGGCCGGTCCCGCCGGAGGCGTCCCGGGGCCGGGCCGGTCCTGCGGGGTCCGCGTCGTTGGAGGTGACGCCGGCGAGGTTCGTGGTCATGGCTCAGCCCTTCCGCATTCCGCGCAGCTGGACGGTGTAGGCGATGATCGCGGTGATGACGCCCATCACGATCGCCACCGTCGCCGCGTAGTTGTGCTGCTGGCCGGAGAAGGACAGCGAGTAGGTGTAGAGGTTGGGGGTGAAGTCGCTCGTGATCGCGTTCGGGGCGAGCTTCTGCAGGATGCTCGGCTCGTTGAAGAGCTGGAAGCTGCCGATGACCGAGAAGATCGTCGCGATGACCAGTGCGCTGCGGATGGCCGGCAGCTTGACCGCGGTCACCACCCGCCACTCCCCGGCGCCGTCGATCGCCGCGGCGTCGTAGAGCGAGCGCGGTACGACCTTCAGTGCCGAGTAGAAGATCAGCATGTTGTACCCGACGAACTCCCAGGTCACGATGTTGCCGATGGAAGCGAGCACCAGCGAGGGGGAGAGCGGGTCGGGAAGGGTGACGCCGAATGCGTCGTTGATGTTGCCGACCAGGCCGAACCGGGTGCCGTAGATGAAGCCCCACATCAGGCTGGCGACGACGGCGGGGACCGCATAGGGCAGAAAGATCGAGATCCGGAAGAAGGCCTTGCCGTACAGCCGCCCGCTGTCGATGGCCAGCGCCACCAGCAGCGCGATGCCCAGCATGATCGGCACCTGGACGGCCAGGAACAGGCCCACCCTGGCCAGTCCCTCCCAGAACTGCGGATCGGTCAGCGCCTGGCGGTAGTTGTCCGTGCCGACGAAGGAGTTTCCGCCGATGAGCCGGTCGCGGAAGAGGCTGAGGTAGAGCGCGTAGCCGATCGGTGCCAGGAAGACGAGGCCGAACACCGCGACGAACGGACCGGCGAATCCCCACCCGACGAGGGCCTGCTTGCGGAGGCGGAAGCGCGCTCGAGGGCGGGGCGGTGGTAGTGCCTTCGCCGGAGTCGGCAGGAGCGTCATGGCTGGTTCCTTGTGTCGGTGACCGACCGGTCTGTGGTGAGGAGAGACGAGGGCCTTCGGGCCGTAAGCGGCCGGATCAGGCTGTGTCCGACGAGAAATGTTTACGTAATCATCGGTAGCGTGATGGTGACACTCCCGGTGGGGGTCGTCAAGCATGGAGTGGGAGTCAATGGAAGGAGAACCGGTGACGGAGAAGGACGCGGACGCGCTCGGGAAGGCGGCCGGCAGCGGCGGCCGGCGTGCGGTGCAGAGCAGGCGGCCCCGGGTGTCCATGGCCGACGTCGCCCGGGTCGCGGGCGTCTCGTCGCAAACGGTCTCGCGGGTGTCCAACGGGGACCCGGCCGTCGTCGAGCGGACCCGGCAGAAGGTGCGGGACGCCATGAAGGAGCTCGGCTACCGGCCCAACAGCGCCGCCCGCGCGCTCAAGCGCGGCGACTTCCGGACCATCGGCGTCATCACCATGAGCCTCTCCACCACGGGCAATGTGCGGACCCTTGAGGCCATCGCCCAGTTCGCCTCACGGGCGGGCTACGCGGTCACGCTGATCCCGATCGACGCCCCGACGCGTGACAACGTCAGAGGAGCCTTCACGCGGCTCGACGAGCTCGCGGTCGACGCGGTCGTGCTGATCATGGAAGTGCACCTGCTCGACACGGCGTTGCTGACCCTGCCGCCGCATGTGACGGTCGTCGTCGTGGACTCCGACGCCGGTGACCGGTTCCATGTGGTGGACACCGACCAGCACCAGGGTGCCCGCACTGCGGTGCGCCACCTGCTCGGGCTCGGGCACCGCACGGTCTGGCATCTGGCCGGCCCGGAGGAGTCGTTCGCGGCGGGCCGCCGGGCGGCCGCCTGGGAGGCGGCGCTGCGCGAGGAGGGGCGAGTTGTACCGCCTCTGTTGCGGGGCGACTGGGCCCCTGAATCCGGCTATGAGGCAGGCCTTCGGCTGGCGGACGAACCCGACTGCACGGCAGTGTTCGTGGCGAACGACCAGATGGCACTCGGCGTACTGAGGGCGCTGCACGAGCGCGGAAGGCGCGTACCCGAGGACGTCAGCGTCGTGGGCTTCGACGACATCGCCGAGAGCGCCTCCTTCATCCCTCCACTGACCACGGTCCATCAGGACTTCGCCCGGGTCGGGGAGTTGTGCGTCGACGCCATTCTGAGCGAGCTGGGCGGCGCGGCCGTCGAGGGCGGCACGACACTGGTTCCGACCCGCCTCGTCGTGCGCGCGAGCACAGCTCCGTGGCCGGGCGCGGTTTGATGCCTCCGATGGGACCGGGCCGGATCAGGCGTCGGGACAATCATGGTGCGTACGAGGGTCCGAACCCGGCAGGATGGGCCCTGTGCCGAAGAAGCCGTCCGAATCCATGCCGCACCACCCGCAACAGCGGCCGAGCGCCCGCCCCGAGGGATGCGGGGACGGACCCGCGCCTGCCGCCGCCCGGCCGATTCAGGTGCCCGTGGGGCTGGTCGTCCTCGTCGGGCCACCGGCCTCGGGGAAGACCAGCTTTGTCCGGGCGCTGATCGCACGACGGAAGATCGATGCGGAAGCCGTGGTGTCCAGCGACGAGATCCGCGCCGAGCTCTTTGGTGGCTCTCCTGCGGACGGCGACGAGGTGGACGCACGCGTCTTCGAGGAACGTGACCGCAGGGTGATCGCCAGACTTGCCGCAGGGCGAAGCGCGGTCGCCGAATCGACGAATGTCACCCCGCAGGCCCGCGCACGGCTCCTCGCCGTCGCCGAGCGCTTCAACGCTCCCGCGACCATGCTGCGGTTCACCTCCGACATCACCGAACTCCTGCAGCAGAACAGCGAGCGGGGGCGTCCGGACGTCACCGTCGCGGACGTCCGCACCTCCGCCGCGATCATGGTGCGGGACGCCAGTGCCGACCAGTTGCGCTCCGAGGGCGCAGCAGCCGTCCATGACGTCCCCGGTCGCCGACAGGGAGTGGCACCCGCCGAAGCCGCTGAACGCTTCAGCTTCGGCTGACCTGCCGGGCTCACGGGCCGACGCCGGGACCCGGGCCGGTCACCGACAGCCGGGACCGTGCCCCCCGTTCAGGTGCGCCCGGCCGCGGGCGCTGCTGTGCTGGAGCGCACCACGAGGGAAGGTTCCACGGCCAGCCGGCGCCGGCCGTCCGCGCTGCCGCCGATCTGGTTGAGCAGGAGCGTCACGCAGTGCCGGCCCACCAGGTCGAAGTCCTGGTGCACCGTGGTCAGGGGTGGCTGGAAGAACGCCGCCTCGGCGATGTCGTCGAACCCGGCCACGCTGACGTCCCCGGGCACGTCACGCCCGGCCTCGTGCAGGGCGCGCATCAGGCCGAGTGCCATCTGGTCGTTGGCCGCGAAGACGGCGGTGGCCTCCGGGCGTTCGGCCAGCTTCCGGCCTGCCCGGTACCCCGACTCCGCAGTCCAGTCCCCGTACAGCACCGGGGGTGCCGGGGCGCCGGCGTCGTCGAGCGTGCTGCGCCAGGACTCCGCCCGCCTGCGCGCGGCGAAGGAGTCGCGGGGGCCGGCCACGTGCCACACCGTGCGATGGCCGAGGTCCAGTAGGTGGGTGACCGCGCTGCGGGCGCCGAGGGCCTGGTCGAAGTCGACGTTCGGATAGCGATGTCCCGCGTCACCGTCGGCCACGACGATCGGCATGGCCGCCGGGAGGTGCAAGGACGGAGTGTCGAGCATCTGCGACTCGACCAGCACGATGCCGTCGACGGACTGGAGCATCAGGTGCTGGAACGCCTGCTGGACGGCGGCCTCGGTCTGGGCCCGTACCCCCATGTAGTTCACGGAGAAACCGGCCTCGCGCGCTGCGTCGGCGATGGCCCCGAGCGTACGGGCGTTGCCGTGGGCCCCCACATCGAAGCTGATCACGCCCAGGGCGCCGAACCGGCCCGTCACCAGCGCGCGGGCGGCCGTGTTGGGGCGGTAGCCGAGGGTCTGCATCGCGGAGAGCACCCGCTCGCGGGTGTTCGCGTCGACGTTCTCCCGGTTGTTGGCCACGCGGGAGACGGTCTGCGAGGACACTCCGGCCAACGCTGCGACCTCTGCCATGGAGGGCCACTGCCTGGGTGGCCGTGAACGTGGCGCTCTCGCCCTCTTCTCCGTCGTCATACATCCGTCCTTACGCCCGGAAGCCCTGGATGGGCGAAGACAGCGGCATGTATCCGCATGCGCATGTTGACGCAAACACATCTGACGGTCAAACCATCATGAGTTCCTGCCGAGAGCCTTGACAGTCCCGGGGGGCGCTTCCAAACTCTCTCCACGACGCGAGTGTTTACGCAAACATGCAGAAGGTGATCACGCAGAAGGCGATCACGCAGAGGTGGTGCGTCAGCCCCACACCATCCCCCCACCCGGCAGACAGTAAGAGGTACGTGATGACGCGACACACGATTCCAGGTGCGGCCATGGTCCTTGCCGTCCTGTCCGCCCTCCTTCTGGCCCTCGTCGGAGGTGTCGGCACCGCCCGGGCCACCCCGGTGACCCTGGCCAACGCCACGCAGTTCAGCGATCCGAACGGCAACCCCGTGCACGCCCATGGCGGCGGGGTCGTCAAGGTGGGCGAGTACTACTACTGGTTCGGTGAGGACCGGAACGCCGACAACAGCTTCCGGTACGTCTCCGCCTACCGCTCCACCGATCTGAGGACGTGGGAGTTCCGCAACCATGTCCTGACCCGGGCCGCCGACCCGGAGCTCCTCTCGGCCAACATCGAGCGGCCCAAGGTCATGTACAACAGCGCCACCGGCCAGTTCGTGATGTGGATGCACAAGGAGGGCGCCACCGACTACGGCGAGGCCAGGGCCGCGGTCGCCGTCTCCTCCACCGTGGACGGCGACTACAGCTGGCGCGGCAGTTTCCGCCCGCTCGGGGAGATGTCGCGAGACATCACCACCTTCGTCGACACCGACGGCGCCGGCTACATGATCTCGGCCGCCAACGAGAACGCCGACCTGCACGTATACCGGCTGACGGCTGACTACACCGCAGTCGAGTCCCAGGTGCAGAACCTCTGGGCGGGCCAGTCACGGGAGGCGCCGGCCATGTTCAAGCGGGACGGCGTGTACTTCCTGCTGACCTCCGCCGCCACCGGGTGGTCCCCGAATCAGCAGAAGTACGGCACTGCCACCAGCGTCACAGGCAGCTGGAGCGGCCTGACGGACGTGGGGGACTCCACCGCCTACCGCAGCCAGACCGCCTATGTGCTGCCGGTCCAGGGCGCCAAGGGCACGAGCTACCTCTACATGGGCGACCGCTGGGGCAACTCCATGGGCGGCACGGTCAACGACTCCCAGTACGTCTGGCTGCCGCTGAAGTTCCCCACCCGTACGACCATGACCATGGACTACTCCCCGAACATCACCGTGGACACTGCCGCCGGGACCGTCGACGGCATGGACGCGACCTGGGAGACGCTGACGGCCCGGCACAGTGGCAAGTGTGCCGATGTGGCCGACTTCCGCATGGGCGATGCGGCGCAGGTGATCCAGTGGGGCTGCGGAGGCGGCGTCAACCAGCATTTCCGGATCGAGGATCTCGGCACGGGATATGCCCGGATCATGGCCAGGCACAGCGGCAAATGCCTTGAGGTGAACGGCGCTTCGACCCAGGATGGTGCGCTCGCCGTTCAGAACACCTGCAACGGTCAGCCGTCACAACAGTGGAGGATCCAGCCGACGGACACCGCGGGCTACGTACGGATTGTCGCCCGCCACAGCGGCAAATGCCTCGACGTCGTGAACCGGTCGACCGCCGACGGCACCGCCCTGGAACAGTGGACCTGCAACAACGGCGACAACCAGAAGTGGCACCGCGCGGCAGCCTGACCGGCGCAGGGCCGCCCCCTGCGGCCGACGCCCTCGCGTGCCCCGCGCCCGACCGGGCGGGGCACGCCCCGGTGCACCCCACCCGCCACGCGGGCGCGATGCCACGGACGGTCGCCCGGCCCGCCCCCCCCGTACCGGGGCACGGGGGCATAGCCGGGGTGGGGCCACCGGACGGTGGCCGCACCTACTCCTCGGTGGGGCCGAGGTCGTGGGTCTCCCGGAAGTCGACGGTGCGGGCGCGGTGGGGTGCGTGCAGTTCGAGCACGACGATCTCGTTGATGCCCCGGTGGAGGACCGGTGCGGGCACGTACAAGGAACGCTGGGGCCCGCGGGACCAGTATCGGCCCAGGGCGAAGCCGTTGATCCATGCGTTGCCCTTGGTCCAGCCGTCGAGGTGGAGGAAGGTGTCCGCCGTACCGGCGAGTTCGAACGTGCCCCGGTGGAAGGCGGGACCGATCGGTGTGGTGGCGGCGGCGAAGTCCAGCCCGGCGAGCGATTCCATCGGCAGTGGCCGGTTGGTCCAGCCGATGAGGTCCGTGCCGTTGAGCGTGACCTTCCCGGGAAGTCCCTTGCGGTCGTGGATGCCGGGCCCGTAGTTGACCCGGCCCTGATTCTCGACGAGCAGGCTGAGGACGCAGCCCGCTCGGGGCACGGTGAAGGTGAGGGCGTGTTCGTGGTTCTCCCGCTCCAGGACCCCGACGGGCTGGCCGTCGAGGAAGATCTGGGCGCGGTCGCGCACCTGCTCCAGTTCGAGCAGAGCGGGTCCGGCGGCCGGCAGGGCCGTCTCGTAGAGGATGAATCCGAAGTCCTGGCGGAGCTGTTCCATCGTCAGCGGACTCGGGGATCCGACGGCCTCACCGAGCGTCGGCGCGCTCGTCAGCAGGCCGGTGCTCTCGGTCAATGTGACTGATGCCAGGGAGAGTTTGTCCGCGCGCGGAGGAACGGGCTCGGCGGGGACCGGCGCGTACTTGGCGATGACCTCGCGGAAGGCAGTGAACTTCGCGGTGGGATCCCCGGCTTCGTCGAGGGGTGCGTCGTAGTCGTAGGAGGTGACGGTCGGCCGGTAGGTGTGCTTGTCGTTCGCACCGTTGGTGAAACCGAAGTTCGTCCCGCCGTGGAACATGTAGAGGTTGACCGACGCCCCGGCCGCCAGTGCTTCGTCCAGTTCCTGCGCCGCCTGTTCCGGTTCGCGGACCACATGGTGGCCGCCCCAGCGGTCGAACCAGCCGATCCAGAACTCCGTGGACAGCAGCGGGCCGGTCGGCCGGTGTGCGCGCAGAGCGGCGAGGTTCTGGGTGGAGCGGCTGCCGAAGTTGGCTGTCGCGAGGACCCCGGGCAACCCGCCGCGCTCCAGGTCGGCGGGTTGGTCGCAGGTGAACAGGGGTACGTCGACGCCGCACCGGCGGAGGGAACCTGCAAGGTGTTCCAGATAGGCGGTGTCGTCGCCGTATGCCCCGTACTCGTTCTCCACCTGCACGGCGAGCACCGGGCCGCCACGTGTGGAGAAGTAGGGCTGGAGCGGGGTGAGGAGCTGGGTGAAGTAGTCGTCGACCGCGGAGAGATAGCGGGGGTCGCGGGTGCGCAGACGGACGTCGGGCTCGGCCAGGAGCCAGGACGGCAGGCCTCCGCCCTCCCATTCGGCGCAGATGTAGGGCCCGGGGCGGAGCAGGACGTGGAGGCCCTCGGCAGCAGCGAGGTCGAGGAAGGCGGGCAGGTCGAGGCCGCCGTCCATGCGCAACCGGTCCGGCCGCGGCTGATGAAGGTTCCAGGGGACGTACGTTTCGACGGTGTTGAGGCCCATGAGGCGCGCCTTGTGGAGTCGGTCGGCCCACTGCGCGGGATGGACCCGGAAGTAGTGCAGCCCGCCGGACACGAACCGGAACGGCTCGCCGTCGAGTCGGAATCCGTCGTCGTCGATCTGAAGAACGGACATGTGCTGCTGCTCCTGTGCTCAGGGGGTGCGCGTGTGGTCCGGCGCGCGTCGGAGGGAGTACGTGGGAGTACCTGCCTGTATGTTTGCGTAAACATCAGAGGGATGGCAAGCCCTCGCCGGGAGCGATGGAGGGAACGCTGCCGGCCGGGGTCCGATGCGGACCCGGCGGTGGCCGTCGGCCCGGCACGCGCGTGGTCAACTGCACACGCATGGGCCTGTACCGGCATGATGGCCGCATGCGCACACCTTCCGCCGTCACCGTCACCCTCGTACGGGGCGACATCACCCAGCAGTCCGTCGACGCTGTCGTCAACGCCGCGAACTCCTCCCTGCTCGGCGGCGGCGGGGTCGACGGCGCGATCCACCGCCGCGGCGGCCCCGAAATCCTGGCCGCCTGCAGGGAGTTGCGTGCCTCGCAGTACGGCAAGGGGCTGCGTACGGGTCTGGCCGTCGCCACCACGGCCGGAAAGCTCGACGCCCGCTGGGTCGTTCACACGGTCGGCCCGGTCTGGAGCAGTGCCGAGGACCGCTCGGGGCTGCTGGAGTCCTGCTACCGCGAAGCCCTGCGCGTCGCCGCGGAGTTGGGGGCCCGGACCATCGCCTTCCCGGCGATCTCCACCGGCATCTACGGCTGGCCGATGGACGACGGCGCGCGCATCGCCGTCCGCACCGTACTGGCGGAGGCCGCGGCGCCCATCGAGGAGGTCCGGTTCGTGCTCTTCGACGCGCACGCGTACGTGGAGTTCGAGGAGGCGCTGGCAGCGCGGAGCTGACGGGCGGGGGCGCGCGCACGGCCCGGCGGTGGACCGCGTACGCGTCGGCGGTGGACCGCGCTCAGGCCGCCCGGGCGGGCCCGACCCCCTCGACGTCGAACGTCACCTGGTCCTCGTAGCACCACCACCAGGTCTCGCCCGGCTCGTAGGAGCGGATGAGGGGATGGCCCGTGGCCTCACGGTGCGCGGTGGCGTGCTTGTTGCGGGAGGAGTCGCAGCAGCCGATCTGCCCGCAACTCTGGCACTCGCGCAGATGCACCCAGGCGTCACCCTGCGCGACACACTGCGGGCAGGAGTCGGGGCTGTCCGGGGTGACGCGTCGGACCTGGTCCAGATGCGAGCAGATCGGCGCGGACGAAGCGTCCGTCATGACGGGCTCTCTCCCTTGCGATTCCGTACCGGGCGGGACATCGCCCGCGTCTGCGCAGGCCAACCGGCCGCAGGCCCGCCCGTGGGTGCATCGGGCCGGCCTCAGGCCCGTCCGGGGGCACATCGGAACTCCTTCAAGCCTCTCACCGCGAGGTCGCCTGTCAACTCATGGCCGGCCGGGTGCGGCCGTCGGCAGCGGCTCGGGCCGCAGGCCCACGCCGCCGGGGGACGCACGCCCCTCGCTTCCTCCGCATGTCCGCGCCCGCCCTCACTGGCGCGAAGGGCGGAGCCGTGGGAGTTCCCGACCGGTGGCGGGAGGCGTCGAGGTGGCCAGGCCCCGCTCCGCCATCACCCGCCCCTGGTCGCGGGCCGGTGCGGCGGGTGCGGAGGCCGGGCCGGTCCCGGTCGTCACGCAGGGAGGCGAGGAATCCCTGGCAGCCCGACGCTGATGTCGGATTTCCGCCAGCTGCGGCCCCGGGCCGTGCCCCATGCTTGAACCATGCACACCGACACCGAGCGCTGCGTGCGGGCTGTTCAGTCCAAGGACTCCCGGTTCGACGGCTGGTTCTTCACGGCGGTCCTGACCACCCGGATCTACTGCCGTCCGAGCTGCCCCGTCGTGCCGCCCAAGGTCGAGAACATGACGTTCTACCCGAGCGCCGCCGCCTGCCAGCAGGCCGGGTTCCGGGCCTGCAAGCGGTGCCGGCCCGACACGAGCCCCGGATCGCCCGAGTGGAACGCGCGCGCCGACTCCGTGGCCCGCGCGATGCGCCTCATCCGGGACGGGGTCGTCGACCGGGAGGGCGTCCCGGGACTGGCCACCCGGCTCGGGTACTCGGCCCGGCAGATCGAACGGCAACTGCTCGCCGAGCTGGGCGCCGGACCGCTGGCGCTTGCCCGGGCGCAGCGGGCGCAGACCGCGCGGGTTCTCATCGAGACGACCGGGCTGCCCATGGCCGAGGTGGCCTTCGCGGCCGGGTTCGCCTCGATCCGCACCTTCAACGACACCGTTCGTGAGGTCTTCGCCCTGGCACCGGGGGAGCTGCGCAGCCGCGCGGCCCGGCCGGCGGGGCCGCCGGCCACGCCCGGGGTGATAGCGCTACGGCTTCCGTACCGTGCCCCGCTCAACCCCAGCAACCTCTTCGGGCACCTCGCCGCGACGGCCGTCCCTGGCGTCGAGGAGTGGCGCGACGGGGCCTATCGCCGCACGCTCGACCTGCCCCACGGGCACGGCATCGTCGCCCTCACTCCGCACCCCGACCACATCGCCTGCCGGCTCTCGCTCACCGACCCGCGCGACCTCACCCTGGCCATCAGCCGGTGCCGCTGGCTGCTGGACCTGGACGCCGACCCGGTGGCCGTCGACGAGCAGTTGCGCTCCGACCCGTTGCTGGCCCCGCTGGTGGACAAGGCGCCGGGCCGCCGGGTGCCGAGGACCGTCGACGGAGCGGAGTTCGCCGTCCGGGCGGTGCTCGGCCAGCAGGTGTCCACCGCCGCCGCCCGGACGCACGCGGCCCGGCTGGTCACCGCCCACGGCACACCCGTCGACGACTCCGAGGGCGGTCTCACCCATCTCTTCCCGGCGCCGGAGGCCCTGGCCGGACTCGACCCCGAGCAGCTCGCTCTGCCCCGCAGCCGCCGCCGCACGCTCACCACGCTCGTCGAGGCGCTGGCGGACGGCTCACTGCGGCTGGGCACCGACACCGACTGGGAGAAGGCGCGGGCCGAACTGGACGCGCTGCCCGGATTCGGCCCCTGGACCGTCGAGGTCATCGCCATGCGGGCGCTCGGAGACCCGGACGCGTTCCTGCCGACGGACCTCGGCATCCGGCGGGCCGCCCAGCAGCTCGGCCTGCCCTCGACACCGGCCGCGCTCACCGCGCGCGCGGCGGGCTGGCGGCCCTGGCGGGCCTACGCCGTGCAGTATCTGTGGACCGTCGACGACCACCCCATCAACCACCTTCCCGCACAAGGAAGTTCCTCGTGACCACGACAAGCGCCGCACCCACGGCCCGTACCGCCCCCACGGCCCGTACCTCCACCGTGACCCGGCAGCACACGGTGATCGACAGCCCCTACGGCCTGCTGACCCTCGTCGCCACCGACCGGGTCCTCGCCGGCCTCTATATGACCGGTCAGCGACACCGGCCGCCCGAGGAGACCTTCGGCGAGGCCGACCCCGGCCCCTTCGATGAGGTCGTCGAGCAACTGGACGCCTACTTCGCCGGTGAGCTGAGGGAGTTCGACCTCCCGCTGCACCTCGCCGGCACCCCGTTCCAGCGCTCCGTCTGGGCCGAGCTCCAGCGGATTCCGTACGGTGAGACCCGCTCGTACGGAGAACTGGCCGAGAACCTCGGCAAGCCCGGGGCCTCGCGTGCGGTGGGGCTGGCCAACGGCAAGAACCCGGTCGGCATCATCGTGCCGTGTCACCGAGTGATCGGGGCCTCGGGGAGCCTCACCGGCTACGGCGGCGGCCTCGACCGCAAGCAGCGTCTGCTGGCCTTCGAGAACGGAACGCAGGACAGCGCGCCGGCGCTCTTCTAGGGCGGTACGGCGAAGGGCTCCGCACGTGACGGTACGGCGAAGGGCTCCGCACATACGTGCGGAGCCCTTCGCCGTACCTGCCGTGGCCGGTCAGCCGGTGAAGATCTCGATGACCGTCCAGATCGCCAGCCCCAGCATGCACACGCCGCCGATGCGCTGCACGGTCTTGAGGGGTACGCGCTTGGCGATGAACCGTCCCGCGAGCAGCGCCAGCGCCGATACGGACATCAGGGCGGCGGCGGATCCGATCGCGGTGGACCAGGCGCCGTTGCTCGCGGCCAGGTTGGCCGTCGTGATCTGGGTGAGGTCGCCCCACTCGCTGATGAACACCGCCATGAAGGCGGTGGAGTACACCGGCCAGAAGCCGGTCACCGTCTTCGGGCCGCCCTCCTCGTCGTCGTCGCCCGCGTCGGCCCGGAGCAGCATGAAGGCGCCGAAGGCGAACAGGGAGGCGGAGACGAGCTTGACGATCCAGTCGGGCAGCAGGCCGAGCAGACCGCCCGCCCCGACCGCGATGGCGACATGGGCGATGAACGCGGACGACGTGCCGAACCAGACGTACAGCGGGCGCATGCGTGTGCCCATGGCCAGCGACGCGAACATCGTCTTGTCGGGGAGTTCCGCAAGGAAGATCAGCCCGAAAGCGGTGATGATCGCCAGGGGGTCGAGATGCATTCCGGGTGGCTTTCTGTTGGAGCCGGGCCCCGGATCTTCCGCGAAGCGCCGCTCGGGCTGTTTCGGAGGACCACTCGGCCCGGCACGACGGCACCGCCCACGGGGCGTGGGCGTGTCATACCTGACCGAAGGTCTCGCCCGCCCGCAATGATCCACGAGCCCGGCCACCGGGAACCCGGAGGTTCCAGTGTGTCGACGACCGGTTTGCAGGGCTACTCCCCTTCGCAGCCGTCAACGTTACCGCACGATGCCCGCCGCCGTTACGGCCGGACCGTCGCCGTCCAGGTGCGGTCCAGGAAGTCGGCGATCAGCGGCGCGATCTGCGGGAGGTGGTCCTCCAGGGCGAAGTGACCGGTGTCGAAGACGTGCAGTTCGGCGTCCGGGAGATCGCGCAGATAGGCGCGGGCGCCGGGCTCGGGGAAGAACATGTCTCCGCTTCCCCAGACGACGAGCGCCGGCGGGGTGTGCTTGCGCAGCCAGTCCTGCCACTGCGGGTAGAGCGCCACATTGGAGTGGTAGTCGAAGGCCAGGTCAAGCTGTGGCCGGGTGCGGCCCGGCAGGTCCAGGAAGTGCTGGTCCAGGGTCCAGCCGTCCGGCGCCACCAGCTCCGGGTCGGCGGTGCCGCCCTCGTACTGGCCACGGGTCGCGGGCAGGGTCAGCAGCGACCGCACGGTGTCGGCGGCGCCAGGCGTCTCCGGGCGAAGGGCGATGAAGTCGCGGGCCTGCTGCGACAGTCCCTCCTCGTACGCGTTGCCGTTCTGGACCACCAGACCGGCGATCCACTCCGGGTGGCGGGCGGCGAGGCGGAACCCGACGGGGGCGCCGAAGTCGAACACGTACATGACGAAGCGGGACAGCCCGAGCCGCTGCACGAAGCCCTCGGTGATGTCGGCGAGCCGGTCGAAGGTGTACGTGAACGGGCCACCGGTGGTGGCGGAGGCCGGGGCGTCGCTGTGGCCGAAGCCCGGGTAGTCCGGAGCGATGAGGCGGTAGTGGGCGCCGAGCACGTCCATCAGCCGGCGGAACTGGTGCGAGGCCGAGGGGAAGCCGTGCAGCAACAGCATGACCGGAGCGTCGTCCGCCGCGCCGACGGGGAGCGACTCGCGGTAGAAGACACGGACGCCGTCGACCTCGATGTGCCGGTGACGGATGTGCGGAACAGCTTGAATCGCCATGTTCACATGCCTCCTTGGTGGCCCGATGCATTAGTTCTACGCGAGTGAGCTCTAATGCGTCAAGGAGGTGAGTTAGCATTAGTCACATGAATGGTCTTGAGCCCCTGACCGGCGAGCTGCTCGCCCTGGACCTGCTCAACACGCTGCCGTACACGGCGCAGGGACCCCCGGCCGATCAGCTGGCCGACACGGCCGGTCTGCTGGCCTGGCTGGCTCTGGAGGGGGAGCGGCTGCCCGGAGCCCCAGGGGCACGGGAGGCGACCCCGGACGATCTGGCGGCGGTGCAAGCGATCCGGGCGCACGCGGCGCTCGCCGTCGCGGCGGCCCGCCGCGGTGAGCGCCCGCCGGAGTCCGCCCTGCGCGGGCTCAACGAGGCCCAGCTCGCCGCACCCGCTGTCCGGTACGCGGAGTGGAACGGCGACGCCGTCGTGGTGGCTGCCCGCCGCTCCGGCCCGCTCGGTGTGCGGGTGGCCGCGGCACTGGCCGAGGAGGTGGCCGAACTGCTGGCGGACCCGGCGCTCGCGAGGATCCGGGAGTGCGAGGCGGAGGACTGCACGATGCTGTTCGTACCCGCCCACCCGCGCCGCCGCTGGTGCTCGGCCGAGCGCTGCGGCAACCGTGCCCGGGTGGCCCGCTACTACCGGCGCCACAAGGGGGAGGGGCCGGACAGCCGACGGTAGAGCCTCCGGACCGGCGGACTCCTACGCGGGCTTCCGCACGAGCAGGAACGCCTGCGGGGTGGCCTCCCGCCGGTCCGCGGCCCGGACCAGCCTGGCCGTCACCTCGAAACCGGTGCGTACCAGCAGCCCGGCGACCCGCGCGGGGGAGAACCGGTACACGTCGAGGTCCACCGGATGCCCGTACGCGTGCTCCAGCCGGACCCGCTCGTCGCCCACCTTGAAGGCCAGCAGCAGATGGCCGCCCGGGGCCAGTACGCGGTGGAACTCCGTTACGTACGGCTCCAGTTCATCCGGCGGGGTGTGGACGAGCGAGTACCAGGCGAGAGCCCCGCGCAGCGAGCCGTCCGCCAGGTCCAGGGCGCTCATCGTCCCCACGTCGAACCGCAGGTCCGGGTGGCGACGGCGGGCCTCCGCCACCATGCCGGGCGACAGGTCGATGCCGAACGCCGACAGCCCGATGTCCCGCAGATACGCCGTCACTCGGCCCGGCCCGCAGCCGAGATCGGCGACCGGGCCGCCGCCGTCGGCCGTCACGTGCTCGGCGAAGGCACCGAGCATCGCGCGGTCCAGCGGCTTGGCCGCGAGCTCGTCGGCGAGCAGGGACGCGTAGTCGACGGCGACAGTGTCGTACGAGGCCCGTGTGGTGCCGAGGGAGGAAGCGGTGGTCATGCACCGGACCGTACCGGCGCCCACCGGCATCAGGTCCCGGCACCCGCTGCCGGAGCCGAACCCGACTCGTCCGTCAGCCGCTTGAGCAGGGCGGGCAGCGCCGTGCCGATCGGCTCCCGGATCGTCTCCTGCGCCAGCGCGTCGTACGGCGTCGGCTCCGCGTTCATCACGATCAGCCGCGCCCCGTGCTCCGCCGCGATCCCGGCCAGCGAGGCGGCGGGCTGCACCTGGAGGGTCGTACCGACCGCGATGAACACCTCGCAGCCCTTCGCGACCGCCATCGCGTCGCCCATCACCACCGGATCGAGCCGTTCACCGAACATGACCGTGGCCGCCTTGAGAATCCCGCCGCACGTGCCGCACGACGGATCCGGCTCCCCGGCCTCGACCCGGGCCAGGGCCTCGGCCATCGTCGAGCGTGCGTGACAGCGGGTGCACACCACCTGGCGTGCGGTGCCGTGCAGTTCGAGGACCTTGCGCGCGGAGAGACCGGCCGCCTGGTGCAGACCGTCGACGTTCTGCGTGATCACCCGTACGGCCACGCCCGACCGCTCCAGGTCGGCCACCGCCCGGTGGGCCGGGTTCGGCTCGGCGTTCCACGTCGCGCTGGTGCGTCGCATCTGCCAGGAGCGGCGGCGGATCTCCGGATCGGCCATGTACAGGTCGTACCGGACGAGCTTCTCGGCCTCCGGGTCCTTGCGCCAGAGGCCGTTCGGCCCGCGGTAGTCGGGGATGCCGGAGTCCGTGGAGATGCCGGCGCCGCTGAGGATCGCCACGAGTGTCATGCGGGGAGCGTACGCACCGCGCGCCGCACCTCGCGAGGAGATAACGGCTGCTGCCGGCGCCCCCGCCATGGCGAAGGCAACGGTCGGTCCGGATGCGGAACTCGTGGTCGAAGTGATGGCCGGCCTGTCAGCCGACGGGGCTGCCGTCCTCCAGTTCCACGGTGCCCGCGCCGGACTCCAACGCGTCCAGCGCCGCACGCACGCGCCCGCGGAGCGTCCCGAGCAGGTACCGGTCGATCTCCGCGGGCTCGACGAGCTTCCATGACAGAAGCTCCTCCTCCTGGAGCCGGACCGCCTTGAGCTGCTCCTCGTCCAGCACCCCGCCGTCGTACACATAGGCCACGATCGGCGGCCGCGTGGTGCCGCGCGCCCAGTCGACCGCGAGCAGCCGGCCCGGCTCCAGGTCGAGGCCGATCTCCTCGGCCGACTCGCGACGCGCCCCCTGGCGAGGGGTCTCCCCGTCCGCCGACTCGATCGTGCCGCCGGGCAGCGTCCATCCCTCGCGGTAGTTCGGTTCGACGAGCAGCACTCGTCCCTGGGAGTCGCGGAAGATGCAGGCCGCACCGGCCAGAACCTTCGGGAGACCGGCGATGTACACGGCGTAGTCATTGGTGGTCACGTCGGAAGCGTAGTGGTGGGACGCGATACCAGGTCCAGGGCCCGGACACCCATGGGCAGGGAGGGGGTGCTGCGGTTAGGGTCGGGTCGGCGCGACTGCCTGTTCGAAAGCAAAGGGAATCAAGGTGACGGACGGAGCAGTGATGGAGACCGCACGCGTGCTCGTCGCGGCGGACAAGTTCAAGGGCTCGCTCACGGCCGTGCAGGTCGCGGAGCGGGTGACGGCCGGGCTGCGGCGCGTCGCCCCCGAGGTACGGGTCGAGACCCTGCCCGTGGCGGACGGCGGCGACGGCACGGTGGCGGCCGCGGTGGCCGCCGGATTCGAGCGCCGCGAGGCGCGGGTGACCGGGCCGCTGGGCGACCCCGTGACCGCCGCGTACGCGGTGCGCGATACCACCGCGGTGGTCGAGATGGCCGAGGCCTCGGGCCTCCAGCATCTGCCCGCGGGCGTGTTCGCCCCGCTCACGGCCACCACGTACGGCTCCGGTGAGCTGCTGCTCGCCGCCCTCGAAGCGGGCGCGCGGACCATCGTGTTCGGCGTCGGCGGCAGCGCGACCACGGACGGCGGGGCGGGCATGCTGGCCGCGCTCGGCGCACGCTTCCTGGACGCGGACGGCAAGCCCGTCGGCCCCGGCGGCGGTGGACTCGGCGATCTCGCGACGGCCGACCTGTCCGGGCTCGACGCCCGGCTCGGCGCGGTCGACCTGATCCTCGCGAGCGACGTGGACAACCCGCTCACCGGGCCCAAGGGCGCGCCGGAGGTGTACGGCCGTCAGAAGGGCGCGACCGAGGAAGACATCGCGGTGCTCGACGCGGCGCTCGCCCACTACGCCTCCGTGCTGGGGCCGGACCACGCCCAGCTGCCCGGGGCCGGTGCGGCGGGCGGAATCGGGTACGGGGCGCTCGTCGCGCTCGGTGCGCGGTTCCGGCCCGGGATCGAGGTGATGCTCGACGTCCTCGGCTTCGCGCCGGCACTGGCCCGGGCGACGCTGGTCATCACCGGCGAGGGTTCACTCGACGAGCAGACCCTGCACGGAAAGGCCCCGGCCGGGGTCGCCGCAGCTGCCCGCGCGGCGGGCATCGAGGTCGTCGCGGTCTGCGGCCGCCTGGCACTGGCCCCGGAGGCGCTGGGGCGCGCGGGGATCCGCCGCGCGTACGCGCTCACGGAGCTGGAGCCGGACCCTGCGGTGTGCATGGCCGAGGCGGGGCCGCTGCTTGAGCGGGTGGCGGGGTCCATCGCACGGGACTTCCTGCGCTGAGGTGACGGGGCGCGGGCCCTCGGGGGCCGACGGGGGCGGGGCCCTTCGGGGCCGACGGGGGCGCGGGCCCTTCGGGGGCTCCCGCTCTCCGCTCCGGCCCTCCCCTCCTCAGTCGCCGGAGAGGCTTGAACTCGTCCCCGGCACCAGCCGCACCGCATCCAGCGCCAGCATCAGTTCCACCAGCTCGCGCGGCCGCGAGAGCGAGCGTGACGTCAGCTCCTCGAGCCGCCGCAACCGGTTCAGCACCGTGTTCCGGTGGCAGCACAGCCGTACCGCCGTCCGCCCCGCCGACCCCCCGCACTCGAGCCACGCGTCCAGCGTCGACACCAGCAGGGCCCGGTCGGCCGGGTCGCGGGCCAGGAGCGGGCCGAACACGTCCGTGGCCAGATAGGCCGCGAGGGCGGGCTGTCCCGCCACCAGGGCCGCGGGGACCCGGCCGTCCAGACAGACGACCGCCTCCCCGGCCGGGCCGCATGTCAGCAACGCCGCATCGGCCAGCCTGCGCGCCGTCCCCAGGGCGGACAGGCCGCCCACCACGGGGCTGACCCCTCCGGGTCCCGGCCCCCCGTCCGACAACAGTGCGGCGACGGCCGCCGGATCCGCATCGCCCAGCGCCACCACCGCGATCTCCCGGTCCGGCCGCGGCCGCCAGAGAATCCGCATCCCGTCCGCATGGCCGGGACGGTTCCCGGCGATACGCACGGGCGCCGGGATCACCGCCACCGCGTACCGGCCACGCTCCGGGAGCCCCAGCACCGCACCGGCGAGCTCCGCCAGCCCCGGCCCGGTCTCGTCCTCCAGCAGCGCGTCGAGCAGCGCCCACCCCCGCTCGTCCCCGCGCTGCCGCATGCCCGCTCCGTCCTCCGCACGCCCCCGGGGGCTGCTTCCACACCTCGGTCCTTCACCGGACCGCAGTCGTGAGGATGGCACCGGTCCGGGCCGGGGGCGACAGCGCACACCGCGCCTCTGTGCGTGTGCACAACCGGCGGTCTCCCGCACTGGTCACCCGCAGCGTTTCGGCCAGTGACCGTGGACGCGCGGCCCGCCCGCTGCTGGTCTGTGGCCCCACGGAGGCACAGGGCAGGCACAGGCAGGCACAGGCGGACACCGCCGGCCACGGCTCGGCCGGGGCCCTGCGCACCACGAATCGACGCGTCGATTCCAAGACAAGGCGGAAGGAGGAGGACGCATGGCAACGCTCGAGATCCGCGCACTGTCCGTGGGCTACGGCCCGGTACGGTCCCTGCGCGACGTCTCCCTCGATGTGCCGGCCGGCGCGATCACCGCCGTACTCGGCGGCAACGGGGCCGGGAAGACCACGCTGTTGCGGGCCATCTCGCGGACCCTCGGCTTCCACCGCGGGACGGGTACAGGCACCGTCCACTTCGACGGACGCCCCCTGGAGGGGCTGCGCCCCGCCCAGGTGGTGGCCGCCGGCGTGGTCCAGGTGCCCGAGGGACGACAGGTGTTCGCCCGGATGACGGTGGCCGACAATCTGCGGGCGGGCGCCCTCGGGGCCCGCGGCGGCCGCAAGGCGTCGGCGGGCGCGCTGAACCGCGTACACGAACTGTTCCCGGTTCTGGGCCGGCGTGCGCACCAGCGCGCCGGGCTGCTGTCGGGGGGCGAGCAGCAGATGCTGGCGATGGGCCGGGCGCTGATGGCCCGGCCCCGGCTGCTGCTGCTCGACGAACCCTCCCTCGGACTCGCCCCGTTGATGGCGCAGCGCATCGCCGAGACGGTGCAGGAGATCAACGCGTCGGGCACCTCCGTCCTGCTCGTCGAGCAGAACGCGGCGATCGCCCTGCGGCTCGCCTCCACGGCATACGTCCTGGAGGTCGGCGAGGTCACCCTTCAGGGGCCGGCCGGCGAACTCGCCGCCTCCGACGAGGTGCGCCGCCGCTACCTGGGCGTCGTCGACGAGACAGCCGCAGAGGACGCGGACCGGGCCTCCGGGGCCGTACGCACTCTGAGCAGGTGGTCCGCATGACCGCCGCCCAGGAGGCGACCCAGGTCGCCACCGCCCCGGCCGCACTCGCCGTCCGTGACGTCACCGTCCGCTTCGCCGGGCTCACCGCCCTGGACGGCATCTCCTTCACCGTGGAACCGGGCAGCGTGCACGCCGTCATCGGCCCCAACGGGGCAGGGAAGTCGACCTGCTTCAACGTCCTGTCCGGGGTGTACCGGGCCGCATCCGGCACCGTCCACCTCGGTACGACGGAACTCACCGGACTCGCCCCGCACAGGATCGCTCAACTCGGCGTCGCCCGTACCTTCCAGAATCTCGCGCTCCCGCCGCACGCCACCGTCGCCGACAGCCTCCTGCTCGGCCGGCACCGGCTCACCCGTGCCGGGTTCCTCGCCAGCGGACTGCGCCTGCCGTCCGCCGCCCGCGAGGCCCGCCGCCATCTGGACCGGGTCCGCGAGATCGCCGAATTCATCGGTCTGGACAAGGAGTTGGACCGGCCCGCCGGTGCGCTCCCGTACGGGCAGCAGAAGCTCGTCGAGCTCGGCCGCGCACTCTGCATGGAGCCGCAGGTCCTCCTCCTGGACGAACCCGTCGCCGGGATGACCGCCGACGAGCGGCGGCGTACCGCCGCGGTCGTGGCCGGGGTACGCGACAGCCTCGGCATCTCGATCGTGCTCGTCGAACACGACATGGGCGTGGTGATGCGGCTCGCGGACGCCGTGACCGTACTCGACTTCGGACGCAGGATCGCGGACGGCACCCCCGCCGAGGTCCAGAACGATCCGGCCGTCGTCCAGGCCTACTTGGGGGCACAGGAATGACCACCTTCATCGAACTGCTCCTCGGCGGCCTCTCCATCGGCTCGGTCTACGCACTGATCGCGCTCGGCTTCGTCGTCATCTTCAAGGCCACCGAGGTCGTCAACTTCGCCCACGCCTCCCTGCTTCTCGCGGGCGGCTACGTGACCGCCGTGCTCCACGACGACATCGGTTTCTGGCCCGCGCTCGCCGTCGGGATCGCGGGCGCGGCGGTGGTCGGCGCGGCCGTCGAGTTCCTGGTGATGCGCCGCTACCGGGGCAGCGACCACAGCGTCCTGGCGATCGTCACCATCGGCGTCGACATCCTCCTGACCACCGAACTCACCCGGCGCATGGGCACGGATGTGCTCGCCCTCGGCGACCCGTGGGGCGACGGCGTCGTCACCATCGGCGGCGTCACACTCGCCGAGACCCGGATTGCCGCGTTCCTCGCCGCCGGTCTGCTCATCACGGTGTTCCTGCTGGCCTTCCGTTTCACCTCCTGGGGGGTCTCGATGCGGGCGGCCGCCGAGAACCCGCAGACCGCGGCCCTGATGGGGATCAAGCTCGGCCGGGTCTCGCTCGCCGCCTGGGCGGTGGCCGGAGCGCTTGCCGCGGTGGCCGCGCTGTTCCTCACCGTCTTCCCCACACCCGGCCTCGAACGGGCCACTTCACTGGCCGCCCTCAAGGCCTTCCCCGCCGCCATCCTCGGCGGACTCGACTCGACGACCGGGGCCCTCGCCGGCGGACTGATCGTCGGCGTCACCGAATCGCTCGCCACCGGCTACCAGAGCGACCTCTCCTTCCTGGGCCGCGGCATCGGCGACCTCGCCCCCTATCTGGTGATGGTGCTCGTGCTGCTCCTGCGGCCCGCGGGACTCTTCGGTACGAAGGAGCTCGCCCGTGTCTGACACCACGACCACCGGGACCGCCACAGGTACCCGGCTCACCACCCCGGGTACCGCCCTCGCAGCCCGGCTGCGTCACCCGCGTACCTACCTCTGGGCGATCGGCTCGGTACTGCTGCTCGCGTTCCCGTTCTATCTGGACCGCTTCTGGCTGCAGGCCGGACTCTTCGCGATGGCGGCCGCCATCGGCGCCATCGGGCTCAACCTCCTCACCGGCGCCACCGGCCAGCTCTCCATGGGGCACGCCTTCTTCCTCGCGGTGGGCGCGTACGGCTACTGCGTGCTGGCGGGGGAGAGCAGTACGGAGAACGGGCACGAGCTCTCCGGACTCGGCCTGCCCAGCTGGCTCGCCGCCGTGCTCGCCGTGCTCCTCGCGGGAGCCGCCGGCGGACTGTTCAGCCCCATCGCGAGCCGGCTCCGCGGGGCCTACCTCGGCATCGCGACCCTGGCGCTGATCTTCATCGGCCAGCATGTGCTGTTCAACGCTGGCTCGCTCACCGGCGGCTTCAACGGCCGTTCCGTACCGCCCCTTTCGCTCTTCGGGTTCGACTTCGACGACACCGAGGTCATGGTGGCCGCGGTGCCGTTCCAGTCCTCCGAGAAGCTCTGGTACGCGGCGCTGCTCGCCCTGCTCCTCAGCGGGCTGTTCGCCCGGGGAGTGCTGCGCGGCCGGCCGGGCAGGGCGCTCAACGCCATCCGCGACCACCGCATCGCGGCAGGAGTGATGGGCGTGCCCGTCGCCCGCTACCGGGCGGGCGTCTTCGTCCTGTCGTCGATGTACGCCGGACTGGCGGGCGTCCTGCTCGCGCTGGTCTTCCAGCGGACCGTGCCCGAGTACTTCGGCATGGTCCTGTCCCTCGAATACCTCGCCATGATCGTCATCGGCGGGCTCGGCACCGTGGCGGGAGCGGTCGTCGGGGCCGCGTTCGTCTCGCTGCTGCCGCAGTTGCTCACCCACTACAGCGATTCCCTGCCCCTGGTCTCCGCCCCCGGTACGGGCGGCCTGGCTCCGGGCGAGGCGTCGCGCTACCTGTACGGCGCCGCGGTGGTCGCGGCTGTGCTGTTCCTGCCCGGCGGCCTGACACGTCTGATGAAGAACTCAGGAGAGAAGAAATGAAACTGCGTGTGCTCGGGGCCGTGTGCGCGGCCCTCACCCTCACCCTCGTCGGCTGCAGCGAGAAGGCCAAGTCCTCCGACGAGGGGGCCCAGGACAAGAGCGGTGTGAAGACCGGCGAGGGCGTCACGGACTCGACGATCTCACTGGGTGCGCTCACCGACATGACCGGGGTCTACGCCTCGCTCGGCAAGAGTGTCACCCAGGCCCAGCAGCTCTGGGTCAAGCAGACCAACGCCGCGGGCGGCATCTGCAAGCGCAAGGTCGAGCTGACCGTGCGCGACCACGGCTACGACCCGCAGAAGGCCATCGCCGGCTACACCGAGCTGGAGCCGAAGGTGCTGGGCTTCGTCCAGTTCATCGGTTCGCCGTTCGCGGCGGCGGTCAAGGATCGCATCGACGGCCAGGACAAGGGACTCGTCCTGCCGCAGGCCTGGTCGGCGAGTCTGCTCGGCAGCAAGTACGTCCGTGTCATCGGCGCCACGTACGACGTCGAGACGATCAACGCGATCGACTACCTGCTCGCCGAGAAGCGCATCGCCAAGGGCGACAAGATCGGTCATGTCTACTTCGAGGGCGACTACGGCGAGAACGCCCTGACCGGCTCGAAGTACGCGGCGAAGGAGGCGGGCCTGACCGTTGTCGAGCAGAAGATCAAGCCCACCGACAACGACATGACCGCCCAGGTCGCCGCGCTCAAGCAGGCCGGAGTCAAGGCCGTCGTGGTCAGCGCGGGCCCGCGTCAGGCGGCCTCGCTGGTGGGTGTCGCCGCCGCCACCGGCTTCAAGGTCCCGGTCGTCGGCAACAACTCGGCGTTCGCACCTCAGCTGCTGAAGACGCCGGCAGGCCCGGCCCTGGAAACCAACTACTTCGTCGCCGCGCCCACCCTGCCGATCGGCGACCCGGGCGCCGGCCCGGCGAAGCTCGCCAAGGAGTACGGCGCCGAGTACCCGAAGGACGGCCTCGACAACGGCGTCATCGCGGGATACAACGCGGCGCGGCTGTTCGGTGAGGTACTGGAGAAGGCCTGCGCCTCGAAGGACCTCACCCGTGAGGGCATCGACAAGGCCCTGCTGACCATCACGGACTTCGGCAGCGACTTCGGGATGGCCCACGACTTCTCCGACCCGACGGCGCCCTCCAGCCGGGAGAGCGTGATCATGAAGCCGGACGCCAAGACCCCCGGCGGTCTCAAGACCGTCAGGCCCGCGCAGGCGGCAGCGGCGGCGAAGTCCTACACGCTGAAGTAGTCCGGGTACCGCGACGACGGCCGCCGGACGGCACGCATCACGCGTGCCGTCCGGCGGTCTTTCGCGGGCCGGGTCAGCTGGTGTAGGCCTCCAGTTCGGAGAGCTGTGCGGCCGGCCATCCGGTGTTGGCGGTGAACGTCAGCCGCAGATAGCGGGACGGTGTGCCGGGCAGGGTGACGGTCGCCTGATTCCCGCTCGACGGATCGAAGGTGTAACCCGCCGAGTTCTTCAGCGAGTTGAACGTGCCGTTGTCGGTGCTGCCCGACACGCTCAGCGTCTGTGTGCGGGTGGACCAGGCGGCCGCCGGGGGCAGCTTGAGGACCAGCCGCTTGACCGCCTTCGCTGTACCCAGGTCCACGGTGATGGTCTGCGGGAAGGCGTGGTTGGTGCTTTCCCAGTAGCTGTTCGCGTCCCCGTCCACGGCCCTGGACGCGCTGTACACGTCCGCGTGGCCGGATTCGGTGACCGTACGGCCCCGGGCGAGGTTGCCCGTCTCGGCGGGCGGATCCGTGGGCGGGTCGGTCGGCGGGTCGGTGGGCGGATCCGTCGGGCCACTGCCGCCGCCCGGCACCCCGCCGTTGGTCCACACCGGGTCCGGCCAGTTGCCTGTGCAGGCCGGCGGATCGGCGTACCAGCCGGAGTTCCCACTGCCCCGCGTGATCTGGAACCCGCTGCCCACGCAGTTGTGGATCGGGTTGGACTGCGCGATGTGCGTGGCCACGACGTTGGTGAAGGTCGCGGTGCCCGGAGACTGGATCTGAAGGGCGTACGTGCCGGCGCCGTCGATCTTGATGTTGTCGAAGTGCAGCCCGTTCGTCGCACCCTCGATGAGGTGGATCGCGGCGTAGGAGCTGTCCAGGACCTCGGTGTCGGAGATGTTGACGGTGGCGTTGATCGGTTCGTTGAGCCCGCTGAACCAGATCGCGCCGACGCCGAAACGCCAGTTGTAGTCGTTGTTCCCGGTACGGATCAGAGTGTTGCGCGCTGCCGTGGTCGTACCCGAAACGGCGGTTCCCTGACCGGAGTTGACACCCGGATAGCGGTTGGCGATGTGCAGCCCGCCGCCGTTGGTGATGGTGTCCGACATGACGTTGTCGGAGATGGTGATGTCCTTGCCGCCGTACGTGACGATGTTGTTGGCCAGGATCGGCAGGATCACGGTGTTGAACGTGAACTTGTTCTTCACGTTCGGAACGTTCTCCGCCCACATCGCCAGGCCGTCGTCACCGGTGTTGCGGACGAAGGTGTTGGTGACCGTGGAGTTGGTGACGCCGTAGTGGAAGTTCACGCCGTCCGCGGTCTGGTCCAGGATGCGGCTGTTCTTGATGGTGAAGTTGTCCATCGGGCCGTCCATCCAGGCGCCGCACTTGGTGTGCTGCATCCAGACGTTGTCGACGGTCGAGTTCGACAGGGCGCCACCGATGGCGTTGACCTGGTCGTTGTCCTCCCGCTCCTGGATGTTGCCGATGATGGCGAAGTCCTTGAGGGTGACGTTGCTGCTGCCGCCGTCCCCCGCGTACTTGCCGTAGACGCCGACGGCCTTGCTGCGGTTCGAGGGATCGCGTCCGGTCAGGACGGAGTACCAGGGACCGGCCCCGCGCAGCGTCACCTTGTCCACGACGATGTGGTCGCGGACCTGGAAGGTGCCCTGCGGGATGTACACCTCCTTGCCCTGCGCCTTGCCCGCGTCCACGGCCGCCTGGATTCTGGCGGTCGAGTCGGCGGCCCCGGTCGGGTCGGCACCGAAGTCGGTGACGACGTCGAGGGCGCCCGAGGGCTTGGCGGTGGGCGCGGCCACCTGCTCGAAGTCCGCCAGGTCGATGGTGAACGACGGCGACGCGGCGGTGGAGGAGACCTGCAGCCGGACCTTCGTGCCGGCCGCGAGGGTGGTCCCGAACATGGTCCGGGCCTCGTCGTAGAAGTGGTGCGGGTTGGTGTCGCCCGGGTTGTTGTTGAACGGGTAGCCGCCGTAGTACCAGCCGTACTTCGAGGTGACCGGCACCGCCTTGGGTGAGGCGCCGTTCACCGTCACGTCGATCGAGGCGTCCCGGCCCGATCCCGCGGCGTTGTCCGGCAGCGAGTAGCGGAAGGACATGGCGTTGGCCGGGGTGGTGAGGGTGAACTCGACGTACTCACCGACCGCGTCCAGCGTCACGGCCTGCCGGCCCGAGGCCTCGGAGGGCAGCGTGCCGTAGAGGCGGTTCGGGCCGATCAGCGTGCCGTTGGTGGCGGCGTACTCGGCTTCCTGTTCCTTGAACGGAATGGTCGCGCCGCGACCGGGGACCGCCACCGGGGAGGGGGCGGGGACCCCCGCGGCCTGGGCGGGCGGGGCGCCGGACAGGACCACGGCGGCGGCGGTGCCGAACGCGGCGAGTGCCAGCGAGAGAGAGGCGGATATGGATCGTCTGAGCAACAGGCGTCGCGGTGGTGGGGTCACGTAACAGTCGTCCTTGCGGCTCGTGGGGGCTCTTCGGACGCCCACAGGCTAGGAGCAGCAACGCAAAGAAGTCCACGGTTGTGCGCAAGATTCCGCTTCTACTACTCAAATTTGCGACGGATCATCGAGAGAATTGGGCGTTCTGGGCGGGTTGGTCGGCTCGGCGAGGTGGTGGCTCCGCGGTCCGGGCGCGTGCCCGAAGGTGTCAGGGATGGAGAAGGCGCGCCCTGGGGCGAAAAGCCGGGATGTCGCCCTGTGGGGAGCCGCGGACGTCGACGCGACCTGTTGAGGGCGCGCCGGCGCGTTGGCTCCACGCTGTGGGAGCGCTCCTGCGCTTCCTTGTGCTTCATCCGAAAGGCGAAAGAGAATGAGGCCCCTCAGCCGTGGCGGGACTCGAAGCGGAATCGCAAGCGGAATCCCGTACCGAAGCCGCGACCGGTGCGGAGCGGCCGCATGCCAGGGCAATCGGATGGCGGACGAGAACGCGGTCACGAGGTCTGGACGACCGGCGTCAACCGGCTCGTTTGCAATGCCGCCGGGCGGGTCTTTCGCGGCCTCCGGTAGGCCAATCCGGACACCCCCACCTGGCAGATGGCACCTGGCGGATATGGCGGATGGGGGATGGCGGAACAGTGCATCAATATCGTCAGGGCGCCGATCCCCACCCAGCTTCTCCTGAAATGGAGGAACGGACAGGCGGCCTTCCCCGCCGCAGTCAATTCCTGAGCGAATCCGGAACTGAAGGACAGGAAGAGCCTTCAGGTATTCGATGCCTTTATCGATAGGGCGGAGAAATGCGGCATCAAGATCATGCTCGGAGGTCATGCCCGACATGCACAGCGCCGAGGCGGACAGCGCCGGGCACATCGACCCCGTCTGGTGGAAGGGGCCGATCACCCCGCAATTTCGAGTACGCCTGCGAAACGGAACGCCTGTGAAACGCGGGCAAGCGCATTCACGTCGTCAGCCCGCACGTACTGATCCTTTGCGAGCTGCCGAGCTGATCCTTCGCGAGGAGGGCGGAGAGCGGTTCGCCTACTTGCCGCACGCATACGGACCGCTTGTCCTCGCCCACGGGACAGCCCTCAGCCCCGGTTTCAGGGCGAGTGGAGCCGTACGGCGCCGGAGCGGGACCGTGTGGGACCTGTAACCGGCTCCACCTCCACAAGGACGGCAGGGCCCCCTGCTGACCGGCGAGTGGCGGCCGGCTGGACAACGGGCCCGACCGGAGGTGGATGACCGCCCGTGGCGTCATGCCGAGAACCGGATCAGCGGGTCCTTCTGCTGCCCCACCCGGCTGCACCGCGAATCCGTACGGCCCGCGCCGCCGCTCCGAGCCAGGCCCGCCCCGGAGCGCCGGGGCCGGCCGTGCACGCACGAGGGCCCGGATGCTGGGGAGCATCCGGGCCCTCGTGCATGATGTGCGGACTACGGCAGCTGAGCCGCTCGTGCCTCGCGCCGGTTGTCACGGAAGGTGTTCACCCGGCGGGCGGTCGCGAAGAGCGGGATGACCGCACCCAGGACCACCTGGAGCGCACAGCCGGTCTGCAGCAGCAGCTGACCACCGGGCGCGTCGAACGCCCAGGCGGCCAGAAGCCCCATGGCGGCCACGATCCAGCCGAGCATCGCCACCGCGAGGACGCCCCGCGGCTTGGGGTACTCGACCCGGCTCACCATCAGCCATGCCACGCCGACGATCGCGAGCAGCGTCGGCACGAAGGGCAGCTCCAGGAGCACGATCGAAATGACCGTGAGCGCTCCGAAGGGGCTCGGCATGCCCTGGAACATGCCGTCCTTCAGGGTCACACAGGAGAATCTCGCAAGCCTGAGCACCACCGCCAGCAGCACCACGATCGCCGCGAGCGCCGAGACCCGCTGGTGTGCGTCGTCCGCGACCATGCCGTAGACGAGGACGAAGTACGCCGGGGCGAGCCCGAAGCTGACCAGGTCCGAGAGGTTGTCCAGCTCGGCACCCATCGGCGAGGAACGCAGCTTGCGGGCCACGAGGCCGTCGAAGAGGTCGAAGATGGCGGCCATGAGCATGAGGATCACGGCGGTGGCCGCGGAGTGCCGCGCCATGCCGCTTTCGTCGCTGCCCGTGAGGTGCGGGATGAGGATCCCCGTGGTGGTGAAGTACACCGCCATGAATCCGCACGTGGCGTTACCGAGGGTGAGGGTGTCCGCTATCGACAGCCGCATAGAGAGCGGCATGTCCTCGGCGTCGTCCTCGGCCTCGGCCTCCGGCACCCAGCCGGCCTGTGTATCAGGATCAATCACGGTCAATTCGAGTCACCCCCGCGGTGGTGGCCTGGCCGACCTCGACCGCGACATCGATACCTTCCGGAAGGTAGATGTCGACCCGGGAGCCGAACCGGATCAGGCCGATGCGCTCGCCCTGCTCCACCTTCGTGCCCTGCGGGATGTAAGGGACGATGCGGCGGGCCACCGCGCCCGCGATCTGCACCATCTCGATGTCGCCGAGCTCGGTGTCGAAGTGCCAGACAACGCGCTCGTTGTTCTCGCTCTCCTTGTTGAACGCGGGGACGAACCCACCGGGGATGTGCTCGACCGACGTCACCGTGCCCGCCAGGGGCGCGCGGTTGACGTGGACGTTCAGCGGGCTCATGAAGATCGCGACGCGGGTACGCCCGTCCTTCCACGGCATGATGCTCTGCACCACGCCGTCGGCCGGTGAGATGACGCGACCCTGGGTGATCTCGCGCTCGGGGTCGCGGAAGAACCACAGCATGCCCGCCGCGAGCGCGGTGGTGGGCACGGCCACGGCCGCCCAGCGCCCGGACCTGCGGGCCCGGGTCAGGCTGAGTGCGGCGGTGGCGACGGTCGGCAGGAGCCACGGCGAAGCTCCGCGTGCAAGGCGGACCCCGCCGCGTGGTGCAGAGGTATGGCTGTCGGGCATGGATGACCTTCGTAGCGGATGATGCCGCGCTGGCAACGGGGGACGGCGGCTTTTCCGGCGATGTTATCGGTTGCGGACCGCAACTGGGCAAGCCAGCAGCCGAGTCGGACGTCTGGAAGGCACCGGATGAGGATGACAGGGTGTGATCTTCTTCGCGGCTAAATCACCTCGAAAGGGACAATCAACCCTGGATGCGGTACTCCTCGAGGAGTCGGCGCCCGATGATCATTTTCTGGATCTCGGCGGTACCTTCACCGATCAGCAGCATCGGGGCCTCACGGTAGAGGCGCTCGATCTCGTACTCCTTGGAGAAGCCGTAGCCGCCGTGGATACGGAAGGCGTCCTCGACGACTTCCTTGCAGTACTCGGAGGCGAGGTACTTCGCCATCCCTGCCTCCAGGTCGTTCCGCTCCCCGGAGTCCTTTTTGCGCGCTGCATTTACCATCATTGCATGCGCGGCCTCGACCTTGGTGGCCATTTCAGCCAGCTTGAACTGGATCGCCTGGTGCTGGGCGATCGGCTTTCCGAAGGTGTGGCGCTGCTGCGCGTAGGAAACGCCCAGTTCGAATGCACGCTGTGCGACGCCGCAGCCACGCGCAGCCACGTTCACGCGGCCCACCTCCACGCCGTCCATCATTTGGTAAAACCCTCGGCCGGTGGTGCCGCCCAGTACGCGATTGGCCGGAATGCGCAGTCCGTCCATGATGAGCTCGGTGGTGTCGACGCCCTTGTAGCCCATCTTGTCGATCTTTCCCGGGATCGTGAGGCCGGGCCTGACCTCGCCGAATCCGGGCTCCTTCTCCACCAGGAAGGTCGTCATCGACTTGTGCGGCGGCGTGCCCTCGGGGTGGCCTTCGTCACTCCGGCACAGGACGGCGACGAGCGAGGACGTGCCGCCGTTCGTCAGCCACATCTTCTGGCCGTTGAGGACGTACTCCTCGCCGTCCTTGACGCCCTTGGAGCTGATCGCCGAGACGTCGGAGCCCAGCGCCGGCTCGGACATCGAGAACGCGCCACGGACCTCGCCCAGCGCCATCCGGGGCAGGAAGGTGTCCTTCTGCTCCTGCGTGCCGTGCTGCTTGAGCATGTACGCCACGATGAAGTGCGTGTTGATGATCCCCGACACGCTCATCCAGCCGCGGGCGATTTCCTCCACACACAGCGCGTATGTGAGAAGCGACTCACCCAGGCCCCCGTACTCCTCGGGAATCATCAGTCCGAACAGGCCGAGCTCCTTGAGCCCCTCGACGATCTCGATGGGGTACTCGTCGCGGTGCTCCAGCTGGGTCGCGACCGGAATGATCTCCTTGTCGACGAAATCCCGGACCGTGGAGAGGATTTCCTGCTGGACGTCGTTGAGTCCGGCCGTCTGGGCGAGTCGCGTCATGGCTACTTCTCCGCGTTCTTCTGCGAGGGCTGCTTCAGCTCCGGGCGGCCCGGCTGCTCGCCGCCCCGCTCCTTGATGTACGTCTCGGTGGGGACCATGACCTTGCGGCGGAACACGCAGACGAGCGTGCCGTCCTGCTTGTAGCCCTTGGTCTCCACATAAACGATGCCGCGGTCGCTCTTGGACTTTGACGGGGTCTTGTCCAGGACGGTGGTCTCGCCGTAGATCGTGTCGCCGTGGAAGGTCGGCGCCACGTGCTTTAGCGACTCGACCTCCAGGTTGGCGATCGCCTTTCCGGAGACGTCCGGGACCGACATGCCGAGCAACAGCGAGTAGATGTAGTTGCCGACGACGACGTTCTTGCCGAAGTCGGTCGTCTTCCCGGCGTAGTTGCTGTCCATGTGCAGCGGGTGGTGATTCATGGTCAGCAGGCAGAACAGGTGGTCGTCGTATTCGGTGACGGTCTTTCCGGGCCAGTGCTTGTAGACAGCACCGACCTCGAATTCCTCGTACGTGCGTCCGAACTGCATGATCAGGCCTCCGGAGCTTCGAACTTGGAGGTGCGCTGCATGCCGGCCGCGCGGCCCTTGCCCGCGATGACCAGGGCCATCTTGCGGCTGGCCTCGTCGATCATCTCGTCGCCGAGCATCGCGGAGCCCTTCTTGCCGCCCTCCTCGGAGGTGCACCAGTCGTAGGCGTCGAGGATGAGCTCGGCGTGGTCGTAGTCCTCCTGCGAGGGTGAGAACACCTCGTTGGCCGCGTCGACCTGACCGGGGTGCAGCACCCACTTGCCGTCGAAGCCGAGTGCCGCGGCACGGCCGGCGACCTCGCGGTACGCGTCCACGTCGCGGATCTGGAGGAACGGGCCGTCGATCGCCTGGAGATCGTGCGTACGGGCCGCCATCAGGATGCGCATCAGGATGTAGTGGTAGGCGTCCGCGCCGTAGCCGGGCGGCTGCTGGCCGACGACCAGGGTCTTCATGTTGATCGATGCCATGAAGTCGGCCGGGCCGAAGATGAGGGTCTCCAGGCGGGGCGAGGCCGCGGCGATGTCGTCGATGTTGACGAGGCCCTTGGCGTTCTCGATCTGCGCCTCGATGCCGATCTTCCCGACCTCGAAGCCCATCGTCTTCTCGATCTGCGTGAGCAGCAGGTCCAGCGCGACGACCTGCTGGGCGTCCTGGACCTTCGGCAGCATGATGCAGTCGAGGTTGGGGCCCGCACCCTCGACGACCGTGATGACGTCGCGGTACGTCCAGTGCGTCGTCCAGTCGTTGACCCGCACGACCCTGGTCTTGCCCGTCCAGTCGCCGTTGTTCAGCGCGTCGACGATGTGATGGCGGGCGCCCTCCTTGGCGAGCGGCGCGCAGGCGTCCTCCAGGTCCAGGAAGACCTGGTCCGCGGGGAGGCCCTGGGCCTTCTCCAGGAAGCGCGGGTTCGAGCCCGGGACGGCCAGGCAGGAGCGGCGGGGGCGCAGCCGGTTCACGGGAGACGAGGGGTGCGCGGCGGAGCCGCCCGAAATCGGGGTGGTGGCGGGCGACGGGCTGGGCGTGGTCATGCGGGGACCTCCAGAGGGTCGAGCTTGTTCGCTTTCCGGATCTCGTCGACGATACGGCCGATGATCTCCGTGATGCCGAAGTCCTTCGGGGTGAATACGGCGGCGACACCGGCCTTGATCAGGGCCTCCGCGTCTGCGGGGGGAATGATCCCGCCCGCGATCACCGGGATGTCGCCGGCGCCGGTGCGGCGCAGCCGGTTCAGTACGTCCGGCACCAGCTCGGCGTGCGAGCCGGACAGGATCGACAGCCCGACGCAGTGCACGTCCTCGGCGACGGCGGCCGAGACGATCTGTTCGGGCGTCAGGCGGATGCCCTGGTAGACGACCTCGAATCCGGCGTCACGCGCGCGTACGGCGATCTGCTCGGCGCCGTTGGAGTGCCCGTCCAGGCCGGGCTTGCCGACGAGCAGCCGCAGCCGGCCCGTGCCCAGGTCCTCGGCGGTCCGGGCGACCTTCTCGCGTACGAGGGCGAGCGGGGTGCCCGCCTCCGCGGTCACCGCGACCGGGGCGGACGACACACCCGTCGGGGCCCGGAACTCGCCGAAGACATCGCGCAGGGCCCAGGACCACTCGCCGGTGGTGACGCCCGCACGGGCGCACTCGACGGTCGCCTCCATCATGTTCTCGGTCCCCGCCGCGGCCTTCTTCAGGGCGGCGAGCGCCTCGGTGGCACGGGGCTCGTCGCGGTTGTCGCGCCACTCGTGGAGCGCGGCGACGACCTTGGCCTCGTTCGCAGGGTCGACCGTCATGATCGCGGCGTCGAGGTCGGCGGTGAGCGGGTTGGGTTCCGTCGTCCCGTAGATGTTGACGCCGACGATCTTCTCCTCGCCGCCCTCGATCCGGGCGCGCCGGGCGGCGTGCGAGGAGACCAGCTCGGACTTCAGATAGCCAGACTCGACGGCCGCCATGGCGCCGCCCATCTGCTCGATCCGGTCCATCTCGGCCAGCGAGTCGGTGACCAGCTCGTCCACCTTGGCCTCGATGACGTGCGAGCCGGCGAAGATGTCCTCGTACTCCAGCAGATCGCTCTCGTGGGCGAGGACCTGCTGGATGCGCAGCGACCACTGCTGGTCCCAGGGCCGGGGAAGCCCCAGCGCCTCGTTCCAGGCGGGCAGTTGCACGGCGCGTGCGCGGGCGTCCTTGGAGAGGGTGACGGCCAGCATCTCCAGGACGATGCGCTGGACGTTGTTCTCCGGTTGTGCCTCGGTCAGACCGAGCGAGTTGACCTGCACGCCGTAGCGGAAGCGGCGCTGCTTGGCGTCTCCGATGCCGTAGCGCTCGCGGGTGACCCGGTCCCAGATGCGGCCGAAGGCGCGCATCTTGCACATCTCCTCGATGAAGCGGACGCCCGCGTTCACGAAGAACGAGATCCGGGCGACCACGTCGCCGAACTTCTCCTCGGGCACCTGCCCGGAGTCGCGCACCGCGTCGAGCACGGCGATCGCCGTGGACATGGCGTACGCGATCTCCTGGACGGGGGTGGCTCCCGCCTCCTGCAGGTGGTAGCTGCAGATGTTGATCGGGTTCCACTTCGGGATGCGGTTGACCGTGTACGTGATCATGTCGGTGGTCAGCCGCAGCGAGGGTCCCGGCGGGAAGACGTGCGTCCCGCGCGAGAGGTACTCCTTGACGATGTCGTTCTGCGTGGTGCCCTGGAGCTTGTTCGCGTCGGCGCCCTGCTCCTCGGCTACGACCTGGTAGAGCGCCAGCAGCCACATGGCGGTGGCGTTGATCGTCATGGACGTGTTCATCTGCTCCAGGGGGATGTCCTGGAACAGCCGGCGCATGTCGCCGAGGTGCGAGACGGGCACGCCGACCCGGCCGACCTCGCCGCGGGCGAGGACGTGGTCGGGGTCGTAACCGGTCTGGGTCGGAAGGTCGAAGGCGACCGACAGACCGGTCTGGCCCTTGGCGAGGTTGCGCCGGTAGAGCTCGTTGGACGCCTCGGCGGTCGAATGACCGGCGTACGTCCGCATGAGCCACGGGCGGTCCTTCTGACGGCCGGTCATGTCAGATGTTCCTGAATCGGTTGATGGCGTCGATGTGCTGCTCGCGCAGCTCCCCGTCGCGCACGCCCAGGCCCTCGGTGGGTGCCAGTGCCAGGACGCCGACCTTGCCCTGGTGCAGGTTGCGGTGCACGTCGTACGCGGCCTGGCCGGTGTCCTCCAGGGAGTAGACCTTCGACAGCGTCGGGTGGATCTTGCCCTTGGCGACCAGCCGGTTGGCCTCCCAGGCCTCGCGGTAGTTGGCGAAGTGCGAGCCGACGATCTTCTTGAGCGACATCCACAGGTAGCGGTTGTCGTACTCGTGGTTGTAGCCCGAGGTCGAGGCACAGGTGACGATCGTGCCGCCCTTGCGGGTCACGTACACACTCGCGCCGAAGGTCTCGCGGCCCGGGTGCTCGAAGACGATGTCCACGTCCTCGCCGCCGGTCAGTTCACGGATGCGCTTGCCGAACCGCTTCCACTCGCGCGGGTCCTGGTTGTGCTCGTCCTTCCAGAACTTGTAGCCCTCGGCGTTGCGGTCGATGATCGCCTCGGCGCCCATCTTCCGGCAGATCTCCGCCTTCTGGTCACTGGAGACGACACAGATCGGGTTGGCGCCGCCGGCCAGGGCGAACTGCGTGGCGTAGGAGCCGAGTCCGCCGCTCGCGCCCCAGATGAGGACGTTGTCGCCCTGCTTCATACCGGCGCCGTTGCGGGAGACGAGCTGGCGGTACGCGGTGGAGTTGACCAGCCCGGGAGCCGCCGCCTCCTCCCAGCTGAGGTGGTCCGGCTTCGGCATCAGCTGGTTGGACTTGACGAGTGCGATCTCCGCCAGCCCGCCGAAGTTGGTCTCGAAGCCCCAGATGCGCTGCTCGGGGTCGAGCATCGTGTCGTTGTGGCCGTCCGAGGACTCCAGCTCGACCGAGAGGCAGTGCGCGACGACCTCGTCGCCGGGCTTCCAGGCGTTGACGCCCGGGCCGGTGCGCAGGACGACGCCCGCCAGGTCGGAGCCGATGACGTGGTACGGGAGGTCGTGGCGCTTGCTGAGGTCGCTGAGCTTTCCGTAGCGCTCCAGGAAGCCGAAGGTCGAGACGGGCTCGAAGATCGACGTCCACACGGAGTTGTAGTTGACCGAGCTGGCCATGACCGCCACCAGGGCCTCGCCCGGGCCGAGCTCCGGCACCGGAACGTCCTCGACATGGAGGGACTTGCGGGGGTCCTTGTCGCGGCTGGCGACGCCGGCGAACATCTCGGCCTCGTCCTTGTGCACGGTCACCGCGCGGTACGACTCGGGAATGGACAGGGCCGCGAAGTCTGCGGCGGTGCTGTCCTCGGACTGGATCGCGTCCAGGATTTCCTTCACGGTGTGCCTCCGGCGGTGCGGCGTTTGAGGGAACGCTTGAGGGTCCTGCCAAGCAGGGGGAGCGGTGTTGCGTGGAGGTGTGCCGTCGGTTCGGCGGATGGTGCTTCGGCTGCTTGCTCTGTGGAGCAGAAGGGTTTGCCTGTGACGCAGGCGTCCGGGCGCGCAGGCACGTGGCTTGCGGGGACAGCCGGCGTACGTGAGGTCTCAGCACGCCGGCCGCCCGGACGACTTCAACGTATGGCACTCCGTGACAGCTGGCAAGGCACTGGGTGCCAGCAATTTCCCTCAATTGTCATCCGGGTGCCACGCATGAGCAACACGGGGGCGTTTTGCCGTCTTGCGACCGGTTCTGGGTGGTAGCGGTCGGGTCAGGAGGCGGGGCGGTAGACGTACGGCGTCGTCGTGCTCAGGGCCGTGAACCCGAGACGCTGGAGGATCGGGCGGCTGTCCTCCGTGGCGTCGACCTGGAGGTACCGGCAGCCGCGCTCGGCGGCGATGCCCGCCCGGAAGGCGATCAGTGCCCGGTAGATGCCCTTGCCGCGCCACGCCTCGACCGTGCCGCCGCCCCACAGTCCGGCGAAGCCGGTGCCCGGGTACAGCTCCATCCTGGCCGAGCTCACCGGCTCGTCGCCCGCCATGGCCAGCACTCCGACGAAGTGGTCCTCCTTCAGCTGGGCCAGCAGCTGATGCCGCAGCCGGGACGAGTCCGAGCCGAACGCCTGCTCATGGGCCCGCGCCATCAGATCGACATCGGCCTCGTCACGCACCGTGCGCAGGCGGACGCCGTCCGGGAGCCGGACGGCCGTGGGCTGGTCCGCGACAGGTGCGACGAGCAGGGTCTCCGGCTCCTCCGGCTCGAAGCCGGCCGCCAGCAGCCGCGCCCCGAGGTCGGCCGGCCGGTCGTGCGCGTACAGCTTCCACTCGAACTCCCCGTACCCGAGCTCGGTCCAGTGGGCCACCTGCGCGGCGATCGCGGCGTCGGCCCTGGCCGCGTCCAGATCGGGCGACGACCATACGACCCCGTTCCAGTCGTTCTCCCCACCCACCTGCCGTACGACGTCGGCTGTGCGCTCGACGCGGACGCCGGGGCCGCCGGGGCGGGCGTGCTCACGCATCTCGCGGTCGAAGGCGGCCAGCAGAGGGTGGTGGTCCTGATTTCGGGTCATCCGCACACCACAGCACCGGGCCGAGGCGCCGGCAACCGCATTTAGCGCCGTTGAATCCGCCGGGCCCGGGCAGACGGCAGAGATGAATGATCTTGGAAGACTCATATCCGGACGAGCGGGGCGGCGGGGATGACGGCACCGGTGCGGGAACGGGGTTTCGAGGGGCGCCGGAAGGCCTTCAGCGTGCGCAGGACCGCTTTCGGGTTCGGCGCCATTGCTCTGCTCATCTGCGGTGGATGGCTGATGGTGCGCACCGTGTGGGAGGGCATGTGCAGGCATCCGGCCGCCGTGGTGCCGGTCGCGGCGCTCTGCGCGGCGGGCGTCCTGATCCTGTACCTTCGCGGGCCGCGCCGCCGCCCGCGCGGGGGCACCGGCCCGCTCTCCGAGGCCGCGCGCGAGCTCTTCGAGCCGCCTCAGGAGCTCTGTGACCCGGCCCCCGAGCCGTCCGGCCACCCCCACCGCGACATCGCCCGCACGGTCGTCCTGACAGAACCGGAACCGGTGGAGCCGGAGGGTGAGGACGCGGACTACGCCGCCCTGGACGCCGACGGTTTCGAGGACGCGATCGCCGCGCTCTGCGAGCGGGACGGCTGCTCCGACGTGCAGGTCGTGGGCGGAGCGGGTGACCTGGGGGCGGACGTGATCGCGACGGCCCCGGACGGGCGGCGCCTGGTCGTCCAGTGCAAGTGCTACGGCCCCGCCACCAAAGTCGGTTCCCAGGACCTTCAGCGATTCGGCGGAACCTGCTACGCCGTGCACGAGGCGGAGATCGCCGTCTGCGTCACCACCAGCGCTTACACAGGTCCCGCCCTCGACTACGCGAAGCAATGCGGGATCCTGTGCCTGGACGGCGAGGCGCTCGCGGGCTGGAGCGAGGGCTCCGCGCCGGCGCCATGGCAGGCCGACGAGGGTCTCTGAAGGCCTCCCGGGCCGGGCGGCCGAGAACGGGCGGTCCCGCTCAGCGCTCCTTGAGCGCCTGCTGGATCGTGCGCATCACTTCGTCCAGCGGCGCGTCCGTCCGCGCCACGGCCACCAGGACCTCGCCCTCCGTGCTCACCGACGCGGACGGCGGCTTCGCCGGCTCACTGCCGGCGGTCCGGCCCGCGCCGATCCCCGTCCCGAACGTGTCACGGACGATGGCGAACGCCTGGTCCAGTTGCGCCTCCACATCGCCCTGGCCGTCCGCGCGCAGCCAGCGACGCAGCACGTGGTTGTGCGCGGTGACCACGGCCGACGCCGCGACCTCCGCCAGCAACGGGTCGTCGTTGCCGGCAAGGTGGTCGCGCTCGTCGAAGTGGCCCAGCAGGTAGCGGGTGAAAAGCCGCTCGTAGCGGGCCACCGAGGCGATCTCGGCCTGCCGCAGGGTGGGTACCTCCCGGGTCAGCTTGTACCGGGCCACGGAGACCGCGGGCTTCGCCGCGTACATCCGCATGACTTCCTTGATGCCCCGGCAGACCGTGTCGAGCGGGTGCTCGTGCGCGGGGGCGGCGTTGAGGACCGCCTCGGCCCGGACGAGGGTGTCGTCGTGGTCCGGGAAGATGGCCTCGTCCTTGGACCGGAAGTGCCGGAAGAAGGTCCGCCTGGCGACGCCCGCGGCGCCCGCGATCTCGTCGACGGTCGTCGCCTCGTATCCCTTCGTGGCGAAGAGCTCCATCGCCGCGGCGGCCAGTTCACGGCGCATTTTGAGCCGTTGGGCGGCGGCGCGGGTGCCTGCGGCACTTTCCGGGACGTCGGGCGTGGCGGACACACGGGGGGACCTGGCGGGCTGGGACATGGTGTGAACGTACTGCATCGGTGCAGGAGGGTGCGCCTGTGGGGGCGGGCCGCCCGAAGGGCCGAGCAGCCCGCCCCAGCCGGCTCCCGGCCCGGAAGGCCCTGTACCGGGCCTTCCGGGCCGGGCCCTCTCAGCGGCGGGCATATTCGCGGAAGCCGCGCCCCGTCTTGCGGCCGAGGCAGCCCGCGGCCACCAGATGCTCCAGGAGCGGCGCCGGCGCGAGGCCCGGGTCGCGGAACTCGCCGTGCAGCACCTTCTCGATGGCGAGCGAGACGTCGAGGCCGACGACGTCCAGGAGCTCGAAGGGCCCCATCGGGTAGCCGCCGCCCAGCTTCATCGCGGCGTCGATGTCGTCGAGGGTCGCGTAGTGCTCCTCGACCATCTTGATCGCGTTGTTGAGGTACGGGAACAGCAGCGCGTTCACGATGAACCCGGCCCTGTCCCCGCAGTCCACCGGGTGCTTGCGGACCTTTCCGCAGACCTCGCGGACCGTGGCGTGCACATCGTCGGCGGTGAGCACCGTACGGACGACCTCGACCAGCTTCATCGCCGGCGCCGGGTTGAAGAAGTGCATCCCGATGACGTCCTCGGGCCGCGAGGTGGCCCGGGCGATCGACACGACGGGCAGCGACGAGGTGGTGGTGGCGAGCACCGCGCCAGGCCTGCACACCTTGTCCAGCGTGGCGAACAGCTGCTGCTTGACCACCAGGTCCTCGGCGACGGCCTCGACGGCCAGGTCCACCCCGTCGAAGGAGTCAAGCGAGCCCGCCGCGGTGATCCGGGCAAGGGTCTCGTCCCGGGCCCCGGCCGTCAGCCGCCCCTTGGTGACCGACCGCTCCAGCGACTTGGCGATCCGGCCCTTGGCGGTGTCCGCCTTCTCCTGACTGCGGGCGGCGAGCACCACGTCGTAGCCGGCCTTCGCGAAGACCTCCGCGATCCCCGAAGCCATCGTCCCGGAGCCCGCGACACCGACCGAACGCACCGTGCGGCCCGCACCCGCCCCGCCGTCCTGCGCCGGGGTCTGTGCGTCCGGGACCACCGTCTGGCTGCCCGGCTCCGCGTACGTGTAGAAGCCGCGGCCCGTCTTGCGGCCGCTCAGCCCGGCCGCGCTGAGCTGGCCGAGGATGGGCGCCGGGGCGTGCAGCCGGTCGTGCGAGGCGGAGTACATCGCCTCCAGGACGGTACGGGCGGTGTCGATGCCGATCAGGTCCAGCAGGGCGAGCGGGCCCATCGGCAGACCGCAGCCCAGCTTCATCGCCGCGTCGATGTCCTCGCGGGAGGCGTAGTTGGCCTCGTACATCGCGGCGGCCTGGTTGAGATAGCCGAACAGCAGGCCGTCGGCGACGAACCCCGGCCGGTCGCCGACCGCGACCGGCTCCTTGTCCAGCTGCCGGGCGAGCGCGGTGACGGCCTCGACGGCCGGCGGCGCGGTCAGCACCGAGGAGACCACCTCGACCAGCTTCATCGCCGGCGCCGGGTTGAAGAAGTGCAGGCCGAGCACGCGCTCGGGGTGCTGCGACTCCGCGGCGAGCCGGGTCACCGACAGGGCGTTGGTGCCCGTGGCGAGGATCGCGGTGGGCGAGACGACCGCGTCGAGCTCCCGGAAGACCTGCTGCTTGATCTCGTACGTCTCGGGCACGACCTCGATGACCAGCTCGGCTTCCGCCGCGGCCTGGAGATCGGAGAAGGTGCGGAACCGGGCGAGGATGTTGCGCCGCTCCTCCTCGGTGATCCGCTCGCGCTGCACGGCGCGGGCGGTGGAGGCCTCCAGGGAGGCGACGGCCTGGCGGGCGGCCGCGTCATTGATGTCGATACCGATGACCTCGCGGCCGGCGCGGGCCAGGACCTCGGCGATGCCGGTGCCCATGGTGCCGAGGCCGACGACGGCGATGGTGCTGAAATGGGTGTCCATCACGGGACTCCAGGGATGAGTGACGACTGAGGGACGCACGGAGCGCGGCCGATGAGAGGGGCGAAGAGCCCGACCGGCGCATGGCGTGCGGGAATTGCCTGTCGTGGTGCTCGGGTCCCGGGCGTGAAGTACCCGCCGGGACCGGGAAGGGGCGACGGACTCTGTCCCGGAGTCACGTCTCGCAAAGCTGCCGAACCGACAATCACTCCGGGTGGCTGCGTCACCAGGCCACCGGAGCCGGCGGGGGAGTGTCCCGCTCACATGAGGTTAACCGACGGGTAATGAGCGCGCCAGCCCCCGATTGTTGTGGTCCCTCTCACATCCGCCGCCCCCGCCGGCACGCTGTGTCGCCACCGATACGCTGACGGTCATGGACGAGGAGTTCCGGTCACTGACACACCGGCTGGCGGACGAGGCGGGAGAGTCGGCGGCCTACCGCAGACTGATCGCCACCGATGACGACGAGGAACTGGCCCGGGTGCTCATCGAGCACGAACGCCCGTTGTGGGCGCGCGAGATCGCCGCGTTCCGGCTCGGCTGCGGCGGTGACCGCCGTGCCTTCGAGCCCCTGGTGCTGCTGCTCAACCACCGCGACCCGGAGCGTTGCGTCGCAGCCGCTCACGCCCTGGCCCGCCTGGGCGACCCCCGCACGCCCCGTGCCGCCGCGGCACTCGCCACCAACGACCTGCGCACCGCCTACGCCCTCCACCCGGTCCGCCTGCTCACCGAACTGCGGGCCCCCGAGTCCGTACCCGCGCTGATGAGCACTCTGTCCCGGCTGCTGGGGCCGGACGAGCCGCACTGGCGGGTGGCGCTGGCCTGCGTGGAGGGCCTGGGGCGGCTCGGTGACGCGCAGGCCCGTCCGGTCCTGGAGGCCGCCCTGCCGCACCCCCGTCTCGGCGACGCGGCCGAGGACGCGCTCAGCCGGCTCCCGGCGGGCTGAGCGGGCGCACGTAGCGCACCTCGGGCACCGGGACACCGTCCACGTCGAAGGGTTCCTCGGCACCGTCGGCGCGAAAGCCCGCACGCTCGTAGAAGCGACGGGCGGGCGCGTTCTCGGCCAGCACCCAGAGCGCGAGGTCGGGGTGACCGGCCGCGGCGGCGCGGGCGAGCACCTCCGCCATGAGGGCCCGGCCGGCCCCGGTCCCGGTCTGCTCCGGAGCTACGTAGATCGCGTACAGCTCGCCGCGCGCGAGCCGCCTGCCGTCCTCGCGGTACGGCCCGTACGCGGCCCAGCCGATGACACCGAGGCCCGCCCGCTCGGCCACCAGGTTGACGACCGCGTTGTCCGCGGCGAAGAAGCCGCGACGGCGCTCCGCGTCCTCGGCGATGTTCATCGCGTCCAGATGCGCCTGCGGCATCAGGCCCGCGTACGCACTCTGCCAGCCGCGGACCCGGACCGTCGCGACAGCTTCGCAGTCGTCGACGGTCATGTCGCGGATCAGCGGTTCGGGGGCGTGTGCCGGAGCGAGGCGTGCAGTCATCCCGGCATCCTCGCGCACGCCCCCGATATGCGACAACGTCCTTCTGTCAGCCCCGGAACCCGATCAGCCCGTGCAGCGTGCTGCCCCGGCTGTCCGCCTCGGTACGGGACGCGGGCCGCGCGGACTTGGCCGCCGCCGGCTTCGGATCGGGCGTCTTCGCGCAGACCGCGTCCACGTCTGTGCCCTTCCCACGGGGCACCGTCCCCTTGGCGAGATAGCCCGCCAGGTACCGGTCCAGGCAGTCGTTGCCGCTCAGCGTGACACCGTGGTTGCCGCCGCCCTCCTCGACGACCAGGCTCGAACCGTCGAGCTTGCGGTGCAGGGTGACCCCGCCCTCGTACGGCGTGGCCGCGTCGTCCGTCGCCTGGAAGAGCAGCACCGGCGGCAGTTCGTGGTTGGAGATCCGGACCGGGTTCAGCGGCTCCACCGGCCAGTCGGCGCACGGTGCGTTGTACCAGGTGTTGCCCCAGGTCATGAACGGCGCCTTGGCGTGGACCCGCTGGGTGTCGTTGCGCCAGACGTTCCAGTCGCCCGGCCACTGCGCGTCGCGGCACTGCACGGCCGAGTAGACCGAGTACCCGTTGTCGCCCTCCGCGTCGACCGCGCCGAAGCGCTCGTACGCCTTGACCAGGGCCTTCTCGTCCTTGTCGTTCACATAGGCCGCGAACGCCCCGGCCAGTGTCGGCCAGTAGCCGTTGTAGTAACCGCCGGGCAGGAAGGTGTCGTCCAGCTCGCCCGCACCCACCTTCTTGCCCGCGGGATGCTTCTTGACCGCGTCGCGCATCCGGTACCAGGCCGCTTCGACCTTCGCCGGGTCGGTGCCGAGTCTGTACGTGCTGTCGTACTTCGCGACCCAGGCGGCGAACGCCTTGTGGCGGGTGTCGAACGCGTAGTCCTGGCTGAGGTTGTCGTCGTACCAGACCCCGTCCGGGTCCACGTTCGAGTCGAGGACCAGGCGCCGGACGCGGTCCGGGAACAGCTTCGCGTACACCGCGCCCAGGTAGGTGCCGTAGGAGTAGCCGAGGTAGTTGAGCTGACGCGAGCCGGTCGCGGCCCGGATCACATCGAGGTCCTTGGCCGCACTCACCGTGTCCATGTACGGAAGCAGGTCCGGGTACTTCTCGCCGCAGGCGGCCGCGAAGTCGCGGGCGCGGTTCCGGTTGGTCCGCTCGTCCTGGACGGAATGCGGTACCGGGTCGGGTCGTACCGGGTCGAAGTACTTCGGTACGCAGTCCAGAGCCGGCCGGCTCCTGCCGACGCCACGCGGGTCGAACCCGATCACGTCGTACTGGGCGGCCACCGCCTTCGGCAGTGAGCCGGCGACGAAACCGGCCATCGACAGACCGCTGCCGCCGGGACCGCCCGGATTGACCAGCAGCGGACCCTGGAACGTCTTCGCCGTGTGCGGGATCCGCGACAGGGCGAGAGTGACCTGGCGGCCCGACGGGTCGTCATGGTCGAGCGGAGCGTGCACCGACGCGCACTGGAGCGTCGGGTACGACTGGGTGCCGCAGCCGGTCCATTTGACCGACGCGGCACGTTGCGCGCCACTGTCGGCGCTCGCCGGGGCCGGCGCGGCGGTCACCAGACCGGCGACCGTCGCCCCGACCGCGATCAGAATTCCTGAACGGTTCGTCATATGGCCTCCCGTGGTGGGGGAACACGGCTGCGCGCGGCGCAGCCCCCGCCGCATGCTCCCCGCATTCGGAGCCGGAAGGGCCTGTTCTGTCAAGAGATGACCCGTTTGCCTCCGCAGGCGCGGCCCGGGTCAGAGCAGGGTCAGCTGGGTGGGTTCGGAAGCGGGCAGTGGGGTCTGCGGCTCGGCGCGCTCGGGGAAGCCGCGGGGCGTTCCGTGGTGCGAGGGGCCGATGCCGTACTCCGTCGCCAGCTCGTGCACGTACCGGGTGATGCGGCGCTGGTACCAGGTGGGCGCGTAGGCGCCGTCCGCGTACAGCCGCTCGTACCGCCGCACCAGATGCGGATGGTGGCGGCCGAGCCACTCCATGAACCACTCCCGGGCGCCCGGGCGCAGATGGAGGACGAGTGGGGTCACCGAGGTCGCGCCGGCGGCGGCGACGGCGCGGACCGTCGCCCGCAGCTGTTCCGGCCGGTCGCCGAGGTACGGAATGACGGGCGCCATCAGCACCCCGCAGCCGATGCCGTGCTCGCTGAGGGTGCGGACGACGTCGAGGCGCCGCTCGGGGGAGGGGGTGCCGGGCTCCACGGTCCGCCACAGTTCGGGGTCGACGAATCCGACGGAGACCGAGACACCGACCTCGGTGACGTCGGCGGCCTGCCGCAGCAGCTCCAGGTCGCGCAGGATCAGCGTGCCCTTCGTGAGGATCGAGAAGGGGTTCGCGTGGTCGCGCAGGGCCGTGAGGATGCCGGGCATCAGGCCGTAGCGGCCCTCCGCCCGCTGATAGCAGTCGACGTTGGTGCCCATCGCGATGTGCGCCCCGTGCCAGCGCGGTGAGGCGAGTTCGCGGCGCACCAGCTCCGGGGCGTTGATCTTGACCACGATCTGGGAGTCGAAGCCGAGCCCGGTGTCGAGGTCCAGATAGCTGTGGGTCTTGCGCGCGAAGCAGTAGACGCAGGCGTGTGTGCAGCCCCGGTACGGATTGACGGTCCACTCGAACGGCATCCGGGACGCGCCGGGTACCCGGTTCACGATCGAGCGGGCCCGTATTTCGTGGAAAGTGATGCCCCGGAATTCCGGGGTGTCGAAGGTGCGCGTCGTTACCGCGTCCGCGGCGAAGAGCGCGCCGGTACCGGTTTTGGTGGTTTCGGTGGGGTTATCGGCCAGATTGTCCCAGCGCATGGACGCCTCCTCGGTAGCACTGACCTGAGAATAGAACACTTGTTCCCTTGATCGTTTTCTCCCCTTCGTCCCGGACCGGATTTTGAGCCGGGCTGCCGAGGTGGTTGGCTCAGCACACCCCGAACAACCGAGTGCTGGAGGAACAGCCATGGCGCAGGTCGAGGCCACGACAGAGCGGATCATCGCGGCGGACGCGGAGACGGTGTTCGACGCGCTGGCCGACTACAAGGACGTCCGCGGCAAGGTGCTGCCCGGCCACTTCAGCGAGTACGAGATCCGGGAGGGTGGCGACGGCGAGGGCACCCTCGTCCACTGGAAGCTCCAGGCCACCAGCAAGCGGGTGCGTGACTGCCTGCTGGAGGTCACCGAGCCCACGGGGGGCCCCTCCCATGCCGCAGGCTATGGGGGAGGACAGCTCGTGGAGACGGACCGCAACTCCTCGATGGTCACGACCTGGACCGTCACCCCGGCCGGTGAGGGCAAGTCCAGGGCCGTCGTCTCCACCGTGTGGAACGGGGCCGGCGGCGTCGGAGGATTCTTCGAGAAGACCTTTGCTCCCAAGGGACTTGGGCGTATCTACGACGAGCTTCTGCAGAACCTTGCCGCCGAGTTGGAGAAGTAGCCTCCGGCCGGACTGTCCGGCCTCACCGGTTCGGGTGGTCTTTCCGGCCGGTCGGTTGTGCGCCGTAGTGGCTCCCACCGGGGGATACGCCCCCTGAGTGCGCCGTCAGCGCCCCCTCGTCGCGTTTGCCCTCACTTGTCGCGCAATGCGAGAAATGGGCGGCGGCAGTGCGACGAGGGGAGCGGCACGTGGTGGGTGGCATCACTCTGGTGAAGGACGAACCGGACGGTACGGGCGGCGCCGAGGCGGTGCCCGCGGTCGCCCCGCCTCCGCCGCCCGCCGCGACGGAATCCGTCGCCCCGGCCCTGCCCGGCGACGGGGCGACGGACCCCCGCCGCATCAGGCTCGTCTTCGTCGGGCTGATGCTCACGCTCCTGCTCGCGGCGCTCGACCAGATGATCGTCGCCACCGCGCTCCCGAAGATCGTCGGTGAGCTGCACGGCCTGGAGAAGATGTCCTGGGCGGTCACCGCCTATCTGCTCGCCTCGACCATCGGTCTTCCGATCTACGGCAAGCTCGGCGACCTCTTCGGCCGCAAGAGCGTCTTCCAGTTCGCGATCGTCGTCTTCGTCGTCGGCTCCGCGCTGGCCGGCTGGTCGCGCACCATGGACGAACTGATCGCCTTCCGGGCCCTTCAGGGCGTCGGAGGCGGCGGGCTGATGATCGGCGTCCAGGCCATCATCGCGGACGTCGTACCGCCCCGGGAGCGCGGCCGGTTCATGGGGCTCATCGGCGCGGCCTTCGGACTCGCTTCCGTGGCGGGCCCGTTGCTCGGCGGCTTCTTCACCGACCATGCCTCGTGGCGCTGGTGCTTCTACATCAACGTGCCTTTCGGCATGGTCACGCTGGCCGTCATCACCGTCGTGCTGAAACTGCCCAAGCCGACGGTCCGGCCCCGGCTCGACATCCTCGGCGCCGTGCTGCTGGCCGCCGCCTCCACCTGCCTCGTGCTGCTGACCAGTTGGGGCGGCACGGAGTACGCCTGGGGGTCGCGCACCATTCTGGGGCTGGCCGCCGGAGCTGCCGGAACGACTCTGCTGTTCCTCGCCGTCGAGCACCGCGCGCCCGAACCGATCATTCCGCTGCGGCTGTTCCGCGACTCGATCTTCAACGTCACCGCGCTGGTCGGCGCGGTCGTCGGGGTGGCACTGTTCGGCGCCGCCAGCTACCTGCCGACCTTCCTGCAGATGGTCGACGGGGCCACCGCCACCGAGTCCGGACTGCTGATGCTCCCGATGATGGGCGGCATCGTGGGCGCTTCCGTCGTCTCGGGCCAGCTCATCTCCCGTACCGGGCGCTACCGCGTCTACCCGATCGCGGGCAGCGCGATCTCGGCGGTGGGCATGTGGCTGCTGTCCCGGCTCGAGACCGATACCCCGCGGTTCGAATACAGCATCGCGCAGGCGGTCCTCGGCCTCGGGATCGGGCTGATCATGCCGGTGCTGGTCCTCGCCGTGCAGAACTCCGTACGCCCCGCCGATCTCGGCACCGCGACCAGTGCCAACAACTACTTCCGGCAGATCGGCGGCAGCGTCGGCGCCGCCGTGTTCGGCACCCTCTTCGCCGGACGGCTGGCCGACGCGCTCGCTGTGCGGCTGCCCTCCGGCGCAGGTCTTCCCGACCCGGAGTCGATCACGCCGCAGCTGGTCCACGCGATGGAGCCCGCGCTGCGGGACGCCTACATCCAGGCGTACGCCGACGCGATGCCCCGGATCTTCCTCTACCTCGTGCCGGTCCTCGTGCTCGGCCTGTTCTTCGCCTTCTTCCTCAAGGAGAAACCACTGGTGTCCCACCACAGCCCCGAAACCTCGGCCGAGCCCGCAGCGATCCCCTCCGCCCGCACCGACTCAGGCCCCCCGACCACCGGTTACCTCTCGGGTGTGCCGGTCTGCGGCAGTGTCCAGCACCCCGACGGTACGAAGGTGCCCCGCGCCGCCCTCACCCTCATCGACATCCAGGGACAGCAGGTCGGAAGGGGCGCCAGCGGGGACGAGGGGCGGTACGCGCTGAGTGTGCCCGGGGCCGGTTCGTACGTCCTCATCGCCGCGGCGGGGGGCCACCAGCCGCAGGCGGTCAGCGTCACCGTGGGTGAACGGCCGGTGGAACTGGACGTGGTGCTCGGGGGAGCCGGACGGCTGGCCGGCACCGTCGTGACCGCGGACGGTGTCCCGGTACGGGACGCGGCCGTCACCCTGACCGACGTACGCGGGGAAGTCGTCGCCTCCACGCGCAGCGGGCGCGAGGGCGGGTACGTGATCACGGAGCTGGTCGCGGGCGAGTACACCCTGGCCGCCTCCGCACCCGCCTTCCGGCCCGCCGCGCTGCCGGTCAGCGTGCAGGCGGCCAGGGAGACCCGGCAGGACATCGAACTGGCCGGCGGAGCCGTGCTGCGCGGGATCGTCCGGGCCAGTGGCGGACGGCCCGTCGAGGACGCCCGGGTGACGCTCCTGGACGCGGCCGGCAATGTGGTCGACACGCTGACCACCGGCCCCGACGGATCCTTCCGGTTCGTCGACCTGTCCACGGGCGAGTACACCGTGATCGCGGCCGGGTACCCGCCGGTCGCCACGGTGCTCCAGGTCGCGGGCGGCGGTCGCACCGAACGGGACCTCCAGCTGGGACACGAGGACTGAGAGCCCGGGGCTGGGACGGAGCCGGGTTCCCTCACCCCTCCGGCCCGGCCCCGCGACCGGCCCCGCGGTCCGGCCCTCCGGGCCGCGCGCGGTGCACCACCCCCGTGGGGGTGATTCCGTGCGATGGCCCGCGACGCCGGACGCGGGGCCGTACCGTGGACGCACGCACCGCAGAACCTTGCGGTGGGGAAGGAGCCTTCCGCCCATGGACCTCGGTGTGCCGCCGCAGAGGACACCACCGTCGCGTGACGCCGCGGCGGGCCGCGTGCCGCTCGCCGTGGTCGTCGTCGACGCGGACGGACTCGTCTCGCACTGGTCGACCGGTGCGAGGAGACTCTTCGGGGTCTCCCGCGAGGACGCCGTCGGCTGCCCCGCGGGTGAACTCCTGCCGGTGACCGGTGCGTTACGGCGACACGGCGATCCGTTGCCGGACAGGGCGTACGTCGAGTTCGGTCCGGAACTCGACAGTTCCCTCAACGGGACGGTCGCCTACCCGACGGCGGGCCGGGCCCGCGTCGACGAGCCGGACCGCGGCCGCATGGACGTGCTCTGGTGGGCCTATCCGCTCGTCGGCCCCGGCCCCGAACGGCTGCTCGTGCTGGCCGCCGACTCCGGGCCGCTGCGGGCCGACGCCGAGGGCGACACCCGGGACAACGAGACGATCGCCCCCGGATTCGCCCTGCACACCGACTTCCCCGGCTACCGGGAGCTGTCCTCGCGACTGCCCGAGATCCTGCCCAGCATGAGTGTCAGGGAAGCCACCCGGATCGTCTCCCAGGTTCTTGAACTCGGCTATCCCGTACTGGAGTTCAGTCACCACGACCGGATCCCCGTGACCCCCGACTGGGGCGTGCCGCAGCGCACCGGACACCGCACCGCCGACGGCCCGCAGCGCACCGCCGGGGGTTCCTCCGTCCCGCGCGCCGCACCCCGTCCCGAGCTGGACCTCGAATACGCGGCGGTCCGCGAGCGGCTGGAGTTCCTCAACGAGGTCAGCGGCCGCATCGGCACCTCGCTCGACCTGGAGCGGACCATCCGCGAGGTCACCAGCGCCGCCGTGCCCCGCTTCACCGACTTCGCCGGTACGCATCTGCGCGCCGCGGTCCTGGCCGGCGAGGGCTTCCCGGACGGGCCGCCCGACGTCACGACCATCTGGCACCGCGTCTGGGTCGAGCACAACGACGAACCGGGCCGCTGGGACGACACCGTGCCCGTCGGCGAATCCATCGCCTTTCCCGAGCACACCCCGTTCTTCCAGTGCATGGTCACCGGCGAACCGGTCATCATCCCTTACGTCAGTGAGGAGTTGAGCGGCCGGATCTCGGGCGAGTTCGAGAAGCGCGACCTGCGCCCCCTGATCACGCACCGCTCCCTGCTCATCGTCCCGCTCAAGGCCCGCGACGTGGTGCTCGGCTTCATGGTGCTGATGCGCCGCCCCGGCCGCGAACCCTTCGACGACATGGACCGCACCACCGGCGCCGAACTCGCCGCCCGGGCCGGGCTCGTCCTCGACAACGCCCGCATGTACACGTACCAGGAGAACGTCGCCGAGACCCTCCAGGACAGCATGCTGCCGCAGATCGAACCGCGCATGGCGGGCTGCGACATCGCCACCCGCTACCTGCCCGGCGCCCGGCTCGGCAGGGTCGGCGGCGACTGGTTCGACTCGGTGAAGCTCCCCGGATCCCGGACCGCGCTCGTCGTCGGTGACGTGATGGGCCACGGCCTCAACTCGGCAGCGATGATGGGTCAGTTGCGCACCGCGGTCCTGACCATGGCCACGATGGAGATGCCGCCCGCCCAACTGCTGCGCAACCTCGACGACCTGGCCCAGCGGCTCGGTGAGCAGTACCTCGCGACCTGTCTCTACGCGGTCTACGACCCGATCCGCTCCGAGCTCCAGATCGCCAACGCGGGGCACATCCCGCCTGTGCTGGTGCGCGCCGAGGACGGGCGGGCCGAGCTGCTCGACCTGCCGACCGGCGCCCCGATCGGCGTCGGCGGGGTCGCCTTCGAGACCGCCACCGTGCGGGTGCGCCCCGGTGACCGGCTGGTGCTCTGCACCGACGGTCTGGTCGAGGTGCGCGGCCAGGACATCGGGGCCGGTCTGGCAGCGCTCTGCGCCTCGGCCGCACATCCGGCCGCTTCGATGGACGACGCCTGCGACACGATCATCCGGGCCCTGAACCCCAGCGGCGGCCGCAAGGACGACGTGGCCCTGCTGATGGCCCGGCTCAACGGCATCCCGGACGGCGATGTCGCCGAGTGGCAGCTGGCCCTGGACCCGCGCGAGGTGGCCCGGGCCCGCCGTCTCGTGCGCGGCAGACTTCTCGACTGGGAGCTGCCGGACGCGGTGGAGGCGGCCGAGCTGATGGTCAGCGAGCTCGTCACCAATGCCGTGAAGCACGGCCGTTCCCACCACATCGGTCTCCGGCTGGTCCGCACCGGAGCCCTGCTCTGCGAGGTCAGCGACGACGAGCCCGCCCCCGCCACGCTGCTGGGCACCACCGCGCACGACGAGTCCGGCCGCGGACTGGTTCTGGTGAGCAGCCTCGCCCGGGAGTGGGGCAGCAGTACCACGGCCCGCGGCAAGACCGTCTGGTTCGAGCTGGCACTCTCCCGTGTCCCGCGCCCCCGGCCGATCGCCCGGTGACTGGAGGCCCGCCACGGGCCGAGACCGTCGAGGGTGTGCGCACCCTTGCCCGGAACAGCGGAAGACGGTAGTCCGGTGCTGAGCGAAATGCCTCGGGACGGCCGGACTTGGGAGTGCGCATGGATGTGTCGCAGCGATATCGTGAGGCGTGGGAAGGCTTCTGGTCGGCCACCTCGGACACACCCGGCGAGGCGATCTGGGACGCCGACCCCTCGCTGAGCGCCGCACCGCACAGCGAACTGCTCCTGCCGTACGCCGACGTCTCGCTGCCCGTCGTCGACCTCGGCTGCGGAAACGGCACCCAGACCCGCTATCTCGCCACCCGGTTCGCCCGTGCGATCGGGGTCGACCTCTCGCATGCGGCGGTCGGCCACGCCCGGCGGGCGGACCCCGAAGGCATCGCCGAGTTCGCTCAGCTGGACCTGGTCGACGGCGACGCCGTGCGCGCCCTCCACGAGCGGATCGGCGATGCGAACGTCTACATGCGGGCGGTCATCCACCAGAGTGAACCCGAGGCCAGGCCGGCGGTCGCGGCGGCTGTGGCGACGCTGCTGGGGAAGCGCGGCCGGGCGTTCGTCGCCGAGCTGACCCCGGCTTCCAAGGGCGTGCTGCAGCACGCCGCACAGGGGCCGGACGGGCCGCCCGAGAAGCTGCGACGGGTCTTCGAGCACGGGCTGAAACCGGCGAGCGCCACCGAGGAGGAGGTGCCGGATGTGCTGCGGGCGGCCGGACTGACCATCCTGGACAGCGGTGACACGGCACTGCCGCAGACCGAGTACCTGCCCGACGGAACCCGGATCGACCTGCCGGCGCGGTGGTTCGTCCTGGCCGCCCGCTGATCCGGGGCGCGCACCGGCCCCTCAGGAGTCCGTCCGGGGCCGGGCGCGTCTCTCACGGCAGCAGTCGCGGTCTCCGTTTCGCCGCAACGTCCTCCACCCAGCCGAGGAGCACGACAGCCGCGGCGACGAGGACCCAGGCGACGCCGAACTGCAGCCACGTGCTGGCGAGCGGCAGATGCCGTTCGAACGCGGGCACGTTCCACATGAGGTCGATCAGCGGCACGCTCGCCATCAGTGCGACCTCGTGCCACAGATAGACCGTCACGGCACGGGCGTTGAACACCTTCACCACCCGCGCCGCCACGGCGCGGCGGCCGAGCCACGCGCAGGCGGGCCGGAACCGAAGGAGCAGCAGGACGAAGCCCGCGGACCACAGCGCCTGGGCGAGCGGGATGTCGTCGAGGTCGTAGGACCCGTCGACGCGGTGGTGCAGCGCCCACCAGCCTCCGGCCGCCAGCAGGACCGGCACCACGGCGACGACCTGGCCGGGGCGCAGCCGGTCGAGCACCCCGTCGCGCTGGGCGAAACCGAGCAGCCAGCAGAACAGGAAGACCGACACATCGCTGACCGCACTCCCCAGCCGCCCGTCCGGCCCCCCGCCCAGTGCGGTCAGCGCCAGGACCGGGACGAGGGAGAGCACCAGCACCGGGACCGGAGCGAGCCGGAAGCCCCGGAGCAGCGCCGGCGACAGGAGGACGAACCAGAGGTACGTCCGCAGGTACCACAGCACCGCCCAGGCCTGCTCGCCCCACACGTTGCCCGGCGGATCACCGACCGGCAGCACCCAGTACAGGACGTCGGCGCCGGGTACCCAGCCGTGCAGCAGCATCGCCACGCCGATCACCAGGCCGAACACCCACAGCGGGATCAGCAGCCTGCGCAGCCGCCCCCGGATCACCTGCCGGGCCGGCCGCTCGAGGGAACGCGCCATGAGCGAACCGGCGAGCGCGAACATCACACCCATCGACGGGAACACGAGCCCCAGCCACGGCCATTCGAAGGTGTGGTAGGTGACGACACGGACCAGGGCGAAGGCCCGCAGCAGGTCGAACCAGCGGTCACGTCCGCCGCCGGCCCCGGAGGCAGGATCCGTACGAGCGGCGGCCGGCGGCGCTCCCCGCCGGTGCGCGCCTGCCATCAGCGGCTCTCCGTACCGGACGTGGGGGAGCCGACCACGCCGGTGCGCTTCAGCTTCTGCCAGCGCAGCCGGCCACCGGTCGCGGCGGTGACGCACGAGTGGATGAGCACCAGGTACATCAACTGCCGGTACGCCAACTGCTGGAACGGCAGCATCAGCAGATACCGGTACTTCTCCCGGTCGAGTCGGAACGCGTAGGCCGCGCAGACGAGTTGCACCAGCAGCACTGCCATCCAGGCCAGCAGCGACGCCCTGAAGTCCACGAACAGCATCGCGTAGAGGGTGAACACGTCGATCAGCGGGGCGAAGAGGGGGGTGACGATCTGGAAGAGGACCACCAGCGGCATCCCGATGCGGCCGAAGCGGCCCGACGGCCCGCGGTCCGTCACGGACCGCCGGTGCTTCCACAGCGCCTGCATGGTGCCGTAGCTCCATCGGTAGCGCTGCCGCCACAACTGTCCCAGGGAAGCGGGGGCCTCGGTCCACGCGCGGGCGTGCTCGGCGTAGACGACGCGCCAGCCGGCCCGGTGCAGGGCGATCGTGATGTCGGTGTCCTCGGCGAGCGTGTCCTCGCTCATGCCGCCGACGTCCGTCACCGCCGTACGGCGGAACGCGCCGATCGCGCCCGGGATGGTGGGCATGCACCGCAGCAGGTCGTACATCCGGCGGTCGAGGTTGAAGCCCATCACGTACTCGATGTGCTGCCATGCGCCGATCATCGTGTTGCGGTTGCCGACCTTGGCGTTGCCGGCGACCGCGCCGACCTCGGAGTCGCCGAAGGGCTGCACGAGCCGGTGCACGGTGTCGGGTTCGAAGACGGTGTCGCCGTCCATCATCACGACGATGTCGTGACGCGCTTGCCGCACACCGTTGTTGAGCGCGGCCGACTTGCCGGCGTTCTCCTGGCGTACGACCCGGAGGTTGGGGAGCCCCAGGGACTCGGCGATCTCCGGGGTCCCGTCGGTCGATCCGTCGTCGACGAGGATGATCTCGATCGGATGGGTGCTGGACGCCAGCGAGTTGAGGGTGTGGGCGATGCACTCCTTCTCGTTGTACGCGGGCACGATCACGCTCACCGGGCCGGTTACCGCGGGCCCCCAGACGAACCGGCGTCTGTTGCGCTGCCGGTAGTGGCGGCGGGCGAGGAGGAGCATCAGCCCGAACCGTCCCAGCACGGCGACGCCGACGACGGTCAGCGCAGCGGCGAGTACGGGCACGGTCCATTCGGCGACCGCGACGGCCGCGAGAAGTGCCCGGCCCTCCCAGAGGGTGGTGGCGTCGGCCTTGCGGTGCGCTGCCTGCTCGGTACCGGAGCCGGCGGCCGAGGCGGCGGCCGGCGGACCGGCGGCCTGCCCGGTCCGGTCCTGCCCGGTCCGGGTGTCGTGGCCGGACTGCGCCTGTGTCTGGTCGTCCTGCTGCTGGGCGCCGCTGACCGTGGTGAAGGTGTAGCCCTTCGCCTTCATCTTCTTGATGTACCGGGGCAGCGCCTCAAGGGTCTGTTCCCGGTCGCCGCCCGAGTCGTGGAAGAGCACGGAGGCACCCTTGCCGCTCTTCGGGGTGGCCAGGTCGATGATCTTGTCGACGCCCGGCTGCTGCCAGTCCTCGCTGTCGGTGTCGATGAAAACGCTGGTGTAGCCCAGTGCGCCGAGCTTCTTGTAGACGGGCCAGCTGTAGTTGTCGATGGCGTCGTTCGTCGACGAGTAGGGGGCGCGGAACAGTGTCGTGGTGATGCCGGTGGCCCCGGCCAGGGCCAGCTGCGTCTGGGCGATCTCACGCGTGATGCGGGAGGCGCTCCGGTACGAGAGGTCGACGTGCGTGAAGGTGTGGACGCCCACCTCGTTGCCGTTGTCGACCACCTTGCGCACGACGTCCGGATAGCGCGAGATCATCGAGCCCACGAGGAAGAACGTGCCCGGGACGTCGTTGTCGTCCAGGATGTCGAGCACCTTGCCGGTCCACTCGGGATCGGGCCCGTCGTCGAAGGTCAGCACGATCGTCTTGTCGGGTACCGACTGTGTGCGGGCCGTGCCGCCCCGGAAGCTGAGCAGGGGGCCGCCGTCCAGGACGCTGTCCGGGACCTTGCTCGCACTCGCGTCGGAGCGGATCCGCTGGTCGTTGCCGACCTCGGCCCGCAGATAGCCGTCGAGCAGCATCACGGAGACGAGGCCCAGCAGCAGCAGAAGGGCGATGACCACCCGGGGCCCTGGTATCGCCTGGGGGCGGGAGCGCGCGGTCCGGCTCATCGGGCCGTGCCGGTGCTCGGCGGGGCGTATGCGCTGTCGCCGCCGGGGGGCCCGCCGTCGCCGGGGCCGCCCTGGGCGTTGGACGTGCCGTCGAAGGGGAGCAGTGTCGAGGGCGACAGGGAGATCCCGCCCATGAAGGCAAGGGCCAGAACGGCGGTGTACCCGACGCAGGCGACACCCAGCGCGGCACCCGCCCGGCGCAGCAGCCGGGCGCGGCGGCCTGAGCTGTCCACGAAGACGGGCCCCTCCTGCGCCGCGGGCAGGGAGGTGCGCGCGTGTTTGCGGCGTCGGCCACGTACGACCGGATCTGTCTCGACAGGGGTATCGGAATGCATTTGCGTATGTTGACCAACGGCCATGTGCGAAGTCTGGGGCTTGGCTGGCCGGACGCTGTGGATCCGTGCGTCACCTGTAGGTGGGCTGAGAATACGAGAGCTGTGAGCGGCCGCCTGACGACACCAATGATCGGCCAACTGGCGCCCCGTCAAGCGAAGTTGGCATCGTCAGTGCGGAGCTTGGTGCTGTCCGGCCATGAACTTGCTGTGAGTGCCGAGTCGGTCAGGTGTGAGAGGTTCTGGGTGTTCCGGTCTCTCTGTGTCGCGGTTTCGGGGCACTCTTTACCGAAAGCAGGTGCAAACAGCATGCGTACGTCACTGTCCCGGACGGCCACGGCCGGCGCCGGCCTCGCCGCATTTCTCCTCGCCTGCTCCGCCTGCGCGACCGGCACCGCGGCGGACCAGGGCGCTGTGTCGGCCCCCCGCCCGGCCACCAGTGCGGCAGCCCGGGCGGTCACCGCGTACACCCCGTACGTGAGCGCCACGGCCTCCTCCGATACGGACGCGGCGGGTTCCCCCGACACGTACAACCTCGCCTTCGTGGTCGCGGACGGAGATGCCTGCACCCCGGTCTGGGGCGGCAGCGCGGCGGTCACCGACGCCGCCGTGGTCTCTCGCGTCGCCGCGCTCACCGCGTCCGGCGCGGACGTCCGGGTCTCCTTCGGCGGCGCGGCGGGCACCGAAGCGGCGCTCGCCTGCGACAGCGCGCAGGAACTCGCCGATGCGTACGGGGAAGTGCTCGACGCGGTCGGCGCGACCAAGGCGGACTTCGACATCGAGGGCGACGCGCTCACCGACACCGCGTCCGTCACCCGTCGCAACGAGGCCCTGCGTCTGCTCCAGCAGGAGCGTGATCTGGACGTCACGTACACCCTGCCGGTCATGCCCGACGGCCTGGAGGCAAGCGGTACGGCCGTCCTGGACGATGCCGTGGCCCAGGACGTCGAGGTCTCGGCGGTGAACATCATGGCGATGAACTACAGCTCGTCCCACGACGGCGACATGAGCGACTACGCGGAGCAGGCGGCCTCGGTGGCGCACGACCAGGTCGCGGACGCGTTCGGGCTGTCGGACAGCAAGGCCTGGCAGGCCCTGCACATCACCGTCATGATCGGCGTCAACGACGTGGCGGGCGAGACCTTCACCCTCGCCGACGCGGCGTCCCTGCGCTCCTTCGCCCGGAGTGAGGGCGTCGGCGCCCTCTCCCTGTGGGCGGCCTTCCGTGACCGGCCGTGCACCGGTGAGGACACTACGCGGGCCAGCGATACGTGCAGCGGAGTCGAGCAGGGGGACGGAGCGTTCGCCGAGGCGCTGAGCGGCTGACCGCTGCCCTCTGGGGCCGGTCGTCGAACTGTCGTCTGCCGCGCGGCGTCCGGCACCAGTCTGATGTCCAACCTGCGCGGCGTGGTGGTGGGGTAGTTGACTTCCTCTCGTGCCTGAGTTGCCGACGGTGTGCACGTCGTGGCGTGGGGCGGGCCGTGTACTTGCGGCCCGGTGGCCGTCCGGTGCCGGGGCGGGCGGGTTTCGGTGGATCGGCGGGACAGGCGGCCTGCAGGGGCGGATCCGCCGAAAGGCGCGGCGTACCCGCGCGGGAGTGAGTCCGTCGGGCGGGCGGGGTTTTTGGCCACGGACGCCGGAGGCCGGCTGCCGGCGGGCGCGCGAGACGGGGCTGGGTGAAGACCGCCAAGACCAACCAGGTCCAGCGGTCGGCGGCCGGCCTGGGCAGACAACGCCGGTTTGCGGAGCGCGCGTTGACTCAACTGCAGCCGAAGCAGCTCATGACACCCGTAGGCCTGGCCGGGGGCACGGCTCGTGCTTCTTCTGCCGGCGTTGGCGTAGCAGTGGTGGCCATTTCAACTTTGTAGTCCACGTGTTGCCGGATTTCCCTTCCAGCCAGACGCTGGAAGGGAAGGGGTGAACAGTGAATACCTGCTGACCCGTGGCGCGAGAGTCGGAGTGATGATGGCTTTTGTACGCAGAGACCAGGCAATGCTGAACCCGTCCGAGCGATCCACATTCGTGGATGCCCTGTTGGAACTCAAGAGCAGTGGTGTCTACGACAACTACGTCAAGCAGCATTCTCAGATCGGCTACAACGGCCACATGGGCCCGGCATTTCTCCCTTGGCACCGGGAGTTCCTGCACCGTTTCGAGCTGGAACTTCAGAACGTCACTCCGGGACTCACCATTCCCTACTGGGACTGGACGTTCGACAACAGTCCGAGTGCGTCGATCTGGGACGCGAACTTCATGGGCGGAGACGGGAAGGGTGCTGAGCGGAAGGTGATGACCGGCCGGTTCGCGTTCGATGCGGGTCACTGGGCCTGCCTGAAGATCGATATCGGTGCGGAGTATCTGACCAGGGAGTTCGGGGTGCACATCGCCTCGCTGCCCGCCGCCCAGGATGTAGCCGACTGCCTTCGGATCACGCCCTACGACAATCCGCAGTGGGACACGAACAGTACTCCGAGTTTCCGCAATCACCTCGAAGGCTGGATCGGGACGAACATCCACAACCGGGTGCACGAATGGGTCGGTGGCCACATGAGGCCGCTGAGCTCTCCCAACGACCCGTTGTTCTGGCTGCACCACGCCAACACCGACCGCCTGTGGGCCCAATGGCAGAGCGACCACTCGGACCAGACCTACCTGCCACAGAGTGGGGCCCTCCTGGGGCAGAACGAACCCGACCCCATGGATCCCTGGTTCGGCACAACCACCATTGCCAGCACGCTCGAGCGTAAGGGCTTCGAGTACATCTACGACACGGAATGGCCTGCGGCTCAAGGAGACCGCATGCTGCCCGGTGACACGCTCGTGGCAGAGCAGTACCTGACCTCCCAGGACGGCGCCTACACGTTCAAGTTCCAGGCGAACGGCAACCTGTTGCTGTCCCGCAGCGAAAACAACGCGCCGCTGTGGACATCCGGCACCGAGGGTAAAGCGCCTGGTGGCGTATGCATCCTTCAGAAAGATGGTGACCTCGCCATCTTCGACGCCGGATACAACCGTGTCTGGCATACGAACACGGGATCCCTGGATAACCGGGCGAGTCGGTTCTATGTCCAGTACAACGGCCACGCGTCGATCTATCGGCCGGACGGCAGGCCCGTTTGGAGCAAGCCGGACGCGTCGTGAGGCGAACTCGTTTCACCGTCGGGCCGGAGCCCGAGCCGTCCCGATTCGCGTAGGGCGTCTGGCGGGTGTGAATGCCGTGAGCGGCAGCCGTCGGCAGATTCAGGGTCTTCGCCGGCTCGCACCGATCGGTCGTACACGCGCTGACGGTATTGCCGCGTGCGGGCCGACAGCGAGACCGGAAGCGTGCGGAGAGTTCCGTCGACGGTCCGAGGGTGCGACGCACCCTCGGACCGTCGAGGTACTGGCAGGAAATGGGAAATGGGCCGGGACGCCTCCGGACCCCGCCGTTTCGGCCGGAGCCGGACGTGAGTCAGTGCCCGGTCCCCTCCCGTACGAGAGCCATCAGTGCCCGCGCTCCCGGGCTCATCGCCTGCGCGGCCGGAAGCACCACGACGCTCTCGTAGTACGGCTGGTCCGCCCCGTCGAGCGGAACCGCCACCAGGGCCCGGGCCTCGGGCTTGCGCGAGAAGTGGTGCGGGACCACCGCGATGCCGAGTCCCTCGTGCACCAGCTCCAACAGGCTGTGCACGTCGTTGACCTCCAGCGCCACCGTGCGGCGCACCCGCGCGGCCGCGAACGCCTCGTCGGCCGCGCGGCGCGGACCGAAGTCCGGATGGAAGTCGATGAACGGCTCACCGGGCAGCTCGTCCCATCCGGCCCGGTCCGCCGCGGCCAGCCGGTGGCCGGGGGCGCACAGCAGGACCATGGGCTCACGGGCCAGCGGGACCAGCTCGCCGTGCCACCCCACGGGGGAGACCGTGGCGGCGAAGGCGATGTCGAGCCGCCCGCCGGCCACCCCGTCCACCAGATTCGTCGTGCCCTCCTGGCGGAGCCGTATCTCCATGTGCGGGTGCTCGCGGTGGAAGGCGGCGAGCAGCCGTGGCAGGCTCACCCCGGCCACGCACTGTTCCACGCCCACCGACAGGGTGCCGCGCAGCAGTCCCCGTACGGCGTCGACGGCGTCCCTCGCCGCCTGCGCGCCCGCCAGCGTGCGTTCGGCCTCCACCAGCAGGGCGCGCCCGGCCTCGGTCAGCCGCACACTGCGGGTGGTCCGGCTGAACAGGGGGGTCCGCAGCTCCTGCTCCAGGGCCCGGACGGAGGCGGACAGGCCGGACTGCGACACGGCGACGCGCTCCGCGGCCCGGGTGAAATGCTGTTCCTGGGCGACGGCGACGAAATGTTCCAGCTGGCGCAACTCCATGATTGAGAAATATAGGTCCTGAATCCAAGCGGAATCTCCTGTTGGACTGCTGGATCGTTGTGAGCGAGCCTGGACCCAGCACCCCGCCCGGGGGCGGAGCCGAACGGCATCGCCCCCGGGCGAACCGGAACGATCTCTCCCGTGGAGCCCCGCATGTACATCCCGTCCGACGGCCGCTACCAGGACATGCCGTACCGGCGCACCGGGCGCAGCGGTCTGAAGCTGCCTGCCCTCTCGCTCGGTCTGTGGCACAACTTCGGCGGTGACCGGACACCGGAGTCCCAGGGGCAGATCCTCCGCCGGGCGTTCGACCTCGGCATCACCCACTTCGACCTGGCGAACAACTACGGCCCGCCGCCCGGCTCCGCCGAGACGGCGATGGGCCGCGCGCTGGGGACGGACTTCGCCCGGCACCGGGACGAGATCATCGTGTCCACCAAGGCGGGCTACCTGATGTGGGACGGCCCGTACGGGGAGTGGGGGTCGCGCAAGAACCTGCTCTCGTCGCTGGACCAGAGCCTCACCCGCCTCGGCCTCGACTACGTCGACATCTTCTACTCCCACCGGCCCGACCCGGAGACCCCGCTCGAAGAGACGATGGGTGCCCTCCACTCGGCCGTGCAGCAGGGCAAGGCGCTCTATGTCGGCATCTCCAACTACTCGGCCGAGCAGACGAGGGAGGCCGCCCGGATCCTGAAGGACCTCGGCACGCCGCTGCTCATCCACCAGCCGCGCTACTCGATGCTGGACCGCTGGGTGGAGGACGGTCTGCTCACGGCCCTCGACGAGCTGGGCATCGGCTCCATCGCCTACTCGCCGCTGGAGCAGGGCATCCTTTCGGACCGCTACCTCCGCGGCATTCCCGAGGGCTCACGGGCGGCAGGCAGCAGCCCGTTCCTGTCGGCGGACTCGGTCACCCCGGAACTGGTCGGCCGGCTCCGCGAGCTCGATCAACTGGCTTCCGAGCGCGGCCAGTCGCTGGCGCAGATGGCGCTGGCCTGGGTGCTGCGCGGCGGCCGGGTCACCTCCGCCGTGGTCGGGGCGAGCAGCGTCGCCCAGCTGGAGAACAGCGTCGAGGCGGTTCGCAACCTGGAGTTCGGTGACAAGGAACTCGCCAGGATCGAGAAGCTGCTGAAGGGCGCGAAGCGCCGCTGAACCCACGAACGGCCGGCGCCCCGGAAGCGGGGGTGCCGGCCGTTCGCGTGCGTGAAATGCCCGTGCGGGTGATCTTCGGGCCCGGCATGACGACGCGGTGAGCGATGACACCAGGACCCGGCCCCCGGCGTCGCTGCCGGGCGTGCGTCGTCGAGCGCCTTTCCCGGTACCGGCGCGAGACCTGGCGATGAAGTGCGCCGCGCTGCCCACGCCGCAGCCGAGGGGGCGGGCCGTCTTCCGTCGGACCTGTCGCCGCTCGGTCCGGTCCGGCACCTGTCGGATGCCGAACATCGGTGGTTCCGCCGGGTGTTGAATGAACGCCTCAGGCGTCGTCCGCCCGCAGCAGCAGGTCCAGCAGGCCCGGGAAGCGGGCCTCGAACTCTTCGCGGCGAAGGCGGTTGACCCGTTTGGGGCCCATGTCGCGCTGTTCCACCAGGCCCGCCCCGCGCAGCACCGAGAAGTGATGGCTGAGCGCGGCCTTGCCGACGGGTACGTCGAAGCTGCCGCAGCTGCGCGTCCAGTCCTCGGAGCCCGCCAGGTCGCGGACCAGTTGCAGGCGGACCGGATCGGCCAGCGCGGAGAGGGCTCCGAGCACGGAGACCTCCGCAGGGTCGGTGTGTACGGGAGCGGCGCGGTGGCCGCCGCCCGCAGGCTGGTTGGGCATGTCCCGCTCCCCGTGTCCTCGGCCCTTGCTGAGTGTTCGATGAATATCTTACACTCCAAGTGTTCGCTTTTCGTTGAACACATCTTCCAGGGGGCGGTCTGTGATGCGTGCGGTCGAGTTCAAGGAGTACGGCGGGCCCGAGGTGCTGACGGTCGTCGAGGCGGTCACACCCGAGCCCGGTCCCGGTCAGGTCGCCATCGACGTCGCCTACGCGGGCGTCAACTTCGCCGACCTCAAGGCCAGGGCCGTGGGGTACCGGGTGCCCCGACTGCCCTTCGTCCCGGGCCTGGAGGTCTCGGGCCGGGTTCGGGCCGTCGGCGAGGGGGTCGTGGGGCTGAGCCCCGGACAGGAGGTCGCGGCATTCCTTGACGGCGGTGGATACGCGGACGTAGTGGTGGCACCGGCCAACACTGTCTTCCCGCTCCCCGGCGGCACGGACCTGCGCACCGGTGCCACCCTCCCCACCGTGCTGCCGACGGCGCACGCCCTGCTGCACGAGGTCGGGCGGCTGCGGACCGGGGAGAGCGTGCTGGTGCAGGGTGCGGCCGGCGGGGTCGGCACGGTGGCCGGGCAACTGGCCCGGCTCGCGGGTGCCGGGGCCGTGTACGGGGTGGTGTCCTCCGCCGCGAAGGCCGACTACGCCCTCGCCCACGGCTACGACGAGGTGTTCGTCGGCGACACCTTCCCGGACGAGGTCCGCCGCGCCACCGGTGGCCGGGGCGTCGACCTGGTGCTCGACCCGGTCGGCGGGGACACCCTGCGGCGCGGCATCGACGCGCTCGCCGTCTTCGGGCGGCTCGTCTCCTTCGGCAACGCGGGCGGCGCACAGCCCTGGAGCGTCGGGCAGGGCGAGCTGTACCCGGGGAGCAGATCGGTGGCCGGATTCTCGATCCTGGAACTGGCCGCGAACGACCCCGCGACCCTGCGTACCGTCGCGGAGCGCGCCTTCCGTACTGTGACCGACGGGCACGTGGATCTTCCGGTGACGGCCGAGTTCGCACTGGCGGACGCGGCCGACGCGCACCTGCTGATGGAGGGGCGTACGTCGACCGGCAAGCTGGTCCTGCGTATCGACGGCTGAACGATGCCGTCCTGTGCCTCGACCCCCTGCTCACGGCCCCCGGAAGGTGCACGTACATGAAGATTCTGGTTGTGGGAGCAGGAGCCACCGGTGGCTACTTCGGCGCCCGTCTCGCGCAGGCGGGCGAGGACGTCACCTTCCTCGTCCGCCCGCGCCGCGCCGCCGCCCTCCGCGAGCGGGGCCTGCGCATCACAGGGCTGGGGGAGGAGGAGGTGCTCACGCCCCGGCTCGTCACCGCCGATCAGCTCTCCGGCACCTACGACCTGGTGCTGCTCTCGGTGAAGGCCACGGCCCTGGACGGGGCCCTCGACGACATCGCACCGGCCGTCGGGCCGACGACCGCGATCGTTCCGCTGCTCAACGGCATGGCGCACCTGTCGCCGCTCAACGACCGGTTCGGCGAGAAGGCGGTGCTGGGCGGCGTCGCCAAGATCATCACCACGCTGAACGCCGAAGGGGACATCGTGCGCCTCGCCCCGGTCGCCAGTCTGACGATCGGAGAGCAGCAGGGCGGCACGTCCCGGCGGGTGGAGGCGATCGCCGCCGTCCTCGCGGACGCGGGCATCGACACGCACCAGCCCCAGGACATCCTCGCGGCGATGTGGAGCAAGTGGGTGTTCATCAGCACCTTGGCAGGGCTGACCTGCCTGATGCGCGGCACCGTCGGCGACGTCCGCGCCGTACCCGGCGGACGGGCTTTCGTGACCGCGCTCCTGGCCGAGTGCGCCGCCGTCGCGGCCGCCGCGGGACACCCCGTGCGGGAGAAGGAACTCGACGCGGTGGCCGCGATGCTGACCGCGGAGGGGTCGCCCCTCACCGCCTCGCTGTACCGCGACGTCACCCAGGGGGCCCCGACCGAGGCCGAGCAGGTCTTCGGTGACCTGACCGACCGGGCACGGGACCTGTCCGTCGACACGCCGCTGCTCGGCCTCGTCACGCTGAACCTGCGCGTCCACGAACACCGCACCGTAACGGCCGGCTGAGAATTCCGGGGCCTGTGCGCCCGGGGCCGCGGCCTTCAGTGGAATGGACCTCTGGAGGCCGGGGCCGCCCTGGCCTGCACGTTCATCGGCGCGTACCGTGTGTCGGCATGAAGATCCTCGTCAGCGCCGACATGGAAGGCGCCACCGGCGTGACCTGGCCGGCCGATGTGCTGCCCGGCACACCCCAGTGGGAGCGATGCCGCTCCCTGTTCACCTCCGACGTCAACGCGGCCGCCCTGGGCTTCTATGACGGGGGCGCCGACGAGGTGCTCGTCAACGAGGCCCACTGGACCATGCGCAACCTGCTGCTGGAGCAGCTCGACGACCGGGTCCAGATGATCACCGGCCGGCACAAGTCGCTCAGCATGGTGGAGGGCATTCAGCACGGCGACGTCGACGCCGTCGCCTTCATCGGCTACCACACGGGCGCCGGCACGGAGGGCGTCCTGGCCCACACCTTTCTGGCCAACTCCATCACCGGCGTGTGGGTGAACGGGGTCAGGGCCAGCGAAGGGCTGCTCAACGCCCATGTGGCCGCGGAGTACGGCGTCCCCGTCGTCCTCGTCACCGGCGACGACCTGACCTGTGTGGACGCCGAGGGCTACGCCCCCGACGCGCGGACGGTCGCCGTCAAGGACTACGTGTCGCGCTACGCCGCGGTCTGCCGCACCCCCACCCGAACTGCCGCAGACATCCGTGCGGCGGCCAAGGAGGCGGTTGCGCTCGCCGGTCGGTACACACCGGTCGACGGCGGCCCGTTCACCGTGGAGCTGGAGTTCGATGCCGAACACCTGGCCGCCGCGGCCACGGTCGTGCCCGGTGTGGCGCCCTCCGGCGAGAGGCGTGTCGCCTACACGAGCGCGACGATGTACGAAGGTATCCGCACGTTCAAGGCGGTGACGACCATCGTGTCGTCCGCCGTGGAGGAACAGTATGGCTGAGGCGAGCACCCCCAAGGACAGCGTCGACGCCCTCGCGCTCGACGAAGCGGTGACGTTCACCTCCGAACTGATCCGCATCGACACCACCAACCGGGGCGGCGGCGACTGCCGCGAACGCCCCGCCGCCGAGTACGTCGCCGAGCGGCTGGCCGCCGCCGGCCTCGAACCGACGCTCCTGGAGCGCACCCCCGGCCGCACGAATGTGGTTGCCCGGATCCCTGGCACCGACCCGTCCGCGGACGCGCTCCTGGTCCACGGCCACCTGGACGTGGTGCCCGCCGAAGCCGACGACTGGACCGTGCACCCCTTCTCCGGCGAGGTGCGCGACGGGGTCGTCTGGGGCCGCGGCGCCATCGACATGAAGAACATGGACGCGATGGTCCTCGCCGTCGTCCGGTTCTGGGCCAGGGCCGGCATCCGCCCCCGCCGCGACATCGTGATCGCGTACACCGCCGACGAGGAGGCCAGCGCCGACGACGGCTCCGGCTTCCTCGCCGACCGGCACGCCGCCCTCTTCGAGGGGTGTACGGAAGGCATCAGCGAGTCGGGCGCCTTCACCTTCCACGCCGGACCGAACCTGCCGCTCTACCCCATCGCGGCGGGCGAGCGCGGCACCGGCTGGCTCAAGCTCACCGCCCACGGCAAGGCGGGGCACGGCTCCAAGGTCAACCACGCGAACGCGGTCAGCATGCTCGCAGCAGCCGTCGCCCGGATCGGCACGCACGAGTGGCCGGTCCGCCTCACCCCCACGGTCCGCGCCGCACTCACCGAGATCGCCGCACTGCACGGCATCCGCCCCGACCTCGACGCCCCCGGCTTCGACGTGGATGAACTCCTCGGCAAGATCGGACCGGCCGCCGACCTCGTCGCGCCGACCATCCGCAACAGCTCCAACCCGACGATGCTGGAAGCCGGTTACAAGGTCAACGTGATCCCGGGTCACGCCACCGCCTTCATCGACGGCCGGATGGTGCCCGGCGGTGAGGACGAGTTCCGTGCCACCCTCGACCGGCTGACCGGCCCCTCGGTCGAGTGGGAGTTCCACCACCGCGAGGTGCCCCTCCAGGCGCCGGTCGACTCGCCCACCTACGCCAAACTCCGCGCCGCGGTGGAGCGGTTCGACCCGGACGGCCATGTCGTTCCGTACAGCATGTCCGGGGGAACCGACGCCAAGCAGTTCTCCCGGCTCGGCATCACCGGCTACGGCTTCTCACCGCTGAAGCTGCCCGTCGGCTTCGACTACCAGGCCCTCTTCCACGGCGTGGACGAGCGTGTCCCCGTGGAGGCGCTGCACTTCGGCGTCCGGGTCCTGGACCACTATCTGCGTACCGCCTGAACCCTCGGGGGAATTGATCATGGTATCCACTGAGGTCTACGGAAGCTGGCCGTCACCGATCGACGCCGCGCTGGCCGCCTCCCACGACGGCCGCCCCGAGTACGTCGGGGCGGTCGGCGACGAGCTGTGGTGGACGGAACCCCGCCCGGCCGAGGGCGGCCGGCGCGCCCTGGTCCGCCGGCTGGCGGACGGGACCACGGCGGAGCTGCCCGCGCCGTGGAACGCCCGCAGCCGTGTCATCGAGTACGGCGGAAGGCCCTGGGCCGGCACCGAACGTGCCGAGGGCGGCCCGCTGGTCGTGTTCGTCCACTTCGACGACCAGCGGCTGTACGCCTACGCACCCGACGGACCCCGTGAGCCGTGGCCGCTCACCCCCGTCTCCGCCGTCGGCGACGGACTGCGCTGGGCCGACCCGCGGCTGCACCCGGACCGGGGCGCGGCGGGCGAGGTCTGGTGCGTCCTTGAGGAGTTCACCGGTGAGGCGCCCACCGAACTGCGCCGGGTCATCGCCGCCGTGCCGCTGGACGGATCGGCGGCCGGCGACCGGTCAGCGGTACGCGAACTCTCCGACGACCGGCACCGGTTCGTCACCGGCCCCGAGGTCTCGCCCGACGGGCGGAGCGCAGCGTGGATCGCCTGGGACCATCCGCGGATGCCGTGGGACGGCACCGAGGTGATGCTCGCCGACATCGGTGAGGACGGCACGTTCCACGACGCCCGGAGCGTCGTGGGCGGCCCGGAGGAATCCGTACCGCAGGTCCGGTGGACCGCCGACGGGCAGCTGCTGTTCGCCGGCGACCGCAGTGGCTGGTGGAACCTCTACCGCGTCGATCCGCAGGGGGGCGTGGTCGAACTCTGCCCGCGCGAGGAGGAGTTCGCCGGACCGCTGTGGAAGATCGGGCTCAACTGGTTCTGCCCGCTGGACAACGGGCTGATCGCCGCACTCCACGGCAAGGGGTCCACCACGCTCGGCATCCTCGACCCGGAGACGGGCGAACTCGTCGACATCGCCGGGCCGTGGACCGAATGGGCCGAGACCCTCGCCGTGCAGGGCAGCCGGGTCATCGGTATCGCGGCGAGTCCGCACAGCGCGTACGAGATCGTGGAGCTGGACACGGCGACCGGGCACACCCGGATCATCGGTGCGCCGCATGAGGACGCGGTCGACCCGGCGTACTACCCCGAGCCCGTCGCCCGCACCTTCACCGGGCCCGGCGGCCGCGAGATCCACGCGCAGGTCTACCCGCCGCACAGCCCCGACCGCACCGGCCCGGACGACGAGCTGCCGCCCTACGTGATGTGGGCCCACGGCGGCCCGACCGGTCACGCCCCACTCGTACTGGACCTGGAGATCTCCTACTTCACCTCGCGCGGCATCGGCGTCGCCGAGGTCAACTACGGCGGCTCCACCGGCTACGGCCGGTCCTACCGCAACCGGCTGCGCGAGCAGTGGGGCGTCGTCGACGTGGAGGACTGCGCTGCCGTCGCCGGGGCGCTCGCCGCCGAGGGTACGGCCGACCCGCGCAGGCTCGCCATCCGCGGCGGCAGTGCCGGGGGATGGACCACCGCGGCCTCGCTGACCGGGACCGACGTCTACGCCTGCGGCACGATCATCTACCCCATCCTCGACCTGACCGGCTGGGGCACCGGCGAGACCCACGACTTCGAATCGCAGTACCTGGAGTCGCTGGTCGGCCCGATCGCCGAGGTCCCCGACCGCTACCGCGACAGGTCGCCGATCAACCGTACCGACGGGCTCACCACCCCCTTCCTGCTCCTCCAGGGGGAGGACGACCCGATCTGCCCGCCCGTGCAGTGCGAGCGGTTCCTGGCCACGGTCGAGGGGCGCGGCACTCCGCACGCCTATCTCACCTACCCGGGCGAGGGGCACGGATTCCGGCGCGCCGAGACCATGATCAGCGCGCTGGAGGCCGAACTCTCCCTGTACGTCCAGACCTTCGGTATCGACCGGACCGACGTGCCGCGGCTGGAGCTGAAGAAGTGACAGCCGAGGACCTGACGATCGAACCAGTGACAGCTGCACCAGCGAAGGGCGAACGGGCGCACCTCGCCCCGCTGACCCGGCCCGCCCGGCTGCGCGCGGGCTCCAGGGTCGCCGTGGTGTCCCCGAGCGGTCCGGTGCCCGCCGAGCGGCTGGAGCCCGGCCTCGACCTCCTGCGCGGCTGGGGGCTCGAACCGGTCGTGATGCCGCATGTGCTGGACGTACACCCGGAGCTGGACTACCTCGCCGGCGCGGACGAGGCGCGGGCCCGTGACCTCCAGGACGCCTGGTGCGATCCGTCCGTCGACGCGGTGATCTGCGCCCGCGGGGGATACGGGGTGCATCGCATGGTCGATCTGGTGGACTGGGCGGCCATGCGGGCCGCCGGGCCCAAGGTGTTCGTCGGCTACAGCGACATCACCGTGCTCCACGAGGCGTTCGCGCTGCGGACGGGGCTCGCGACGCTGCACGGGCCGATGGTGGGTACCGAGACCTTCCTGAAGGACCCGCGGACACAGGAGTCCCTGCGCGCCACCCTGTTCGAGCCCGAGACGGTGATGACGCTGGGGCTCGACGACGCGAGAGCGCTGGTGCCCGGGCGGGCCCGGGGCATCACGTACGGCGGCTGCGTGAGCCTGCTCGCCGCCGACCTCGCCACCCCGCACGCCCGCACGTCTGCCCGTGGCGGTCTGCTCGTCATCGAGGACACCACGGAGGACCCGTACGGCATCGACCGGATCCTCACCCAGCTGCTGCGGGCCGGGGCGTTCGACGGCGTAGCCGGAGTGGTCTGTGGTTCCTGGGCGGGATGCGGACCTTACGCGCAGGTACGGGCGGTGCTCGCCGACCGGCTCGGGCGGCTGGGCGTCCCCGTCGTCGAGGAGCTCGGCTTCGGGCACGGTCCCACCGGGCTGACGATTCCGCTCGGGGTGCCTGCCGTTCTGGACGCACCGGCGGACGGCAGCCCGGCTACGCTCACGGTCGAGGTGCCGGCGCTGGTCTGAACGGATGGAGCTCGGCGAAGGCCCCGGCAGCACGCCGGGGCCTTCGCCGTGTCCGCCTGGCGCGCGTGGGTGCGCCGGGTGCGCGGGGGTGTGGCCCGAACGGGTCCGTGATGCGGAGAAGCTGAACAACCTTCAGGAAACGCTGTCCTGGGCGTTGACACCGTTATGACCTGTGTCACAGCATGAGCGCGGCCCAATACTTACCGGTCGGTAAGGTGTCCTCGGTGTGGAGGTCCTCGTGTCGCGTGCTGTCTCCGGTTCCCGCTCCCGGTTCCGGTCGAAGTCGTCGGGTTCGTCGAGTTCGTCGGGTTCATCGCGTTCGTTGAAGTCACTGTCCCGCAGACCACTCGCCTTCGTCGCCGGGGTCGCGCTTGCCGCTCCCCTCGCGCTCGCCGGCACCGCACAGGCGGGAACGGCTGCCGCCGCATCCGAATACACCGTCACCCCGCTGAAGTTCACCGTGTCCGCGGGCGGCCGTTCCTGCACCGTGGACGCCGACCTCTACCGCCCCGCCGAGGCCGACGCGCGGCATCCGGTGCCTGCCGTCCTCGCCACCAACGGCTTCGGCGGCAGCAAGTCGGACGGTTCGACCGACGGCATCGGCAAGGCGTTCGCGTCGCGCGGCTACGCCGGACTCGTCTACTCCGGCCTGGGCTTCGGCAAGTCGGGCTGCCTGATCACCCTCGACGACCCGGAGACCGACGGCAGGGCGGCCGCCGCCCTCGTCGACTTTCTCGGCGGAACACGCGCCGCCGACGACGGCACCAAGGCCGACTTCGTCACCCAGGACGCCCCCGGGGACCCCACGGTCGGCATGATCGGCGGCTCGTACGGCGGGGCCATCCAGATGGCCACCGCGGCAGTCGACCCCCGCGTCGACGCCCTCGTCCCGCTCATCACCTGGAACGACCTCGGCTACGCGCTCGCTCCCAACAGCACCGGCGCGGCAGCGGGCGTCTCCTCCGACACCGCGGGCGTCTTCAAATGGCAGTGGACCAACGGCTTCTACCTGATGGGGGAGGGGCAGACGATCCTCAGCCCCAGCCTCGACCCGTCCCGCTTCGGCAGCCTGAACTGTCTCCACTTCGCGGCTCAGGCCTGCGACACCATCCGGCTGCTCAACTCCGGCCGCTACCCGGCCGACAGGACCGCAGCCATGCTCGACTACGCACGCAGCGTCTCGCCCGTCTCGTACCTGAACCACGTCAAGGCACCCACCCTCCTGATCCAGGGTCAGGCCGACAGTCTGTTCAACCTCAACGAGGCCACCGCCACCTACCGGACGCTCAAGGCACAGGGCACCACGGCCAAGATGATCTGGCAGGCCTGGGGTCACAGCGGTGGCCAGGCGGAGGGCGAACTCGACCTGGGGCAGGGCAATCTGGAGACCAGCTACGTCGGCGGGCGTATCCTCGCCTGGTTCGACCGCTACCTCCGCCACGAGGCGAAGAGGGACACCGGATCGGAGTTCGCCTACTACCGCGACTGGCAGAGCGGCTACGGCACCGCGGATGCCGTCCCCGGCCTGACACGGAAGATGTATCTGTCAGGCGACGGCAAGCTCGTCGACAACCGGGCCGAGGTCGCACGTGGCAGCCGTCAGTACACCAACTGGCTGGTGCCCACCAGCCACTCGGAGAGCTCACTCGCCGGTCTCATCGGGCTGCCCGATCCGAAGCCGTACGACACCAAGGGCACCTACCTCGGCTGGACCACAGCACCGCTCGCCTCGGCGGTCGATGTGGTCGGGGCCCCGAAGGCCACGCTGAAGGTCGTCTCGCCGAAGACGGAGCGCGTGCAGAACAGCGGAGACGCCGCCGACAAGCTCGTCCTGTTCGCCAAGGTGTACGACGTGGCACCGGACGGCAGCAGGACGCTGGTGAACCGGCTCGTCTCGCCGGTCCGCGTGCCGGACGTGACCCGGCCCTTCACCGTTCAGCTGCCCGGAATCGTCCACCGGTACGAAGCGGGGCACCGGCTGGAATTCGCGATCGCGGCCAGCGACAGCGCGTACTTCGGCAACCGTGGCATCAAGCCCGTCACGGTCGTCAGCGCGCCCGGGGACACCGGAGTGCTGGAGCTTCCGGTGGTCGGCGGCACGGCGGAGTGAGGCGGTAGCAGCGGCAGCGGCGTCACCCGAATGGCCGTACAGCACCGCCCCTCGGCAACCGGACGGAGTCATCCTGGTGCTCCGGGGGGCGGTGGGTACCGGAACCAGGGAAGGGGCCGCTTCATGAGCCCGAAGGACGTGTCGAGCGGCAGCAAGCGCAGCGCAGGTGCGTTCACACCGGCACGCATTCTCGTCATCATCATCGCGGTCCTGTCGATCGTGTTCATCGTCGAGAACACCGAAGAGGTCGAGGTCCGGCTCATCGTCCCGCTGGTGACCATGCCGCTCTACGTGTGGCTGATCGTGATGTTCCTGGCGGGCATGGCCTGCGGGGCGTACGTCTTCCGCAGACGGCCCAAGTAGGCGTCCGTCGCAGCCCGGCCCCGGTGGGCCGGGCTGCGACGATCTACGCTGGTCCGATGTCCGACACCACCTACCTGGCCGAGGGCCCGCGCACAGCGATCCGCCCCTTCACGCACGCCGACGCGGACGAGTTCACCGCCCGGGTCCGGGAGAGCAGGGAGCTGCACCGCCCCTGGCTGTTCCCGCCCGCCGACCCCGACGCGTACGCCGCCTACGCCGGCGTGCTCATGAAGGACCCGGCCAAGGCGGGATTCCTGGTGTGCGAGCGGCACGGCGCTGCCGGGAGCCCGGCCGACGGCGCGATCGCCGGGTTCATCAACATCAACAACATCGTCATCGGTGGATTCCGCTGCGGCGCGCTCGGCTACGGCGGCTTCGCCCACGCAACCGGGCGCGGCCTGATGAGCGAGGGGCTCGGCCTCGTCATCGGGCATGCCTTCGGACCGCTCGGCCTGCACCGGCTGGAGGCCAACATCCAGCCCGCCAACGCGGGCTCGATCGCCCTGGTGCGCCGGGCGGGATTCCGGCTGGAGGGCTTCTCGCCGGACTTCCTGTTCATCGACGGGGCCTGGCGCGATCACGAACGGTGGGCGATCACGGCGGAGATGCGCTGAGGCGCGGTCCGGGACGCCTGTCCCCGCCGTCGGGTCAGTCCGGAAAGCTCGTCCGGTCGTAGGAGACGGCCCGGCCCCTGTGCAGCAGCGTTCCTTCGGCACGGCCGGCACACAGACGCGGTCGGGACTCAGCCCGTCGCGGCGGTCTGCGCGTCCAGCGCCGCGAACAGCCAGTCGTGTGCGGTCCCGGGGGTCGGCTCCGGCGGACCGCCGGGTGCGGTGATCACGTCGGCCGTCAGCTCCCAGTACCGGTCGATCCTCGGGTCGGCGGCGAGCTGACCGGCCAGCAGGCCGCGGAAGGCCGGGGTGTCCCGGCTGCTGTACGCGCTGGCGTACGCGCCCACGAAACTGTCCAGCTCCTCGCCGGAGTGCGGCTCCGCGCCCCGGCGCAACTGCGTGCCGGCCAGGTCGTAGGCCTGCGCGAGGCCCGCGTACAGAACGGCGGACGTGTGCGCCCCCGCAGCCTTGTGCGCCTCGGGCTGGGGCCGCTCGGCGCCCGTGCACGGGCGGGTCACGAGCGCGTTCAGCCGCGCGAAGGCGAGCACCTGGGCCGGAGCCGGATCGTCGGGAGGCTGAGCCACCGCCACCTCCAGAAAGGCGGCTGTCGCCCGAGCCGGCATCCGCGGCGGCAGCCAGGCGCGCCAGAACCGGGCCAGCGGGGCCGTGTTCGGCGGGGTGGCCACCGCCCCGATCAGGCGCAACCGGTCGGCCCGCTCCGCGGGCGGGCACTCCAGTACCAGCCGCATCCCCGCCTCCCGCCAGCGCAGAGCCGTGAGCTGGGATCCGAGTTCGCGCAACTGCCCTGCGACGACGTCCTCCAGCACGCTTCCGGCCCCGGCCTCCGCCCCGTCCTCCTCCTCGTCGAGGACGCGGCGCACCTCGCGCACCGGCAGTCCGAGGGTGCGCAGGGAGCGGAGCATACGCAGCCGGCCGAGGGCGTCGGGGCCGTAGCGGCGATGCCCGCCCGCGCTGCGGGACGCCTCCGGCAGCAAGCCGTTGTCGGAGTAGAAGCGGACCGCCTTGACGGTGATGCCCGCGCGTTCGGCGAGCTCACCGATGCTGCACAGGCCGTCGTCGTGCGACATGAACACTTGAACCTCCCTCAGGGGGAGCTTCTACCGTACCGGCGAGGGCGGCCGGGCGGTCGTGGACGGCCCGCCGCCGACGGATCGCAGAGGAGAGGACCATGACCGAATTCATCCTGGTGCCGGGCATGTTCACCGGCGCACATGTATGGGACGACACCGCTGCGGCCTTGGCCTCGTCGGGAGCCAACGTGCACACGGTGGCCCTCACCGGCCTCGGCGGGTCCCGCGGAGCCGCGACGGACGACGCCGACCTGGATACGCACGTCGAGGACGTGCTCGCGCTGATCGACTCGGTGAGCGCCGAGGCCGGCCGGGACCAGGAGATCGTGCTGGTCGGGCATGACTACGGCGTCCACCCGGTGCTCGGCGCCGCCGACCGCCGCGCGGAGCGCATCGGCCGGATCGTCTGCCTGGACACGGGACCGGGCCAGGACGGAGTGCCCGCGCTGGCCGCCGTCGCGGACCCGTCCGCGCGCGAGAAGGTGGTCGAGCGAGCGGGAGCGGAAGGGGCCGGCCAGGTCCTGGAAGCCCCGGCCCGGGACGAGTGGCAGCGCTGGGGCAGCACCGCGGGCATCTCCGAGGCGGCACTGGACCGGCTCACCGCCCTGGCCTCCCCGCAGCCCCTGCGCACGCTGCTCCAGCCGCTGCGGCTGACCGGTGAGGTGGCCTCGGTGCCCGTCACCGGGGTGCTGTGCAACGCGAACGGTTCGAGCATCGAGATGGTCCAGCGGCGGGTGGACCTCGGTGACCCTGTCTTCCTGGCCCTGGCCGGCCCCCAGGTGTCGTTCTTCGAACTTCCCACCGGGCACTGGCCGATGCTGTCCGTGCCGGCCGAGCTGGCCGAGGTTCTGGTGCGGGCCGCCGCAGGCGAGGGACACCGACTGGTTCCGCCCGGCTCGGCGGAGCCGCCCGCGCACCTGCGTCCGTTCCTGCTGGACGTGCCGGAATGCCCGCGGGATCGGATCGGCAACGTCGATCTGTACGTCCCGGACACTGAGGGCCCCCGGCCGGCCGTGGTGTTCGTGCACGGCGGTCCGGTGCCCGCCGGGGTCCGGCCGACCCCACGGGACTGGCCGGCCCTCAAGGGATACGCCCGCCTGGCGGCCGCGGAGGGGGTGGTCGGCGTGACCCTCGATCATCGCCTGCACGACATGGCTGACTACCCGCGTGCCGCCGCGGACGTGGCAGCCGCGGTGGAGATGGTCCGGGCCGACCCACGGGTGGACGCGGACCGGATCGCGCTGTGGTTCCTCTCGGGAGGCGGCCTGCTCGCGGCGGACTGGCTGCGGAAACCGCCGGCCTGGCTGCGCTGTCTGGCCGCCTCCTACCCGATCCTGGTTCCGGTGCCCGGCTGGGGGCCGGTCGACAGCCGCTTCCACCCGGTGGAAGCGTTGCCGGGCGCGGGCACCCTGCCCTTCGTGCTCACCCGGGCGGGGCGCGAGATGCCCGAAATCGCCGTCACCGTAGAGGAGTTCCTCGCGGCGTCCGAAAGGTGCGGGGCGAACGTCGAGGTGGTCGACGTACCGAACGGCCGCCACGCCTTCGAGACCCTCGACCCGACGGACGAGTCACGTGAGGCCGTCCGCCGCGCGATGCGCTCGGTGCTGGGACATCTGCGGGCCTGAGCGGCGGGTCCGGCGCGCCGGAGCCGCCGTCCGGGTGGTGTCGGCCCCCGAGGTCCTTGCGGGACGCTCCCTCGCCACGACGGAGTTCCGGCGGATCGCTCGCGACTACGCTTCCCTTATGACCACCGATTGGATGGCGGAAGCCCGACGCACGGTCCGGGGGCGACGCTCCGACCAGCCCGGTTCCCCCGCGAGGCCGGGCGCCTGCCCGGCGCCGCCTCTGTCCGAGACGGAGATCTGCGAAGCGGAGGCGGAACTGGGCATCGCGTTCCCGGACCAGTACCGCACGTACTTGCTCAGTCGGAGCGCGGGCGGCGTGGACGGTGCGGGCAGTGCGATGAACCGTCTGCGCCGATCCGCGGCGGGCTGGGGCTGGCAGGGGGACACGGACACCAACTACGACCTGCTCACTACTGCCTTTCCGCATCCCGACTCCTACAGTGCCGCAGAGGAGGAGCTGAACGGGCGCGAGCCGCTGACGGACGGCTACCCGGACGGGAACGCCTACCGGACAGCATGGCAACACTGGGACGCCGAGTACGAGGTGTTCCAGGAGCGCAAGACGTCCGGCGCCGTGTACATCCAGGACAACGGCTGCGGCTTCGCGACGCTGCTCGTCGTCACCGGCCCTTTCCGCGGCTCACTGTGGTTCGACGGCCGGGCCACCTGCGACCGGATCCTCCCACTGCACCTGGACGGCCGGCCTGTCTCGTTCGAGGAATGGCTCGGCCGAGGTTCCATGGACCTGGTCGGCTGGTGAAGGCCGCACCTCCCGGGCCGGAATTCACCTGTATCCGTACGGTGATGTGGTCGCCGTCGGAGAGGAACCGCGCGGATCGGTCCCTTCGGATTCCGGACCTGCACCCGGCATGTCGCCGGCTCTCAGTCGAGACAGAACTCGTTGCCCTCGATGTCCTGCATCACGAGGCACGACTCGTTGTCGTCATCGGCGGGCAGGAGTCGCACGCGCACCGCGCCGAGGGGGATCAGCCGTGCACATTCGGCCTCGAGCGCGGCCAGGCGCTCTTCACCGACGAGCCCGGTGGCGACCCGCACGTCAAGGTGCAGCCGATTCTTGACGACCTTGCCTTCGGGGACGCGCTGGAAGTACAGGCGCGGCCCCACACCTGAGGGATCACTGCAGGTGAACTCCGCCCCCTGATCCTCGGGCGCCAGTGAGCGATTGAACGATTCCCACGTGGCAAAGCCCTCCGGCGGCGGGGGTACGACGTAGCCCAGCACCTCGCACCAGAAGCGAGCGACGCGCTCAGGTTCCGCGCAGTCGAAGGTGACCTGGAACTGCCTGATCGACGCCATCGGCCCACCATAGCGCCGGGTTCTTCCGCGGTCTCCAAGGTCCGTACCCGGCCTGAGAGTTCCCCTGCCCACTGACGGTATGAGGCGCTGCGCTCCTGGACCGCCGATGTGCTGCGCATGACTCACCGGGCACCTCGGCTCGGGCATGCGTGATCATGAGCGCATGGATACTGAATTCCTTGGCATCGCCGATCTGGCCGAAGTCCCGAGGGTGGCGGTCGTGGTCGACGTCATGCGTGCCTTCACCGTTGCCGCCTGGGCGTTCGGCCAGGGGGCGGAAGAGATCGTTCTTGCCGAGTCACTGGACGACGCGTTGGCACTCAAGGAGCGCCACCCCGACTGGGTGGCGCTCAAAGACGGTCCGCCCGCGCCCGGGTTCGACACCGTCAACTCGCCGGGCACGCTGCGCTCTCTCGACCTCTCCGGTCGGACCGTCGTGCAGAAGACCACGGCGGGTACGGTCGGCGCCCTTGCGGTCAAGGAGGCGCAACTGGTGTTGTGCGCCTCCTTCGTGGTGGCGGAGGCGACGGCCCAGCTCTTGCGGACACGCGAGAGCGGCAGCGTCACGTTCGTCGTCACCGGCGAGGACGGGCAGGCCGATGAAGACCTGGCGTGCGCTCAGTACATCGCACGGCGAGTCACCGGGGCCGGGACGGACGCTGCTGAGTTCCTCCGCCGCGCTGCCGAGTCACGCGCCGCCACCGAGCTGGCGGAGGGTGTCCGTCAAGGAGTCCACCCCGACGACATCGCACTCTGTCTTGAGCTCGACCGGTTTCCTTTTGCCATGGTGGCGACCCTGGAAGGCCCGCTCATGGTCCTGCGTCCACATGCGATGCCCTCGCTGACGGACGAGGACCCGGTCTGACAGCTCGGTGCGGCCTCGTGCGACTCTTCGCCGGCCCGCGCCGCGGGTCCTGGCTCAGGGCGTCCGGCGCTCGTCCGCCGTGCGCCCCGGACGACCGAAACCCGGCGCGGTTCGAGGCCGCCGGTGAAGTCGCTTCGCTGCGGGTGAGCGACGCTCCGCAAAGCGCCCCACAAGGGTGCCCCACAAGTGCGCCCCACGAGCCGGATGGGTCCTGGGGCGCACGTGAGAGGAAGCGGTTCCTCACCGCCTTCGGTGAGACCCCCAACCGATGGCGGCAAGGATCGCGACAGCGAAGCCGGCTGCTTCGGTCGTCGTAGCTGAGCTGGTGATGACGAGTGCGGCGCCGGCCGACGACACCGCGATCACCGGAACCAACGAGATCAGCTCCTGTCTGGAGCTGTTGCGTTGGGGCATGGCTGTCTTACGCTTGCGTGGCAAAGGACTGTTCCTCTCTCGGATACCCCCGAAGGGCACAGCGCCTCGGGTCCTCAGCCGCCACCGCCAAGTAGTCGGCTGGGGGCCCTTTTTGATGGGCGCTCGCCTATGAACTCAAACCTCGTCGGCGGATACAACCCCTTCCGGAAAGTTTTTTTTGATTCCTCAGTGTTGCTACCGTCACAGCCGCATATTCGCTGGCCTCTGAGCGTGCTGGCCTTCGAGTGCAAGGAATTGTGACTCTCTGACTCGCGTAATCACACGCCGTACATGGCGTGCGCCTGTGAACATTACGTACAGAGGCCGGTCAAGGTGGTCGCCTGACCCCTCGAGGGGGCGTCCTCGCCTTCGAATCCAAGGCAGAAGCTCGATGCGACAGGCGGGTCCGTGGACCGGAAACCTGCGGCTACGCCTCCTGGGGGTGCGAACCGCTCCTCGCAACTGCTCCTCGCTCAGGCAGGGATGGGCGGAAGGCTGCTGAGGAAGTTCGCCCTTTCTGGCCGGCGTGAGTGCGGTGGCCCCGGCAGTGGGGATCATCGGCATGCGGTAGATTCCACAGCTGGCTGCGGTGACTCTCGTGGGGGAGACGGTGGACGGGTCCAGAACAGAGTTGTCCCAGGCGATCGAGGCCGTGCGCGCGGGTCTGGCCGACGCGCAACGCGCAGGCAACGCAGCGGGCGGTCTGCGGTTCACCGTTGAGCAGGTGGAGTTGGAGTTCAGCGTCGAACTGCGCCGCTCGACGCGGGGCGACGGCGGAGTAAAGGCGATGGTCGTCTCCGCGAACGCTGCGCACGACCGCGCGCACGCGGAGTCCAACCGCGTCAAAGTGGTTCTGAACGTCGCCAACGGGGAACTCATCTCGGATGACGGCGGTGCCGTCCTGCCGCCCCGGCCGTCCCCGGGCAGCACGGGCCGGGACGGATAAAGGGGCGGGGGCGTGTTCGCCAGGGCCCGCGTGGTTGAGGTTGGCGCCGCGGGATGGTCGTCTTCCGGTGGGCGAGGCGGATCGGGTTACATCGTGGCGCCCGGTCTGGTGCTGACCGCGGCACACGTGATCGGGGGTGCTGCGGGGTGCACGATCCGTCCGATGGCCCCGGCGGATTCTCCAGGGACGTCGGCCGAACCTGTATGGGTTTCGGCGGAGTTGGACGCGGCTTTGCTGCGTTACGACGGTGCGTTGCCGGCGGACTTGCGGCATACGCGCTGGGGCAGGCTCACAGGCCAGGACTCCGCGGTGCCGGCGCACTGTTCGGTGGTGGGCTTTGTCCGGGCGGACGACGAGAATGGCGACTCGGCGCGGGACACACAAGGGCTGGCAGGTCGGATAAATCCGAATACGGGCGTATTCGACGGGCATTACGAGATCGAACTGGACCGTGTTCCGCCGCAGGTGGGCGGTCGCGGTCTCGGGCGCTGGCGCGGACTGTCCGGCTCAGCTGTCTTTTGCGGAGATGTGGTCGCCGGGTTGGTGACCCGGGCGCCCCGTCGATGGAGCAGCACCAGGCTGCAGGCCCTGCCGGTCTGGCGACTCCTCGAAGTCCCCGGGTTCCGGGACCTCTTGGCCGATGCGGCGGGCCGTCCGGTACCAACGTCGGAGTCCGTGGAGCTGCAGTCGCTCTACGAGCGCCCACCACACCCTCCCAGGTCGCCTTCCTATCTGCTGGACGCGAGGCAGGCGCTCACGCCGTTCCACGGCCGCGACGCGGAACTCTCGGAGCTGCTTGCTTGGTGTCTGGACCCGGAGTCTCGGGCGCAGCCGGTACAGCTGGTCACTGGCCCCGGGGGATGGGGGAAGACCCGGCTGGCGGTCGAGCTGATCCGCGTGCTGGGCAGCATGCGCACCGGGGAGGGCCCGTGGTCCCAGCCAGGGTGGATCACCGGGTTCCTCGCCGAGCATGGCCCGCAAGACCCCGAAGAGCACCGGAAATTCTTCACCGGGGCGTTCCCCACCCTGATCGTCGTCGACTACGCGGAGGCCCGCCAGGAACAGGTGCACGGCCTGCTGCGCACCTTCCTCGCACACCACGGCGACCCGCAGGTACGCATCCTGCTCCTTGCCCGATCGGCCGGTGCTTGGTGGGAGCAACTGCGTTCGGACATCGACCTGGCCCGCGTCGGGATATGCGCGCGACGCCCCTTGGAGCTCACCGAGCCACTGGGATCGGATTCCCATGGGCTCGAGGAGCGGTACGAAAGCGTCGCCGGCCCCCTGGCCGAACACCTGGCATCCCTCCCGGCAGGGCCGTCCCGCCGCTACACACCGCCGACCCTGAAGGTTGAAGCCCTGGCGGCGCTGGCAGCCCGGCCGCGTCCATGCCGCACCTATCTGGAACTGCATGTGAACGTACTCGGGGCGCTGCTCCGGTCGCTCGACGCACGCGGGAACACGGTGCCGGTCAGCGAGACGCCGGAAGACGTGGTCATCTGGCACGAATGGAAGTACTGGAAGGCAGCCTTGGACGAGGCCGAGCTGCACATCTCGCCCGCACGGATGCGGCAGGCAGTAGCCGTACAGGCACTGCTCTCGCCGACGACCGGAACCGAGGCCGTATCCACGCTCGCGCGCCTGTTGCGCTACCCCCTCCCCGTGCGCGACGGCGACGAGTGCCCGCGCCTGGAACGGGTGCTGGCTGACTTCTATCCCCCCAGCGATCTGGCGCGCTGGGGCAGCATGCATCCGCACGTGGTGACTGCGCGCCTCCTGGCCATCGTGGACCGCGAAGCACCAGGATTCCTTCACCGCGTTCTCACCGGGGAGTCCGACCGACAACGGCTGAGCGGTATCCGGAAGCTGCTGCGGGCCGGGGACAGCGAACCGCTGCTCGCGAACACTCTGCGGCACGGAGTGATCGGCCACCCGGACCTGTTGCTCGACCCGGTCCTGCATGCGGTCGGGGAAACAGGAGACCCCCAAAATTGGCTGACCTCCCTGGGTCAGCAAGCGCGAGCTACGGGGAACGCCGACATCGCGGCAGCGGCAGACCGCAAGGCACGTGCCCTGCGGAGCATCGCCTGGCTCACTCCGGGCAACGAGGAGTTCGCGGCATCCGTCCAGAGGCTGATCGACGAAAGCTTCCTCCGTCTCGACGGGGACACCAGCCGGGACCAAGATGATGCAGACGTCGGCGATGAATGGGACGACGTGCAGGACCACGACGAGGAAGAGGGCCACGACGATGACGAGTAGTCGGGGCCGGGGGGTGCATGGGACGAGTGGATCTACAGCTGACCAACCAGGCTCGCGACGCGCTGAACGACGCGGTCCAGCGGGCAGTGTACGCAGGGCACCCCGACCTCGATCCTCTGCATCTGCTGTTGGCCCTGCTGGAACAGCAACAGGACGTGCCTGTACGACTGGTGACGGTCCAACAGGCTGATGTCTCACTCCTGAAAGCCGAGGCCGAGCGGCTGCTGGACGAACTCCCCACCGTGAGCGGCCACACCGTCAGCCCACCGCAGCCCGGACGTTCGCTGCTGGCCGCCATAGCGCATGCCACTCGGCACGCGGAGGAGCTCGGGGACGACCTGCTCTCCACTGAGCACCTGCTCATCGGCATTGCTGCGACGGACGGCCGGGCTGGGGAGCTGCTCGAGTCTCATGGAGTGAACTCCGAGTCACTGGACAGCATCTTCGGCTCCGAGCAAAGGGGTTCCTCCTCGCAAGAGCCTGAGCAGGCGACTTCGGACACTGCTCTGAGCAGGTTCGGCACGGACCTCACCGATGCTGCCCGTCGCGGCAAGCTCGACCCGGTCATCGGTCGGGACCAGGAGATCCGGCAGATCATCGAAGTACTCTCGCGCCGCACCAAGAACACCCCGGTACTCATCGGCGAACCGGGCGTCGGCAAGACGGCCCTCGTTGAGGGGCTGGCAGAGCGGATCGTGATGGGGGACGTCCCCGAACCGCTCAGGGGGCGGCGTCTTGTCGCACTCGACCTCGCCGCGATGGTGGCGGGTGCGAGAGCCCGAGGGGAGTTCGAAGAGCGATTGAAATCCGTCCTCGCGGAAATCGAGTCGAGCGACGGCCGGATCATCGGCTTCATAGACGAGTTGCACACGATCGTCGGCGCCAAGTCCGGCAGCGGCTCTGCCCTGGACGCGGCAAACATGCTCAAACCCTTGCTGGCCCGCGGCGCTCTCCGCATGATCGGAGCGACGACGCCGGACGAATACCGCGAAAAAATCGAGCAGGACCCGGCGTTGGAACGGCGCTTCCAGCGGGTTGCTGTGGCGGAGCCATCCGTCGTGGATACGGTCGCCATCCTGCGCGGGCTCAAGAGCCGCTATGAGGCGCACCACAGGGTGCTGATCGCGGACGCCGCTCTGGTTGCGGCCGCAGAGCTCTCAGACCGCTACATCCCTAACCGTTTCCTTCCCGACAAGGCCGTCGACCTCCTGGATCAGGCCGCCGCCCGCCTCCGCACGGAGATCGACACCTCACCCGTGGAGATCGACCAGCTGAGAAGGACGTTCGACAGGTTGCAGATGGAGGAGTTGGCGCTGTCGCGCGAGTCGGATCGGCAAGCGCTTGATGATCTGCGGCGCCTGCGGGCCGACAAGGAAGAGGAACTGCGCGGCCTGACCGCTCGCTGGGAGAAGGAGATGCAGTTCCTCAACCGTGTCGGTCAGCTGAAGGAGAAGCTCGACGAGCTGCGCGGCCAGGCCGAACGCGCTCAGCGCAACGGCGACCTCGACACCGCCTCCAAACTGCTGTACGGCGCGATCCCGGCCGTGGAGCAGGAGCTGGAGGCTGCGGTCGACGAGGAGCAGAGCACGGCGTATTCCATGCTCAAGGACAATGTCGGCCGGGACGAGATCGCGGGCGTGGTCGCTTCCTGGACCGGTATTCCCGTGGGCCGCCTGCTGGACGGAGAGCGCGGGCGGCTGCTGCGAATGGAGGAGGAGCTCGGCAAGCGGCTGATCGGACAGGAAGAGGCGGTACGAGCCGTGTCCCGCGCGGTGCAGCGCACTCGGGCCGGGATCGCCGACCCGGGCCGTCCGACCGGATCGTTCCTCTTCCTCGGCCCCAGCGGCGTCGGAAAGACGGAACTGGCCAAGGCTCTCGCCGACTTCCTCTTCGACGACGAGCGGGCCATGGTCCGCATCGACATGAGCGAGTACGGCGAGCAGCACAGCATCGCCCGCCTGCTGGGAGCGCCGCCCGGCTACGTCGGCTACCAGCGCGGCGGCCAACTGACGGAAGCCGTACGCCGCCGCCCGTACACCGTCGTTCTCCTCGACGAGGTGGAGAAGGCCCATCCCGAGGTCTTCCACGTGCTGCTGCAAGTGCTCGACGAAGGGCGCTTGACGGACGGCCAGGGGCGAACGGTGGACTTCCGCAACACCATCCTCACTCTCACCTCCAACCTCGGCTCCGCCTCCGCTGTCGACCCGCTGCTGACCGAGGAGGAGAAACGGGAGATAGTCCTGGACGAAGTACAAGGCTTCTTCCGGCCTGAGTTCCTCAACCGCCTCGACGAACTGCTGGTCTTCCACCCCCTTCAGCTCCAAGAGCTGGAAGGGGTAGCCAGGCTGCAACTCGACCGTCTCGCCCGGCGGCTCGCGGACCGCGGTCTCACGCTGGACGTGACCGCCGACGCTCTGCGCTGGCTGGCGGCCGAGGGCCATGACCCGGGTTACGGCGCTCGTCCACTGCTCCGGCTCATCCAACGATCAGTCAGCGACCGGATCGCCCAGGCGATTCTTGATGGCAGCATCCGCGACGGGGACAACGTCCGGGTCGATCTCGACCCCACGGTGGGCAACCTCCTGATCGGGCCGGTTCCAACGCGCCGTTGAGCCGACGATCTGGGCTTCAAGGTCGGCGACGCGGCGGTCCTGGAAGCGGAGTGCCCGTTCTTGAAGCTGCCCCGTCCCCGTCCCGATGCGCGGCAGCACGTCGGCGGCCCGCCGGACAGGCGGTCCGAGCTTGCCTCGTCTCCGTCGTGAGTGTGCGGGAGGCTCCGGAATCCGAGGTACTGCGACACCCGGAAGCGGGCTGAGCCAGGGACTTTTCAGGGACTTTCAGCCCTGTCAGAGGGATTTTCGCAGGACGATCCGGCATGCAAACCGGTAAGTCCGTGACAGAGCTGAATCTGAAGAGTCTCCTGGTCAGGGGTGCCGTCGCCGCCCCGCCGTCACCCGGCCCCCGGCCCCCGCCGTCCCTTGAAGTTGATCTTCATGGTGTCCATGTCCGTCGCGGTGGAACGCAGTTCACCGTGCCCGTAGCCGGCCTTCCGCAACGCTGTCTCCGCCCGGTCCTCGGCGATCGCGGACGCCATCTCCTCGCCGTCCTCGGCGTCCGATACCACCACGTACCGGAAGCTGAAGTGCTTGAGCACGCGGTCGTAGGTCAGCGACCCCTCCTCGCTGAACTGCATCGCGGCCAGACCGTGCTCCTCCACCTCGGCGAGCAGCCGCTCGCGGGCCTGGTCCGTGAGCCCCTGCCACGTGCCGCGCACGATCACTCGGTACGTGTGCTGCGTGCTCATCGTGTCCCGCCGTTCCTGTCGCATTCCGCAATCCGATTGAGGAGCCAGCCTACGGCGCGCAGGATGGGGCGCATGCGGAATATTGTGGTGCTCGACGCCCCCTCCAACCTGGGACTCCGTCCGCCGGCCCCCGGTACCGTACCGGGCTGCTACAAGCTCGCCGGCGCACTGCGGGAGCAGCGGATCGTGCAGCGGATCGGTGCGTCCGAGGGCGGGGTCGTCGTGCCGCCGCGCTACGACCGCGGTGCGTGGCAGGAAGGGGACGGGGTCTTCAACGCCGCCGCGATCGCCCGGTACACCCGCACCCTCGCCGACCGTGTCGAGCAGCACGTGCGCGCCGGTGCCTTCCCCCTTGTCCTGGGCGGTGACTGCTCCATCCAGCTCGGCGCCTCGCTCGCCCTGCGCCGGATCGGCCGGTACGGACTGGTGTCGGTCGACGGGTCCGCGGACTTCCGCCATGCGGGCAACGGCGGCGGGATCGGCGCCGCGGCCGGTGAGGAGCTGGCCATCGCCACCGGCCGGGGGCAGGACGACCTCGCCGGCCTGGAGGGGCTGCGGCCCTACCTCAGGGACGAGGACGTGCGGGTCCTCGGCATCCGTGACTACGACGAGGACCGCGCCGAGCTCGCCGAGTTGAAGATTCCGGTGGCAACCGTCGGGGAGATCCGCGAGCAGGGTGCCGCAGACGTGGCGGGCGGGATCGTGCGGAGCCTGGAGGGCCCGGCCGTCGACGGCTTCTGGGTGCATCTGGACGCCGACGTGCTCGACCCGTCGGTCATGCCCGCCGTCGACAGCCCCGACGACGGCGGACTGCTCCCCGGTGAGCTGGGCCCCCTGCTGCGGACACTGGTCCGCTCGCCCCGCTGCGTCGGCCTCAACGTCACGGTCTACGACCCCGATCTCGACCCGGACGGGACGGCAGGTGCGCTGCTCACCGACCTGGTGGTCGCGGCTTTTGCCGAAGTCTGACGGCCGATCCCCTGGTCCGGGCGGCTTCCAGCGTGTTCCATGGTCATCGGGGGGCGCCCGGACCTGCGGCGGCCCGCGCGAGGGAGCGAGGTTGCCTTGGCCACCACCGTACGACGCACCGTACTGACCCTGCCCGCAGCGGCGACGGGGCCGGAGAACCCGCTGCCCGCCCTGCGGCCCCTCGACGAGATGCATGTCGTCGACGACCGGGACCGGGCGGGACTGCCCCGCGACATGGCCCGTCAGATCGGCCATGAACCCCTCGCCACCGTCCTTCCCGTACGGATCCTCGACGGCTACGGTCGCGAGCGCACCTCCACGGACCTCGACGCGATCGTCATCGAGAACGACCGGCTGCGTGCCACCGTGCTCCCCGGACTCGGCGGTCGCATCCACTCCCTCTTCCACAAGCCGACCGGCCGCGACCTCGTCTACACCAACCCCGTGCTGCAGCCAGCCGACTTCGCGCTCAACGGCGCCTGGTTCTCCGGCGGCATCGAATGGAACATCGGCGCGACGGGCCACACCACCCTGTCCTGCGCCCCGGTGCACGCGGCCCGAGTACCGGCGCCCGACGGCGGCGAGATGGTCCGGCTCTGGGAGTGGGAACGGCTGCGCGACCTGCCGTTCCAGGTCGATCTGTGGCTGCCGGAGGACTCCGACTTCCTCCATGTCGGCGTACGGATACGCAACCCGCACGAACACCCCGCACCCGTCTACTGGTGGTCCAACATCGCCGTCCCGGAAGGCGAACGCACCCGGGTGCTGGCGCCCGCCGACGAGGCCTGGCACTTCGGCTACGAACGGACCCTGACCCGGGTCCCGATGCCCGAGACCGGCGGCGTCGACCGGACGTATCCGCTGCGCAGCGACTTCCCCGCCGACTACTTCTACGAGGTACCCGACGGCGCCCGCCGCTGGATCGCCTCCCTCGACGAGCACGGCAACGGACTCGTCCAGACCTCCACCGACCTGCTGCGCGGCCGAAAGCTCTTCCTCTGGGGCAGCGGGCCGGGCGGCCGCCGCTGGCAGGAATGGCTCACCGAGCCCGGCACCACCGGCTACGCCGAGATCCAGGCCGGGCTCGCCCGCACCCAGTTGGAGCATGTGCCGCTGGAGCCCGGCGGCGAGTTCAGCTGGCTGGAGTCCTACGGACCGCTCACCGCGGACCCCGCCACCGTGCACGGCGACGACTGGGCGGCAGCCCGTGCCGAGACCGAGCAGCGGCTCGCCGCTGCGCTGCCGCGCGCCGACGTGGACGCCGCGTACGAGGCATGGCGCCGCTGCGCCGACACGGAGCCGGGCGAGATCCTCGCCACCGGCTCGGGATGGGGAGCCCTCGAAGTGCGGCGTGCCGGGTACACGCTGCCCGGCACCCCGTTCGCGGAGTCCGCACTCGGCGAACAGCAGGCGCCCTGGCTGGAGCTGCTGGAACAGGGCTCGTTCCCCGAACCCCGGCGTGTGGCCCCGCCCGGGCCCAGCCTCGTCTCCCCGCACTGGCGCGACATGCTGGAGACGGCCTCCGCCGAACCTCTCACCGAGTACCACCTCGGCGTCGCCCAGTGGCATGCCGACGACCGGGCCCAGGCGGTCCGCAGCTGGGAGCGCGGCCTTGCCCTCGCCCCGTCGCGCTGGCCGCTGCTCCGCTGTCTCGCCGTCGCCGCCCAGGAGAGCGGTCAGCGGGACCGGGCGGCCGACCACTACACGGAGGCGTTCGACGACCTGTGCGCGGAGCGCCGCGACGACGGCGAGGCCTGGACCGCGGCCACGGCGGCCCTCGGCCGGGAGGCGATCGAGGCCCTGCTGGCTGCGGACCGCACCGCCGAGGCCCGCGCGGTCTGGACCGGCCTGCTTCCGGCAATCCGCCCCCGGGGCCGCTTCCGTCTTCTGGAGGCGCGCCTCCTGCTGGCGGAGGGCGACCGGCCGGCCGCCCGCGCCCTGTTCGACGAGGGCTTCGAGGTCGCCGATCTGCGCGAGGGCGCGGAGATCCTGGACGAGGTGTGGGCCGAACTCGCCGAACTCACGGGCGAGCCGCTGCCGGATGTGTACAACTACCGGATGCGGCCTCGGGGATGACGGCGGAGGGCGCGGGGAACGGACGGCTCAGACGGCCCGGTTGCGGTCGACGTACTCGAAGACCGAGCCGTCCGGGTGCATCGCGATCAGGTTGCGGCCGGCCGGGGTGGGCACCGGCCCCGCGATGACGTGGGCGCCGACCCGGGTCAGGGAGGTGTGGGCCTCGTCGACGTCCTTCACCGCGATCGTCGCGGTCACCTTGCGCAGGATCTCCAGCTCGGACTCGGGCCCGCTCATCAGCAGAAAGCAGCTGATGGCGGCGACGGACACTCCGCCGCGCTCGAAGCGCAGTGCCGAACTCGCCGTGAGGTCCTCGTAGAAGGCCACCGCGGCCTCCAGGTCGTCGACGCAGATGCGCAGCGTGGTTCCCAGGATTTCCATGCCGAACAGGGTAGTTGGCCGGTCAGCGGTGTGTGATCGATTCGGCGGAGTGGGCGGGATGCCCCGGGACCCGGCGTTTCCGGCCGGCCCCCGGGGCGGTGGGATCAGGCCCGGCAGAGGATCTCGCCGTGCGGAACCATGAACCAGCCGTCGCCCTGTTCGCCCCAGGTGCGCCAGGCCTCGGCGATCGCGGTGAGCTCCTCGGTCGTCGTGTGGCCGCCCTCGACCGCCAGCTCCGCGTAGACCGAGCCGACGGTGCGGTCCGCCCACAGACCGCTCCACCAGGCCCGGTTCTCCGGGGTGGCGAAGCACCAGGAGGCGGCGGTCGGGGTGATGTCGGTGAAGCCCGCCTCGCGCGCCCAGGAGAGCAGCCGGCGGCCCGCGTCCGGCTCGCCCCCGTTGGCCCGCGCAACCCGGCCGTACAGCTGCTGCCAGGCGTCCATGACCGGCGACTGGGGGAACCAGCTCATGGCCGCGTAATCGCTGTCGCGGGCCGCGACGATACCGCCGGGACGGCAGACCCGCCGCATCTCGCGCAGCGCCTGCACCGGGTCTCCGACGTGCTGGAGCACCTGGTGGGCGTGGACCACGTCGAACGAATCGTCGGGGAAATCCAGGGCGTGGACGTCGGCGACGGCGAACTCGACGTTGTCCAGTCCTCGTTCGGACGCGGCATCGGCCGCCTGGCCGAGGATCTCCTGGGTGGTGTCGACAGCCGTCACGCGGCCCGGGGCGACGAGCGCGGCCAGGTCCGCGGTGATGGTGCCGGGCCCGCACCCGACGTCCAGCACGCTCATGCCGGAACGGAGTTCACCGACGAGGTAGGCCGCGGAGTTGGCGGCGGTGCGCCAGCGGTGCGAGCGCAGCACCGACTCGTGGTGGCCGTGGGTGTAGACGGCGGTCTCCTTCGGCATGACCGTGCATCCTCTCTCGAACGCGAACCGCGAAACGCGGGCCGCAAAGCGCTGATCGGTACGGATACCGTATGCCCTCTCGCCGCATAGTGAGATAGGCATCTCGCGATACGGACATGCGTGGTGTGGTGCGAGCTCATGCGAAAGGGCGGCCGACTCGGCGTCGGCCGCCCTTCGCTCACCCGGATCCGGCTGGACTCACACCGGTCTCGGGCAGTAGACCGTCAGCGCCTCCGGCAGCTTGTCGATCATCAAGTCGCTCTGGCTGTGCGCCACTTCGCCGTCGTATGCGTATGGGGTGCCGGGCTTCAGGCCGGAGATACGGATGCGTTGGCGCCGGACGGCGGCGTGAATGGGGGAGCGGGTCAGGGGGCCGGCGACGGCGGCCGCCAGCAGCCTGAGGGCGGGCGTCCGGCCTCCGTGCACGACCCGCACGTCCAGCAGGCCGTCCGCGAGATTGTGCCGCCGGCCGGGCGCCGGGCCGACCCGCTGGAACAGTCCGTTGCCGACGAACAGCAGCCACAGGGGCCTTCTGCGGCCCTGCAGTTCGGCCTCCAGCGGACGCTCGCCGCGCAGCACCTCGAAGGCCGCGAGGACGCCGGCAGGCCAGCCGCCGATCCGCGGGGCCCAGCGCTCGCGGGTCCGCACCAGCTCCGGATAGACGCCCAGGCTGAAGGCGTTGAGGAAGTAGCCGTGGGCACCCCCGGGGCCGTCCGGTCCGGGCCGGAAGCGGCCCAGGTCCACCCGTACGGCGCTGCCCGCGCCGAGTGCGGCGCAGGCGTCGGCCACGGTCTCGATGCCCAGGTCGTACGCGAAGTGGTTCAGCGTCCCGCCGGGGAACACGGCGAGCGGCAGGCCGTGCACGGCGGCCACCGCCGCCGCCTGGTTGACCGTGCCGTCACCTCCGCACACCCCCAGCGCCCGGCCGCGGCCCGCCGCCTTCTCCAGCTCGGCCGAGAGCTCCGTCGGGGGGCACTCCACCACTTCGGCGTTCGGCAGGGCGTCCCGGACGAGCGACGCGGTGGCCGTCGCCGTCCCCGACTCCTGGTTGACGACGACGACCAGGTCCTGGCCGTCCGGCAGGGCGGGCGCGTCGGCGGGCGGCCGGCCCGGCGCGGGCAGCTGCCCCCGGGTCGGCACGATGCCGCGCAGGGCGAACGCCGCACCTATGCCGAGCGCGGCACCGGCCAGCACATCGCTCGGGTAGTGGACTCCGGTGTAGACGCGGGAGGCGGCCACCGACAGGGCGACCGGCGCGACGACCGCCCCCCAGCCCTTCGATTCGAGTGCCACCCCGGTGGCGAACGCGGCGGCCGAAGCGGCGTGCCCCGAAGGGAAGGACGTGGTGACCGGCTGTCGCTTCAGCTGCCGTATCACCGGAACGGCGTCCAGTATCGGCCGCTCGCGGCGGACCGCCCCCTTGCCGACCGTGTTGATCGCCGCCGAGGCCACCGCAAGCGACGCGATCCCGCGCAGCGCGGCCCGCCGGGCCCGGGCGCTGCCGCCGAAGGCGGCGATGCCCGCCGCCGCGCCGAACCACAGCAGCCCGTGATTGGCGCTGCGGCTGAGCCGAGGCAGCACGGGCCCGGCGGCCGGCCAGTGCCGCTGGGCCAGGTTCTGGAACACGGCCAGGTCGCTTCGGTGCAGAACGCCCCGCAACCCGGCGGGTCGCGGCAGATGTGAGGGGATGCTCGGAGAAGACATGGAACAGCGAATACCCTGCTCGCCCCCGCCGAACCGGCAGGCGCGCCCGGACCGTGCGCGCGAGGTCCCGCGAAGAGGGCGTCGGGTGATGCCACCCACCTGCCATCCAGGCAGATACCGGGGCAAGCACGACATATCTGTCCGGGCGTCGGGTGCCGGACATCACCTCGTCATTGCCCCCGCAAGTGCGCCACGCTTAGCCTGTGTTCGTGATGCCGGTCACTGGCCGGAATGTCGAACACGAGAGGGTGGTGCAGACCATGGGGCGACTCGTCCCTGCGGTGACCCGGGCGCTGGACGTACTCGAACTCTTCCTCCACGGCGACGGTACGCTCTCCGCGCCCGAGGTGACCCGCAAGCTCCAGCTCCCGCGCACCACCGTCCATGAGCTGCTGACCACGCTCGCCGCTCGTTCGTACCTGGTCACGATCCCCGACCAGCCCGGCCGCTACCGCCTCGGCGTCCGCACCTACCAGCTCGGCAGCCGGTACGCCGAGCAGCTCGACCTCGCCGCCGAGGGCCAGCAGGTGGCCCGGCAGGTCGCGGAGACCTGTGGGGAGACCGTCCATGTGGCGATCCTGGAGGGGACCGACGTCATCTACATCGCCAAGGTGGACTCCACCCACGCGGTCCGGATGGTTTCGGCGGCCGGCCGCAAACTGCCCGCCCACTGCACGTCGGTCGGCAAGATGCTGCTCGCGGCCCTTCCCGGCCGGGAGCTCGACGCCCGTCTCGACGGGCTCGAACTGACCGCGATGACCCCCGACAGCATCACCGACGAAAAAGAGCTGCGGGCGGCGCTCGCCTCCGTGCGGGAACGCGGCATCGCGGTGGAACACCGGGAGTCCAACCCCGACGTGAGCTGCGTCGCCGCGCCCGTACGGGACCGGTCGGGCCGGGTCGTCGCCGCGCTCTCCGTCTCCGTCCCCATGATCCGGTGGAGCGAGGAGCGCGAGGCGGAACTGGCCGCCCTCGCCGCCGAGGGCGCCGACGCGCTCTCCGGCCGCCTCGGCCACCACCGGAGGGAGATGTGAGCCGCCCGCGCCTCGACGTCGCCGTACGGGAGCACGCCGCACTCGGGGAGGGCCCGACCTGGGACCCGGTCGCCGGGCGGCTGATCTGGGTGGACATCCTCTCCGCCCGTATCCACACCTACGACCCGGCCGACGGCCGGCGGACCGTCATGGCCACCGAGCAGCACGTCGGCGCGGCCAAGCCCCGGGCCGGTGGCGGCCTCGTCGTCAACCTGCGCGACGGTATCGGGCTCTACGACGCGGACGGCGCCTTCCGCTGGCTCGTCCACGACGCCGAACCGGGACGGCGCGGCAACGACGCCGCGGTGGCGCCGGACGGGGCGCTCTGGGCGGGCACCATGCGCTACGACGAAACGCAGGTCGGTGGCAGCCTCACGCGGATCGCCCCCGACGGCACGGCCACCCGGGTGCTGCCGCTGGTGGCCTGCAGCAACGGCACCGGGTGGAGCCCGGACGGCCGGCTGATGTACTACATTGACACGCCGACCCGCCGGATCGACGTCTTCGACGTGGACGGCGAACAGGTCACCGGCCGCCGCCCGTTCGCCACTGTCGAGGAGGGCGCGGGGTATCCCGACGGCCTGACGGTCGACGCGGAGGGGGCTGTCTGGGTCGCCCTGTGGGACGGTGCCGCGCTGCGCCGCTACACCCCCGACGGCAGGCTGGACCGCGTCGTCGAGCTGCCGGTGCGACGGCCCACGGCCTGCGCCTTCGGCGGCCGCGACCTGCGCGACCTCTACATCTCCACCGCCCGCACCGGTCTCGACGCACCGCACCCGCTCTCGGGGTCGCTGCTGGTCCTGCCGGACGCGGGCCGGGGCATGCCCGGTACGGCCTTCGCGGGCTGAGGGGCCGCCGGAGGGCGCTGGGCGGGTTCGGGCCGAGGGTCCGCCCGGCGGCGGATCACCGCTTCGCCGGCCCGGCCCCCGCCCAGCGGCGGATCACCCCGTCGGGAACCGCCGCAGGGCGCCCGGCAGTCGGGAGCCCAGCGGCGACATGTTCCCGTCGGCGCTGTGCCGGGCCAGCAGGTCCAGGGCCAGCCGGCCGCGCCGGACCCGCTCGCGCGCCGTCTCCAGGGTGACATCGCGCAGATGGGCGCCGTACGGGTAGATGCCAGGTGCCTTGGACAGGCCGAACTTGAGGTAGAGCGGGGCGCCGCGCCGGATCAGCTCGGCCGCCTCGTACATCCGCACATATCCGCCGAGGTCGTCCGGGGCCTCGATGTACAGGTCCATCGGAGCGGCCGACGCCCGCCGGATCTCCGTGAAGTGAGCGAGCGTCAGATCGGACGGAATGTTGACCGAGTCCGCCCCGAGCTGTTCGTACACGGCGAATGAGGCGGGGTTCACCGGGCCGACCAGGGCCGACACCTTGAACGTCGTGTCGGCGGGCAGCACGCCCTGCTCACGCAGCCGGTGCAGGGTCCAGAGCACACCTTCGTCCGCCACCAGCAGGCACTTCACGCCCAGCGCGGAGGCCCGCAGGGCGTCCTCGACGCAGCCGGCCAGGGCGTCGTGGCCACGGGCGCGCAGCCCGGCCCCGCCCGAGTCGGTGCGGAACGAGGCCCCGGTGTCCCAGCTGCCGCGCGGACCGGTGAACAGGCAGAGCTCGATGCCGCGCTCGGCACAGCCCTCCACCATGTCGGTGATCTCGGTGTCACTGAGCATCCAGACGCCGCTGCCCTGGCTGATCCGGTGGACGGGGACATCGAGCCGCGCGCTCTCCTTCAGTACGACGGACAGCGCTTCGGGGCCCTCCACGGACGGGATCTCGGTCCGCCAGGTGCCGCCGTCGGGAAAGGTGTGCCGGGACGCGTCGGCCGGGTCCGGGGTGGGAGCGCCGAGCCCGAGCGCGGTGAGCGCGGGCTCACCCGGGCGCCGGACGCCGGTGGAGGATCGGGACGCGGCGGGGGATGCGGAGGTCATGAGCGACCTTTCGTGTTCGGTGGGTCGGACGAGGTTCGGGAGGGATGGCGGCGGGCGGGGCGGGGAGCCGGGGCGTCCGGCCGTCCGCGCTCCGGGCCGCGGGTGCGCACGTACTAGGGGCGAATCAGCACCTTGCCCGTCCCGGAGCCGCCGCCCCCGACCAGCGCCACGGCCTCCGCGAACCGCTCCAGCGGGAACTCGTGCGTGATCAGCGCCGCCGGATCGAGCAGCCCCGCGGTGAACGCCCGCACCGCGTACGACCAGGACGCGGAGGATGCCCCGAAGACGCTGCGCACCGTGAGCTGGCTCAGCGACAGATGCACCGGGTCGATGCCGACGGCCCCCGGCGCGAACATCCCCGTGAGCACGACCCGGCCGCCGCGCCGCGCGAGCAGGCAGGCATCGGCCGCGGTGGTCGCGGCCCCGGCCGTCTCCACCACCAGGTCGTACCGGCCGTGCACCTCGGCGGCCTCCTTGGGTGCCAGCGCCTCGCTCGCCCCGAAGAGCAGCGCCTGGCGGGCCCGTTCGTCCCTCGGGTCGATCGCGGTCAGCTCCCCGGGCGACACCGCGGCCAGCAGCTGGACCGCGAGCAGCCCGAGCGTTCCCGCGCCCACCACGGCGATCCGCTCGCCCGGTTCCGGCGCGCCGGCCCGCACGGCCGCGGCGATCACGGCGGCGGGCTCCAGCAGCGCGGCGGCGCGCAGGTCCGCGTCGTCGGCAAGCGGGTGCAGCAGCCGTGCGGGCACCACGACGTGATCGGCGAACGCCCCGGGCCGGGTGAAGCCCGTCTCGTCGTACCCCGACGTGCACAGCGAGGTCTCCCCGCTGCGGCACCGCTCGCAGCTCCCGCAGGAACGGAACCCCTCGGCGACCGTGCGCCGGCCGGTCAGGGCGGGATCGACGCCGGGGCCCACGGCCTCGACGGTGCCCGACCACTCATGACCGGGCACCACCGGGTAGCGCACGTATCCCGGGTCGCGATGGCCGTCGTACACCTCGCGGTCGCTCATGCAGATCCCGGCCGCGGCCACCCGCACCCGGACTTCTCCCGGGCCGGGCTCCGGTACCGGTCCGTCCGCCAGCCGGTGCGCGCCCGGCCTGTCGATCGTGATCGCCCGTGAGCGGGCGGGTCCGTCGCTCACTTGGGCTGCCTCTTCTCCCAGCCGTCGGCCCACAGGTCGAACCGGGCCTGCTGCTGCGGGAACTCGGCCGCGGCGTCCACGTCGAGTTCCACGCCCAGACCCGGGGCGTCGGACAGCTCGAAGCAGCCGGTCTCGGGGTCGACCTGCGGGGCGCCCCGTACGACCTTCTTGATGTCGGCGTCCGCGAAGTCGTTGAAGTGCTCAAGGATCTTGAAGTTGGGGGTGCAGCCCGCGACCTGGAGGCTGGCCGCCGTCAGCACCGAGCCGCCGACGTTGTGCGGGGCGATCAGCGTGTAGTGGGTCTCGGCGGTCGCGGCGAGCTTCCGGGTCTCCAGGATGCCGCCGATGTGACCGACGTCCGGCTGGATGATGTCGGCGGCCTGCGACTCGAAGAGTTCGCGGAACTCGATGCGGTCGTGGATGCGTTCACCCGTCGCGATCGGCACGTCGACCTTGCCCGCCACCTTGGCGAGCGCCTTGAGGTTCTCCGGCGGCACCGGCTCCTCCAGCCAGGCGGGCCGGAACGGGGCCATCTCGTGGGCGATCCGTACCGCTGTCGAGGGACTGAAGCGGCCGTGCATCTCCAGCATCAGCTCGGTGTCCGGGCCGATGGCGTCCCGCACCGCCTCGATCAGTGACACGGAGTACCGGGTCTCCTCCTGGCCCAGCTCGAAGTGGCCCGTCCCGAACGGGTCGATCTTGAGCGCCCGGTAGCCGCGCGCGACGACCGCCGACGCGGCCTTGTGGTACGCCTCCGGGGTCCGCTCGGTCGTGTACCAGCCGTTGGCGTACGCCTTGACCCGGTCCGTGACCTTCCCGCCGAGCAGCTGCCAGACCGGGACGCCGAGCGCCTTGCCCTTGATGTCCCAGCAGGCCATCTCGACGACCGCGATGCCCGACATCACGATCTCGCCGGCCCGGCCGTAGTCGCCGTACTTCATCCGGCGTACCAGGTCCTCCACGGCGAACGGGTCCGAACCGGCGATGTGGTTGGCCTCCGCCTCGCGCAGATAGCCGATGAGCGCATCGGTGCGGCCGAGCATCCTGGTCTCGCCCACGCCGGTGAGACCCTCGTCGGTGTGGACCTGCACATAGGTGAGGTTCCGCCAGGGTGTTCCGACCACATGTGTGCTGATTCCGGTGATACGCACGGGAGTTGCCCCTCGACTTGTTCGATATTTCGGCACTCGTTCGAAATCCTGGCGTGACCGTAATGACGCGGCAGGGCGAGTGTCAATGGGGCTGTCGCGGTGCGGTGCGGTTCCCTGGCCGCCGGGTGCCCGCGCCGAGGCCGGGCCGCGGCCGCCCGGACAGCTTCGCGTGAGCGCAGGCGCCCCGCTCCAATCCCTCGTATAAAGGGCCGGAGAGCGAAGGAACGGTCGCGGCCGGAGAACGACGCGGCGGGCCGGTCGGCGAGCGGCGGCGAAGGAGGCCCGGATGGGCCGGGAGCGGACCGGACGTCAGGGGCGCGGCATGCCCGGGGTCCGGGAGGATCGCGGGCCCGTACGGTACGGACCGCCCGCGCCCGGCCCCGGACTGCCGGTCCTGCCCGAACTGGCCGAGGTGCTGGCGGCCGCGGCGGGCCGCGGCGAACCCGAACCGGCGGGCGGGTCTGCGGACCTGCGTGAAGCCGCCCGCGCCTACTGGGACCGGCGCGGACTGCGCGGCGGCCCCGAGCACATCGCCGCCGCGCCGGGCACCTCCCCGCTGGTGCTCGCCCTGATCGCCGCGCACGGCGGCGACGTACTGATGCCACGCCCCTGCCCCGCCTCCTGGATCCCGCAGGCCCGGCTGCTGGGCAGGCCCGCCTACCAGGTCCCGACCCCCGCCGAGTGCGGCGGTGTGCCCGACCCGTACGCGCTCCTGGAGACCGTGCGCAGGGTGCGTGCCGAGGGGGGCAGGCCGCGGCTGCTGCTGATCTCGGTGGTGGACGACCCCACCGCCACCGTCGCCCCGCCGGAACTGGTGCGCGAGGCCTGTGAGGCCGCCGTCGCCGAGGGGCTGCACATCATCAGCGACGAGACGTGGAGAGACACCCTCCACCGGCCGCACGACACGGTGCTGCTCAGCCCGGCCGAGATGTGCCCCGACGACGTGACGGTCGTCTCCGACCTGGCGGGCGCACTGACCCCGTCCGCCTGGCCGGTCGCCGTCGCCCGGTTCCCGGACACCGCGCGGTCGGCGGTGCGCCACGCCCGTACGCTCGACATCCTCACCGCACTCGGCGCGCTCGTCGCGGGCCCGGTCGCGGCGGCGGCCGCCCACGCGCTGCGCGAACCGGACGCCGTCACCGAACGGGTCCGCCGGGCCGCCGCGATGCAGGCCAGGGTCGCCGCTGCGGCCCACCGGGCGGTGCTCGCCTCCGGCGCGCTGGCCCGCCCTCCGCAGGCGGGGCGCCATCTGTACGCGGACCTCGGCCCGCTCCGCTCCCGGCTCGCCGCCCGGGGCGTCACGGACTCACTGGAGCTGGAGGAGTACCTGACGGACCGGCTCGGCGTCCCGGTCCCCGGCGGCCACCGCTTCGGCGACGAACTGGGCGCACTGCGGGTGCGGCTGGGAACCGGATCGCTGCTCGGGACGACCCCGGAGCAGCAACTGGAGTCCCTCACCGCGGCGGAACCCCTCGAATTGCCGCATGTGGTGGCAGCCCTGAGCATGTTCCGAGCAGCCCTCGACGAACTCCGCTGACGCGCCGCGCCGACGCACTACGGGACGGGAGCACCCCCGATGACGGAACAGACAGAGCGCTCCCTCGCCGGGGAGCTGCGCAGGGTGTCCCGCGGCGAGGTGGTGACCCCGCGTCCCCTCGGAGAGGAGCGGTCCTGGCCCAGGAGCTTCGCCGACCGGCTCACCGCCCCCCTCTCCGGTGTCACCGGCATGTCCCGGCTGGCCCGCGAACACGCCATCCGGCCCAACGCCGAGGGACTGCGCGGCATCCACCGGCTGCCGTACGCCCCCGAGCCGCTCCCCGCCACCCCGGCCGGAACCACCTCCGTCACCTGGGCCGGGCACGCCAGCTGGATCATCCGCACCGGCGGACTGACCGTGCTCGCCGACCCCGTATGGTCCCGCCGCATCCTCGGTACCCCGGCCCGGATCACCCCCGTCGGCGTCCGCTGGGAGGACCTGCCGACCGTCGACGCCGTCGTCATCAGTCACAACCACTACGACCATCTCGACGCACCCACCCTGCGCAGGCTGCCCCGGCACACCCCGCTGTTCGTCCCGGCCGGACTGGGCCGCTGGTGCCGCCGCCGCGGTTTCGGCTGCGTCACCGAACTCGACTGGTGGGAATCGGCGGAACTGGACGGAGTCCGCTTCGACTTCGTGCCCTCGCACCACTGGTCCAAGCGCACCCTCACCGACACCTGCCGCTCGCTCTGGGGCGGCTGGGTGATCGAGGACACCGCAGGGCCCGGCCGGGGCCGGCGGATCTACTTCGCCGGGGACACCGGATACGGCCACTGGTTCACGGAGATCGGCCGCCGCCATCCCGGCATCGACCTCGCCCTGCTGCCGATCGGGGCGTACGAGCCGCGCTGGTGGCTCGCCGACGTGCACGCCGACCCGGAGGAGGCCGTGCAGGCGTACGAGGATCTCGGTGCGCACGCCATGGCGCCCATGCACTGGGCGACCTTCCTGCTCTCCGCGGAGCCCGTACTCGAACCCCTCACCCGGCTGCGCACGGCCTGGCAACGGGCCGGCCACCCACGCGAGCGGCTCTGGGACCTGCCGATCGGTGGCTCACGGGTTCTCCACCCGGCGAGCGAGCCGCGCGCGGTCAGCGGCTGATCCACCTGGTGAGCGAGCCGCGCCCGGTGAGCAGCTGACCCCGCCCGTCACCGGCCGGACCAGGAACGCAGCCGGTGCCACACCGTCGGCGCCCCGCTGATCAGCAACGTCAGGCCCACCGCCGCCACCACGCCCTGCCACGGCTCCGGGAACAGCGAGCCGCCGAGGATCCCGATCAGCTGATACGTGGCGGCCCACGCCAGACACGCCGGCACATCGCCCCGGGCGAACCGCCTGAGCGGCATCCGGCCCAGCAGACACGCCAGCATCACCGGGATCCGCCCGGCCGGCACCAGCCGGGACAGCACCAGCACCATCGCGCCGTGCTCGTCGAGCTTCCGCTGCGCCTGCGCGAGCCGCTCCGGCGCGGCCCGGTCGCTGATCGCCCGCAGCCACTTGGAGCCGTTCTTCGACCGCACCCCGCGCTGCCCCAGCCAGTACAGGCAGATGTCCCCGAGGAACGCCGCGGACGACGCCACCACGAAGACCACCAGCAGCGCGACCGGCGACGACTGATGGAAGGCCACCACGGCCGCCGAGCTCACCAGCGCACCCGTCGGCACCACCGGCACCAGGGCGCCCAGCGCCACCAGCAGGAACAGCGAGGGGTAGCCGACAGCCTGCTGCGTCGACTCCGGGGGCAGCTGAGCCGTCTGCCTGAGGAACTCGAATATCACCCGGTGGCCCCCGGCCGCACGTGTTCGCCGTGCTCCAGCCGGTGCACCGCCACCTGGGGTGCCCGCAGCGCCGCCTGGCGGACGAACTCGTCACCCGGCGAGTGGAACTCGTGGGGCCGGATCCCGTCCATTCCGATCGGCCAGTACGTGCCGTAGTGCACCGGCACCGCCGCGCGCGGCGCGAGCCGGGTCAGCGCCTCGGCGGCACGCGTCGCGTCGAGATGGCTGTGCCCCAGATACGGCCCCCAGCCGCCGACCGGCAGCAGGGCGACGTCCACCGGACCGACCGCTTGCGCCATGTCGTCGAAGAGCCCGGTGTCACCGGCGAAATACGTGCGCGCCTCGCCCTCCACGACGTATCCGAGCGCGGGGGAGCGGTGCGGGCCGACCGGAAGACGACGCCCGTCGTGCAGTGCCGGCACGGCCCTGATGCGCACCCCGCCCACGCGCACCTCGTCGCCCGCCGCCACCTCGGTGATCCGCAGCCCACGCATCCTGCGCAGCATCCGGAGCCCGGGAACCGCCCGTACCGCTCCCAGCGGGACGACCAGCCGGGCACCCGGGGCGATGCGGGCCAAGGACGGCAGATGCAGATGGTCGGAGTGCAGATGCGAGATCAGGACGACATCGGCGACCGCGGCCGCCGGACCGGGGAGCTCGCCGCGGCGGCGGCGCAGATGCGCGAAGCGCCGTACGAAGAGCGGGTCCGTCAGGACCCGCACCCTGGAGTCCTCGATCGTGCAGGTGGCATGACCCCACCAGGTGATTTCCACCGGCACGTGCCGCCTCCTGTTCTCCGGACCTGCCGACGAGCCTACGGTGCGTACGGACCGTCAGTCGGTGAGCCCCAGCGTGCCCGCTGCCTGGATCGCCAGCCAGACCTCCGCCAGCGACCCCGTCGAACCCAGGTCCCGGCCGGCCAGCACGCCGAAGCGCCGCAGGCGGTACGCAAGGGTGTTGGGATGGATGTGGAGGGCGGCCGCGGCCGTCTCCATACGGCGGTCGCGCTCCATCCAGGTGCGGACCGAGACCAGCAGTTGCGAGTCGTGGGCCGCGTCGTACCGCAGCACCTCACCGAGCACGTGCTCGACCAGCGCCGTCAGCACCGCCGGGTCGTCGGGCAGCCAGCGGCCCGTCGAGTCGTCCCCGTACCGCACCACCGGGCGGCCCGACTCGGCGGCCTTCGACACCGCCCAGAGCGCCTCCCGCTGCGCCACGCGCAGGGCGGCGCCCGGCAGGAACGGACGGCTCATCCCCGCCGCCACGTCGGGCAGCCCGCCGATCTCCCCGGACAGCTCCGGGGAGCCCAGCACATAGCGGTCCTCGCCCCACGTCAGCAGCAGATGCGGATGGTCCTGGAGACAGCGCAGCAGTGCCTCCTCCGTGGCGCGGCGGATCACGATCAGCACCGTGTCCCCCTCGATCGCGTGCCGCGCGAGCCTGCGCCGGGCCGTCTCCGGGTCGAGGGCCTCCTGCAACAGCTCCGCCAGGGTCTCCGCCCCCTCGCGCCGCAGCGTCTCGCGCTCGGTGCGCACCATCGCGACGCGCAGCGCCGCCACCGTGGCGATGTGCTGGACGACGGCCAGCCCCGCGGGCTGGGCGCCCTCGCGCTCGTACGCCACCAGGAAGCCCGCGGGACCGCCCGGCGCGGGCACCGGCAGCACGAAACCGCCCGGAATGGTCGGCGGCGCGTCCGCGGAAGCGGGCAGCACCCCCGGTTCCGGGGTCGGCACTCCGGGCAGCAGGGGCCGCCCCTGCGGCGTGCACAGATAGACGTCGTACCCCGAAAGGCGCTCCAGCCGCCGCAGCAGCGTGGGCGTGTCCAGGTCCTCCGCCACGAGCCAGCGCAGCGAGCCGAAGACCTGTAGCTGGGCGCCCAGCCGGTGCCGGGCGTCCTCCTGCACCGAGGCGGCCACCTCCTGAGCGACGGCGATGAACGGCACCGCGAGCGGCACCTCCAGCACCGGGAAGCCCCGCTCCTCGGCCGCCCGGAAGAACGCGTCGTGCAGCGGCGGCATGTGCAGCTGCGCCGACAGCGCCAGGGCGGAGACCCCGGCGTCGTCCAGCCGCTCCAGATACGCCCGCTGCCCGGCGGCCGTACGGGGCACGGCCAGGCCCGCCGTCATGATCACCTCGGCCCCGAGCAGCCACGGCGTCGGGTCGGTCAGCTCGCTCGCGTGCGCCCATGAGACGGACCTCCCCAGGCCGTCGCGGCCCGCCCTCACCGTGAGCTGGAGCGCGGGGAACGAGAGCAGGTCCTCGACCGTGAGTTTGTTGGTGGCCACAGATATCAGGGTATCCGTCTGTGACTTTCACAATTGCCCACGCCGACACGGGCCCACACACTGAGGGGCCAGCCCCCCCCGCATGAACAGCACGAACAGTAGGTGGAGCGCCCGTGACGACCTCGATCACCGAAGTCGAGACCAACGGTGTGGAGCGGATCCCCGACGCGGACCGCACCGCCCGTCCCGTCGACCTCTTCAGGCTCGCCTTCGGCGGCGCCAACACCTTCGCGACCTGTGTGCTGGGCGCCTTCCCGATCCTGTTCGGCCTCTCCTTCTGGCAGGGCCTCACCGCGACGGTCCTCGGACTCGTCGCCGGTGCGCTGCTGCTGGCGCCCATGGCTCTGTTCGGCCCGCGCAACGGCACCAACAACGCCGTCTCCTCCTCCGCCCACCTCGGTGTGCACGGCCGGGTCGTCGGTTCGTTCCTCTCCCTGCTCACCGCGGTCGCGTTCTTCTCGATCTCGGTGTGGTCCTCCGGCGACGCCCTCGTCGGCGGCGCGCACCGCCTCGCGGACGTCCCCGAGTCCGACCTCTCGTACGGCATCGCCTACGCGATCTTCGCCGGGCTCGTCCTCGTGGTCTGTGTCTACGGCTTCCGCTTCATGCTGCTGGTCAACAAGATCGCGGTGGTGGCGGCCTCGGCCCTGTTCGTCCTCGGCGCGTTCGCCTTCGCCGGAGACTTCGACGCCGGGTACGCGGGCGCGTTCACCTCGACCGCCGACCCGCTGTTCTGGCCGTCCTTCGTCGGCGCCGCACTCATCGTGCTGTCCAACCCGGTCTCGTTCGGTGCCTTCCTCGGTGACTGGTCCCGCTACATCCCGGCCGACACCCCGCGCCGCCGCGTCATGGGTGCGGCCTTCCTCGCCCAGATCGCCACGCTGCTGCCCTTCGTCTTCGGCCTCGCCACCGCGTCGATCATCGCCACGAAGGCCGCGAAGTACGTCGACCCGGCCGCGCCCAACTACGTCGGCGGGCTGCTCGCCATCTCGCCCGGCTGGTACTTCCTGCCGCTCTGCCTGATCGCCCTGATCGGCGGTCTGTCCACCGGCACGACCGCGCTGTACGGCACCGGGCTCGACGTCTCCAGTGTCTTCACCCGCTTCAGCCGGGTGCAGTCGACCTTCTTCATCGGCGCCCTGTCGATCGCCTTCATCTTCGTCGGCCGCTTCGCGCTCAACCTCGCGCAGTCCATCTCCACCTTCGCCACGCTGATCATCACCTGCACCGCGCCGTGGATGGTCGTCATGGCCCTGGGCTACCTGACCAGGCGCGGCTGGTACGACGCGGACGCGCTCCAGGTCTTCAACCGCCGGCAGACCGGCGGCCGCTACTGGTTCAACCACGGCTGGAACTGGCGCGGCATGGCCACCTGGCTGCTCTCCGCCGGGGTGGCGCTCCTGTTCACCAACCTGCCCGGCCAGTTCGTCGGCCCGCTCGGCAACCTCGCGAACGGCACGGACATCTCGCTGCCGATCGGCCTCGGCCTCGCCGCGGTCCTCTACCTCGCCCTGCTGACCGTGTTCCCCGAGCCGCGCGGTGTGTACGGGCCGGACGGGCCGCGGTTCGTCCGGGCCTCGGACACGCCCGTCCCGCCGATCAGCGGCGTCGACGAGGAGCCCGCGGCCGAACCGGCGACGGCGCTCTGAACACTGCTTCCCGCCTCCACCCGCTTTCCGTAACCAGGAGCCGTCCATGAGCACGCCCGACCGGGACACCGAAGAGATCCGGGCCGCCGCCGAGGCGCTCGTCGCCGCCTTCGCCGAGGGCCGCCTCGACGACTACTTCGGTGCCTTCGCCCCCGAAGCGACCTTCGTCTTCCACTCCACCCCGCAGCGGCTCGGCTCCACCGCCGAGTACCGCGCGCTGTGGCAGGAATGGGTGGACCAGGACGACTTCCGCGTCCTTGGCTGCACCTCGACCGGGCAGCTGATCCAGCACTTCGGGTCCACCGCTGTCTTCAGCCACGACGTGGAGACGACCGTCTCGACCCGGGCCGGACAGGAGACGGTCCATGAGCGCGAGACGATCGTCTTCGCCCGCGCCGCCGACGGCGGCTGGCCCGCCGTCCACGAGCACCTGTCCGCCCGAACGGCCGCCTGACCCGCACATCACCGCCCCCGGGCCGGGCGCCCGCAACACCGCCCGGCCACGAGGCCGGCCTGTGCGACACCGCCGCCCGACCACGAGAGAAACCGGTTCTCCCCGCATGACCCTTACGTTCCGCAACTTCATCGACGGTGTCCCGGCGGACGCCTCGGACGGCCGCACGCTCGACGTCGTGGACCCGGCCACCGGCGAGGTCTACGCGACCTCGCCGCTCTCGGGCGAGGCCGACGTCGACGCGGCCATGGCCGCTGCCGCCGCCGCGTTCCCCGTCTGGCGCGACACCACGCCCTCCGTGCGTCAGCTGGCCCTGCTGCGGATCGCGGACGCGATGGAGGACCGGGCCGACGAGCTGGTCGCCGCCGAGAGCCGCGACACCGGCAAGCCGCTGCACCTGACCCGCAGCGAGGAACTGGCCCCCGCCATCGACCAGGTCCGCTTCTTCGCGGGCGCGGCCCGGCTGCTGGAGGGCCGCTCGGCCGGCGAGTACATGGACGGCATGACCTCGATCATCCGCCGCGAGCCGGTCGGTGTCTGCGCACAGGTCGCACCCTGGAACTACCCGCTGCTGATGGCCGTCTGGAAGTTCGCCCCGGCGCTCGCCGCGGGCAACGCCGTGGTCCTCAAGCCGTCGGACACCACCCCCGCGTCGACCGCCCTGATCGCCGAGATCATCGGGGGCGTCCTGGAGTCGCTGGAGCTGCCCCGCGGCATCTTCAACGTCGTCTGCGGCGACCGGGAGACGGGCCGGCTGATGGTCGAGCACCCGACCCCGGCGATGGCCTCCATCACCGGTTCGGTCCGGGCCGGCATCCAGGTGGCGCAGAGCGCGGCCATCGACGTCAAGCGGGTCCACCTGGAGCTCGGCGGCAAGGCGCCCGCGGTGGTCTTCGAGGACGCCGACCTGGTGAAGGCGGTCGACGACCTGATCGTCGGCGGCTTCTTCAACGCCGGTCAGGACTGCACGGCCGCGACCCGCGTCCTGGTCCACGAGTCCGTCCACGACGAGTTCGTCACCGCACTGGCCAAGGCCGCCGCCGACACGAAGACCGGGCAGCCGGACGACGATGACGTGTTCTACGGCCCGCTCAACAACGCGGGCCAGCTGGCCCAGGTCAGCGGCTTCATCGAGCGCCTCCCCACGCACGCCAAGGTCGAGGCCGGCGGCCACCGGGTCGGCGAGAAGGGCTACTTCTACGCCCCGACCGTCGTCTCCGGGCTCAAGCAGGACGACGAGATCATCCAGAACGAGGTCTTCGGCCCCGTCATCACCGTCCAGTCCTTCACCGACGAGGCCCAGGCCGTCGCCTACGCCAACGGCGTCGACTACGCGCTGGCCTCCTCGGTGTGGACCAAGGACCACTCCCGCGCCATGCGGATGTCCAAGAACCTCGACTTCGGCTGCGTGTGGATCAACACCCACATGGCACTGGTCGCCGAGATGCCGCACGGCGGATTCAAGAAGTCCGGATACGGCAAGGACCTCTCCGCCTACGGCTTCGAGGACTACACCCGCATCAAGCACGTCATGACCTCGCTCGACGGCTGACGGCTGACGGCTGACGGCTGACGGCCCGACGGGCAGGCGCGCCCCCTCCGAGCGCGCGCCTGCCCCCGTACGCCCCTCCACGCCGGACATGCGCCTTCTTGTGCGGGAACCAGGCGGGTAGGGTCGGGGAACGCCTAGCACGGGGGACGGTCATGGGGGACGTACGGGTGGCGGCCATCGCCAGCCTCACACCGCTGGAGGAACTCGACAGCGATCCGTTCCTCGTGGACACCCGCAGCCAGCAGGACATGTGCGCCCGCTGGGCCGCCGAGCAGGGCTACGTCGTCACCCGGCAGCTGCGCTTCTACGAACTGCCCCCCGACCACCACGCGCTCTGGGCCGACATCGAAGGGGGCGAGGCCGAACTCTTCGTCGCCCCCACCGACCGGGTGCTCGCCCGGGCCATCGCCTCGGTTCCGCAGTTCGCCGCGGAGTGCGAGCGGCGCGGCGTACGCCTGGAGATCGCCGATCTCGACGAACCGCAGTACAGCGCCCGTACAAAAGCCGACGTGCACCGCAGGCTCTCCATGCCGACCGCCGGCTACGACGGCTGCTGACCGCCCGACCGCCCGACCGCCCGACCGCCCCTCGCCCGGCGCTCCGCGGCGCTCCGCCCCGCTGTGAAAGGCTGGGGAAGGGTCCGGAACGGCGGGGCCCGGACGTGAGGTGGCAGCGGCGTGGGTGACGGGCGATGGCGAACAGCCGGAAGCGCCCTGATGCGAGTGATTGTGGTGTGGGCGGTCTCGACGCTCACGATGCTTGTGCTCGCCGGGATTCTGCCGGACTTCCAGCTCCAGTCGGACGACGGCGACAGCGTGACCAAGACCGCGTTCACCGCGGCCTGGGGCGCGGGCGCGTTCGGTCTGCTCTCGGCGCTGGTCTGGCCGGTGCTCGTACGGGCCCTGCTCATCGTGCCGGCCCTCGTCCTCGGGATGCTGGTCTTCTTCCTCAACGGCTCGCTGCTGCTGATCGCGCTGCGACTCATCCCCGACGGGCGCGGTGCCGCCGCCCCGGAGACGGCCGTCGTCGTCGCGGCCGTGATGTCCGCCGTCGCCTCCGCGACCTCGACGGCCCTCGCCGTCCGTGACGACAACGCCTACCGCCGCAGGCTCTCGCGCCTGGCCGAACGGCGCCGCCGGCGCAGCGGCACCAGAGGTGCGGGCGGCGACGGGCCGCCCGGCACCGTCTTCATCCAGCTCGACGGAGTCGGCCACGACGTCCTCGCGCAGGCCGCCGCCGACGGGCTCATGCCGACCGTCGCGCACTGGCTGGCCGACACAGCGGGCCATCGGCTCACCCCGTGGCGCACCGACTGGTCCAGCCAGACCGGCGCCAGCCAGCTCGGCATCCTGCACGGCAGCAACCACGACATCCCCGCCTTCCGCTGGTACGAGAAGGAGACCGGCGACGTCATGGTCTCCAGCAGACCGGCCAGCGCTCTCGAACTGCAGCGCCGCGCCATCGTGCGCACGCGCGACGGCGGACTGCTCACCCTCGACGGGGCCAGCCGCGGCAACCTCTTCAGCGGCGGCGCCGACCAGCTCGCGCTCGTCCTGTCGATGGCTGCCCGACGGGGCAAGGGGCGGCGCTCCAGAGCCGGATACTTCGCCTACTTCTCCGACCCGGCCAACGCCGTCCGTACCGCGCTCTCGTTCGTCGCCGAGGTCGGCCGTGAGATCGGACAGTCGACGCGCTCCAGGATCCGCAAGGACACCCCCCGGATCAAGCGTGGCGGGCTCTACCCCTTCATCCGGGCCTTCGCGACCGTCGTCGAACGGGATGTGGTGGTCTCCGCCGTCATAGGTGACATGTTCGCCGGACGGACCGCCGTCTACGCCGACCTCGTCGCGTACGACGAGGTGGCCCACCACTCGGGGCCGTGCAGCCGGGACGCCGAGAAGGTCCTCGCCCGGCTGGACCGCTCGCTCGCCCTGATCGTCAAGGTCGCCGATCACACACCGCGCGGCTACCGCGTCGTACTCCTGTCCGACCACGGACAGAGCCCGGGGGAGACCTTCGCCGGGACGTACGGGCTGACGCTCAAGGACCTGGTGCGGGCGGGCAGCGGACTTCCGGTGCCACGCAGGGCCCAGCGCACCCGGAGCGGTTCCGAGGCACGGGACGCGGTCCGGATCGCGCTCCACCGGCCCGTCTCCGAGGGCCAGGAGAAGCAGGTGGCGAAGGCCTCCGACCCGGTCGTCCTCGCCTCCGGCAACCTCGGGCTGATCTCCTTCCCCGACATAGAGGGCCGCGCCTCGCTGGAGCAGCTCGACCGCCGTCATCCCGCACTGCTCGGCACGCTCGCCAACCACCCCGGCATCGGATTCCTGCTCGTCCGCAGCGAGCAGCACGGATCGGTGGTGCTGGGGCGCGACGGCGCGCGGATCCCCGTGGCGGAACTGAAGGACGGGCAGGGCCCGCTGGCCCCCTTCGGGCGGGGCGCGGCCGACGCGGTCCGGCGCACCGACACGTTTCCGCACGTCGCGGATGTGATGGTCAACTCTATGTACGACCCCGAGACCGGCACCGTGCACGCCTTCGAGGAGCAGATCGGCTCGCACGGCGGTCTGGGCGGCGAGCAGTCCCGGCCGTTCCTGCTGTGGCCGCGTGCGATGACGGACCCGCTGGACGCGGCCACCCCCGAGGGCGGGGACCGGCCGGCCGAACTGGTCGGCGCGGAGACGGTGCACCGGGTCCTGAGGGGCTGGCTGCGCGACGTCGCGGGACCGCAGGTGCCGGTGGGGCGGGAGGACGGGCCCGACGCCCGGACGGAGCGGCCGACCGTGCCCGGCACGGGGGACGGGGCCGGGTCCGGGAACGGCCGCCCCGGCGTTCCCGGGGTGTGACCCGGATACGGCAGACCCGCCAGCGGCTGATCAGGGAGTCGATGAGTGAGTCCTCCAGCCCGCTGGGCTCGGCGCTCTTACCTGCTCATTTGTGAGAGGGGCGGAGCGTCATCCTGTCGGCCGGGAGGCGTCCCGCCGGGGGATCATCCGGCGGGGCGCCTCCCGGCCAAGCTCGGTGTCGCCGTCAACGGCTGCTCGGATGCCTCGTTCGAGGTGGTGACCGCACCTGGGGCGGTGGAACGTCGCGGCGCCTCGGAGCCTTCCGCGGGCTCGGACGTGGTCAGCCACAGGCCCGTGAACACGGCGGTGGCCAAAGTGACGGCGCCGGCAGCGAGGAAGGCACTGTTGAGGCCGGTCTCGAAGGAGGCGCCGCCGGATTCCCGGGTGCGGACGACGGCTCCGAGTACCGCCACACCGAGCACCGCGCCGATCTGCCGCGTGGTGCTGCTGATGCCTGATGCGAGGCCGCCCTCCTGCGGGCTGACTGCCTGGATGGCGGCTCCCGTCAGCGGGGACAGTGTCAGGGCGAAGCCAACGCCGACGACTCCGAGCCGCCACCATACGTTCCCGTAGCCCGTGTCGGCGTGCACCGTGCCGAGCGCCAGCAGTCCCAGGCCGGCCAGGGTCAGGCCGGCGGTGACCACGATGCGGAAGCCGTACCGGGCGGCGAGCCGGCCCGCGTACGGGCTGACGATCACCATGCCGAGGGACATCGGCAGGGTCTGCAGGCCGGCGCGCAGGATCGAGCTGCCCTGGACGTACACGAAGAACTGGGAGAAGAAGAACGACGAACCCATGAGCGCGAACCCCACCACGACCATGGCGGTGTTGGACACGGTGAACAGGCGCTGCCGGAACAGCCGCAACGGCAGCATCGGAGAGGAACGTCGCGCTTCGACGGCGAGGAATGCGGCGAGGAGGATCACCCCGGTGGTGAAGCTGCCCAGGATCACCGGCGCGGTCCAGCCGCGGGCACCGCCCTCGATCAGTCCGTAGGTCAGCGCCCCCACCCCCAGAACGGACAGCACCGTCCCCGGGACATCGATCGCCGGGGCGCTCGGATTGCGGGTCTCCTCAAGACTGCGCAGACCGACCAGCAGAAGAGCCACGCCGATGGGCAGATTCACCAGGAAGATGGCGGGCCAGCCGAAGACATCCGTCAGGACCCCGCCGGCTACGGGGCCTACGGCCAGACCGAGTCCGCTGAACCCGGCCCACAGCCCGATCGCCTTGATCCGCTCCTGCGGCACGGGGCAGGCGGCGACGAGCAGGGCCAGCGAGGCGGGGCTCAGCGCCGCGGCCCCTACGCCCTGCAGCACCCGGCCGGCGACCAGCCAGCCGACCGAGGGTGCGAGGCTGCACAGCACCGAGGCGACGGTGAACACCGCCACGCCGGTCAGGTACACCCGCTTGCGGCCGAACCGGTCGGCGAAGACACCGCCGGACAGCAGCAGCATGGCGACCAGCAGTACGTACGCGTCGACGATCCATTGCAGACCGGTCAGCTGAGTGTGCAGCCGGTGCTGCATATCGGGGAGCGCCGCTCCAACAATCGTGTTGTCGAGAAGGACCATGAACTGACCCAGGCAGGTCACCGCGAGCAGCACGGCCCGGCTCTGCCGACTGCCTACGGACGCAGGCGATGCGGTCAAGGGAGTTCCTCTCCATCGTCGATTACGCCCCTCCATGGCCGAAGCGGCCAACAACGAGCGCACTAACGCAGCCGTCGACTGCGTTAGTCGACTGTACGGAGGATCGCCTCATAAACGCAAGCCCCAACTGCGTTAAGGTGGGGGGATGAGTGAACAACAGCGAGCCCGGCGGCCCGGCGGGCGCAGCGCGCGCGTTGCCGCGGAGGTGCACCAGGCCGTCACCGACCTGATCAATGAGCGCGGTTACGGCAACTTCACCGTCGGCGAGGTCGCGGCCCGCGCGGGCGTGGCCGACAGCAGCATCTACCGCCGGTGGGGGAGCCTTGAAACCCTGCTCACCGACGTGGCGCTCGTCCGCCTCAACACACAGTCGCCGATGCCCGACACCGGGAGTCTGGCCGGCGATCTGCGCACGTACGCGCACCAAGTGGCCCGCGAGATCACCGGACCCGACGGCCTGTTGCTGGTGCGCCTGGCCGTCGCCCTGTCGAACAATGGTCAGCAGGGGCTGCAGGCGCGTGACGCCTTCCGCGTCGAACGCACCCGGCAACTGCAGTCCATGCTCGATCGCGCCCGCGAACGCGGCGAGCGTGCACCCGACGCGCTCGACGTGCTGGACCACATCCTGGCCCCGATGTATATCCGCGTCCTGTTCGGCATGAGTCCGCTCACCCCGGACTACGTGGACGGGCTGGTCGACCGATTCCTGAGACCTCAGCCCGGTCCCCGGGACGAGCCCTCGGACGCGATGCCAGGCCTCCACGGTGACAGGGCTCCGTGAGGTGCTCCACTACGTGCCATTACGTGCCATTCCACCTCGGGCATCCGGCCCTCGGCCGGCTTGCGCGGAGGAGATGGCGCCCCGGCGCACCGACACGGCCACCCGCATCAGTTGCCGGAACCGGGACTTGATCAGGTCGAAGCCGCAGCCGCAGCCGCAGCCGAAGTCGATGACGTTGCGGCCCGGCTCGCCGAACAGGGCGTCGATGTGTACGTACTGGGCCTGATGCGCACGTACCGGGCCTGTGGGGCGGGCCGGCAGAAGGTGAGGTCCCGCCAGTTCCGGATCCTGGGCGTCAAGTAGTTGGTGCCCGTTCACGCCGCGGTTGTGCCGGGCCTCCCCGGCTCTCCCGAAAGGGGGACGGACGCGGCGCAGCGGCGCGGGGGGCTGACCGCACCGGGGAGGGCCCCGGTCAGGCCGACTGCCGCCGGACCAGCGTGGGATGGAAGATCACGGACGGCGCCGGCGTGCCGGGCCTGCCGATCTGCTTCAGCAGCAGCCGGGCCATCTCCGCGGACATCTCCTCCACCGGCTGCCGGACCGTCGTCAGCGGCGGATCGCAGGCCAGGGCCGCACTGCTGTCGTCGAACCCGACGAGGGCGACATCCCCCGGAACGTCCTTGCCGGCCCGCAACAGCACCGGTATGGCGCCCAGGGCCATCAGGTCCGACGCGATGAACACCGCGTCCAGGTCCGGACGGTCCGCGAGCAGCCGCCGCATCGCCGCCGCCCCGCCCGCATGTGTGAAGTCTCCCTCGGCGGCGGCCACGTCCTGGATGCCGTGCGCGCGGAGCGCGTCCAGGAAGCCCGTGAGCCGCGCCTGGCCGGCCGGCATGTCCTGCGGTCCCGCCACGGTGCCGATCCGGTGGCGGCCCAGCGAGGCCAGGTGATCGGCGGCCAGCTGGGCCCCGGCACGCTGGTCCGCCTCCACGTAGGTGATCGGTGTCGGCCTGCGGGGCTGTCCGGCGAGCACGGCGGGCAACCGGGTGTCGTGCAGCAGTCCAGGGAGCGGATCGTCCGCGTGTGACGAGATCAGCACCACCCCGTCCACATGCCCGTGCCGCAGATACGACAGCAACTGGTCGCGGGACTCCTGGTCGTCGGCCAGCATCAGCACCAGTTGGATGCCCGCCGGGCGCAGGACCTCGAGAAGTCCGCTGACCACCCGCCCGAAGTACGGATCGGAGAACATCCGTCCGATGAAGGGCTCGGACACGGTGCGCTGTTCCCGTTCGGACACGACGAGCGCGATCGAGTCGGTGCGCCGGGTCACCAGCGAGCGGGCCGCGCGGTTGGGCACGTAGCCGGTGGCGTCCACCGCCTCCTCGACCATCCGCCGCAGCGCCGGGTCCACGGTGGTCGCCCCGTTGATCACCCGGGACACCGTCGCCCGGGACACCCCGGCCACCCCGGCGACGTCCTCCAGCGTGGCGGGACGGGCGGGCAGCGGTGCGTCGGCAGTCATGCAGTCTTTATACCGGGTGGTACGAGCGGGGTTGAAACGGCCGTCGAGGCTTCGGGCGTACGGCGGCGGAGGCATCAGCCGGTGCGTTCCGACAGGCCTGTGAGCCGGTCGAGTTCGGACCGGCGGGCCGACACCAGCGCGGCGGCGAGCCGCCGGGCGTCCGGGCGGGTGCCGGCCTTCGTCTCGGAGCGCGACACCTGTGCGGACTGGCGCAGATGGTCGCGGATCTGCGCCACGAGGAAGCGGTCGAACGCCCGGCCCTCGACGGTGCGGGCCCGTTCGAGATCGATCTCCGTCACCATTCCCGGCATCTCGTGCCCCTCGTGCACATTGGTGTCCGGCAGCCCCATGCGGGCCAGCAGCGGCCGCAGTCGGGTGAGTTCACCGTTCTGGGCGGTCCGCAGGGTGGCAGCCCAGCTCCGTATCCGGGGGTCAGCCGCCCGTTGCCCGGCGAGTGAGAGCAGCGCCACGGCCTGCTCGTTCATCGGGGTCATCAGCTGGACCCAGGCGGCATCCGTCGGATCGGCCGGAGTGGAGAGCGGGGGAGCGGAGGCCGGGGGAGCGGATGCGGACGGGCGCGGAGCGTCCGCCGGGGCGGCGCAGCCGGCCAGAAGGAGCAGCAGGGACAGCGCAGCGGTGGTGCGGGCCGCCTTCATCAACGAGGTCCTCGGGAAAGGACCCGTCCGGGGCGGGCGGCCCCGGACGGGCATCGGATGGATGACAGAGCGTCAGGGGGTGCCGTCGGCACCGCACTTCACGATGGCGTTGATGCAGTCGCGGACACGCTGCGCCATCTCTGCCTCGGGCCACACGTTGAAGAAGTCGCCGTGCATCGTGTAGCCCCGGCCGGACGCCAGTCGCAACCGCGCCGGGTCACCGTTGACGGGATACCGCAGCACCTGGCGCAGTTTGGGAACCGGCACCGGGTGGGTCGAGGGGCATTCTCCGCCGACCGGGTAGGCCATGTGGCTCTTGTGGTCGGCCGAGTCGAGGTCCTGGCCGTTCCAGCACTGCGGGAAGTCCAGGTAGGACTCCAGCATCGCGTCCGGCGGGCAGTTCACGAAGTCGTGGGACGGGTTGACCTCTCCGTGGTGCAGGCACGACCAGCGCGAGATCGTGTTGTCGTCCGGACCGGTCGCCTTGGCGTTCCCCGCGACGATCCGCAGTCCGCGGGGAAACGGCTGGATCCGCTGGATGACGTCGTCCCGGACGCCCTCGCCCAGGTAGTAGAACGTCGTGCCGGTGGGTTCGACCTCCCTGTCGCCGTCGTACAGGGTCGGCACCCAGTACGACGACAGGTCCGTGTCGGGGGCGCAACTGGTCCTGGCCTTCTCCAGCGAGGCGAGGTCGGAGTTGCCGTTCGTCGAGTCGTTGCCGAAGAAGCTGTGCATATGCGAGGCCCCGGGCAGTCCCGGGAAGACGATCGGGTCGTCGGGAGCCCGGTGGGTGTACGGGCACTCGGCGAGGAACTCGGCGACCCGGACGACGTCCGCGGCGGCCTTGGGAGCAGGTGCGGCCCCTGTGTCCGGCCCGGCGGACGCGCTGCCGGTGGTCGCCTGGAGGAAGGACAGGGCGAGCGCGGCGGCGACGAGTGCCGCCGTGCGGTGATGCCGGGACGGAAGGGTTCTGCGGCGGCTTTCGTCGCCGGTGCGTCGATGACGGAAGAAGAGCACGGCACTCCTGTTCGGGGGAAGTGGGGGATTCCTGGACCATGCGAGAGAGCGCTCTCTCGATGGAACGTAGGAGCGCGTCCCGGGCATGTCAATAGAAGGTGCTGAGCTGCAATTCCCGTCTGGTTGAACCTAGTTGGAGTTCTTCTGTGATGGGAGAGCGCTCTCTTGAGTGAGGTTTCGACGGATGGCACCGCATAGGGGGACGGACGGGGCTCCGCGGCCGCCCCGAAGCGGCCCCCGGCCCTCATGACCAGGGCGTTGTCAGTGGTGGACGGCAGGATGGGGGCATGACGAACTCAGCTGTTGTGCTCGCCGATACCGCCGCCTACGCCGCCGCGGTCGAAGAAGCGTCGCAGGCCGCCGCCGCGTACTACGCCACGGGCGAGAGCACGCTCGACGACGATGCGTACGACCGGCTGGCGCGCGGCATCGCCGCATACGAGCAGGACCACCCGCAGGACGCGCTGGCCGAGTCGCCGACCGGCAAGGTGGCCGGAGGCGTGGCGGTCGGGGACGTGCCGCACACGGTCCCGATGCTCTCCCTGGACAACGTCTTCTCGGCCGAGCAGTTCGCCACCTGGACGGCCTCGCTGGAGCGCCGGATCGGCCGCCCGGTCACCGCCTGGAGCGTCGAGCCGAAGCTCGACGGCCTCGCGGTCGCGGCCCGTTACCGCGCCGGCAGGCTGGAGCAGCTGATCACCCGGGGCGACGGCACCGCAGGTGAGGACGTGTCGCATGCGATCGGCACCGTCGTCGGACTGCCCCGGCAGCTCGCCGAGCCGGTCACGATCGAGATGCGCGGCGAGATCCTGATGACGACCGAGCAGTTCGAGCAGGCCAACACGCTCCGCACCGAACACGGCGGCGCGCCCTTCGCCAACGCACGCAACGGCGCGGCGGGCACCCTGCGCGCCAAGGACCGCCCCTACACGGTGGAGATGACGTTCTTCGCGTACGGCGTGGTCGCGCTGCCCGAGTCGGATGAGCTCGCCGTCACACCGGCCGAGCTGCCCCACAGCGAGACCCTCGGCTATGCGGCGGGGCTCGGCGTCCACACGGCGGCGGACACGGCGGTGGCACCGCGCACCGTCACCACCGTCGAGGACGCCCAGGCGCGGATCGAGGAAGTCGCTTCGCTGCGCGCCTCGTTGCCCTTCGGTATCGACGGCATCGTCATCAAGGCGGACCTCGCCGCCGACCAGCGCGACGCGGGCTCCGGCACCCGGGCGCCGCGCTGGGCCATCGCGTACAAGCTGCCGGCCGTGGAGAAGGTCACCCGCCTGCTCGGCGTCGAGTGGAACGTGGGCCGTACCGGCATCATCGCGCCGCGCGCCGTGCTGGAGCCGGTCGAGATCGACGGATCGACCGTCAGCTTCGCCACCCTCCACAACCCGGCCGACATCACCCGCCGAGATCTGCGGATCGGCGACCACGTGATGGTCTACAAGGCGGGCGACATCATTCCCCGCATCGAGGCACCCGTCGCCCATCTGCGGACCGGAGAGGAGCAGCCGGTCGTCTTCCCCGAGGCGTGCCCGCAGTGCGGTTCCGAGATCGACACCAGCGAGCAGCGCTGGCGCTGTGTCCGGGGCCGTAACTGCCGCCTGGTGGCTTCCATCTCGTACGCGGCGGGGCGCGACCAGCTCGACATCGAGGGACTCGGCGCGACCAGGGTCGTCCAGCTCGTCGACGCCGGACTGGTCACGGACTTCGCCGATCTGTTCACCCTGGAGCGCGGGCAGCTGCTCGCCCTGGAGCGGATGGGCGAGACCAGCACCGACAATCTTCTCGAAGCGATCGACGCGGCACGTGCACAGCCGCTCTCCCGGGTCTTCTGCGCCCTCGGGGTGCGAGGCACCGGGCGCTCCATGTCCCGGCGGATCGCCCGCTACTTCGCGGACATGGACCGGATCAGAGCCGCCGACGCCGAGACGCTCCAGCGGGTCGACGGCATCGGCAAGGAGAAGGCCGCCGGCGTCGTCGCGGAGCTGGTGGAGCTTGCCCCGCTGATCGAGAAGCTGGTCGCCGCCGGGGTCACCATGACCGAGCCGGGTGCGACGCCGCCGCCGGAGCCGGGCGAGGAGGGCGACGCGGCAGCCGACGGCGAGGGCGTGGACGGGCGGCCGCTGGGCGGGATGACCGTGGTGGTCACCGGAGCGATGACGGGGGCGCTGGAAAAGCTTTCGCGCAATCAGATGAACGAGCTGATCGAGCGCGCCGGCGGGAAGTCCTCCTCCAGCGTCTCCAAGCGCACCACCCTCCTGGTGGCCGGCGAGAAGGCCGGCTCCAAGCGCACCAAGGCGGAGGACCTGGGTGTGCGGATCGCCGACCCGGAGGAGTTCGCGGAACTGATCGTGGAGTTCCTGCCGTCCGAGGCGTGACGGCGTGACGGCGTGACGGCGTGACGGCGTGACTGTGCAGCTGTGCAGCTGTGTGGCTGTGTGAGTGCGTGAGAGTGCGGCCGCGTGACCGTGCGGCCGCCGGACTAGAGGTGTGTCCGGCGGCCGGGTGGCGGCCGGTCGCGTGTGGGGCCGTCGGTGCGGACGTGTCCCGTGGCGCGGGCGCGGGCGTGGACCACGCCCGGGCCCACGCCCGCGCCACACCCATGCCCGGTCGGCCACGGGTGTCCGGGCCGCGCGCGAGGACACCCATGTCCGGCGCCGCGCTTACCTGCTGCGCCGAGTCCTTCGATTCGGTGCGGGAGTGGCTTTCTTTGCCTCCCTATTGCATAGTGATGGTTCGGCCATGCCTCGCTATCTGCGGGTCAATGGGTGTGTGAACGGCCGCAGTAGCGGGCCGGGGGTGAGGGGCGATGCGTTCTTTGCGCGACGGACAGCGAGAGGCTCGCTCCGTTCACCGGCAGCACCGGCAGCATCCACAGCACCGCGGGATCACCCGCGGGCTCGCGATCGACCTCGGCAGCTCCCGGACCCGAGCCTGGATCCCCGGGCAGGGTGTCGTCGCGGACACCGGAGCCGACCCGGCCGGTGACTACGGGCACGGCGGCCGTCCGGTCCGGCGCGGACGCATCGTCGACACGGAGTCCTGCGGCCGGATGCTCGGCCGGATCGCCGACACCGCCCTGGGCGCCGACCGCAGCGACACGGTGATCGTCCTCAGCCGGCCCGTCCTCGCCGGAGCAGGACACCGCACCGCCGCCCGGGACATCCTCACCGCGCTCGGCCCGTCGAGCGTCATCGTCCTGGACAGTGCCAGAGCCGCTGCCGCCTGCGCCGGACCGCAGGGCGGCGGCCCGCTCCTCGTCGTGGACATCGGTGCCGAACTGACCGAAGCGACCCTCCTCGTCGACGGAAGGGTCCGCGACGCGCGCCTGGCCGAAACCGGTACCAGCGACCTGGAACCCGGCGAGGCACCCACCGCCGTCGTCCGCGCCGTCCTGGACATGGTCATGGAGATGTGGCACCAGGACCGGCACGGGGCGCTGCTCGGAGCCCTGCGCCGAGGTCCGTTGCTCGCCGGAGGCGGTGCGCTGCGCCCGGACATCACCCATCGGATCGCGGTCCGCCTCGGCGCCCCCGTCCGGCTCACGGACGATCCGGCGACCACGGTCGTGCGCGGTGCCGGGCTGATCCTGAGCTCCGTACTCCGTCACGCCTCCGCCGCACCGGCCCTGCCCGGCCGATCCGGGTGACCCCCCTCCCGGGGCCGCCCCGGGGGAACGCGCCTCCCGGGAGCCGGCCGGACGGCCCGGCGCACCCCGGACGCACGGCGGCGGCGCGGCAGTTCCTTGTCGCGCTGCTCCTGGCCGTCCTCGCCGTGGCGGGCGGCGCACCCGCAGCGGCCGGGGCCGGACTCCCCATCCGCTCGTCCGCCGGTACGGCGCCCACCGCCGACAGCCCGGCCGGAATCCGGCCGTTCGCCCTCGGTACCGACCGCTCCCTCCGCACGGACCGTACCGTGCGGACCCACCCGACCGGCCGGGCGCCGGGCGACCGCGACACCCGTACCACCCCCGGCCGGTCCGGGGCGGTCACCGCTGCCGGCGTCCACCGCCCCGGACCGGCGACGGCACCCCAGCCGTGGGCCGCCGCAGAGCATCCCCGTACCCCGCAGCACCTGCCACCACCCGGTCCCGGCTGCCTGCCACCGCTCCCGCCCGGAGTCCCGCTCCACCACCCCGTCCCAGGGCCCGCACCTGCCGCACCCGCCGGCTCCGCCGACCGTTTCCGCGCCGCGCTCCCCGGCGTGCGCGGGCCTCCGAGGACCGCCGCTCACCGGTCCGGGGACCCGTCACCGGTCCCGCCCCTCATCACTGCCGTGCCGTTCACGCCGTCCTAGCGCCCTTCAGGGTGCCGGGCCGTGTCCGGCCGCCCCTCGGAGGAAACACGCATGACCCGCGCCACCACGGTGCGGGCGGTTCTGGCCGCGGCCGTACTGCTCGCCTCCGTGCTCATCACGCTGACCATGTCCCCCAGACTCGGCCTCGATCTCCAGGGCGGCACCCGCATGGTGCTGCAGGCCAAGGACTCCGACACGGCCAAGGCCGACCGGGAGAGCACCGACCGCACCCTGGAGGTGCTGCGCAAGCGCATCGACTCGCTCGGCGTCACGGAGCCGACCCTGACCCGCTCCGGCGAGGACCGGATCATCGTCGAACTCCCGGACGTCCAGGACCCGCGCAAGGCCGCCGAGGTCATCGGCAAGACCGCCCAGCTCACCTTCCACGCCGTACAGGGACCGGGCACCCCGGGCGGCGAAGGCCTGACGCTCCCCGACGAACAGGACCGCACCCTCGCCCTCGGCCCCGCCGCGCTCTCGGGCGCGGGCGTCAAGGAGGCCTCCGCCGCGTTCGACGCCCAGCAGGGCGCCGGCTGGAGTGTCTCCCTCGACTTCCACAAGGACGCCGGCCGGGACTGGACCCGGCTGACCGGTGAGGCGGCCTGCCACCCCGTCCAGGACGAGCGGCGCCGCGTCGCCATCGTCCTCGACAAGCAGGTGATCTCCTCGCCGCAGGTCTCCCCGACCGTCGCCTGCGACACCGGGCTGCCCTCCGGATCAACCCAGATCACCGGCTCCTTCAGCGCCGACGAGGCCCGTGAACTCGCCCTGCTGATCCAGGGTGGAGCACTGCCCGTACCCGTCGAGATCGTCGAGCAGCGGACCGTCGGCCCGACGCTCGGCGCCGCCGCCATCGACGCCAGTGCCCGCGCCGCCGTCATCGGCGCCGCGGCCACGGCGCTGTTCATCACCGTCGTCTACCGGCTCTTCGGCGCCCTCGCCGCCGTGGCTCTCGGCGCCTACGGAGTCATCTCGTACGCCGCGCTGGTCGCGCTCGGCGTCACACTCACGCTGCCCGGACTCGCCGGGTTTGTTCTGGCCATCGGGATGGCGGTCGACGCGAACGTGCTGGTCTTCGAACGGGCGAGAGAGGAATACGCGCTCCGCCCGGGCAAGTCCCTGCGCACTTCGCTCACCGCTGGCTTCCGGCACGCCTGGAGCGCCGTCGCGGACTCCAACGTGACGACGCTCATCGCGGCGGGCCTGCTCTTCTTCCTCGGCTCCGGCCCGGTCAAGGGCTTCGGCGTCACGCTCGGCATCGGCGTCCTCGCGTCGATGTTCTCCGCGCTCGTCATCGCCCGAGCCCTCACGGAGACGGCGGCCCGTTCCCGGTTCGTCAGTGACTACCGGGGCGTCAACGGCATCGCGAGCCCCGGCCGGGTACGGACCTGGATCGCCCGCCGCGATCCGCAGCTGATGCGCTCCCCCCGGCGCTGGCTGCTGTTCTCCGCCGTCCTCATCGCGGTCGCGGTCGCGGGCATCCTGGTGCGCGGCGTCAACCTGGGCGTCGAGTTCACCGGTGGCCGGCTCGTCGAGTACGCCACCAGCCGCCCCGTCGACGTGGAGAGTGCACGCACCGCGCTGGCCGGTGCGGGCTTCGGCGACGCGGAGGTCACCACGGCCGGCGCCGGCGACATCTCGGTGCGGACCGGAGACCTGGACAACGACGGCGAACACGCACTGCGCGCCGCCCTCGCCGCGGAGGGCGGTGAGACCACCAAGGTCCGCGACGAACTCATCGGCCCCAGCCTGGGCGACGAACTGCGGCGCAACGCGCTGATCGCCCTGGCCATCGCCGTGCTCGTCCAACTGGGCTATCTGGCGATCCGGTTCCGCTGGACGTTCGCCGTGGCCTCCGTCGGGGCGCTCGTCCATGACGTGATCATCCTGGTCGGGGCCTTCGCCTGGCTGGGCCGCACCGTCGACGGCATCTTCCTGGCGGCGCTCCTCACTGTCATCGGATACTCCGTCAACGACTCGGTCGTCGTCTTCGACCGGGTCAGGGAACTGTGGGCGAAGGCCCGCAGACAACCCCTGGCGGACGTGGCGAACCGGGCCGTCCTGCAGACCGTCCCCAGAACCGTCAACACCGGTATGGGTGCCCTGTTCATCCTCGTCGCGCTGGCGGTGCTGGGCGGCGACTCGCTCGCGGACTTCGCCCTCGCCCTGCTGATCGGCATCGTCGTCGGTACGTACTCCTCGGTCATGACCGCCGTACCCGCCGCCCTTCTCCTGGAGCGCGGCAGCAAGGCCCCGCCGCCCGCCCGCACCCCGCGCAGGAAGTCCGGGGCGGGGCAGCGTGACCCGCTCGACAACGGGGCGCGCGTGTAGCCCGCTTCCCCGACAACGAGCGCGCGTGGAGCCGCCCGCGTCCTCGGCGACGGGCGCGCGTGATGCCCGCGTCCTCCACCGATCCGGCCATGTGCCGGTCCGTCGCCCCTGCGCCGTTCGAGCGGAACAGGGGCGACGCGCATCGGCCATGGCGTTCGGCCCTGGTCACGACGGCACAATCCTGATCACCCCATTTTGCGATCGGAGCGTGCCGGTGCCCATGCCCATGCCCGTGCCCGTAGTGCTGCGTGAGGCATGGACCACCCTCGTACCGGACATGAACGACCGGCACGGACCGCTGCCGCCATTGATGCTCGCCCTGACCGTCGTCACCGGACTGGTCGACGCCGTCAGCTATCTCGAACTGGGCCGGGTATTCGTCGCGAACATGACCGGCAACGTGGTCTTCGCCGGGTTCGCGTTCGCCGGAGCTCCGGGCTTCTCCCTGGCCGCCTCGTTCGTCGCCCTCGGCGGGTTCGTGGTGGGGGCGGTGACCGGAGGGCGGATCGTCCACCGCTCCCACGCCCACCGCGGCCGCATGCTCCTGCACGCCCTGTGCGCGGAAACGGCGTGCGTCCTGGCCGCTCTGGTCGTCACGCTCTTCTCAGGCAGCCCCTACACCGGCGGCGTGCGCTTCACCCTCATCGTGCTGCTCGCCCTGGGCCTCGGCCTGCAGAACTCCCTCGCGCGGGCGCTCGCCGTCCCCGATCTCAAGACGACCGTGCTGACCCTGACCATCACCGGCATCGCCTCCGACGGCCGACTGGCCGGGGGGCCCGGCAGCAAGGCCGGCCGCCGGGTCCTCTCGGCCGCCGCCATGCTGGCCGGAGCCCTCGTCGGGGCCGTGGCCGTCCTGCACGGTCATCCGATCCTGCCGCTCCTGCTGGCCGTCTTGATCCTCGCCGTGGTGTGCCTGGCCGCGCAGGTCCTGGCCAGGGCGGACGCCCCGTGGGCCCTGCCCGTCGTCAGCAAATGAGCGACCTCAGATACGCGGCGGTGGCCGCGTCGGCCGGCAGCAGCGTCTCGATGGCCAGCTCCGCGACCGTCACGTCCATCGGGGTGTTGAACGTCGCGATGGACGCGATGAAGGAGAGCAGCTGCCCCCCGTGCTCGATCACCAGGGGCAGGGCGAAGGGAACCGAGGACGAGGGCGCGGCACGGTCCGCGTCGCCATCGGCTCCCGCCGGTACGGGATAGTCCGCGACCTCCTCGTACAGGGCACGCAGCTCCGCCGAACGGACCAGGGCGATCTGACGCTCCATCTGGGCCAGCAGATCGGCCCGCCACTCCCTCAGATTGCGGATCCGCGGAGCCAGCCCCTCCGGGTGCAGCGTGAGCCGCATCGCGTTCAGCGGTGGTGTGAGCAGATGCTCCGCCACCCCGTCCAGTATCCGGGTCATCCCCTGATTGGCCGCCACCACGGTGTACAGGCCGTCGACGACGAACGCCGGATACGGGTCGTAACCCTGGAGCAGCCGGTCCATGCCCTCGCGCAGCGCACCCATCGCGGGGTCGTCGAGCGCGGTCTCCGTGTACCGCGGGGCATAACCGGCCACCACCAGAAGGGCGTTGCGTTCCCGCACCGGCACGTCCAGATGGCCGGCCAGCCGCAGGACCATCTCCTCGCTGGGCCGGGAGCGGCCTGTTTCGATGAAGGAGATGTGCCGTGCCGATGAGTCGGCACGCAGCGCCAGCTCCAGCTGGCTGATCCGGCGACGCTCCCGCCAGCTGCGCAGCAGCGGCCCTACCCCCGTGTCAAGCGCGACAGTTGTCATACCGAGACCGTAACGTCACCGGCATCATCGACCAGCAAGGCCCTAGCGAGGGAGCCACCGCATGCCTGCCGCACCGCTGCCCCAGGACGAGATCGAGAACCGGCTGCGCGAACTGCCCGGCTGGACGCTGGAAGGGGACCGGATCACCCGCACCTACCGCCTCCCGTCGCATTTCGCCGCCGCCGGCCTCACCGTGCACGTCGCCCAGATCCAGGACGAGCTGAACCACCACTCCGATCTCACGCTCGGTTACAACACCGTCGCCCTGTCCGTGAACTCCCACGACGCGGGCGGAAAGGTCACCGAGAAGGACCTGGGGCTGGCCGCCAGGGTCGAGGCCGTCGCTCCGGGACACGGTGCGGAGTAGCCGGGGCCGCCTGCCTGGAGACGTTACAAAGCACCACTCAGGGCCCGTCAGGAAGCGGCGCCGAAGCGGGGATGCGCGGCGAGCCAGCGCGTGTAGGTGTCGCTCCGCTCCACCGCCTCGGCGTAGGCCGCCCGGGTGTGCCCGCTCACCGCTCCGGCCGCCGCCGACGCGGCCGCCGAGCGGGGGTGCCAGCCCAGCAGATGGCGCCAGCTGAGCGGCGAACCGGTCACCGGACGGGTCACCACACCCGGCGTCGGCGGGAACGTCGCCCGGCACAGCCCGACCGCGCGCCCCACCTGCACCAGATGGACGACCGACGCGGTGTCCGTCTCGTACACCGACACCGGGCTGAAGCCGGCCCGCGCGCAGGCGGCCACGAAGCAGTCCGCGAAGCAGCCGTCCCCTGGCACATCCGCCCAGCACTCGTCCGCCAGCGCGGAGAGCTCCAGCTCCGCCTCCCCGGCCAGCGGATGGCTCTCCGGTAGCATCACGAAGACCGGATCGATCCCCACGACCTGCCATTCCAGCCGGTCGGCGACCGGCGGCGGGCTCTCGCCACAAGTCCCGATGAGGACGAAGTCAAGCCTGCCGTCCACCAGTTGGGCTGCCAGCTCCGCAACCGACCATGAGGTGTACGTGGACACCGGCGCTGCCGGGTGCGCCGCGGCCAGCCGGTCGACGAGCCCGCCGAGCAGCGGTCCGTGCGTGCCCCCCAGCCGGAACCGCTCCATGGCCCCCCACGCGTTCGCGAACCGCACCGCCTCCTCCTGGAGCTCGCTGACGGCCGGCAGCACCACCCGTGCCCGCTCCAGCACCAGTTCGCCCAGGAGCGTCGGCCGCGCGCCCGTGTGGTCCCGGTCGAACAACGGGCCGCCCAGTGCCTTCTCGATCCGCCGCAACTGTGCGCTCAGAGCGGGCTGGGCAAGTCCGAGAGAGGCGGCGGCCTTGGTGAGGCTTCCGGTGTCGGCGATGGCACGTACGGTCCGTAGGTGGCGCAACTCCAGCTCCATAACGGCAAGTTATGGCCCAGGTGGCCCACCGGCAATACGGACGTCAGCCCTGCGCCCTGTGCCCGGGGGCATGTCGTACAGTCGGCCGGATGCTTGACTACGACGACGAGGCCGCGACCTACGACGCCACCCGCGGTGGAGTGCCCCGGGCGGAGGCGGCCGCCGGTGCGGTGCTCGGCCTCGTCCCGCCTGCTGCCCGCACGCTGCTGGACATCGGCTGCGGTACGGGACTGGTCACCGAGCGAATCGCGGGCGGCCGCCCCGGTCTGCGGGTGTTCGGCTCCGACGCCGCCCACGGCATGGCCCGCGTCGCGGGGCAGCGCGTCGGTGGCGTGGTGCTCGCCGACGCTCGCCGGCTGCCCCTGCCCGATGCGGCGGTCGACGCGGTGACGGCGGTCTGGCTGCTGCACCTGCTGCGCGAGGAAGGAGCCGCGCGAGCGGTGGTGGCCCAGGCGGCGCGCGTGCTGAGGCCCGGCGGTGTGTTCGTGACCACCGTCGACAAGGACGCGGCGCACGATGTCGGCAGCGACATCGACGAGGCGTTCGCCCCGTACCTGGCGCCGAGCCCGTCCGATGCGACGGAGCGGATCATCGAGTACGGCGCCGCACACGGCCTCGATGTGGCGGGCAGTGCCGTCTTCCGTGGCCATGGACAGGGGCGGACGCCTTTGAACGCTGCCCGGGGCGTGCGGCGCGGCTACTTCGTCTCGCGCCTGGCCCTGTCCGGGCCGGATGCCGAACAACTCGCCCAGGTCCTGACCGCGCTGCCCGGGCCCGAGTATCGGCGCGCGGATCCGGAGTACCGGCTGCTGGCATTTCGCCGCCGGTAGGTCCCGGGGCGCGGCTTGCCGTAACGGCAACAAAGTTTGCCCCATGGATGAGGTGTGGTGAGTCTGATCCCATGAGCAACCACACGGGACACGGACACCACCACGACAGCAACCACGGGCACGATCACGGGCACGGTGGTGCGCACGGGCAGCACCAGGACCCGGCCGACTTCGACTGGGACGTCATGGGTCCGCTGCTGGAGCAGAACGCCGAACTCAGCAGCGAGCAGTACACGGAGGCGGCCCGTTGGGTCGCCGGTCTGCCCGATGCCCCGAAGGTGCGCCGGGTCCTGGACATCGGCAGCGGGCCGGGCGTGATCTCCTGCCTGCTCGCCGAGGTGTTCCCGGAGTCGGAGGTGGTCGCCGTCGACGGCACCCCGGCCCTGCTGGAGCGCACCCGCGAGCGCGCGCAGCGGCTCGGGCTCGGAGACCGGGTCACCACCCTCCACGCCGACATCCCGGACGGTCTGGCGGAGCTGGGGCAGGCGGACTTGGTGTGGGCCGGCAACGCCCTGCATCACATGGGGGACCAGCGCGCCGTGCTGGCCGGCTTCGCCGGGCTGCTGAACCCCGGCGGCACCGTCGCGCTCGTCGAGGGCGGGCTGCAGCCGCGCCAGCTCCCGCGCGACCTCGGCTTCGGCCGGCCGGGGCTGGAGGCCCGGATGGAGGCGGTGCAGGCCGAGGCCTTCGAGGAGATGCGTGCGGTCCTGCCCGACACCCGGCGGGAGAACGAGGACTGGGCCGCGCTGTTCACCGCGGTGGGCCTCGCCCCGCAGGGCACCCGCAGCTTCCTGCTCGACCTGCCCGCACCGCTCGGCGAGGTGGCGCGTGAGCACGTCATCGCCGAATTCGCCCGCCGCCGCGACGGGCTGCGCGACCGGCTCGACGCCGACGACAACGCCGTGCTCGACCGGCTGCTCGACCCCGAGGACCCGGCCGGACTGCACCGCCGCCGCGACACCTACCTCCTCATGGCCCGTACGGTCCACCTGGGCAGCCGCGCCTGAGCGGGGAAGCCCGTCCGCGAGGGTGCCCAGATCCGGCCCGATGGAGGAGGATGCGGGGCGGAGGGGATTTGAATGCGTTCAGAAACGTGGAATCCGGGGCCGGGGCAGTCGCGTGTGAGGGACAGGTTCGGCGCGGTGCTGATGACGTCGATGTCGGTGCTGTTCGTCGAGGCCGTGATCGGGGCGATCGCGCTGTTCGTGTGGGACCTGGCCGCGGAGAGCCCGAGCGCCCCGTACAACACCCTGGGGCTCTTCTTCCTGATCGTGCTGGCGCCCATCCTGGCGGCGGTCGGTGCAGTCCTCGGCTACCTGCTGTCCGTCGCGGTGGTGATGCCGCTCCTGGTCCTGGCCGGGTGGTTCGGCCGCAGGTACTCCGGGCGCGAGCCGTGGTGGTGGGTTCCGGCGCTGACGGCTGCCGCAACCGCGCTGCCGTTCCCGGCCGTCGTGGCGCTCACCGAGTTCGGCCTGCTGGCCTGCCTCGGGGGATGGCTCGCGACGACGGTGGGGCTCGCCGCTACGGCGCTGGTCGCACGCAGACTGCTGTTGCCGGACCGTCCGCGGCTGTCCGCCGGCGTGATGTTCTCAAGGGTGGCCTGGTACGGGGCGCTCGCTGTCGTCGTCGCCGGTCTGCTCGCAGGGATCGGCCTGTACGCCGGGATCGGGTACGAGCCTCCGCAGCTCAGCATGGAACGGGTCGCCGGGACGTGGGCCGACGACAAGGACGGCACGCTCACCCTCACGGCAGACGGCAGCGCCATGGCGGACCGCGTCGAGACGTCCGACTACGGCGATTCCTTGGAACCCGTGGTGCACCGGTGCACCGGCATCGGAAGCTGGGAGTACGTTCCGGGTGTTGCCGGACCGCGGTCCCAGACGGTGGTCGTGTCCATCCCCGAATGCCCCATGGACCCGTGGGAGGTGCTCGGCACCCCCGGACATCCGAAGCTCTACGTCTACGTCGGCGACCCCGACTCCTGGGACCTGTACATCCTGCAACGCCGCGCCTGACCGGAAGCCGCCCTACAACGTGCCGGACACCGGCTCCAGCCGCCACCACTGGCCGGGGGAGTCGGTGTCCTCCCACTGCTGGACGGACGCGCCCTTCGCCGTGCTGCCGTCGGCGACCTCCAGGACCAGCCCGCTCACGAAGCTGACGAGCGTCACGGTGCCCGGCGCCTCCAGATGGCGCTCGATCAGCCACTCCTGCGCACCGAAGTTGTTCGCGCGCCACTGCTGGATCACGGCCCCGTTCTCCGTGGAGGCGCCGCGCACGTCCAGCCGCTTGCCGCTGTGGGCGTTGACCACGTGGTGCAGGGCCGCGCCCTCGTGGACGGGGGTGAACTCCCAGTGCTGGGCAGCCGATCCGTCGGCGTCGTTCTGCTGCACCGGTGCGCCGCCGCCCTTCGCGGCGTCCCGCACCTCCAGCACCAGCCCGCTGCCCACGTTGCGCAGCCGGTAAAGACCCGCCCCGACAGCGGGCGCGGTGTCCCCGGTCATGTCCCGGTCCCTTCGGTGGGGCTCGTACTGCTCGTACGGCTCGTACTGCTACACCGCCGCCCGGCTCCGGGCCGGGCGGCGGTCACAGGTGGTGCAGCGGCGGTACGCCGGGCCTCAGGCGCCGAGGTTGAACTCGCCCGGGTTCGGGCCGAGCCGCTTGCCCTCGTCCAGCGCCGCGAACGCGGCCAGGTCGTCGGCGTCCAGCTCGAAGCCGAACACGTCGATGTTCTCCGCGATCCGCGACGGGGTAACGGACTTGGGGATCACCACGTTGCCCGTCTGAAGGTGCCAGCGCAGCACCGCCTGGGCCGGGGTGCGGCCGTGCTTCCGCGCCACCGCGACGACGGTCGGGACCTCCAGGAGGCCCTTGCCCGAGCCGAGCGGCGACCAGGCCTCGGTCGCGATGCCGTGCTGGGCGTGCAGCGCACGCGACTCGGCCTGCTGGAGCTGCGGGTGCAGCTCGATCTGGTTGAGCGCCGGGACCACGGACGTCTCGCCCAGCAGACGCTCCAGGTGCTCGGGGAGGAAGTTCGAGACACCGATGGCCTTCGCGCGGCCGTCGGCGTAGATCTTCTCGAACGCCCGGTACGTGTCCACGTACGCGTCCTTGGCCGGCACCGGCCAGTGGATCAGGTACAGGTCGACGTAGTCGAGACCCAGCTTGTCGAGGGAGGCGTCGAAGGCGCGCAGCGTCGCATCGTAGCCCTGCTCCGTGTTCCACAGCTTCGTGGTCACGAAGAGCTCCTCGCGGGCGACACCGGAGGCCGCGATCGCCTTTCCGGTGCCCACCTCGTTCCGGTAGACCGCGGCGGTGTCGATGCTGCGGTACCCGGACTCGATGGCCGTGGCGACCGCCGCCGTGGCCTCGTCGTCCGGCACCTGCCAGACTCCGAAACCGAGCTGCGGCATCTCGACGCCATTGTTGAGGGTGAGGGAGGGGACCTTGCTCACGAGCGGTCGATCCTAACGTTGGGGGGTGGGACTCCCAGAGTGAACGATCAAGACGGCCCGCACATTCCCCGTCCGCGCGCCGTTTTCACCGGAACGGTACTCCCGGGCGCGCCGCAGCGGCGGCACCTGCGCGGATCCGCGGGTACCGTCCGCGCATCCGCGCAGGTGCCGTCCGTGCGGTGTCCGTCCCGGACCGGGCCCGGTCAGCGGTAGAGCGCGTCCACCTCGGCGGCGTACGCCGTCTCGATCGCCTTGCGCTTCAGTTTCAGCGACGGCGTGAGCAGACCGTGCTCCTCGGTGAACTGGTGGGCCAGGATCCGGAACGTACGGATCGACTCGGCCTGGGAGACCGCCGTGTTCGCGGCCACCACCGCGCGCCGGACCTCCATCTCCAGATCCGGGTCCCGCACCAGTTCCCCCGGGGACAGCGCCTGCCGCCCCTGCATCGCGAGCCAGTGCTCCACGGACTCCTGGTCGACGGTGACCAGCGCCGCGATGTACGGCCGGTCGTTGCCGACCACGATGCACTGCGCCACCAGCGGATGCGCCCGCACCCGCTCCTCCAGACCGGCCGGCGAGACGCTCTTGCCGCCGGACGTCACCAGGATCTCCTTCTTGCGCCCGGTGATCGTCAGATAGCCGTCCTCGTCCAGCGCCCCCAGGTCGCCGGTGGACAGCCAGCCCTCGTTGAGCACCGCGTCGGTGGCCTTCGGGTCGCCCAGATACCCGCCGAACACATTGGCGCCGTACACCCATATCTCGCCGTCGTCGGCGATGTGCACCGACGTGCCGGGGATCGGCTGCCCCACCGTGCCGTACCGGGTGCGCTCCGGGGGGTTGGCCGTGGCCGCGGCCGTCGTCTCGGTCAGCCCGTAACCCTCGTACACGGTGACGCCCGCGCCCGCGAAGAACAGCCCGAGCTGCCGCTCCATCCCCGAGCCGCCCGACATGGCGTGCCGGATCCGGCCGCCCATCGCCTCGCGCACCTTCTTGTACACGACCTTGTCGAAGAACTGGTGCTGCATCCGCAGCCCGGCGGACGGCCCGGGACCCGTGCCGAACGCCCGCGCCTCCATCGCCTCCGCGTACTTCACCGCGACGTCGACGGCCTTGTCGAACGGCCCGATCCGGCCCTCCGCCTCGGCCTTGCGCCGGGCACCGTTGAAGACCTTCTCGAAGATGTACGGCACCGCCAGGATGAAGGTGGGGCGGAACGTCACCAGGTCCGGCATCAGCGCCTTCGCCGACAGCTCCGGCTGGTGGCCGAGCTTCACCCGTCCGCGGATCGCCGTGATCTCCACCATCCGTCCGAAAACGTGCGCCAGCGGAAGGAAGAGCAGCGTCGACGCCTCGTCACCCGGCTTGGAGTGGAAGACCGACTCCCAGCGCAGGGCCATGGTGTCAGTCTCGAACATGAAGTTGGCGTGCGAGATCACACAGCCCTTCGGGCGCCCCGTCGTGCCCGAGGTGTAGATGACGGTCGCCGCCGACTCGGGCGTCACCGCGCGCCGGTGCCGGTGCACGACCTCGTCGTCGATATGGGCGCCGGCCTCGACCAGCTCGGTCACCGCGTCGGCGTCCAGCTGCCACAGCCGCTTCAGCTGCGGCAGCCGGTCGATCACCGACGCGATCGTCATCGCGTGGTCCTCGTGCTCGACCATGACCGCCGACACCTCGGCGTCGTGCAGCATCCACAGGACCTGCTCGGCCGAGGACGTCGGATAGACCGGCACGGACTGCGCGCCGACCGCCCACAGGGCGAAGTCGAAGAGGGTCCACTCGTAACGGGTGCGCGACATCAGGGCGACCCGGTCGCCGAACCGCACCCCGTGCGCGATCAGCCCCTTGGCCAATGCCAGCACCTCGTCGCGGAACGTCGCCGAGGTGACATCCCGCCAGCGTCCGGCCGCGTCTTTCCGGCCGAGAGCGACCCGGTGCGGATCCTCCTCGGCGTAGTCGAACACGACATCCGCGAGCCCGCCTACGTGGGGCGCGGCCGCCATGGGTGGGACAGTGAACTCACGCAATGACCTGCTCCTTGTGGCGCTCCGCACAGCGCCGTGACGCTACCCCACCGGGCGCCGCTGCGGGAGAGCCGCACGCTGTCCGTACCAGGTGCCTCTGCACGCGTCGGGTGGTGAAATCCGGCCAGATGGGCAAGGCCCGGGCACGCTTCTGACCATGGAGTAAGTAGCTCGCGCGGGAATCTCCACCGAATCTGTACGCCGCGATCACCGCATTCTGTCCGGGTACGGGCGATCGGTCCGGATCCGTCGAGCCGACCGGGCCGGGCCGAGCCGGCCGGGTGTGCCGCGTCCCGTCCATTCTCCCCCTCCCGGCACCCCGTCATGCACGGCTCTGCGTGCCGATCGCACCGATTCCGCCGCGCGGGCGGATCAGCCGGTCGCCGCCCGCCAGGATTGCCGCCGCCAGCGCGTCCGCCGCCTGCTGCGCACCGTCCCGCCGGCGGCCGTGCAGCAGGACGAAGTCCACGTCGCCCAGGTCCGGCAGCCCCGCCCTCGCCGCCACCGGGGCCAGTCCGGGCGGCACCAGGCCGCGGCTGTGGGCCATCACGCCGAGCCCCGCGTGGGCGGCCGCGATCAGCCCGCTGAGGCTGCCGCTCGTGCACGCGACCCGCCACGAGCGGCCCTGCTCCTCCAGGACCTCCAGCGCGCGGGCCCGGGTGATGCCCGGCGGCGGGAAGAGGATCAGCGGCACCGGGCGGTCCGGGTCGATCCGCAGCCGCGGCGCCCCGATCCAGATCAGGGCGTCCTGCCAGACCAGCTCCCCGTGGGTGTCGCCGGCCCGCCGCTTGGCGAGCACCAGATCGAGACGGCCCGCAGCCAGCTGCTGGTGCAGCGTCCCCGACAGCTCCACCGTCAGCTCCAGCTCGACCTCCGGATGGTCCCGGCGGAACGACTGCAGGATCTCCGGCAGCCGGGTCAGCACGAAGTCCTCCGACGCCCCGAAGCGAAGCCGCCCGCGCAGCCGGGTCCCGGTGAAGAACGCCGACGCCCGTTCGTGGGCCTCCAGGATCGTCCGGGCGAATCCGAGCATCGCCTCGCCGTCCACCGTGAGATCGACCCGGTGCGTGTCCCGGGTGAACAGCTGACGCCCGGTCGCGTCCTCCAGCCGTCGCACGTGCTGGCTCACCGTGGACTGCCGGACCCCGAGCCGACGGGCGGCCGCGGTGAAACTGAGGGTCTGGGCGACGGCGAGGAAGGTGCGCAGCTGTGCGGGGTCGTACATGGCGCCAGGCTATCGCGATTCATGATGACAGTCAGAGCGGTATGCGGGATTCCCGATGTAGCTGATCAGGAGCAGGATGAGGAGGGCACGACTGAACGAGAGACACGTGGAGCACATGAGCCGCCGCACCCTGCAGTTGCCGTCCTGGCTGCCGATCGACCCGTACATCCTGGCGTTGATCGGCACCGTCGTACTCGCGGCGCTGCTGCCTGCCTCCGGCGCTGCCGCCGATGTGGCGGGCGGGGCCTCCACCGGGGCGGTCGCGTTCCTCTTCTTCCTCTACGGCGCGCGGCTCTCCACCGCCGAAGCCCTCGACGGGGTCAAGCACTGGCGGCTCCACCTCACCGTACTGGCCTGCACGTTCGTCGCCTTCCCACTGCTGGGCCTGGCGAGCAGGGGGCTCGTGCCGTACGTGCTGACGCCCCAGCTGCAGAGCGGATTCCTCTTCCTCTGCCTCGTCCCCTCGACGATCCAGTCGTCGATCGCCTTCACCTCGATCGCCCGCGGCAACGTGCCCGCCGCGATCTGCGCGGGCTCCTTCTCCTCGATCGCCGGGATCTTCGTCACCCCGCTGCTCGCGGCGGCGCTCCTCGGCAACAGCGGCGGCGGGTTCTCCGCGGACGCCCTGCTGAAGATCGGCGTCCAGCTGTTGCTGCCGTTCGTCGCGGGACAGCTGCTGCGCCGCTGGATCGGCGGCTTCATCGCCCGGCACAAGAAGGTCCTCGGCTATGTCGACCGCGGCTCGATCCTGCTCGTCGTCTACACGGCGTTCAGCGAGGGCATGGTCGCGGGCATCTGGCACCAGGTCACCCCGGCCCGCCTCGGCGCGCTGCTCGCCGCCGAGGCGGTGCTGCTCGCGCTGATGCTCGCGGTGAGCTGGTACGGGGCGAAGCGGCTCGGTTTCGGCCGCGAGGACCGCATCGCCATTCAGTTCGCCGGCTCCAAGAAGAGCCTCGCGTCGGGGCTGCCGATGGCCAGTGTCCTGTTCGGCGCGCAGGCAAGCCTCGCCGTGCTTCCGCTGATGCTCTTCCACCAGATGCAGCTCATGGTGTGCGCGGTGATCGCGAAGCGGCGTGCCCGCGACCCGCAGGAAGCGCTCGCGGACGGCGCCGGGGTCGCGCGGGAGGTCGCACCGGTGGGCTGAGGCCGGCCGGCGCAGGGGGCGCTCCCCGCCGGCCGGGCCCCTCAGGGGCTGTCGGGTGACCTCTGACCGGGCGGCCGCGCCCCGGCACGCGCGCTTCCGGCGTAGTCGTCGGTCGGCGACTTCCCCATAGCCCTGAGGGCATGGGGGCCCCTTCGCTTCGCCTTCCTCATCCGCCTTGGAATCGCACGCACCGGACCGCGTCCGCTTCCCGGTCCGAGGCCACCCGACAGCCCCTCACCCGTGCAGCGGGCGGGGCGCCCCCTCGCCCTGGACGGCCGTCGCCTCCAGGGCGATGCGGTGCTCTCCCGCGTACACGTTCATGGACGGTCCCCGCAGGAAGCCGACCAGCGTCAGGCCGGTCTCCGCCGCCAGGTCGACCGCGAGGGACGACGGCGCCGAGACGGCCGCCAGCATCGGGATGCCGGCCATCACCGCCTTCTGTGCCAGCTCGAAGGAGGCCCTCCCCGAGACCAGCAGGACCGACCGGGACAACGGCAGCCGGTTGTCGGTGAGGGCGCGGCCGACCAGCTTGTCGACCGCGTTGTGCCGGCCGACGTCCTCCCGTACGTCGATCAGCTCGCCGGTCTCGGAGAACAGCGCCGCCGCGTGCAGACCCCCGGTCCGGTCGAAGACCCGCTGCGCGGCGCGCAACCGGTCGGGGAGGGCGGCCAGCAGCTCGGGACCGACCCGGACCGGGGGAGTGTCGGCGATCGGGTGCCGGGTCGTGGTGCGCACCGCGTCCAGGCTGGCCTTGCCGCACAGACCGCAGGAGGACGTCGTGTAGACGTTGCGCTCCAGCGTGATATCGGGGACCGCGACACCGGGCGCGAGCTTCACGTCCACGACGTTGTACGTGTTCACCCCGTCGGTCGTCGCCCCGGCGCAGTACACGATCGACTGCACCTCGGAGCCTTCACCGATCACGCCCTCGCTCACCAGGAAGCCGGCCGCCAGCGCGAAGTCGTCGCCCGGGGTGCGCATCGTGATGGCGAGCGGCTTGCCGTTCAGCCGGATCTCCAGGGGCTCCTCGGCGACGAGGGTGTCCGGGCGGGTGGAGACGGCCCCGTCCCGGATGCGGATGGTGCGGCGGCGCTCGGTGACCCGTCCCATGACAGTCAGACCCGATTCTGTACGTGTTGGAAGCCGAAACGGCCCTTGATGCAGAGGTTGCCGTGGGTCGCCGGGTTGTCGTGCGGCGAGGTGACCTTGACGATCTCATTGTCCTGCACATGGAGCGTGACGTTGCAGCCGACTCCGCAGTACGCGCAGCCGGTGGTGGTCTCCGTCTGCGCCGGCTCGTCCCACGTCCCGGCCGCCCACATGCCGAACTCGGTCTTGAAGGAGAGCGCCCCGGCCGGCACACCTCGATGCAGTTGCCGCAGTACACGCACGCCGAGTCGGTGAGCGGCACCCCGTGCTCGGTCGAGACACGGGCGTCGAAGCCGCGGCTGCGAGCAGCACGTCGAGCTCGAGGGGCTCGCCCTTCTCCAGGTCCTGGAGGGTGGTGGTCTTGTGGTCGCCGACGTGCTCGGCGCCCGCGATGCGCCGTTCCACGGAGATCTCGGGGCGGCAGCCGACCGCGGCCGCGACGTCGAGGGTCTCGCGCATCATCGACTCCACGAGTGCGCGGGTGTCCGGGTGGCGGCAGATCCGGCCCATGGTGGCCCGGGACAGCGCGCTGATCGGGTTGAACGAGATGTTGCCGATCAGCTTGATCCAGATGTCCTTGCGCAGATCCGCCTCGACGGGGCACTTGAGCCCGCCCGCGACCATGGCCTCGCCGAAGTCGTGGCAGCGCCGCGACAGGGTCAGGTCGGGCTCCCCGATGGAGAACCGGGTCCCTTCGAGATGGCGGACGACGCCGGGCGCCCCGATCTCCGTCGCCGCGTAGACGACGCAGCCGATGGCCCGCTCGGGCGACAGCGTGGAACTGACCGCGCCGGCCGGGTCCACGAAAAAGCAGCGGGGATGTGCGGGAGAAGAAGCGGGAGGCGCTGTCAAGTCGACAGAATACTGTCTACAGTATGCCGTCCAAGGGGGCAAGGCTGTTGTCAAGCCTCCAACCTCCGGCCGGGAATCCTGTGGGATCACGTGCCCCTGTACCGGGCGGTAGCGACCAAGACTGGATGGTTCCTGCCATATGTAGCGAGGGGAATCTGAATATGACCGGCTCACGTGTCGTGGCGCTCGGCCACTATCAGCCCGCCAAGGTGCTCACCAACCACGATCTGGCGGCGATGGTCGACACCAGCGACGAGTGGATCACCAGCCGCGTCGGCATCAAGACGCGGCACCTCGGTGGCCCCGATGAGCCGGTGGACGAACTCGCCGCGCACGCGGCGGCCAAGGCGCTCGCCGCGGCCGGCCTGCAGTCGGCCGACATCGACCTGGTCCTGGTCGCCACCTCCACCGCGATCGACCGCTCGCCGAGCATGTCGGCACGGGTCGCCGCGCGCCTCGGCATGTCCTCGCCGGCGGTGATGGACATCAACGTGGTCTGCTCCGGTTTCACCCACGCCCTCGCCACCGCCGATCACGCCGTCCGGGCGGGTGCCGCCACGCGCGCCCTCGTGATCGGTGCCGACAAGATGGGCGACATCGTCGACTGGACCGACCGCTCCAGCTGCGTGCTGATGGGTGACGGTGCCGGTGCGGCCGTCGTCGTCGCCGACTCCGGGGCCGAGGGCAGGCCCGGCATCGGGCCGGTGCTGTGGGGGTCCGTGCCGGGGATGGGGGACGCGGTACGGATCGAGGGGACGCCGCCGCGCTTCGCCCAGGAGGGGCAGTCCGTCTATCGCTGGGCCACCACTCAGCTGCCGCCCATCGCGCGCAAGGTGTGCGAGAAAGCGGGAATCACCCCAGAGGACCTCGCCGCGGTGGTGCTGCATCAGGCCAATCTGAGGATCATCGAACCCGTCGCCAGGAAGATCGGCGCCGTCAACGCGGTCATCGCGCGGGATGTGGTGGATTCGGGCAATACGTCCGCGGCCTCGATCCCGATGGCCCTGTCCAAGCTGGTGGAGCGCGGCGAGGTCGCCAGCGGTGCTCCGGCCCTGCTTTTCGGCTTCGGCGGGAACCTCAGTTATGCGGGACAGGTGATCCGCTGTCCCTGAGGGGCGTTGTGCTCGGTAGACTGTAGACGATAAGCAATTGCTCGTCGCCCGGAGGGGGACCGCGATGTTGTCCACAGGACTGCCGCAGGGGGCTGTGCCGAAGCTGGAACGGCCCGGTCCGCTGCGCGAGCGCGTCTATGAGGCGCTGCTCGAACTCATCACCACCCGGGCGCTCCGCCCCGGCCAGCACCTGGTCGAGAGCGAGCTGGCCGGGCACCTCGGCGTGTCCCGGCAACCGGTGCGTGAGGCGTTGCAACGGCTCAACACCGAGGGGTGGGTCGATCTGCGTCCCGCCCAGGGCGCGTTCGTCCATGAGCCCACGGAGGAGGAGGCGGACCAGCTGCTTTCGGTCCGTACGCTCCTGGAGGCGGAGGCCGCCCGGCTGGCCGCCGCCAACTCCGGTACGGCGGGCATCGCCGCCCTGGAGGAGCTCTGCGCCAAGGGGGAACAGGCCGTCGCCGACGACGACGTGGACCTGGCGGTGGCGACCAACGCTGCTTTCCACGCCAAGGTCATGGAGCTGGCCGGCAACGTCGTCCTGTCCGAACTCGCCGGACAGGTGGATGCTCGGGTCCGCTGGTACTACACCCCTGTCGCCCGGCAGCGCGGTACCCAGTCCTGGATCGAGCACCGCTCCCTGATCGCCGCGATCTCCTCGCGCGACGAGCAGCGGGCGACGGCGGTCATGCGGGCCCATACCGAGCACACCCGCAAGACGTACCACCAGCGCGAACAGGGCTGACCCCGCGCTCCCGTCGCTCTCCATGCCCTCGACCGCCGGCTGAGAACCATGCCGCTGCCGGTCGGGGGCATGCGTGTGCCCGTCGGGCGATGCCGTTCGGCGTCGGGTCCGGTGGGGATGCCGTTCGGCGTCGGGCCAGGGGGTGTTGACGTTCATCGCCGGTCCGGTGGGTGTGCGTCCGCCCGGCCGTGTCGCGTGACGGCATCCCCCTTTGTCCTCAGGGTGGAGAAAGTTGTGGTGGATTCCTGCGCAACTTCTTCCCACTCCCGGCAACCGCTGCTACGTTCCCCTCCAAAGCCCGACGGACAGGCCGATGTGGCGGGGAGGGGCACGTGAGACGTATGACGGCACGACCCGCGAATGCGCATCAGGCGCGACTGCTCCGGCTGTTGCGCGACGGCGGGCCCAACTCACGGGCACAGCTGGGGGATCAGGTCGATCTCTCCCGCTCCAAGCTCGCCGTCGAGGTGGACAGACTGCTGGAGACCGGCCTTGTCGTGGCCGACGGACTCGCCGCATCCCGCGGCGGGCGTCGCTCGCACAACATCCGGCTCGCCCCGGCACTGCGCTTCCTCGGCGTCGACATCGGCGCCACATCGATCGATGTGGCGGTCACCAACGCGGAGCTGGAGGTCCTGGGCCACCTCAACCACCCCATGGACGTACGCGAAGGCCCCGTCGCCATCTTCGAGCAGGTGCTGTCCATGGCGGCCAAGCTCCGGGCCTCCGGGCTCGCCGAAGGGTTCGACGGCGCGGGCATCGGCGTACCGGGACCGGTCCGCTTCCCCGAAGGCATCCCGGTCGCGCCGCCGATCATGCCCGGCTGGGACGGCTTCCCGGTCCGCGAGGCGCTCAGCCAGGAACTGGGCTGCCCCGTCATGGTCGACAACGACGTGAACCTGATGGCGATGGGGGAGCAGCACGCGGGCGTCGCCCGTTCCGTGGGCGACTTCCTCTGCGTCAAGATCGGCACCGGCATCGGCTGCGGCATCGTCGTCGGCGGAGAGGTCCACCGCGGTACGACGGGCAGCGCCGGCGACATCGGGCACATCCAGGTCGAACCCGACGGGCGCCCCTGCGCCTGCGGCAACCGGGGCTGCCTGGAAGCACACTTCAGCGGCGCCGCACTGGCCCGCGACGCCGAGGACGCGGCACGCGCCGGACAGTCCACGGAGCTCGCGGCCCGGCTGGAGGCGTCCGGGAAACTCACCGCCGCCGACGTGGCAGCCGCCGCGGCCGCCGGCGACCCCACCTCGCTCGACCTGATCCGCGAAGGCGGCAACCGGGTCGGACAGGTCATCGCGGGCCTCGTCAGCTTCTTCAACCCCGGTCTGGTGGTGATCGGTGGCGGGGTGACCGGACTGGGCCACACGCTGCTGGCCAGCGTCCGGACCCAGGTCTACCGGCAGTCCCTGCCGCTGGCCACCGGCAACCTCCCGATCGTGCTGGGCGAGCTCGGACCCGCCGCCGGAGTCATCGGCGCGGCCAGGCTCATCAGCGACCACCTCTTCTCACCCGCCTGATCCTCCACCCGCCCAACACCCTTCACCAGCCCCGCTCTTCACCGGCCGCATCACTGCCCGCCGGCAACCAAGGCACCGCCCCGCGCTCCACGCCGGGGTCCGGGGAACAACCCCGGGACAGCACTGCGCCCTGCCCGCTCACCGGCCCTTCCCCACGCTCCCGCCTCCGCCCGAGCAAGGGACACCCCATCCGCCGAGGGGATTTGTCATGGCTCCAGAACCACCGCTGCTCACCATGTCCGGCATCACCAAGTCCTTCCCCGGTGTGCGCGCCCTCGACGGCGTGGACCTGGAGGTCCAGGCCGGCGAAGTCCACTGCCTCCTCGGCCAGAACGGCGCCGGCAAGTCCACCCTCATCAAGGTGCTCGCCGGGGCCCACCAGCCCGACGACGGCGAGATCACCTGGTGCGGCGCGCCCGCCGTACTGAAGTCCCCGATTACCGCGATGCGCCTCGGGATCGCCACCATCTACCAGGAACTCGACCTGGTCGAGGGCCTGTCGGTCGCCGAGAACGTCTTTCTGGGCCATGAACCCACCAGCGCCGGCTTCGTCGTCCGTACCCGCGAGGGCCGCACCGCGGCCGCCGCCCTGCTGAAACGGCTCGGCCACCCGGAGATCGACCCCGCCCGCGCGGTGGGCGAACTCTCCGCGGCCCAGCAGCAGATCGTCTCGATGGCCCGGGCGCTCTCCCACGACGTACGCCTCATCGTGATGGACGAGCCGTCCGCCGCCCTCGACCCCGACGAGGTCGACAACCTCTTCCGGATCGTCGCCTCGCTGACCGCCGACGGCGTCGCCGTCGTCTACATCTCGCACCGCCTGGAGGAGATCCGCAGGATCGGCGACCGGGTGACTGTGCTCAAGGACGGCCGGGCCGTCGCCGTCGGACTTCCCGCCGAGTCCACACCGACGCGCGACATCGTTGCCATGATGACCGGCCGCAACGTCGAGTACGTCTTCCCGCCCCGGCCGGACGCCTCCCCCGAGGAAGCCCGGACCGCCCCCGTACTCACGGTCGAAGGCCTCACCAGGAAGGGCGAGTTCGACCCGGTCGACCTGGAGCTGAGGCCCGGCGAGATCGTCGGCCTGGCCGGACTCGTCGGCTCGGGACGCTCCGAGATCCTGGAGACGATCTACGGCGCGCGCAAGCCCACCGCCGGACGGGTCACGGTCGCGGGGAAGCCGCTGCGGTCCGGCAGCGTGCGCGCCGCCGTCGCCGCCGGCATCGGCCTCGCACCCGAGGAACGCAAGGCGCAGGCCCTGCTGATGCTCGAGTCCGTCACCCGCAATGTCTCGGTCTCCTCCATGTCCCGCTTCTCCAAGGCAGGTTGGCTCGACCGGGGCGCCGAGCGCGCAGCGGCCCGCGCCGCCACCCGTGAACTCTCCCTGCGCCCCGACAACCCGGACACCCCCGTCCGCACCCTGTCCGGCGGCAACCAGCAGAAGGCGGTACTCGCCCGCTGGCTGCTGCGCGGCTGCCGGGTGCTGCTGCTCGACGAACCGACCCGCGGGGTGGACGTCGGCGCCCGCGCCGAGCTCTACGCCGTGATCCGCCGGCTGGCCGACGAAGGCCTCGCCGTTCTGCTCGTCTCCAGCGAAGTGCCCGAAGTCCTGGGCCTCGCCGACCGGGTGCTGGTCCTCCGTGAGGGCCGCGTCGTCCACACGGCGCATGCCGGGGAGCTCGACGAGCACCGCGTACTCGACCTCGTGATGGAAGGGAGCCCGACGTCATGACGCAGCCCGTCTCATCGGCGCAGCAGAGCGGGCCGGACAAGGGTGCCGCGCCCGTGTCCGTCCCCGCGTCCCCGAAGAAGGACGGATCCCCGCGTGCCTTCGGGCTGCGCGCGGACGTCCGCAATCTCTCGCTGCTGGGCGTTCTCGCCGTGCTCATAGCCGTCGGCGGGATCACCGAACCCGACGCGTTCCTGGACACCGGGAACCTTCAGCTCATCCTGACGCAGTCGTCCGTCATCGGCGTCGTCACCGTCGGCATGACCTTCGTCATCATCAGCGGGGGCATCGACCTCTCCGTCGGCGCCATGGTCGCCCTCGCCTCCGTCTGGGCGACGACGCTCGCCACCCAGGACTTCGGCTTCGCGGGCATCCTCTTCACCGCCGTCCTGGTCGGTCTCGGCGCCGGACTCGTCAACGGCGTGCTCATCGCGTACGGCAGGCTGGTGCCGTTCATCGCGACGCTGGCGATGCTCGCGTCCGCCCGCGGACTGGCCCTCCACATCACCGACGGCAAGACGCAGATCGTCACCGTCAAGTCGGTCCTCGATCTGGGGCTGCCGGACGCGTACGTCCTCGGCATCCCACCGCTGGTCATGATGTTCGCCGCGGTCACCGTCGTCGGCTGGCTGGTGCTGAACCGTACGACCTTCGGCCGGCGCACCGTCGCCGTCGGCGGCAACGCGGAAGCGGCCCGGCTGGCCGGGATCGACGTGCGCAGGCAGCGGCTCTATCTCTACCTGCTGTCAGGGCTCTGCTGCGGCATCGCCGCCTTCATGCTGATCATCCTGTCCGGCTCCGGCCAGAACACCAACGGCAACCTGTACGAGCTGGACGCCATCGCCGCCGCGATCATCGGCGGCACCCTGCTCAGCGGCGGCCGCGGCACCATCGTCGGCTCCGTGCTGGGTGTCCTCGTCTTCACCACGATCACCAACATCTTCGCGCTCAACAACCTGCAGAGCGATGTCCAGCAGATCGCCAAGGGCGCGATCATCGTCGCCGCCGTCCTCGTCCAGCGCCGGACGTCGGCCCACGGGGAGACCTGACCCTCCGTCTCCCTCCCTCTCGATTTCCCCTGTTCCGCATCCCACGCCGCACCGGATGAAGGGTTTGACAGCCATGCCAGAAACCAGCCGCAGAGGACTGCTCTTCGGTACCGCAGCCATCTCCGCAGGCGCACTGCTGACCGCCTGCACCAGCAACGATCCCAAGGAGAAGGACACCGCCTCCCAGAACAACGCACCCGCCGCCGACGACAAGCCGGGCAAGCCCGTCACCATCGGCTTCGCGGGCCCGCAGGCCGACCACGGCTGGCTCAACGCGATCAACGAGAACGCCAGGTCACGGGCGAAGAAGTACTCCGAGGTGACCCTGGAGACCACCGAGGGCTCCAACGACACCGCCGCCCAGATCGGCCAGGTCAAGACCCTCATCAACAAGAAGGTCGACGTCCTCGTCATCCTCCCGGCCGACGGCAAGGCACTCACCCAGGTCGGCCTGGAGGCCATGCGGGCGGGTATCCCCGTCATCAACCTGGACCGCGTCTTCGCCTCCCCGCAGGCCTACCGCTGCTGGGTCGGTGGCGACAACTACGGCATGGGTCTCAACGCCGGTACGTACATCGGCGAACAGCTCAAGGACAAGCCGAACGCCAAGGTCGTCGAGCTCGCGGGCATCGACAACCTGGAGCTCACCAAGCAGCGCAGCCAGGGCTTCGCCGACGCGCTGAAGAACTACTCCAACATCAAGCTGGTGGCCCGTCAGGCGGCCGACTTCACCGTCGAGTCCGGCCAGGCGAAGATGGCCCAGCTCCTTCAGGCGCAGAAGCAGTTCGACGCCCTCTGGAACCACGACGACGACCAGGGCGTGGGCGCGCTCCGCGCCATCCAGCAGGCCGGCCGCGACGAGTTCCTGATGGTCGGCGGCGCCGGTGCCAAGTCCGCCATGGACGCCATCAAGGCGGACAACAGCGTGCTCAAGGCCACCGTTCTCTACCCGCCGACCATGGCGGCATCGGCCATCGACCTGGCCCGAGCGCTCGGTCAGGCCAAGGGGGTGGCAGGGCTCGCCGAGCTGGAGATCCCGACCAACGTCACCCTGTACTCGGCCGTGGTCACCAAGGAGAACATCGACCAGTACCTGCCGACGGGCTTCAGCTGAGCTGTCCCGCAGGAGGGTGCTGACCCTCCCGCCGTACCCACCGAACCACCGATGAGGAGGAAGTCCGGATGGCCCGTAGGGAAGAGACGGAGCAGGAGGCGGCCGCGCCGCCGACGTACCGGCCGATGGCGAGCGTGCCGACGCTCGGGGTCGGCATGGTCGGATACGCGTTCATGGGCGCCGCCCACTCGCAGGGGTGGCGCACCGCGGGCCATGTCTTCGAGCTGCCGATGAGGCCGGCTCTCGCCGCGATCTGCGGGCGCGACCGGGCGGCGGTCGACGCCGCCGCCGACCGGCTCGGCTGGGCTGCGGCGGAGACCGACTGGCGGGCCCTGATCGCCCGGGACGACGTTCAGCTCGTCGACATCTGCACCCCCGGTGACAGCCATGCGGAGATCGCCATCGCGGCCCTGGAGGCGGGCAAGCACGTGCTGTGCGAGAAGCCGCTCGCCAACACGGTCGCGGAGGCGGAGGCCATGACCGAGGCGGCGCGGCGAGCCGCCGCCCGCGGTCAGGTCGCGATGGTCGGCTTCAACTACCGCAAGGTGCCCGCCATCACCTACGCCCGCAGGCTCATCGCCGAGGGCCGGCTCGGCCCCCTGCGGCACGTCCGGGCCACCTACCTCCAGGACTGGCTGGTCGATCCCGCCTCCCCGCTCACCTGGCGGCTGAAGAAGGAGCACGCGGGCTCCGGGGCGCTCGGAGACCTCGGCGCGCACATCGTGGACCTCGCCCAGTACCTGGCGGGGGAGCTGCTGGTGGGGGTCTCGGCGGTGAGCGAGACCTTCGTCCGCGAACGCCCGCTGCTCGGCGGTCCCTCGGGGGGCCTGGGCGGGGTCGCGGCCGACGGGGAACTCGGCGCGGTGACGGTGGACGACGCGGCGCTGTTCACCGGGCGGCTCGCCTCCGGCGCCCTGGCCTCCTTCGAGGCGACCCGGATGGCGGCGGGCCGCAAGAACGCGCTGCGGCTGGAGATCAACGGGGAGCGCGGCTCGCTCGCCTTCGATCTGGAGCGCCTCAACGAACTGTCCTTCCACGACCACACCGAGCCCGCCACCACGGCCGGCTTCCGGCGCATCCTGGTCACCGAGCCCGAGCATCCCTACCTGGAGGCGTGGTGGCCACCGGGGCACGCACTCGGCTACGAGCACACGTTCATCCACCAGGCCCGTGACGTGGTGCGGACGATCGCCGAAGGGGCCCCGCCCGTACCGTCGTTCGCCGACGGGCTCCAGGTGCAGCGGGTGCTGGCGGCGGTGGAGGAGAGCGCCGCGAAGAACTCCGTACTCACCCCCGTACAGCTCTAGATCCAGCTCCAGGAGGTCCTGCGCATGCCCCGTCCCTTCACCCTCTTCACCGGCCAGTGGGCCGATCTTCCCCTGGAGGAGGTCTGCCGGTACGCCCGCGACTTCGGCTACGACGGCCTCGAACTGGCCTGCTGGGGCGACCACTTCGAGGTGGACAAGGCCCTCGCTGACCCCGGCTATCTGGAGAGCCGTCACCAGCTGCTCGACAAGTACGGGCTGAAGTGCTGGGCGATCTCGAACCACCTGGTCGGCCAGGCCGTCTGCGACAGCCCGATCGACGAGCGTCATCAGGGCATCCTGCCCGCCCGGATCTGGGGCGACGGGGAGCCCGAGGGGGTGCGCCGGCGGGCCGCCGATGAGATCAGGGACACCGCGCGGGCCGCCGCGGCCTTCGGGGTGGACACGGTCATCGGGTTCACCGGCTCGTCGATCTGGCACCTGGTCGCGATGTTCCCGCCGGTCCCGCCGCACATGATCGAGCGGGGGTACGAGGACTTCGCCGAGCGCTGGAACCCGATCCTCGACGTGTTCGACGCGGAGGGGGTGCGGTTCGCCCACGAGGTGCACCCCAGCGAGATCGCGTACGACTACTGGACCACGCACCGCGCGCTGGAAGCGGTGGATCACCGGCCGGCGTTCGGGCTGAACTTCGACCCGAGCCACTTCGTGTGGCAGGACCTGGACCCGGTGGGCTTCCTGTACGACTTCCGGGACCGGATCTACCACGTGGACTGCAAGGAGGCCCGCAAGCGCCTGGACGGCCGCAACGGCCGGCTCGGCTCCCACCTGCCGTGGGGCGATCCGCGTCGCGGCTGGGACTTCGTCTCGGCCGGGCACGGGGACGTGCCCTGGGAGGACGTGTTCCGGATGCTGCGGTCCATCGGGTACGAGGGGCCGGTGTCCGTGGAGTGGGAGGACGCCGGGATGGACCGGCTGGCGGGGGCGCCGGAGGCGCTGGCATCGCTGAAGCGGTTCGACTTCGACCCGCCGAGCGCGTCGTTCGACGCGGCGTTCGGCGGCAACGGCTGAGGAGCCGGGGGCGGGAGCCCCTCGGGGGCTCCCGCCCCCGGACCCCCGCGCCTCAATCGCCGGCGGGGCTTGGTTTCGTGTTGGGGTCAGGGATTGCGCTCGGCGCTTGACGTGCCGCGGGGCAAATCCAGCCCCGCCGGCGATTGAGGCGCGGGGTCTGGGGCGGAGCCCCAGGTTCGGGAAGGGGCGGGTAGGGGAACAGCCCCCAGCCCAGCGGCATCCGCACACGCCGCCGGGCCGGTCCCCCCTGCCCACATCCCCCTTTGTCCTGGGCAAGGAAAAAGTTCAACAACAGCGCCGCACAAGGGCTTTCCGTCCCGGACGAACAGGTCTACCGTCCAAGACGTGTACATGACATGACTCTCGTCACCGGAGCCGCACAGGCCCCGGCTGACCTGCGCGGCAGTCCCCGCGCTCCACGGCACGGCAGCACCCCCCGTACCACCGGCACTCTCCGGAGGACACTCGTGCACAGAACCCGCAGCAGGACCCGAACAAGGCTCCGCGTCCGCAAATCCCTCGCTCTGTTCACCGGCGGCCTCCTCGCAGCCGCCACCCTCAGCCTGAGCGCCGCCTCGGGCACGGCCGCCGCCCACGAGGAACCCGCGCCGGCCCCGGTCGCCGAGGACTTCCAGCAGGTCACGCTCGCCAAGGGCGCCGCCGAGACCGGCGAGCCCATGTCGCTGGCCGTGCTCCCCGACCGCAGCGTGCTGCACACCTCGCGCAGCGGCGAGCTGCGCATCACCGACAGCGCCGGCAACACCCGGATCTCCGGCGTCATCCCCGTCTACTCGCACGACGAGGAAGGCCTCCAGGGCATCGGCGTCGACCCGGACTTCAGTGAGAACCGGGCGATCTACCTCTACTACGCGCCTCCGCTGGACACGCCCGCGGGAGACGCCCCCGAGACCGGAACCGCCGCCGACTTCGCCCCGTTCGACGGGGTCAACCGCCTCTCCCGCTTCGTCCTCAACGAGGACGGCACGCTCGACCTCGGCAGCGAGAAGAAGGTCCTGGACGTCAAGACGTCCCGCGGCATGTGCTGTCACGTGGGCGGTGACATCGACTTCGACGCCGACGGCAACCTGTACCTGTCGACCGGCGACGACACCAACCCCTTCGCATCCGACGGCTTCACACCCATCGACGAGCGCCCCGACCGCAACCCGGCGTTCGACGCCCGCCGCTCCGCCGGCAACAGCAACGACCTGCGCGGCAAGATCCTCCGCGTCAAGGTCGCCGACGACGGCTCGTACACCGTGCCCGACGGCAACCTCTTCGCGCCGGGGACGGACAAGACCCGCCCCGAGATCTACGCGATGGGCTTCCGCAACCCCTTCCGCTTCTCCGTCGACAAGGCGACCGGCATCGTCTACGTCGGTGACTACGGGCCGGACGCCGGCGCGGCCGACCCCAAGCGCGGACCGGCCGGACAGGTCGAGTTCGCCCGGGTGACGAAGGCGGCCAACTTCGGCTGGCCGTACTGCACCGGCGCCAACGACCCGTACATGGACTACGACTTCGCCACCAAGACCTCCGGAGCCGCATTCGACTGCGCGGCCCCGAAGAACACTTCGCCGCACAACACCGGCCTCGTCGACCTGCCCCCGGCCCAGGCTGCCTGGATCCCGTACGACGGCGCCTCCGTCCCGGAGTTCGGCACCGGTTCGGAGTCCCCGATGGGCGGACCGGTCTACCACTACGACGCGGACCTCGACTCGCCCGTGAAGTTCCCCGAGGCCTACGACGGCGACTTCTTCGCCGGTGAGTTCGGCCGGCAGTGGATCAAGCGGATCGAGCAGGACGCCGACGGCGCCGTGCAGTCCATCAACGACATCCCGTGGTCCGGAACCCAGATCATGGACATGGCCTTCGGACCCGACGGTGCGCTGTACGTCCTGGACTACGGCCTCTCCTGGTTCGGCGGCGACGAGCACTCCGCGCTCTACCGCATCGAGAACGCCACAGGGGGGCGCTCTCCGATCGCCGAGGCGGCCGCCAGCAAGACTTCGGGCACCGCCCCGCTGAAGGTGCAGTTCTCCTCGGACGGCACCGCCGACGGGGACGGGGACGCCCTCACGTACGCCTGGGACTTCGGCGACGGAGGAACGTCCACGGCCGCGAACCCCGCGTACACGTACAAGAAGAACGGCACCTACACCGCCACCGTCACCGCTGAGGACCCCTCCGGGCGCACCGGTTCGGCCAGCGTCCATGTGACCGTCGGCAACACGGCACCCGTGGTGAACCTGGAACTCCCCGGCGACGGGCAGCTGTTCACCTTCGGTGACGACATCCCGTTCAAGGTGACCGTCACCGATCCCGAGGACGGCACCATCGACTGCTCCAAGGTCGAGGTCCGCTTCGTGCTCGGCCACGACAGCCACGGCCACCCGATCACCACGGAGCACGGCTGCACCGGCACCATCAAGACCGAGATGGACGGCGGGCACGACCCCAACGCCAACATCTTCGGGGTCATCGACGCCTCGTACACCGACGGCGGGGGCGGCGGCCAGGCCGCACTGACCGGCCACGACCAGTCGCAGCTCCAGCCGCGCCACCGCCAGGCCGAGCACTTCAACGACTCGTCCGGCATCAAGACGTACGACAAGGCGAACGCCGAGGGCGGCAAGACCGTCGGCGACATCGACAACGACGACTGGATCTCCTTCAAGCCGTACATCCTCGGCGACTCCACCAAGCTCACCGCCCGGATCTCCTCCGGCGGCGCGGGCGGCTTCCTCGAGGTACGGTCCGGCTCGGCGACGGGGAAGATCCTCGGCTCCGCACCCGTGCCGGTGACCGGTGGCTGGGAGACCTTCCAGGACATCGACGTACCCCTGCGGGGCGTACCGAAGAAGGCCACCGAACTCTTCCTGGTGTTCAAGGGCGGCGAAGGCGCGCTCTACGACATCGACGACTTCGAGCTCTCCAACACCCCGCCCGACAAGACCGCCAAGCGCGTCCTGGTCTTCTCCAAGACCGCCGGCTTCCGCCACGACGCGATCCCCGAGGGCATCGCCGCACTGAAGGAACTCGGCAAGGACAGCAACATCACGGTCGACGCCACCGAGGAGGCCGGCCAGTTCACCACGGCCAACCTGGCCCGCTACGACGCCGTCGTCTTCATGTCGACGACCGGTGACGTCCTCAATGCCGACCAGCAGAAGGCCTTCGAGAACTACATCGCCACCGGCGGCGGCTTCATGGGCATCCACGCCGCCGCCGACACCGAGTACGACTGGTCCTTCTACGGCGGACTCGTCGGCGCCTACTTCTCCGGCCATCCCGCCATCCAGCCCGTCACCGTCCGCGTCGAGGACCACAAGCACCCGGCCACCGCCCACCTGGGTGACGCCTGGGAGCGGACCGACGAGCTGTACAACTACCGCACCAACCCGCGCGACAAGGTGAAGGTCCTCGCCACGCTCGACGAGACGACCTACACCGGCGGCACCATGAAGGGCGATCACCCGATCACCTGGTGCCAGACCTACCAGGGCGGCCGCTCCTTCTACACCGGACTCGGCCACACCAAGGAGTCGTACGCCGACGCGGACTTCCGCAAGCTGCTCCTCGGCGGGGTGCGCTACGCGGCCGGCCAGGTCAAGGCCGACTGCAAGCCGGACACCGGCTACCGGTCGATCTTCAACGGCAAGACACTCGAAGGCTGGAAGCAGGCGGGCCCCGGCACCTTCGACGTCGTGGACGGCGAACTGCGCTCCCAGGGCGGCATGGGCCTGCTGACCTACCAGGCCAAGGAGCTGAAGTCGTACTCCCTGAAGCTCGACTGGAAGCTGGCGGGCGACGACAACTCCGGAGTCTTCGTCGGCTTCCCGGAGTCCGACGACCCCTGGTCCGCGGTGAACAACGGCTACGAGGTCCAGATCGACGCCTCCGACGCCGTCGACCGCACCACGGGCTCCGTCTACACCTTCAAGGCGGCCAACATCAAGGCCCGCGACCAGGTGCTGCGGCCGCCCGGCCAGTGGAACAGCTACGAGATCAAGGTCCAGGGTGAACGGCTCCAGATCTTCCTCAACGGAGTGAAGATCAACGACTTCACCAACACCGACCCGGCCCGCAGCCTCAAGGACGGCTACATCGGCCTCCAGAACCACGGCGCGGACGACCAGGTGTCCTTCCGCGACATCCAGCTGAAGGAACTGCCGTCGGCGTAGGGCGGCCACCCGGTCGGCGGTGGGCGGGGCAGCACGCCCCGCCCACCGCCTCCTCCCTCATGTTCAGCGCCACCAGATCTGCCCAGCCAGGACCCCCAGCCAGGGAGGCAGCCCGTGTCAACAACCGGCGTTCGTACCGGAGTCTGGTTCATCGGAGCACGCGGCTCCGTCGCCACCACCGCCACGGCGGGATGCGCAGCGGTCGCGGCGGGCCTCCACCCGGGGGCGGGCATGGTCACCGAGACCGCCCCGTTCGCCGACAGCGGCCTGCCACCCGTGACCTCCCTGGTCTTCGGCGGCCACGACACCCTGGACTGCCCCCTCCCCAAACGGGCCGAAGCACTCGCCGCCGGGGGAGTGCTGCCGCACGGCCTTCCCTCGGCCGTACGGTCCGAACTCGCCGCCGCCGACGCGGAGATCCGCATCGGCGGCCCCCTTCCCGGCGACACGCGCACAGATGAGGAGCTCATCACCGCGTTCGCCGCCGACCTCACCGACTTCGGCCGCCGGGGCGGCCTCGCCAGGACCGTCGTCGTCAACGTGTCCTCCACCGAACCGGCGCCCGCCGCCGACGCCACACGGCTGCCGGCCAGCTCGCTCTACGCCGCCGCCGCGCTCCGGGCCGGCTGTCCGTACGTCAACTTCACCCCCTCCACCGGGCTGCGCACCCCCGCCCTCCAGGACGCCGTCGCGGCCTCGGGGCTTCCGCACGCGGGACGCGACGGCAAGACGGGGCAGACACTGCTGCGGTCCGTGCTGGCCCCGATGTTCGTGCAGCGCGCGCTGCCCGTACGGGCCTGGTCGGGCACCAACCTGCTCGGCGGCGGGGACGGGGCGGCGCTCGCCGACCCGGCCGCCGCCGCGGCGAAGAACGCCGGCAAGGAACGCGTCCTCGCCGACACACTCGGCGCCGCCCCCGAGGGCGAGGTCCACATCGACGACGTTCCGGCACTCGGGGACTGGAAGACCGCCTGGGACCACATCGCGTTCGACGGGTTCCTCGGGGCGCGCATGGTGCTCCAGACCACCTGGCAGGGCTGCGACTCGGCCCTTGCCGCGCCCCTGGTGCTCGACCTGGCCCGGTTGCTGGCCCGCGCCCATGAAAAGGGCCTGAGCGGCCCGCTTCCGGAGCTCGGCTTCTACTTCAAGGACCCGGACGGCGGACCCGCCGCACTCTCCGAGCAGTATCTGGCGCTGCTCGCCTTCGCCGAACGGCTGCGGGGCGGGAAGTGACGGCACGCGCCTGGGCGGAACTGCTGAGGGTCTCCGCGCTGTTCACCGTCCCCGGAGACGCCCTCGCGGGCGCGGCGGCCGTCGGGCGGCGCCCCGACCGCTCCACCGCGCTGGCCGTGGGCGCCTCGCTCTGCCTGTACGAGGCGGGCATGGCGCTCAACGACTGGGCCGACCGCGACGAGGACGCCGTCGACCGCCCGCACCGGCCGATCCCGTCGGGCCGGATCACGCCCCGCGCCGCGCTCACGGCGGCCGGCGCCCTGACAGGCGCGGGCCTGGTCCTCGCCGCCCGGGCGGGCCGCCCGGCCCTGGGTGTGGCCACCGGTCTCGCGGCCACGGTGTGGGCGTACGACCTCCGTCTCAAGCACACCCCGGCGGGGCCGGCCGCGATGGCGGCCGCGCGCGGCCTGGACCTGCTGCTGGGAGCGACGGCGACGGGGCAGGCTCCAGCGCCCCGAGCGGCCCGCGCCGCCCTGCCCGCCGCTGCCCTGCTGGGCGCGCACACCTACGCGGTCACCACCGTCTCGCGCCACGAAACCCAGGGCGGGTCCACCACCGCGCCCCTCGCCGCCCTCGCGGCCGCGGCCGGAATCAGCGGCACCGTGGTGCATGAGCGGCAGCCCCCGCGAAACGCTCCCGCCCGCCTCCTCCTCACCGCACTCACCGGCGCCTACCTCCGCACCGCCGCACGCCCTCTCGTGCACGCCGCGCTCAACCCGTCACCACCCCTCACCCAACGCGCCGTGGGCAGCGGTATCCGGGCGATGATCCCGCTCCAGGCCGCCCTCGCCGTACGGGCCGGAGCCGCCGGAACGGGGCTCGCCGTGATGGGCCTCGTCCCGCTCGCCCGCGCTCTCTCCCGGAAGGTGAGCCCCACATGACGCTCCGCCTCGGCTACGGCACCAACGGGCTCACCGACCTCCGCCTGGACGACGCCCTCGGGCTCCTCGCCGACCTCGGCTACGACGGTGTCGGCCTGACCCTCGACCACATGCACCTCGACCCGATGGCCCCGGACCTCGCCGCCCGTACCCGCCACGTCGCCGCCCGGCTCCAGGAGCTGGGACTCGGTGTCACCGTGGAGACCGGCGCCCGCTACGTCCTGGACCCGCGCCGCAAGCACGGCCCCTCGCTCCTCGACCCGGACCCCGGGGCGCGCGCGGCCAGGACCGCACTGCTCGTCCGGGCCGTCGACGTCGCCGCCGGGCTCGGCGCCCACGCCGTGCACTGCTTCAGCGGCATCACGCCCCCGGACACCACCCCCGACACCGCCTGGCAGCGGCTCACCGGCGCCCTCGCACCGGTCCTCGACGCGGCGGACCGAGCCGGGGTACCGCTCGCGATCGAGCCGGAGCCCGGACACCTCCTCGCCAACCTCACCGACTTCCACCACCTCCGGGTGCTGTGCGGCGACCCGGAACCCCTCGGACTCACCCTCGACATCGGCCACTGCCAGTGCCTGGAGCCCGCCCTGCCCGTCGACTGCGTGCGCGACGCCGCCCCCTGGCTGCGCCACGTCCAGATCGAGGACATGCGCCGCGGCGTCCACGAGCACCTCCCCTTCGGCGACGGCGAGATCGACTTCCCGCCCGTCCTCGCCGCACTCGACGCCCTCGGCGACAGCGGATACGCCGGACTCACCGTCGTCGAGCTGCCCCGCCACTCCCACGCGGGTCCCGAACTCGCCCGCACCTCCCTCGACTTCCTGAACAAGCACCGCCCGTCGAGCCACCTGGGTCCTGCCGCCGAAGGGAGCACATCATGTCGCCCACCCCACTCCTGAGCCGCAAGGAACTCGACACCCGGCTCGGCGGAGCCGCGCGCGCCTGGCTCGACGAAGCCCTCGCCGAGGCCGCCCACGCCGCCGCCCATCCGGACACCGCCCCCGCGGACAGCTACGCCGTACCACCGTGGGAGCTGCGGTACGCCGCCGCCGGCCGGCACTGCGGACTCGAACACGCCGACTCCGTACGCGTCCTGCTGATCGCCGAGGCGGGGGCCGGGCTGCCCACCGTGACCCGGCTGTACGAACAGGGCACCGCCGCCGAACGCCGCGCCGTCCTGCTCACCCTGCCCGCACTCGGCCTCGGCCCTACCGCCCTGCCGCTCGTGGAGGACGCCCTGCGCACCAACGACACCACGCTGGTCGCCGCGGCCGTCGGCCCGTACGCCGCCGCCCACCTCGACCCCCACGACTGGCGCCACGCCGTCCTCAAGTGCCTGTTCACCGGCGTCCCCGTCGAGGCCGTCGCCGAGCTGGCCCGGAGATCGCGCGGCGACGCCGAACTCGCCCGGATGCTCGGCGACTTCGCGTCCGAACGCATTGCGGCCGGCCGCCCCGTCCCCGCCGGTCTGCACCGCGTACTCGCGCTCACCGCCCCCGGTCCCGCCGCCCCCACGGCCCCCACGGCCTCAACGGAGGAGTCCTGATGCGCATCTTCGACCCCCACATCCACATGACCTCCCGCACCACGGACGACTACCGGGCGATGTACGACTCCGGGGTCCGCGCCCTGGTCGAGCCCTCCTTCTGGCTCGGCCAGCCCCGCACCTCGCCCGCCAGCTTCTTCGACTACTTCGACGCCCTGCTCGGCTGGGAGCCCTTCCGCGCCGCCCAGTACGGCATCGCCCACCACTGCACGCTCGCCCTCAACCCCAAAGAGGCGAACGACCCCCGCTGCACCCCGGTCCTCGACGCGCTGCCCCGCTATCTCGTGAAGGACTCCGTCGTCGCCGTCGGCGAGATCGGCTACGACTCGATGACGCCGGCCGAGGACCACGCACTGGCCACCCAGCTCCAGCTCGCCGCCGACCACGGGCTGCCCGCACTCGTCCACACCCCGCACCGCGACAAGCTCGCCGGGCTGCGCCGCACCATCGACGTCGTACGCGAGTCCCACCTCGCCCCGGAACGGGTGCTGCTCGACCACCTCAACGAGACGACGGTGAAGGACGCCCTGGAGAGCGGCTGCTGGGCCGGCTTCTCCATCTACCCCGACACCAAGATGGACGAGGACCGCATGGTGGCGGTCCTCAAGCTCCACGGCACCGACAAGGTCCTCGTCAACTCAGCCGCGGACTGGGGCAAGAGCGACCCGCTGAAGACCCGCCGGGTGGGCGACGCCATGCTCGCCGCCGGATTCAGTGAGGACGACGTCGACCAGGTGCTGTGGCGCAACCCCGTCGCCTTCTACGGCCAGAGCGGCCGCCTCCACCTCGACACCGCTGCCCCAGAACCGCTCCACGAGGGCAACTCCATCCTGCGCGGCGGGGAGTGAGGCCATGCGCTTCCGTCACCCCGACGGCACCGTCGTCCACCTTGCGTACTGCACCAACGTCCACCCCGCCGAAACCCTCGAAGGCGTCCGCACCCAACTGCGCGACCACTGCGAACCCGTACGCAAACGGCTCGGCCGCGACCGCCTCGGCATCGGGCTCTGGCTCGCCAGGGACGCCGCCCGCACTCTGATCAACGACCCTTCGCAGCTGCGCTCGCTGCGCGCCGAGCTCGACCGCCGCGGCCTCGAAGTCGTCACTCTCAACGGCTTCCCGTACGAGGGGTTCGGCGCCGAGGAGGTCAAGTACCGGGTCTACAAGCCGGACTGGACCGACCCCGAACGCCTCGCCCACACCACCGACCTCGCCCGGCTCCTTGCCACGCTGCTGCCCGACGACGTCACCGAGGGCACCATCTCCACCCTTCCCCTCGCCTGGCGCACCCCGTACACGGGCGACCCCGAAGCGTCCCGCACCGCACTCGCCGCGCTCACCACCCTCGGTGAACGCCTTGACGCGCTCGCCGAGCTCACGGGCAAATCCATCCGCGTCGGCCTCGAACCCGAACCCGGGTGCACGGTCGAGACCACCGCCGACGCCATCGCCCCCCTCACCGCGATCGGCCACGCACGCATCGGCGTCTGCATCGACACCTGCCACCTCGCCACCTCCTTCGAGGACCCGGACACCGCACTCGACGCGCTCACCGCGGCCGGCATCCCCGCCGTCAAGGCCCAGCTCTCCGCCGCCCTGCACGCCGAACATCCCCACCTTCCCGAGGTGCGCACCGCACTCGCCGCCTTCGCCGAACCCCGCTTCCTCCACCAGACCCGGATCGCCACCGCCGCCGGACTGCGCGGAACCGACGACCTCGACGAGGCGGTCAGCGGCGAGACCCTGCCCGACAGCGCCCCTTGGCGCGCCCACTTCCACGTACCGCTGCACGCACCGCCCGCACCGCCACTCACCTCCACGCTGCCCGTGCTCCGCGCCACGCTGACCCGGCTGGTGGGAGGGGCGCACCCGCTCACCCGCCACCTGGAGGTCGAGACGTACACCTGGCAGGCACTCCCCGCCGAGCTGCGCCCCCGCACCCGCGCCCAGCTCGCGGACGGCATCGCCGCCGAACTCACCCTCGCCCGCGACCTCCTGACCGACCTCGGCCTCAAGGAGCTGCCATGACCACCGACGGGAAGACCCGCACCCCCACACCCCTCCTCGTCCTCGACGTCGTCGGCCTCACCCCCCGCCTCCTCGACCACATGCCGAACCTCAAGGCACTGGGCCGGTCCGGCACCCACGCCCCGCTCGGCACCGTGCTGCCCGCCGTCACCTGCGCCGCCCAGTCCACCTTCCTCACCGGCACCACCCCCGCCGAGCACGGCATCGTCGCCAACGGCTGGTACTTCCGCGAGCTCGGCGACGTCCTCCTGTGGCGCCAGCACAACGGACTCGTCGAGGGGGACAGACTCTGGGACGCGGCCCGCCGCTCCCACCCCGGCTACACCGTCGCCAACATCTGCTGGTGGTACGCCATGGGCGCCGACACCGACTTCACCGTCACCCCGCGCCCCGTCTACTACGCCGACGGCCGCAAGGAACCCGACTGCTACACCCGCCCGCCCGCCCTCCACGACGAACTCACCGACAAGCTCGGCACCTTCCCCCTCTTCCACTTCTGGGGACCCGGGGCCGACCTCGTCTCCTCGCAGTGGATCATCGACGCGACCCGGCACATTCTCGACACCCGCCACCCCGACCTGGCCTTGTGCTACCTCCCGCACCTCGACTACGACCTCCAGCGCTACGGCCCCGACGACCCTCGCGCCTTCAAGGCAGCCGCCGACCTCGACCGGGCCGTCGCCCCGCTCCTGGACGACGCCCGCCGCGAGGGCCGCACCGTCGTCGCCCTCTCCGAGTACGGCATCACCCGCGTCGACCGGCCCGTCGACATCAACCGGGCGCTGCGCCGCGCCGGACTTCTGGAGGTCCACACCCAGGACGGCATGGAGTACCTGGACCCGATGGCCTCCCGCGCCTTCGCCGTCGCCGACCACCAGATCGCGCACATCTACGTACGCCGTCCCGAGGACCTCGAAGCGGCCCGCACTGCCCTGGCGGACCTCCCGGGCATCGAGCAACTGCTCGACGACGAGGGCAAGAAGGCGCACGGCCTGGACCACCCCCGCTCCGGCGAGCTGGTGGCCGTCGCCGACCCGGATGCCTGGTTCACGTACTACTACTGGCTCGACGACGACCGCGCGCCCGACTTCGCCCAGCTCGTCGAGATCCACCGCAAACCCGGCTACGACCCCGTCGAGCTCTTCATGGACCCGCAGGACCCGTACGTACGGGTCAAGGCGGTCACGGCCGTCGCCCGCAAGAAGCTCGGAATGCGCTACCGCATGGCGGTCGTGCCGCTCGATCCTTCACCCATTCGCGGCAGCCACGGCCGCCTCCCCCTGAGCGACGAAGAAGGTCCGCTCATCCTCTGCTCCACCCCCCACGCGTTCACCGGACCCGTCCGGGCCACCGAAGTGAAGTCCCTGCTCCTCACGTTGGCCGGCCTCGCATGAGACCGGTCCGTTCACAGCGTGGCGAGCATTTTCGAGAAGGAGAGAGACCGTGACCGAGTACAACGATGCATCCGGAACGGACGGCGCGCTGCGCCGCAGCCTCGGCATCGACCGCCGCCGCTTCCTCAGCACCTGCACGGCCGTCGGGGCGGCGGCGGTCGCCGCGCCCGTCTTCGGCGCATCGCCGGCCTTCGCCCAGCCGGCTTCCCAGCAGGGGCACGGCCACGGACACGACCACGGTCATGGCCACGGCCAGGCGCTGGTCCCGGCGGCGAAGCGCGGAATCATCCTCTACACCGTGCGCGACGCCACGGGCCGGGACCCGCTCAGCACCAGCCTTCCCTCGGGCTTCCGAGACGTCTTCAAGGAGCTGGCCCGCTACGGCTACAAGCAGGTCGAGTTCGCCGGGTACGGCCAGCACGCCAACGCACCCGGCGGAAACAACCTGGAGACGGTGGAAGGTGCGAAGCTGCTGCGCTCGTGGCTGGACGACTACGGACTGCGCGCCCAGGGCAACCACGGCTTCATCCCGGGGTCCTGGCCGCTGAGCCAGAGCGACCTGGACCAGTTCAAGCGGCACCTCGAAATAGCCAACATCCTCGGCATGGACCACATGGGCACCGGTGGCGACCCCACCGGCAGCGCCTACCGCGCCGACTGGGACGTGGCCGCCGACAAATGGAACGCGCTGGGGCAGATCGCTCACCGCGCGGGCATCAAGCTGTACACCCACAACCACGACGCGGCCTACGGCTTCCTGCTCGACGGCGGTCCGCTGGACGCACAGGGACGGCCCACCCGCAGCTCGGGCATCCGCAAGCTCGAGTACTTCCTCAAGGTGACCGACCCGAAGACCGTATGGCTGGAGATGGACGTCTACTGGGCGCACGTCGCCCAGTACAAGTTCCACACCTACACCGCGCTCGACGGATCGGTGCGGGAGAACGTTTTCGACCCCGCGGCCGTGGTCCGCAGCCACAACAAGCGGTACCCGCTGTTCCACGCCAAGGACGGCATCGTCAACACGGCCAGTGGCGACGGCTACGACATGGTCCCGTTCGGCACCGGGGTCATCGACTACCGGACCTTCTTCCGCCGCGTCGGAGAGGCGAACTACCGCAACCCGATGGTCGAGCAGGACACCGCCCCGAGCTCGACGGACCTCGCGCAGTCGCTGAAGCAGGCGCGGATCAGCTACGAGGGCATGGCGGCGTTGCGCAAGTAGAACCAACGTGCGGTCTGCCCCTTCCCCATGAGGTACGGAGGGGGCGGGCTGCACCGCACCCCGTCCCCTCAGCCGATCCCCTGCCGGTCGGGCAGCAGGGCGAACTCCCGCTCGGCGGCATCCGGCACCGTGCGCTCCACCGCCTGCACGAGCAGCGCACGGTGCCGGAGCAGCGGCCCCTGCCTCTCCGGCCCGGCCAGCAGCACCAGGTCATCGATGCCGGCCAGCAGCCGCCGGGTGACCTGGGGGCTGTCCGTCGCGCACCGCCGAATCTCCTCGAACCCGAGATCCACGAGGTCCTCCCACCCAGGCACGTCCTGAACGAGCCGCACCACCCCGTCGCGGTCCCGGTGGTGGACGACACCGAGGGGGAGCTGGGCCACGGCCGCGAGGAACTGCACGATCCGGTCGAGACACTGCACGGCGGTGGTCGGATCGTTCACCGCCGAAGACAGGGCCCGCAACGCGATGTCCGACAGCTGGCGCAGCCCGAACGCCAGGTCCTGGTGGAGCGTGCGCTCAACCCCGACGAACACCCTGTACCGCAGCCGGTGCCGGGTCGGCACGGACCCGCCGTGCACCGCCAGCACCGGCGTACCCGGCACGACGAAGTCCCCGAGTCGCGGGATGAGCCGCAGCACCATGCCCTGCCTCCGCGCGACCCGGACCAGCCGCGCCACGTTCACATCCCGCAGCACGCCGGCCCGCCCGCCGTGCAGGATCTGCCCGGTCTCGGCGGGAAGCCCGCCTTCCTGCGGCCCGCCGACGGGCATCCGGCGCAGCACATGGAAGGAGTCCCGGGTGATCCGGTCGACCACGGGACCGACCTGCATCAGCCGCAGCGTGGAGCTCACGTACGCGATGAAGAGCAGCAGGCTGAGCCCGACGAGCCCGGCGGTCAGCAGGCTCTGCAGAAAGGGGACGGACACGACGCGGCGCGGATCGACCGTGCTCTCGTACGAGCTCAGGACCAGCAGCGAGAACACGAAGGTCGCCAGGAAGGCGGACAGTGTGAGCTTGCTGATCCTGCTCCGTACGAAGATCCGCACCACCCGGGGTGTGAGCTGCCCGCTCGCCATCTGCACGGCCACCAGCGAGATGCTGAAGACCACACCGATGAAGGTCATCATCGCCGAGCTGACCGTGACGACGATCGTCTTCGTGTCCTCGGCGATCGCGACGAGGTCCTTGATCTCGTCGTACGCCTGCTCGTCCTTCAGATAGGTCACGATCTGCTCGTCGAGGGCCGAGGCGACGAGCCAGAGCAGGACGGCGCAGATCAGCGTCAGGGTCGGGGCGAACCAGAAGGTCTCGCGCAGATGCTCGCGCAGGGGCGACAGCGCGCGGGGTGGCCGGTAGCCGCGATCACTCATGCCCGCGAACGTAACCCGGCCCGCCCGCGCACCGGTGGAAGCCGTCACCGACCCTCCGGGCGCACTGTACGTGAGCGATCGGATACGGACCGTGCGTGATCGCTCGACGCGGGGCCCGCCCCCGTCCCGCCGAAGCCCGCGCACCGCACTGACCAGGGCGATGACCACCGGATATGCAGGTGAGAGCCACCCCAAACCCCTGGTATTGTTTTCTTTGTCGCCGCGGGAGACCGGGGCCGACCACCTAGTCCGGGTGGCGGAATGGCAGACGCGCTAGCTTGAGGTGCTAGTGCCCTTTATCGGGCGTGGGGGTTCAAGTCCCCCCTCGGACACAAGCAAGCTGAGACCCCTGTTCATCAGGGGTCTTTTGCTTTTCCACGCTGAGCCGAGCCCGGGCGTCCCGGCCTGGGCCGCTTCTCCCGGTCAGGCCGAGGACAGCTGCTCCGCGATCTCCTTGACCCAAGCGGCGCTCTTCGCCGGGTCGTTGAGGGAGTTCTCCCACTCCTCCTGGGTCTGCCGGAGCTTGGCGGGGCCTGCTTTGAGGGCGACGAGAAGGGCTCTGGCCGATTCCCGCACCTGGGGTGTGGTGCCGCTGCTTCCCTCGACGCCCACGCCCGCCGCCAGTCCGTAGATCTTGCGCGCCATGGCCTGGCGTTCCCCGTTCTCCACCTTCTTCCAGAACTTCAGGGCCTCCTTCAGTGCGTCCTCGCGGGAGGCGGGCTCCTTCTGGGTCTCACCCTCCGCCCAGCGTTCGGGGTGGCGGGCCCCGTCGTAGCGCTTCTTGCCCGCGCGACCGGCCTTGTAGGCGGTGACGCCGAGGATGAGGCCGGCCGCACCCGCGGCGAGGCCCCAGCCGACGGGGTTGCTCGCGAGTCCGGCTCCTCCCGCTGTGGCGGCGACCGCCGTCACGATGCCGCCCGCGGCCTTGGTGGACTCGCCCACGGCGGTGAACGCCTGCTTGCCCATCTTGTTGCGCTGCTTGCCGAGCGCGTATGTGTGCACCGTGTTCATCGCGTTCATGTCTTCGGCGCGCCGGACTGCCATGGCGGCGTCACGGGTTCTGCCCATCGCCGCCCAGGCCACATCGATGGCCTCGGAGACGCGCTCCATCCGGTCCTCGCCCTCGTGGTCCCAATGGGCATCCAGCGCGACGTACGCCTCGTCCGAGGCCGCTTCGGTGTTCTGCCGCTCCTGGTTCAGCCGGGCCACTGCGTCCTCGTCGGTGCGGTCGGCCGTTCCGAGCTCTTTCAAAGCACGGTATTTGCGTGCCGTCAGCCCGAAGCGGGTCGCCGCACGGGCGCCCTTCACCGCGCCGACAACGCTGGAGCCGATACCGCTCACCTCGGAGGCGGTCGCGGCGTGTGCCACCTTCTGGGCCTTGGTCAGCTCCTTGGCGATTCCGAGCGCGTAGTTCCCGGCTCCGGCGGCGCCGATGACCGCGTCGGCCGTCTTGGTGTTGGCCTTCTTGTCCGCCCCGTGGAAGGCAGCCCCGCTCTGGTGCTTCTCGGCGTCCTTCCTGGCCTTGGCCGCGTCCATGCCACTGAGTACGGCGCCGGCGGCCTCCGTGACGAGATTCTCCGAAGCGGCGGCGGTACCCGAGGAGCCTGCGGAGTGTTTCAGGGCGTCGCTCGCCGTCGCGGAGGCTTGCTGGGAGAAACCTGCGTTGGCGGGGACGTGGACGCCCTTGACGAAGGTGTCGATGAATTCGAGATTCTTCTTGACCTTGTCGAGGGCCGCGGCGATGCGGTCGCGATAACTCTTCGCTCCCGCCGGCGGCTTGACGTTCTCCGGCCCCTGCCCCTTCCCCTTCCCCTGCCCCTCCTCCGCGCTCCTGGCGCGCTGCACCGCCGCGGTGGCGGCTCGGTTGCCGATGCCGGCCTGGATCTCGAGGAGGGGGCGCCCCACAGGGAGGTGGGACGGGCTCCCGGCCCGGCTTCGGTCCCGGCCCTGCCGGGCGGGTGTCAGAGCAGCCACGGACTGGCGAGGAGAGGTGCGGTGGACCGGGGTGCTCATGACGTACCTCTCCTGTGCCTTACCGGGCGAGTGGAGCGTAGCCAGGCATGGCCAACAGAAGGGGAACGGCGGGCAGATCCTGCACGTACGCCGGCCGAGTGGATCAGCGCGCAGGATCGGACAGGGCAGCGAAGTAGCCTGACACGGCCTCCGCGGTGCCGGCGAGCGGGAAGCGTGCGCCAAGGTGGCCGTCCGGGCGCACGATGAAGCCGGTCGGGCCGTCGGGGCGGTAGAGCCGCGCGAACTCACCGGCGGCATCGCGGTACGCGGGAGTGTCCGGCGGGCAGTCCCGGCCGACGACGGTGACCGTGTGCAGCCCGCCTGCCTCGCCCGCATCCCACCCCTCGACGTCGGCGCCCTTCTCCGCGTACAGCAGCAACACATGTCCCGTGAGTCCTCGCAGGACATCGAGCAGGCGCAGCGGGTAGGTGGCCACCGGTGTGGTCAGGCCCGCGCAGTCCGGGGCCCGGTCGCCGGGCTGGGGCGCGTCGTCCGGCCCGTACGGGGCACCTGCGAGCGGGCTGCCCCGGTATCCCACGAGCAACTGGGCCTCGCGGAGCATCAGAGTCTCCATGTCGTCGGCGTCGTTCTCGATACCCCGTGTGGCGTGCCGGACGGTCCGCCCGACGACCTCCTCGCCGACCGGACGGCGCTCGGCGTCATAGCTGGGCAGCAGGGCGGGACCGGCTTCCCCGCGGACGACGAGGGCGAGTTTCCAGGCCAGGTTGCAGGCGTCCTGGATGCCGGTGTTCATGCCCTGCGCCCCGGTGGGCGGGTGGATGTGGGCGGCATCGCCCGCGACGAAGACCCGGCCCTCGCCGTACCGGTCGACGATGCGGTGGCTGATGCGGAAGACGGAGGCCCAGCGCATCCCGGACAGGGTCGCCCGCCGGGGGGCCAGACGGTCGACGACGGCCTGGATGTGGGAGAGCTCCGGGACGCTTCCCCCCTCCAGCCCGTGGGCCACCTCGCTCCCGCCCTTCGTCCCGGCGGAGAGCTCGGGCGGGACCAGCATGGACATCCGGTAGCGCCCGGCGCCGGGGAGCGGGATGCAGACCAGCAGGTCATCGGTGGAGCCGTCGGCGGCGGTGTGGCTCGCGCGCACACCGTAGCCGTGCGGCAGGTCCCAGTCGGCCACGACATCGGCCAGCATGTACTCCTCGGCGAAGGCCTCGCCCTCGAAGGAGAGCCCCAGCCCCTTGCGTACGGTGCTGTGCGCCCCGTCGCAGCCGATCAGGAACCGGGCGCGGACCTCCTCGGGTCCGGAGCCGCCGTCAAGCCGCGCCGTGACCCCGTCCGCGTCCTGGGTGAACGACAGCAGCTCGGTCCCGCGTTCGACGCGGGTGTCCAGACCCGCCACGTACTCCTCGAGGATGCGCTCGGTCTCGTACTGCGGAAGCGCGGCGAAGCCGTACGGCACCTCCGGCGGCAGCGCGAGAACGATCCGGGCCACCTCGCTGCCGTTGACGTGGATCAGCTGGCCACGCATCGGGACGGCGGCCTCCAGCACGGTTCGCACCAGGCCCATCCGGTCCCAGATCTCCAGGGTGCGCGGTTGGATGCCGACGGCCTTGGCATACGGAAGCCGGGCCGGCAGCCGCTCGACGACGCGGCACGACACGCCGCGACGGCGAAGCTCGGCGGCAGCACTCAGCCCCACCGGACCGGCGCCCACGATCAGTACGTCAGTGGTGTGGTCGCGTGCCACGGATGCCTCCCGCCTTGCCCCCCGGCCGGTCCCTCCTCCATGGTCGCCCGACACGGAACGGGCTGCGAGCCGGGGGAGCGAAGCGCCGGGGTGCAGGCCGGAGCCGTCTGCCTTGCTACTGCGCGGCTGCGACGACCGGATAGTGATCCGAGAGGTTCGTGTACGTGTAGTCCGTGCCCCAGCTGGACACGGTCCAGGGCACGCTCTCCTCCTTGACCACCTCGTTCGTCCACCCCACAGGCTTCGCGTGGCCGGTGCGGTGCAGCACGTAGTCGAGGTCCTCGCGCGGGTCGTCGGGGTAGCGGTCGGCGGCGATCGAGTTGTCCCGCGTGTCGAAGGAGTACGGGTGCCCGGTACGGGCGTCCGCCCCGGCAAGCCCCGCGTTCGCGAGCAGCGACGCGTACTCGGGGGAGTGGGAGTCGACGTTGAGGTCACCGGCCACGATGACCTGCTCGGAAGCCGGGATGTTCCTGGCGTCGAGGAACGCGTCGATCTGCCGGAACTGCCGGCCCCGGATCTCCGCCGCCTCGCCCGCACCGCATCCCGGATCGGTCGACTGGGTGTGGGTGCCGACGATATGCACCCGGGTGCCGTTCACGTTCAGTTCGGCATAGGCGAAGCCCTTGTTGGACCACCAGTCGCTGCCGCAGGCGTCCTTGTAGATGTGCTGTTCCTGCCGGACGATCGGCCACTTGCTGAGGACGGTGACGCCGCCGTCCTCGGGTGTCGTGGCGGAGTACGACCCGCTCGTGGCGTCCCACCCGTTCCTGCTCCGGCCGACCATCGGGGTGTGGAACGGGTACTGGGCCGAGGCGTTGGCCGTCAGGGCGTCCGACGACGCATTGTCGAAGGCTTCCTGGAGTACGACGACGTCGTTGCCACGGAAGAAGGCGGTCTTCGGTATCTCCGCCGCGCGGTGGGCCTGGCCCCAGTTCGGGTAGAGGTTCGTGCTCATCAGGAACGTGTTGTATGTGAGCACCCGCAGGGACGGGGTGCCGGCGGCCGCCGACGCGTGCGGGGCGCCGACGGTCAGGGTGACGGCGGCGAGCGCGGCGGACAGGGTCACGCCGGAGATGCGGCGAAGCGCGGAGTGGGGCACCTGGACTCCTGGTTCTGCTGCTGCAGTTGGGGGGTGGTGAGGTCCTGGCCCCATGAAAGCAGGCGGAGTTACCCATGGGTAGACGGCGGATGCCGGGAGCCCCTCCCGCCGCTGTCCATCAGGTGACGGCCCTGCCCCGGCCGGTTCGCGCCGGGAGCGGTCCTACTGCATCACCTGGTCCGAGGCCGGGACCAGCCCTCCGTCAGTCTGCGACGCAGCTTCCGAAGGTCCTCCTGTCGGTAGCCGACGCCCGCGCCCCGGCGTCCGTCACGTCCTCTTCGCGTACACGATCAGGTTGTCCACGGGGTGACCCTGGGCGTCGAACGCGCCGTCACAGGTGATCAGGCGCAGGGCCCGGTCATCGGTGTTTCCGTAGACCCGGGCGGTCGGGAACGCGGTCTTGCTTGCCGTCTCGCGGCCGGTGACCTCGAAGTGGACCTCGGTGCCGCGTTCGTCGCGGACGGTGATGTCCGCACCCTTGGTGATCTTCTTGAGGTCGTGGAAGACGGCGCGGCCGAGGCGGGTGTCGTTGTGGCCGATCAGTACGGCCGGTCCCGGTTCGCCGGGTACGGCGCCGCCGGTGTACCAGCCGACCGTCATGCCCTTCTCGGCGGGCGGGACTTCGACCGTTCCATCGGTGTTGAGACCGAGGCGCATGATGTCGCTGTTCACCCCGATGGAGGGAATGGAGACGTGGACGGGTGCCTGGGCGGTGGCCTTCGCCGGGGGCGTGTCCGTGGCTTCGGCATCAGGCGTGCCGACCGTGGTGGGCGCCTGCGCGGCGGCCGCCGGGGACTTCGACGGTGAGGCATCGGAGCAGCCCGTGAGTGCGGGAAGCGCGGTCAGCGCGAGGCAGGCGTACACCGGCAGCGCGGTGCGGATTCGCCAAAGAGAGTGGGGCGTACGGGACATGGGAACGGGCTCCATAAGGGATCGGGTGACGGCAGTGGCGCCGCCCCGGTGAAGGGCGGCGCCACTGCGTGCTGTTCGGCTACGGGTGGTCAGCCGTTGCGGCGGCCGGTGTGGCGACGGCGCACAACGACCGTTCCGGCGCCGGCGACCAGCAGCGCGGCCACGACGGAACCCGTGACGGCGGCGGTGTTGCCGGTCGACGTACCGGTCGGCTCCTCACCGGCCGCGACACCGCCCCGGGGCGCGACCGTCGGGGCCTCCGACGGCGCGGCCGACGGGGTGGCCGTGGGCGTCGGGTTGTCGCCCGCGGCCACGCCGCCACGCGGCACCGCGGACGGAGTGGCGGTGGAGGGCACCCGGGTCGGTGCGGCGGAGGGTTCGTCCCTCGGCGAGGCGGGCGAGACCGACGGCACGGCCGTCGGCGTGGGCGAGGAGTCGGCGAACGCGGCGGTGGCGGGCACGCAGACCGCGCCGACCGCGACAGCGGTGAGGACGGCGGTACGCAGAGACGTACGCAGGGGCATGGACATGGCTCCGTTCCAGGTCGGCCTCGACGGCGCCGCGGTGCGGGGGCGCATCGCGGCGCGAGGCGTACCGACAGGCTGGCGCGAAGTTATGAAGAAGCTGTCAGAACGCTGTGGTCATCGCATCAGGGCTGCGCGGGGTGGTTCGGAGGGCCGACGGCGGAGCCGGCCACGACTGCGTCACCCGGGCGATCGGCCGGAAGGCGCAGAGTGAACACCGACCCCTCGCCCGGCACGCTCGCCGCCGTCGCCGACCCACCGTGCGCCTCCACGAGCTTCCGTACGATCGCCAGCCCGAGCCCGCTGCCTCCCGTGCGGCGGCTGCGGGACTTCTCGCCGCGCCAGAAGCGGTCGAAGACATGGACGAGGTCGGCGGCAGGGATGCCGGTGCCCGTGTCCGTCACGTCCACCAGGACCGCGTCGCCCGACTCGGAGCCGTACGTGCGCAAGGTGACTCTCCCGCCGGACGGGGTGTGGCGGACCGCGTTCGACACCAGATTGCCGATGGCCTGGCGGAGCCGCACCGGATCGGCGGTCAGTCCCGGCACGGGGCGGTCCGGTGGTGAGGGTGGCACCATCAGCGTCACCCCGGCCGTCTCGGCTCGGGCCTGGTGCGCGGCGGCGACCTGGCCCAGCAGCTCCTCGATCCGTACCGGTTCGGGATGCAGCCGCAGGGCGCCCGCGTCGGCCTGGGCCAGGTCCTGGAGGTCGTCGATGATGTGCTGCAACTGCACGGCCTCCTCGTGCAGGGAGGCGATGAACGCCGGGTCCGGATCGGCCACTCCGTCCTGTGCGGCCTCCAGCCAGCCGCGGATGTTGCTGAGCGGGGTGCGCAGCTCATGGGCGACGTCGCTGACCATGGCCTTGCGCTGGGCCTCCAGCCGTGCGCGGTGGGCGGACATGTCGTTGAACGTGGCGGCGAGCCGCCCGATCTCGTTGTCGGCGGTGACCAGCACCGGCGCGGTGTCCTCCCCGTCACGCATCCGCTGGGCGGCACCCGTCAGGGCACGCAGAGGGCGGACGAGCCGGGCGCCGACGAGCACCGACGCGCCGACGGTGAGGGCCAGGACGAGGGCGGCCGCGCCGGCGATCCTGGCGGTGTTCGCGGGGGAGAGGTCGAAGCCGGGAACGGTGGTGCCGCCGGTGTCGCTGATGAACAACAGGGCGGGCGAGGCGACGTACGAACTGAGCTGTTCCCGGCGGGCCGTGCCCACGCAGGAGGCGATGGCCCGGTCGTCCTCGCTGGTGCCGACGGCCGGTGAGGGGCCGATGCCCGGCATGACGCTGGGCGTCTCGGTCGGCGTGGTGGCCGGCGCGGCGCTCGGCGCGGCTTCCGGTTCGATGCCGGGCGCGGTGCGGGGCGCCTCGCTCGGCGGCAGGGTGGGTACCGCCGTGGGCACGGGTTCCGCGCTCTGCCCCCAGGACAGATCGAGCTTCAGGTCCACGCCGCTGCGGTCCTGGCGCTTCAGACAGGCGTCGGTCAGCTGGTTGAGTGCCTTCAGGGCCTGCTTCTCGGTGGCCGTCGGGGTGTCGAGGGCGTCCGTGGTGCAGCGGGTTCCCTGGAGTCGGTCGGGGTCGTTGCCCACCACCTGGATCACCGGGCGCCCGCTCGCGGTCCGGACGACGTCCGACGCGATCCCGGAGTCGCTGAGGCAGGCCACGCCCCGGTCCGCGATCTGCCGCAACGCCGTACGTTCCGCGTCCGGCAGCCGGAACGGCCCGACCGCGCGCGGATCGACCCGGTCCGCCGGGGTGCCGGACGGGCCCGCGTTCTCGGCCGCGAGCGCGGTGTCCACCGCCAGCGGGTCCACAATCGCCGACGCCTGGGCCGGCAGCGCGGCGGCCTTCTCCGGGGCGGCGGAGTCGGCGAGCGGCGCACGCTGCTCGGTGGTCAGCGTGATCCGCCGGCCGGACTGCTCGGCCAGGTCACGCACGGTCTTCTCGACGCCCTCCCAGGTGGGATGAGCCGCCGCGTAGCCGAGCAGGCTGTGGTAGATCCGGGCGTCGGCGGTGAGGTTCTGCCCCTGTTCCTGAAGGATCGCGCCGGACGTCGTCTGGACGGCGAGCCAGGCCGTGGCGGCGACCGAACACGCTGCCACCAGAGCGGATACGGCCAGCAGCCGGGCGAAGAGGCTCTTGCGCAACGGCAGTCGCGTGCGCGACGCCCCGGACGTCGGCGGCGTCCTGCGCGTTCCGCGCCGAGGGCGCCCTTCGCTACGACGACGCACGGGCCGCGGCCTTCGCCGGGTCGGTCAGTTTGTAGCCGACACCGAAGACGGTGAGCAGCCGGGCGGGCCGGCGCGGTGCGGGCTCGATCTTCTTGCGCAGGTTCATGACGTGCACGTCGACCGTGCGGTCGCTGATGTACCGGTCGAAGCCGTGCAGTTCCGCGAGCAGTTGCTGCCGGGAGAAGACCCGGTCGGGCTCGGCCGCCAGCGCGGAGAGGATCCTGAACTCGCCCGGGGTGCACTCCACCGCCTCGCCGCCGACCGACACCAGGTGCCGGGTGGGATCGACCACCAGCGACCCGACCTTCAGGACGGCCTCATCCGGCGGGCCGGCCTCGGTGGCGCCCGCGGCGCGCCGGTTCCGGCGCAGAAGCGTACGGACCCGGGCCATCAGCTCGCGTGGGCTGTACGGCTTGGTCACATAGTCGTCCGCACCGAGGTCGAGGCCAAGCAACAGGTCGTCCTCCGTGGTGCGGGCCGTCAGCATCAGCACCGGCAGCTCCCGGTGCTCGGCGCGCAGCACACGTACCACGTCCAGACCGTCGGCCCGGGGCATCATCACATCGAGGACCAGCAGGTCCGGCTCCCGGTGCCGGACCGCGTCGAGGGCTGCGAGGCCGTCGCCGACGACGGTGACGGCATGCCCCTCCCGTTCCAGGTAGCGGCGGAGGAGTTCCGCCTGTTTCTCGTCGTCCTCGGCGATGATCACGTTTGCGCACACGCGCTCGATCGTAGAGGGGTTCGAACGAAGAGCGTCGACCTCTTGCCGGGAGGCCGGGTGAGCTGCTCTTCTGTACCCGCAGGTAACAGGCGCGGGCGAGGGCTCGGGCGACAGCCGCGGGCGACGGGCTCGGGCGAATGGCACGGCGTTCACGGGAGCGGCAGCACAAATGGGCTCAGCGGCAGATCAGGGGCAGGCGTTCCGGGACAAGCTGCCTGAAAGCCTGCCCGAAGGGCTGGCCGAGGCGATACGCACGACGGCCGGGGAGATCGCGGAGCTGTTGCGCGCCGCCCCCGACACCGGCGCTCCCGTGCCGGGGCTGACGTGGACGGTGGGGGAGGTGGCCGCGCACCTGGTGCAGGCCAACGCGCTGATGGCCGATGTGGCTGCCGGGCGCCCGCAAGTCCACGGTGACGGCACCCCGCAGGGCATCGCCGCAGCCAACGAAGAGGGCCTCGCGGCATTCGGGGAGCGCGCGGCCGAGCCCTTGGCCGCGTTGATCGTTTCGCACGCGGCAGCCTGCCTGGACGCGGTGGCCGGACATCCGGCGGACGAGACGCTGATGACACCGATGGGCCCGATGAACCGCGTGGTCCTCGGTTCGTACCTCCTCACGCACATGCTGGGCCACGGCTACGACCTGGCCCGTGCACTGAAGCGCCCGCACATGGTCGACCCCGCCCGGGTGCGTCTGGCGCTCCCCTTCATGATCCAGGCCATGCCCCGGGTGACCGACGCCGCCGCCACGGCAGGGCTGAACGCCCGCTACTCGGTACGGCTGTGGGGCGGCGGCCGCTTCGGCGTGACGTTCACCGAAGGCACGGCGGCGGTGGACCACGAGCTGCCGGACCGCCCGGACTGCACGATCTCCATCGAGCCGGTCACGTTCCTGCTGATGGCGCTCGGCCGCAGCTCGCCGGTGGGCGCCATGGCCCGGGGACGCGTCTTCGCCTGGGGCCGAAAGCCGTGGATGGGGCCGCGGTTCCCGGCGTACTTCAAGGCGCCCTGAGGCGGGGGCGGACCAGGCGGCCGGCTTCGGGCATCCGCCGCCGTTCCCGCGGCGGGGCCGGGCCGGGGGCCGGTGTCGGTCGTCCGTCGTTCCCGGGCGGGGCCGGGGGCCGGTGGGGTCATCCGTCGTTCCCGGGCGGGGCCGGGGGCCGGTGGGGTCATCCGCCGTTCCCGGGCGGGGCCGGGGGCCGGTGTCGGTCAGCCGCCGTTCCCCCGCCCGCCCTCACTCTCGCTTGCGGGCTCGTGGGACTCCATCAGCTCGTCGTGTGCCGCGACCACGTCCCAGGCGAGCACCGTGACCATTTCCTCCCGGGTCGGTGTGCCGCCGGCGTGTGCGGAGTACAGCCGCAGGTCCCGTTGCGCGGAGGCCTTCTGGCAGAGCTCGCGCGCGAACCGCGCATTGCCCACGGTGTCCGCCTTGCCGCCGTCCACGATCGCCGCACAGAGTGAGGAGAGGACATCGACGGCGCCCGCATCGGGTTCGTCACCCTGGGCGGCCAGCACGGACCGGGCGATGAGGACCAGCTCCTCGGCGGAGTACGAAGGGAAGTCCACCCGCGTATTGAAGCGGGAGACCAGACCGGGGTTGGCCGACAGCAGTTCGGTCATCTCGGAACGGTATCCGGCGAGTACGACGACGAGCCGGTCCCGGTCGTCCTCGGCCCGCTTCAGGAGCACCTGCAAGGCCTCCTTGCCGAAGGCGTCCCCGCCGCTGATCCCGGCGTTGGACAGCGCGTATGCCTCGTCGATGAACAGCACACCGTTCAGTGCCGAGTCGATGACCGCGCTGGTCTTGATGGCCGTGGACCCGAGGTGCTGCCCGACGAGATCGACGCGCTGGGCCTCGACGACATGACCCGAACTCAGCAGCCCGAGCCCGGCGAAGACCTTGCCGATGATGCGGGCGACGGTCGTCTTCCCGGTGCCGGGCGGTCCCGCGAAGACGAAGTGCCGGGGCCGCGCACCGCTGGGAAGACCTTGCTCCTGCCGCAGTGCGGACATACGCAACTGGGCGATGAGAGTGAGTACTTGCCGCTTCACCGGTTCGAGGCCGATCATGGCCTCGAGCGACTGCTGGGCCTCGGCGAGCAGCCGGGCACGCGCCTCGGCGGACAGCCCGCCGGAATCGGGCTCTGCGCCTCCGGTGCCGCCCTGGGGAGGCTGGGCTCCGGCCGGAGCCGGCACCGTGGCGGGCGGCGTCTCGGGCCGCGCCGGCCTCGGCGGGACCAGATCAGCTGCGACCGGGGCAGGGGTCGTGGCAGGCGCGGGACGGGCCTGCGCGCGAACATCGACATCGAAGAGCCCCGGAGCGCACCGGAAGGCGTACTGGTACCGCTTCAACGCCTCCTCCTGTCGCCCCAGTTCCTCCAGGGAGCGCCCCATGAAGTACTTGGTCTCGGCGTCGAACCGGCTGCCCGTCTCCAGCTTCCGGGGCAACGGCGCCAGGACGTTCAGGGCCTCGTGGTAGACACCCTGGGCGAAGAGCGCCGCACCGACGTACAACTGCGCCTCGTCGTAAAGGAACGCGTCACCGATCCCGGTCGCGAACCTGAGCACGAGGGCCCAGTCCTCCTTGACGAACGCGTAGCGCGTACAGACGAACTTGGTCTCGTCACAGTCGAGTTGGGCGGTGGAGAGCCCGGCCCACGCCTCGTCGACCCGCTTCCTGTCCAGCAGTGAGGACATGGCCGCCAGCCACAGGTCGCGCGCGTTCTCCAGACGGAAGGTGACGTAGTGGCCGATCTGGAACGTGGACCGCAGCGGCAGCCCGATCTTCGTCCGCAGCGCGCCGAACGTCCCGGAGCACCGGAGCATGGCATCCAGCGCCTCCTGCTGCCGCTGACCGGTCGCGTGCAGCCCCAGCCACGCGTCGGCGGCGGAGGGATCGTGGGTCGTGGCGAGCGCGAACTGTGCGCCGGCACCCGCGGTGTCCCCGCGCTGCATCAGCGCCATCGCCTGGCTCCACGCCTGCTCGGCCTTCCTGACCGAACCACGGCTCGCGGCTGGACCCTGCACGTGCTCTCCCCTCGACGGGCGCGCAGCCCGCGCCGACGGCCGACGGGGCCACCGTGATGACCTGGAGCGCTGACCCGGATGGACGGGGCCACCCTGATCACCTGGAACGCTGGTCAGGATAACCAACCTTCACGCGCCACGCGCTGACGTGCGTGCGCCGCGCGTTCGGTATCCGGGATGCCGCCCGACGGGGTGAATTGTCGATAGATTGCAGTCGCACGGTGGCAGCGGCGGTGCCGGGGAGGGCGCATCGCGCGGAACACCGGGAACGGGGAGTGCGATACATGCTGGATCCCATTTCGCTGTCGGCCGTATCGGCTGTGACGACGGTGCTCGGCGCGGTCGGTTCGGGGATGGCCAACGAGGCGGGGAAATGGGCATGGGAGTCGACCGGCGGATTCGTCCGTCGCATCGCCGGCCGCGAGGTACCGGCACCCACCACTCCGGGCGAACTGGACGACGTGGCACGGCTGATGGTGGACCAGTTCCGCCGCGACCCGCGACTGGCCGCCTCCTGGACGGCGTTCGCGGCCCGGATGAACGGCGGCATGCACGGGGCGGGCGGCGGAACCGCCTTCGGGTCCTGCCGGCCGTCACTCCCCGTGCCGACCAGGTTCTTCACCGACCGCAAAGAGGCACTGAAGGCCCTCGACCGTGAGGCCTCCCGCCGTGCGGACGGAACCCCGAGACTGGCCCTCGTGCACGGCGCCGAAGGCATGGGCACCAGCGAGCTCGCGGTGCACTGGGGCACGCAACAGGCCGGAAGGTTCCCCGACGGTCAACTGCACACGGACCTGGGAGCCGCCTCCGGCCCGGAAGGCGTGCGCGAGCCGGGGGCGGTACTGCGCGATCTTCTGCGCCAACTCGGAGTGCCGGCCGAGGAGATGCCCACATCTGCCGCCCGCCTCAGCGAGTACTTCCGCCGCTGCGTGGCGGACCGGAAGCTGCTGATCATCCTAGACCACGCGCACTCGGCCGCCCAGGTCCGGCCGCTCCTCACCTCGGCACCCGCGGTGTTCGTGATCGTGGTGGCCCGCAACCCGTTCCCGGGCCTCGACGCGGTACGTGTCCCCGTCGGCCCGCTCGCGGACAAGGACGCTGTCCGGTTGCTGGCCAAGCTCCTCGACAAGCCCGCCCTCGCCGAGGCGCGGGCGGCCCTGCCCTCCGTCCTCGCGCGGTGCGGTGGATCGCCGTACGCCCTGCGCGCGGCAGCGCCCCGCCTCACCGTTCCGGTGTCCGACAGTTCCGCCGGCGGCGACCCCGTGCGTGGAGCGGCAGAGGACACTTACCGCTTGCTGGAACCCGCGACGGCGAAGCTGTACCGACTGATGGCGGTGCGTGCCTGGCCCGCCATCGACGCGGCCTCGGCCGCCCACGTGACGGGCACGACCCCTGAGGAAGCGGCGGCCCACCTGGAGAAGCTGGCGGAGGTCCTACTCCTGGAGTGCGGCACCACGGCCGACGGCCACGCCCGCTACCACTACCGCGCCGCGGTCCGCCGCCACGCGGAGGCCGCCGCCGTGCAGGAGGACGGCATCGCCGGCTGCTCGGCCGCGATGGCCCGGATGCTGAAGCGTTACGTCGACCTGTCGACATCTGCGGCCCATCAGGCACTGCCGGAGAGCTGGCGCGTCCCCGCCCCCTCCGGGGCGCGCAGGGGCCGCACGTACGAGAGCCGGGGCCAGGCCCTGGACGCGCTGATCGCGGAGTCGGGCAACCTGGTCCAGGCGGTGCACTGCGCGGAGGAGTCGGGCGACCCGGCATCCGCCGTACGGATCTGCCGCTCCCTCTGGCCGCTGCAACTCAAGGCGGGCCACCACGAGATGCTGCTTCCCGCCCTCCGTATCGGAGCCCGTCTCGCGGACGCCCACTGGCCGGGCACGGCGGACGCGGGTGCCCTGCACGCGCAACTGGCCCACACATTCACTGAGTTGTACCGCTGGGACGAAGCGGAGTCGGAGGCGCTCGCGGCGGCCCGGGCGGAGGAAGCGTCCGGCCACCGTCGCGGCCACGCATCGGCCACGGAGTTCCTGGGTCTGCTCCGCCTGCGGCAGTGGCGCTGGCAGGAGGCCCACGCGTGCTTCGACGAGGCGGGTACCGTCCTGGACGCCATGCTGCCGACGGACGCGGGAACAGCCGACGTCCCGCGCGCGCAGGCCCTGTTGGAGCGCCACCGAGGCAGGGCCCTGCGCGGACTGGGCAGGACCGAGGAGTCACGGGGACGGCTGGAGACGGCACTGCGGTACTTCCGGGACCACGGCGACACGTACAACACGGCCAGGACCCTCACCGACCTGGCCGAGACGTACCTGGACACGTCGGAGTCCGGGGCCGCGCGCCCCTTGATCGAGGAAGCGATCATGACGCTCGACGGGCAGAGCGCCGAGTACCACGTGGCTTACCTGCGGGGCATGCGTGAGCGCTGCACGGCTGAGGAACGGCGCGACACCATCTGAAGCGCGTCGCTGTTCACTGCGCCGGGGCCACGCGTACGCGTGCGTCCCGGCCTTTGACGCGTACCAAGAACCCGTCCTCCACCAGCCGCGCGAGCCGCATACGTACATCCTCGCCGCCTCCGTCTCCAGGCCCCAGCAGCGCATGGAGAGCCGAGGCGCAGGCGCCGGGATCCACTCCGACCCCCACCAGCCGTAGGAGGTCACCCCGCCGCGGGCGGACCACGCAGGTGTCCGGTCCGATGACGAATGCGGCCAGCGAGCACCCCTGGTACCGCTGCAAGACCTCGTCCGTCCACATGGACGGGGACCCGAAGCGAGGATCGTCGGGCAACCCGTCCCGGTAGATGACGTCGGCGAGTTCCAACTGATCCACGTCACGGGTGTCCTCATGCACCGCCATGTGTACGTCCCCGGCGGCGGAAGGGGCGCCGGGCCACCGGGTGACGGACACCTCACCCGGACGGTCGACGCGGGTGAGCACGTGGAGGGGAGCGGTGACGGTGGCCGCCTCGAGCCGCGGCAGCGGCAACGGCTCCAAGGTGGCGGCCCACTCCGGCTCCGGTGCACCCATCATCGAGTAGAACAACGCCCGCAACCGGACCGCCGCCTCACCCGGTACGGAGGTGGTGAACTCGGCCGGCCCGGACAGCGGCCGATGACGATCCACGAGCTGCTCGACCTGCCCGCGCAGCGGCGCACCGGGATCGAGCCGGGGGGCCTCCCGCATGAAGGCGGAGATCGGCGCATCGGGATCGAGCTCGTGCAGCGGGGCGGCCGCCAGCAGTACCGGGGTGCCGAGAGCCGCCGCGTAGTACGTCACCGAACCGTGGTCCCCGATCACGGCATCGGCGGCGAGCAGCGCCTGCCGCCAGCCCTCCAGCGGATCGATCAGCACCAGCCCGCAACGCCGCGCCCGGTCGAGCCACGCACGGATCTGGCCGGGGCCGTGCCCGTGCCAGATGTTGGGATGCAGGACGGCGGCGAACCGGTACTCGTCCACGGGGAACTCCCGCGCGAGCCGGGGCAGCAGGGCGGGCAGCACATCATCCGCGCCCGAACCCCCATCCGTCCCCCCGTCCCCGAAGAGGGACGCAGGATTCCAGGTGGAACTGAGGACGACCAGCCGCTGCCCCGCCCGCACGCCGAGCGCGCGCCGGAACCGCTCGCGGTAGGGGCGGGCGGCGAGCATCCGGTCGAAGCAGGGGTCACCGGCAAGGACAGCGGTCGGCGCGGCTTCGGGGCACGCGGCACACAGCCGGTCGACCTGCTCGGGATGGGACAGGACGAGGGCGTCGGCGAGGGGCACACCGTCGTCGGACAGGACCCACTGGGGCGCGTTCCCGAAGACGGGCGCTGCGGGTGCGGCTGAGGCCCCCGACCCCGGCCCGGTGTCCGGTGTCCGGTGTCCGGTGTCGCCAGCCTTTTAGTGTATCCAACGCCGTGCGAGAGGATGGCCAACTTCCCGCGAAAGACATCGAGTTGGCCGCCGAAGCTGGCGGAGACGACCAGGTCGACCGGCGTCGCCGCAGCCTGCTCCCACGGCAGGACGGGCACGCCGGTTTCGGCGAGCAGCTCGGCCGTGCCTGCGGAGAACGCCGAGGATTCGGGGCAGGTGGCGAGGAGCTGGATCCGCAGATCGTCGTCGAAGAGCGGCAACACGTCGAGGAGCCGTGTGGCGGCGGTGACATTGTGGACGACGACCAGGACCCGCAGGCACGCCCCACGTGTGGCCCACCGCGCCGCATCGCCCCCGACGGGCACCCGCACCCACCCGTCCAGCCCCTGTGCCACTTGCGCCCCCGCTCGACTCACGGGCCGCGCAGCTGCCCGGCCGACCCGTCACGATAGCCAATGGGCGGGGCTGACGACCGAGCCGCGGGGAACCGCACTCAGGCGGCCATGGCCACGGCCGCCTTGCCGAGCGACGCCTCACGCGGTGTCCCGTCCACCTTGCGCTCCCCGAAGACGACCACTCGCAGCAGCGCGAACCGCCCGGCGCCGGCGATCGCCGACGCCGAGAGGTAGACGCTCTGCTGAACGAGCGCCGAAGGCTCGGACCGGACCGCGTACAGGCAGAACAGGGCACCCGTCGTGAAGGCGTAGCTCACGGCGACGGTCAGCCCGGACTGGAGGTGGACACCCCACCCCCTGCGGTCACTGCGGAACGAGACCCGGCTGTGCAGCTCGGTCGCGATCACGGTGGACACGACGGTGACGAGCGCGTTGGCGAGGACCAGCGGCATCCGGTCGTGGAGGAGGACCAGAACACCACTGGAGGCAACCCCGACCCCGCCACCGCAGATCACAAAGCGCACGAAGGCCGCCAGGGCCGGGTGAAGCGTGCGCGTCGGCTGGAGCGAAGGGGCGGTCACGAGGGGGCCTCCGAAGGCTGTGTGAAGCGGTGTGCCTATTCCACTCCAGAACCTACGGACCCGGCGTCCTCCGCACGAACCGGTTTCCCCCCTACCTTCCTGGGGGTTGTCCCCCAGGGGGGCCTGGGGGACAACCCCCACCCGAGAGGCGGGAGCGGACCGGATCGGACTCGGACATTCGAGTCTCCGAACTGCGGCGAGCGCCCCACAGGCGCAGACTGGTGGATGGTCGGAAGGAACCTTGCCATGTACCAAGGACGAGGCAGGCCCCGTAATCGCGTCCCGCTGCTGATGGCGGTGGCCGCCGCAAGCTGCATGCTGGTGGGGTACGGCGGGCCGGAGGCTGCCGCAGGACCAGCGCCCGGAACCGAGATGGCCGCTCCGGTGGCTGAGGCCTCCTCCGCCACCCCGTCCCCGGATGACGTGCGGACGCTCAAGGAGGGCAAGACCCTGCCTGTGGCGGTCACGCCCAACGAGGTGCTCGACATCCCGGCGAGTTCAGCCGAGGTGACACTGACGGACGTGAAGCAGGCGCATCGGATCTCGCAGGGTGAGTACCTGTCACCGGCGACGGCCGATCCGGGGACGACGTACATCTGCCTTGAGTTCAAAGTGAAGAACACGAGCAACCAGACGTTCAAGACGACGTACCTCGCCGACGCACGCTGGACCGGCAAGGACGGCGAGACCGAGAACGTCGACCAGGCGATCGGAGTCGACTGCGCCGAACTCGGGCTGGAGAAGAAGAGCTTCCTCGACGCGCCGGAGCCCAGGCCCGGAGAGTTCGTCCGTGCCACGACAGTCCTCATGGTGCCCGACGATCAGCCCGGGGTCCTCGAGTTCGACGAGGCTCTGGAGCACGCCATGTTCAAGGTCGAAACGTCTCCCACCACCTGACAGCGGCCGGTCCTGGACGGCTCGACGCGCGGGCCCTGCGGGGAGGGACGCCCGCCACTCAGGCCACGGCCCCCGACTCGACCAGGAACGGACTCGGACTCCCCGACCAGGACACGTACAGCCCGTCCCGGGCCCGGGTGCAGGCGACGAAGAGCAGGCAGCGCTCGGCCATGAGATCGGCCTCGTGCTGGAGCCGGTCCACATCGGCCGACGTGACGGCCCCGGGGTAGGGCAGGGCCCCGTCGTGCACGCCGATCACTGCCACGCAGCGGAACTCCAGCCCCTTGAAGGAGTGCATGGTTCCGATGCGTACGGTGGGCGCGTCCTCGGCGGCTCCGGACCGCAGTGGTGCTGCGGGGATGCCTGCGGCCGTCAGCCGTTCGATCGCCTTGGCGCAGTTCTTGTTGAAGCGTGCGCTGACGCCGATGTCGCCGGGGCTGACACCGGCCTCCGTCCAGGCACGGATCTGCGCGACGAGCGCGTCCAGTTCCGCGTCTGCCGAAGCGGCCCCGTGCACCACCGGACCGTTCCCGTGGAGTGCGGAGCGGTAGCCCAGCAGCGTCTCGTTGCGGTCGTCGTCCTCCAGCTGTGCGAAGGGCCGGCCGACGAGTAGTGCGGTGGACCAGCTCAGGATCTCGTGCGTACTGCGGTAGTTCTTCCGCATCTTCGTCGAACGGCCCGTGACCTTGATGCCGAGCGTCTTCAGCGACACCTTCGAGTCGTAGATCCGTTGGTGGGGATCGCCGGCGATGAACAGATCGTCGGGGCGTGGCGGTGCGGCGGCGCGCAACAGGCGCCACTGTGCCGGGTGGAGGTCCTGGGCCTCGTCCACGACGATGTGCCGGTAGAGCGGTGGCCGCCCTTCGAGGAGGTCGGCGGCCTCCGCACACGTCCCCAGGTAGGTGCGCAGGCCGTCGGCGGCAAGGCCGTCGGAGAACGCCTGGAACGTGCGCCACACGTCGAGCCGCTGGGCGACGGGGAGCCGGCTGCCCCGCCCCGGCCGGTCGGCCGCTTCGTACTCCTCCACACTCCGCAGGTTCTGGGCCAGGACGACGTGCTTGTACTCCTGGGCGAGGAACTGTGCCGTGCCGGTGAAGCCGGTGGCTCGCGCGGCCTGTTCCCAGCGGGTCTGCTCCTCACCGGCCCGCAGCGGACGGCGGGACGTGGCGACGATCCGGCTGGCCAACGCGTCGACCGTCGTGATGTCCACCCGGTCGCGCAGGTGCACGTCCTCGACGAGGGCGTCGAGACCGCTGCGCAGGGAGTCGACGAGAGCATTGGTGTACGTGGTGAGCAGGATGCGCTCGCCGTCGCGCAGGAACCCGAGGAGATGGCGAACGCGGTGCAGCGCGACGACGGTCTTGCCGGTGCCCGGCCCGCCGGTGACCTGGGCAGGGCCTGAGTAGCTGGCCCGGTAGGCGACCTTGTGCTGGGAGGGGTGCAGGAAGACCCGCCAGGCGGCGAACGGCTTGTCGAGGATGTCGCGGAGCTCGTCGGACGCGGTGATGAGGGCGATGCGGGTGCCGGTGCGGTGGATCGCGGTCGCGAAGTCTGCGGTGTCCACGGGCGTGGTGTCGGCGGGGGCGGCGGAGAGACCGACCGACACCACGTCCCGCCACACCTCCTCCACGGTGAAGCCCGCGGCGAGATATTCGAGAACCTCGCGCTGGTCCTGGGGAAAGTACGGCGCGAAGACCTCCAACTGCTCGAGGTTGGTGAGGGCGCGGGCCTGACGCAGCGTCGTCCCGTCGATCCCGAGCGCGGTCAGGTCCCCGTCGGACACCTTCGCGAACAGCCGCTGGTCGGGAGCGGGCGCGATGCGCTCGTACGCGGGGGTGAGCTCGTCGAGCATCGCGATGTCGCGGATCTCGACGGCCCGGGTCACGGTGTTGATGCTGGCCTTCTGCTTGATGGCCCAGTCGATCGCCTTGTCGTGCGGCATCACGCGCAGCAGCACGAACGTGTCGCCGCTGTCGGGCGCGAGGACGACACCCCGCGTCCCCTGGTCGATCCGGATGGTCCGGATATGAGGATCACGGGCGCGCTTCAGGCTTTCCAGCTTCAGACCGGGGTCCTTGAACAGCTGGTCCAGGGTGAGGTGTTCGAACTTCTCCCACGCGCTGAACACACCCTCCTTCACACTCCCCTGGAGCTTGCCGAGCTGAGCGCAGAAACCGACGTCGAACGCGAGGTGGGGCATGGTTCAGTTCTCCATACTCAAGTACGGGGCGCGGTGGCGGGTGGGGTCGCCTGGGCGGCCGCCTTGTGGACGGCGCGCCGCGGCTCACCCAAGGGACGTCCGTCAGACTCAGTCGACGGGCTCCGCACCTTCGTCCGGCTCGTCCAGTTCGTCGAGAATCCGCCAGGCCAGGTCGGCGAGCGTCTCCCCCGAAGCAGTCGACCACCGTGCTGTTCCTTGGTTGGCCACGGGCCGTTGCTCCCACTGCGCGAGCTTCCACATGAGGGACACCAGTCCGGAGGGTGAGTACGGTTTGCCGTCGGCGGCCCAGAGAATCGGTTTGGTGCGGTGTGGGCGCCACGTTGCTCGCGACCGCCTCTCGTCCTCAGCCAGCCAATTCCGCAGGGCTTCGGCTTCCAGCGGGTACCCGGTCGTGAGGGTGAGCGGGTCACCCTCGGAGAGCACAGCCTTGTCGATCAAGACGGAGACGGCGTTTGGGCGCCGACGCTTGCGCTGCGCCGGTGTCCGGCGGTACTTGTCCGGGGGCGCGGTGCCCTCCGCCGCTGTAGCGGCGCCGAGTACCTGATCCGCGATCTCGCGGCAGCGGCCGGCATCCGCGCACACGGCCCGGATCTGCGAGCGCTCGGTATAGAGCTCGTCGATCGTGGAGGCTACGGCGGGCAGTAGCTCACCCACCAGTTGCGGAGTCCGTGCGACTGCTTGAGCGGCCCACTCCAATTTTGGGTCAGGCTCGTCGATGGCCTCGGTGTCGAGCCGGCGGAAGACCAGGTGAGTGAGCAGATAGGCCCCATGCTCGGTGAGGGCGACCCCTCGCCCCTCGTAGCGAGGCCGTAGTTGATGAAGGTTGCGACGGACCTCCCTGAGGACCTGCACCGTGTTCCACAGAAGGTAGGCACTCGGCTGCGGTCGGAACAGGGTGTCGTAGATCCCCTGCGTTCCCCGCTCCCACAACACGTCCAGGGTTGATGCGATGCGAGCCGCGTACTGGCTGTCAGGATGCGCGCAGGCTAGTGCACACGCCCCTTCGACGACCGAGCATCCGGTGTCCGGATGCGGGTCCAGTTCGCTGCGTCGGACGCTGTATTCCAGTCCGAGTTCGGCTCGCATCTCGTCAAGGATGGCAGCCTGCACCGAGTCGAGAGCGATGAAATCACGTGCCTCCACACGGTTCTGACGGTTATTTGCCAGAGTTGTTTGTCTGGCGAAGTCTGCGGCTTTGCCCGTCACGATGATCCGCACGCCGACCTGCGCCGAAGCGGCGGCATCATCTCCGGCGACCGCCTCGGCGACGGATCTGACGGTCTGAGCACCGTTGACAACACTGGCGTTGTGCAGCGTCAGACTGAGCGGTCGCGTGTGGGGCGTTCGCATGGACTGCTGCGTCTTCTCAACCGACTCGCACAACACGGTGACGCCATTGTTGAAGTACCAGAAGTGAGCCGGTTGCTCATTCAGGGTGTCGATCAGTTCATTGTTGATCGGAGTTCTGCCGAGCGGATTGCGGATGTTGAGATTGAAGAGGTTGGATCCGTGATTTACCCACTGGGCTACCTGCTCAGCCTCGATGACACCTTGATACGACTCGTACGGAGCGCTGATCGCGAACCATGGGAACAGATCGGCCGTGAGCTCAACCGGCCGGGGAGCTAGGTCCTTGCGGACCGATGCCCACACTTCCGGGGCAAGGATGATGCGATGGTTCAGCACGTCCCCGTGGCGGTTGAACTCTTTCTCTCCATCGATCAAGGCATGACGGAACCCGTCACCCACGTCGTCTGCCCGCATGAGAACGACAACCTGAGTGACCGGGACAGGACCTTTGGACATGACGGTCTTGGCGAGCTCCGCCAGCTGGCGGCCGCGCGGATTGAACGCGGCGAAGTCCTCGTCGTCGATGAGCCGCAGACCAGCCAGCAGCTCCATGACAGCCAGCCGCTCACCCTTTGCTGCGCCGTTCTTGCTCCACTTACCTTGAACCAGATAGACGTGCGGATCTGGCCCGTCGACGACAGCGATGGCATCGATGCCCTTGTCGGCCTGGCCGTCAATGACCGTGCCGGCTGCTTCCCGCGGACTGAACCCTGTAACCATGCGCACGGCCTGCGCTGTCAGCGCGCGTGACAACAGGCGTGGCTCCCGCTCGTCCGGCCGCATGCCTTCCAGGTCACTGGCATCGAGCAGCCCCGGTTCCAAGTAGACGGTGCGCAGTGCCTGCTCCACCTGGCGAACCTGCAGGATGACGTCGCCGTTGCTCTTGTTGGCACTCCGATTGTTCATGCTCTGCCCCTCCCATGGCCCGACCCCTCACGCTTGGGCGCCGCACCGACTGACCAACAAGATCGTTCCACATCCACCGGGACGTACTAGAGATTCCGACTACGCAGAATCGTCGAGGCCGAGGCCGAGGCCCAGCAATGCCAGTGCCTCGCCGACCTCCTGGGTCATTTCGTCGGCGGGTCCGAAGACGAGACAAAGGTCGTCGTGCAACGGCCGGAGTATCCGGCGGGCCTCGATCGCCTGTCCCTGGGCGAGCAGCAGCATGCCGATGTCGCGGCGCAGTTCGACGGCCTCCTCGCTGAGATCGCTGTCGACATTGCGTACGACGTCGAGGAGGCCACGCAGCGCGGCGAGCGCGTCGGTGACCTGGCCGATCTTGGCACGGCAGCGTGCGGCCTGGGCGCGGCAGGCGCGGGCCCGCTCGCCGGTGGGGCCGTCGGTGCGTGCGTAGGCGTCCGCCAGCGCGTCGAACTCGGGCAGGGCGGCCCGGTAGTCCCCGCCGAGCAGTTGGATCGCGGCCCGTCCGGTCCGCAGCTCCAGGACCTTCCGGCTCTCCGAGCCGAGTGCGCGGGCGGCGGGTTCGATGATCTCCCCGAGCACCTCGGCGGCCTGGGCGAACCGCTGCTCTTCCAAAAGCGCGTCGGAGTGCGCGTACGCCTCCTCGATCTCGGCACGCAACTGCGCCGGTACGGGGACGGGCGCGGCGGGCACGGCAGCCGGATCGGCGGCCACGGGCGCGGGGCGGCCCGCCCCCGCGCGGGCCCGGGGCGCGTACGGGTTGCGGAAGACCCCCGTCGGGTCCGGCGCCCCCGCCGGTCCGGCCTCGCCGGGTCCGGGCGTCCGGCCGGGCGGCGGCAGGAAGGGCCGCAGCCGCTCGTACACGTCCTGCACATCGGCGGGCCGCGCCTCGGGCGCCTTGAGGAGCAGGTGCAGGACGAGTTCCTCCAGCTCCTGCGGCACCTCGGGGCGCAGTGCACGCAGGGGAGTGGGAGCGGCGTTCACGTGCTGGTGCATCACCATGTACTCGCTGTCCGCCGTGAACAGCAGCCGCCCGCTGAGCAGTTCGTGCAGCACGCAGCCGAGCGCGTACAGATCGGTCTGCGGTGTGGTCCGCCCGCCGCGCACCTGCTCGGGTGCCATGTACTGGTACGTGCCGATGGGCGTGCCGGTCGCCGTCAGCTTGGTGACATCGGTGCGCAGGATCGCCGCGATCCCGAAGTCGAGGACCTTCACCGTTCCGTCGCGGGCGACCAGGATGTTGCCGGGCTTGAGGTCGCGGTGGATGACCGGCACCTCGTGCGCGTACGAGAGCACGGTGGCGACCTGCGCCGCCACCGCCACTGCCCAGCTGACCGGAAGCAGCCGGTCCGGGGCGATGTACGCGGACAGCGACACCCCGTCCACCAGTTCCATGACCAGGAACAGCCGCTCGTACGTGTCATCGAGCACCGCGTCGTACACCTGCGGCACACCGAGGTGCTGGATGCGCGCGGTGATCCGCGCCTCGCGGCGGAAGCGCTTGGCGAACTCCTCCGCGAGCTGCTGCGAGCCGCCGACGGACTGCTGCCGGATCAGCTTCACGGCGACGGGCCGGTCGAGCACGGCGTCGTAGCCGCGCCACACGTCCCCCATACCGCCGTTGTCGAGGGGCTCCAGGAGCTCGTACCGACCTGCGATCGGCTGGTGCTGCGGCACATTGCCCCCGTGTGTGCGTGTGCTGGCCGGTGCGCGCGGCTGGATGGACCGGCTTTCGGCAGGGTGAAGGGCAAGTGTCCCTGGTGAGGAGATCTTCAGTCCAGCGCCGGCGGTGCAGGAGTGTCCGGGACGCCTCTTTCCGGTCAGGTGGGTGGAAACAGTTCCCCGTGGTTGAATCCGCAAGGTTCGTGCCGTTCTTGTCGGATGTCGGCCGTACGCTGTTGTCGGAAAATTGGGGGAGACGATGATTGACTACCGCAAGGCGAGCGTTCCGGTGTGGACGCTGGCGACCGGTGACGTACGGGTGCCCGAAGTGGTCGGGGACGAGCCGATGACGGCGGCGCGCCTGGCGGAACTGCGCAGCGCACTGGCCGGCTTGGCGGACCAGCCGATTGCCACACTTGAGGCGCATCCGCTCCCCGGCACGCTGGACCGCAGCAAGGGCATGTCGCTCGACGCCGTCAGCCCCTTGGCGCAGCACCTGTCGCAGCTCATCACGCAGTCGGCGCGCGGCTCCTCCGCGGCGGCCAGGGCGACCGCTTCCGGTGAGTGCCTGTTCCGCATGGTGGTCCCGGCGAAGGTGGCTGCCCAGTACGGAGGCGCCGTCCGTCCGATGGTGGCCAAGGGGATCATCTGCGGCTTCCGCGGCCCCCTCGTGAACTCCACCACGGGCCGGATCGTCGCCGGCACGACGTTCGTTCCGGTCGGTACGGCAACAGCGGGCGCGGCCGGTGGGGCCGGTGCGGCGGCCGGCGTCGCGGTCGGCGGGAGCGTGGCGCTCACCGTGGCCGCGCCGCTCGTGCTCATGGCCGTGGCGGTGGGCGTGAGCGCGCACGTCGATCAGAAGCGCCAGCAGGCCATCGAGCACATCACGGAGCTGCTGGAGCAACTGCACGAACAGAAGCTCGACGACGAGCACAGCGAACTCGACGGCTGCCGAGATGCCATCGACAAGGCCACCGCCCTTCTGCTCGACCAGGGCAAGCTCGGCTTCTCGCTCGGGCTGGACTCGGCGGTGCACGCCATCAACACGGCACTGGGCGCCGCTGACCGCCGCCTCGCCCGGTGGCGGAGCGCGCTCGACAATCTGCCCGAGGGCAAGGCCGTGGACATCGGCACACTGACCAAGTCCTTCCCCGGCATCGACGAGGAAGGCGGCAGATTCCGCGCCCACCTCGAACTCGCCGCCCTGGCCATCGCGCTGAAGCGGCGGGTCGTCGTCCTCCAGGCCGTGGAGCACGCCCAGAGCGACCCCGACAACCTGTTCAAGAACTTCGCCGGCGCCCTCAAGAAGGACCAGCACCGCCTCGACGAACTGGAGTCGGGCATGACCGGTGTCCTGGAACGCCTTTCGACGCTGGAGCTGGGACGCCCGAGCGGTCTGCGGCCCGTCTTCACCAACGCTGAAGTCGATCGCCTGATGCGCGCGGCCAACCGGATTCGCAGGCTGGGTGACGGCGCCGCGGCCGACAGCCGTACGACGGATGTGGCCATTGAGATCGCCCGCGAGAAGGACGGCTCGGTGGTCGTGTTCCCCGCGCTGTCCGCGTCGGTGTAGGCGAGCTCGCAGTACGCGGGCGGGTGCTGTCGGTGTGCCTGCAGCCGGATCATGTTGCCGTGATCCGGCTGCCCGCGCAGTCGAGGTCACGGCCGCGCTCGTGGAAGCTTGCCGCATGGGCGGCGACGGGGGCTACACACCCTCGCCGACGCCCGGCAGGACTGATCCGGGGGCGAGCACCGCAGGGGGCAACGGGTGCGCGCGGTTGTCGAGTTGCCGCGTCGGCCGCGTTCCCAGAACGGCCCAGACCGTCTTGCCGGGCCCGTCCGTGATCGGGTACCAGCCCCAGCGATCCGCCAGCGCGGCCACCAGAACGAGACCGCGGCCGCCGGCGCCGTCTCCGTCCAGGTCGTCCGACGGTTCGGTGAGGACGGGGATGCGTTCGCCGCGGGTGTCGGTGACCTCGATGCGTAGAGCGGTGCCCTCGGCGGACACGCACAGGCGGAAGTCGCGGCCGGGGACGAGCCCGTGGCACACCGCGTTGGCGCTCAGCTCGGCCACGATGAGCGTCAGCGCGTCGTGCGTGTCGCTGCCGTACGGGATGCCCCACGCGTCGAGCCGCTCCCCGGCAAGGCGTCGGGCGAGGCGGGCGCCGCGGGGCGTGGAGCTGAAGCGCATCGAGAAGTGGTGCCACGGGAAGCGGCGTTGGGCGGCCGGAAGCGGGCGTACAGGGAGTGAGGGATTGCTGGTCATGACTCCACGGTGGGCCTCAGTGGCGTAGCGTGACCAGGGGTGACGCGCCGTCGCGGACTGCTTGTACGCGGAGGCGGTCTGCGTGTACGTACGTGGGTGCGTGGGACAGGCGGTGGCGATGACGGTGGTACGGGGCGACGCGGAGCCGGGCACGGGCGCGGAGACCGGGGAACGGCCGGAGGGCGAGCCGGGGTCCGGGGTGATGATGGCGTTCGGGCGGCAGCTGAAGCTGTTACGGCTCCGAGCGGGCCTGGACCGGACCGAGTTCGGCAAGCTGGTGGGCTACGCGGCGCAGTCCGTCGCGTCGTTCGAGCAGGGGCGACGAATTCCGCAGCCTGCGTTCATCGACAAGGCGGACCCGGTGCTGGACGCCGGGGGCTTGTTGCTGGCGTTGAAGGACGAGCTTGCGCGGGCGCAGTACCCGCCGTTCTTCCGGGACGCGGCACGGTTGGAGGCCCAGGCACTGGAGCTCTTTCTGTACGCGGTAAGTGCCGTGCCCGGACTTCTCCAGACTGAGGAGTACACCCGTGCCCTGCTTGCGATGCGGCGGCCACTTCTGGACGAGGACACGATCGAGCTGCGCGTGTCAGCGCGCATCGCGCGTCAGGAGATTCTCACTCGGTGGCCGGCCCCCTTGGTGAGCTTCGTGGTCGAGGAGGCCGTTCTGCGCCGGCCGTTCGGTGGTAGGCCAGTGCTTCGTGGCGTCCTTGAGCGGATTCTGCACGTTGGTCAGCACCGCAGTGTCGAGGTTCAGGTCATGCCGACCGACCGGGAGGACAATGCCGGACTGGACGGACCGTTCACCTTGCTGACTCGCAAGAGTGGTGACCAAATTGCCTATCTGGAGGTGCAGGGGCGCAGCATCCTGCTGACTGACAAGGATGAGGTGCGCTCCGTTGCGGCGCGTTATGGGATCATCCGGTCGCAGGCCCTCACTCCGCGGGAGTCGCTGGGATTCATCGAGAAGTTGCTGGGAGAACTATGAACACCACCGGTAGCCCTGCCACGCGGGAGCTGGCTTGGTTCAAGAGCAGCTACAGCGGGGCCGAAGGCGGCGAGTGCGTCGAGGTAGCCGCCGCAGCCACCCACGTACACATCCGCGACTCGAAGCAGCTCAGCGGCCCGATGCTGACCGTCGGTCCGCACGCATGGGCCGGGTTCGTCGGCCTCGTCACCGGCTGACGAACACCACACGACGACGGGAGGGTCCCGCCGCGCGCCGCGCGCCGCGTAGGCGCAACGGCGGGACCCTCCCGTGTCTGTGCGGGGCGGGACTACTCGTCCACGTTCTCCTCGCGGCGGATCATCCGCCACGCCGCCCGGCGAGCACTGCGGTCCAGGCTGGACCGGAAGTCCTTGTCGGGGCCGAAGTACTGGCGCCCTATGCCGGCGGTCGTCTCGATGTGGTCGGCCATGTTGTCGGCGAAGGCGCGGTCGAAGACCTTGCCGAAGTTCGCCTCGTCGTTGACGACGGCCGCGGCCCGGACCTTCGGGTCCTCGGTCGTCTTCTTGAACGGCTTGCGGACGTCGTCCTCGGTGAACTCCGTACCGAACTTGGCGTTGAACGCGTCGATCAGCTCAGACAGCAGCGACTTCTCCGCCTCCGCCGCACCGCCCGTGCCGTCGCCGAAGCCGGGGAGCTCGGCGGCTCCCTCGGGTGAGAGCGACACGTCGTACTCGCCGGTCTTCTCCACCCGCAGGTGACTGAGGTCGATCTCCCCTATGTCGACGCCACCGTCCGCACGGCGGGGGAGACGGTTCAGGAGGTAGCGGCCGTAGAGGTGCAGCCGCTCCAGCTCGGCATCGCGGTAGGGGACGATCTGCGCGAGGAAGCCGTACTTCCGTACGTAGTCGTTGAGGTCCGCGCGGAAGTCCTCGGCCGTCTCCACATCGTCGTCTTCCTCGCTCTCCAGGAGGGGGGTGAAGCGGGCGACGGCGGGGGAGAGGAGCCGGTACAGCTCGGCGTGCAGCTTCTCCCACTTCGCCTGCGAGCCGGCCGCCTTCTCCTTCGCCGCGAAGTACGCGGCGGCGAACTCGTCCATCTCCGATTCGGAGATGATCGGCGCCGACATGACCCGACTCTGCGCGGTGTAGAGCAGGTTCGGGTCGGAGGGGAGGGTGTTGGCCTCCTCGAAGTACGGGCGGAACGCGTCCTGGATGTCCTGCGCGTCGTTCACGAAGTCCAGGACCGCCAGATCCGCCTGCGTCTTGCGGTCGGCCGTGCGGTTGAGGCGTGAGAGCGTCTGGACGGCGGAGATGCCGGTCAGCGTCTTGTTGACGTACATGGTGGTGAGGAGCGGCTGGTCGAAGCCGGTCTGGTACTTCTCCGCGACGACCAGGATCTTGTACTCCTGCTGGCCCCGACCGCCCGCGCCGACCGCCTTGTCGTCGGCCCGGGTGTACGCGAACGCCTTCGGAAGCGCGCTCTCCGGGATACCGCCGTTTTCCTTGGCCTCGGTCGTCTCGTCCGTGTCGTCGCCGACCGTGAGGGAGCCCGAGAACGCCACCAGGACGCCGAGGTCCGGGTACTTGGTGTCGTACTCCCGGTCCTTGATGTAGCTCTTGATCGCCCGCGCCATCTCCGCAGCGGACTGCCGCGAGGCCGTCACCACCATGGACTTGGCCCGGCCGCCGAGCCGGCCTCGGGAGTGCGTCAGGAAGTGCTCGACGATCACCTGGGCGTGCTGGGTGACGGTGCTCTCGTGGGTGAGTGCGTACCGGGCGAGCAGCGTGTTGGCCTTGGAGGGGTCCACCTCGCGCTCGTCCGGGTTCTCGTTCACGAGCTTCCAGTACGTGTTGTACGTGACGTAGTTCCGCAGCGGGTCGAGGATGAACCCTTCCTCGATGGCCTGACGCATGGAGTACGTGTGGAAGGGGCGGTAGGCCGCCTTGCCGTCCACGGTGTCCTCCGTGCCGAAGAGTTCGAGCGTCTTGGCCTTCGGGGTTGCGGTGAAGGCGAAGTAGGAGAGGTTCGCGGCCTGGGAGCGCTCCGCGGCCTTCTTCTTCAGCTTCTCGTCGAGCGTGACGGCCGTCGCGCCCTGGTCGTCCGAGTCGGAGTCCAGGCCGAGGTCGCGGAGAGCAGCCCGCACGGCCGTGGCGGCGTCGCCGGACTGGGAGGAGTGGGCCTCGTCCACGATGATCGCGAAGCTGGTGCCGCTGATCTCGGTCGGGTTGCGCTGGATGTAGTCCAGCAGCGCCGGGAACGAGTGAAGGGTGACCGTCACGATCTTGCCGGTGTCACGGGACAGCGCGCGGGCGAGCTGCTCGCTCTTCGAGCCGTGCTTCTCGTCGACCTTCACCACCAGACCCTCGGTCTGCGAGAAGCTGCCGACCGTTTCGCGGAGCTGGGCGTCGAGGTTGCGGCGGTCCGTGATGACGATGACCTTGTCGAACACGGGCGAGCCCGGCTTGATCCGGCCGGCCGCGAGCGCTTCCGGGTCGATCGTGCGGGGATCGGTGTCGGCGTGCAGGTCGCTCAGCCGGTGGGCGAGCCAGCCGATGGTGTTCGACTTTCCGGAACCGGCGGACGCCATCACGAGGTAGTTCTGGCCCACGCCGTGGATGGATGCGTGGGTGGTCAGCTTCTTGACGACGTCCCACTGGTGGAAGCGCGGGAAGATCGTCGACTTGGTGGTCCCGCCGCCGGGGGTCTTCGTCTTCTGCTGGTGCACGTAACGCTGAAGCAGGTCCAGCCAGTTGTCCCGCGCCCAGACCTGCTCCCACAGGTAGGAGGTGGCGTAGGTGCCGTACGCGGTCGGGGCCGGGTTTCCAGCGCCGCCGGGCAGGCCGGCACCGTTGGAGCCGGTGTTGAAGGGGAGGAACCGGGTGTTCTTGCCCCGGAGCTGGGTGGCGACGAAGACGAGATCCGGGTCCACGGCGAAGTTGGCGATGACGCGGCGGGTGAAGATCAGCTCGGTGGGGTCGCGGTCGATGCGGTACTGCTCCTTGGCATGCTCGACGCCCTGCCGGGTGAGCGGGTTCTTCAACTCGGCGGTGGCGACGGGGATGCCGTTCAGGAACAGGGTCAGGTCGAGCCGGTTGTTCCAGTCGGCCTGCTTGGTGGCATAGGCGAGTTCGCGTACGACGGTGAGGCGGTTGGCCCGGTAGCCGTCGAGCACGGAATCGTCGGCGACGAGATTCGGCTTGAAGTAGGCCACGCGGAGACGGACGCCCCGGTCCTTGACGCCGTTCCGGAGGACCTTGAGAAGGCCCTCTTCGCTGATGGCCTTGTCGAGCCGCTGGGCGAAGCCGCGCTGGGCGGCGTTGACGTCGTTGCCGTACACGGCGAGGAGCTCGTTCCACTCGTGGATCTGGCTCTCGCCGAGGAACGTGAACAACTCGTTGGTGTCCAGGCCGAGGTCGGCCTGGTAGTCCTCGGGGCGTGCTTCGCGCCAGCCGCGCTCGGTCATGGACGCGACGATGGCGTCCCCGAAGGCGGACTCGCTGTGTACGGGGCTCACGCCGATACTCCGTCCGTAAAGTTGCGGCCGCTGGCGGTGGAGACGTCGAACTGGCCGGTTACTGCTGCGGTGATGAGGGCTTGGCGGCGTTCTGCGAGCAGTTGCACTTGCTGCTTTACATATTGAGTTGCTGTGCTACTCCATGTTTCGATTTCGTCGCAGCGCTGCGACAAGGTTGCCTGCTCGCCGCGGTCGGGCAGCAGCAATGGCATATTCAGCAAGATTTCCGAATTGAGGTTTGGCATCGTGCTGCCGATTGCATGCAACTGAAAGTAATGCCGTACTGCAGGGATCGCCAGGTAGCGCCGCAAATATCCGGAGTGAAATGCGTCGCTCTGGAATCGCACTCGCAATGACCCTGTGCCGCAAACCCATCCATCTTGTTCCTCCTGGACAACGCTTGCTCTCCCCAGTTCGCCCCTTCGTCCGAAGATGACGTCGCCCTTACGCAACACGTGACGCGCCAGATGCTCGCGAACTTCAGCAGAAACTGTGACGGTTCGGTCGGCGACAAGACCGACGGGTGTGATGTTGGCTGGATTGACTACCGGGTAGGCGTCCTCGACGTAGTCTTCGGCGTGCAACTGACTTCCGAAAGGGCCGGTTTGTACCTTGCAATCGATTGACCGGAGTCGCGCTTCCTGCCAGTTTGCAGGGATTTCCCCGAGCGGGATGTACTCGGCCTGCTTAGTCTGTCGAGTCGGCAGACCTCTGATAGTGAGATCCATCTGGCTGGCTGAACGCTCGGAGAGTAGGCCGAGGCTGCGGACTCGCAGCGCGGACAAGCGCTCGATGTGGGCGGTCTCGGTGTCGAGGAAGTCGGCGATGCGGCGCTGTTCATCGAGCTCTGGATACGCCCACGCGGCGGAGAAGAAGGCGCTGGCGTCCAGGTTTTGGATCCCCGTGGTCTGCTTGATGGCGCTCTGCGTCAGACCTTGCCCGTATGCTGCGGCAAAAACGTAGGTCAAGAAGCGGGCGTCCACGTTTCGTTCTGGGGAGATGCGGGCGCAGAAGTTGGAGCAGACCGCTTTGTCTGACTCTTCGAACAGGACGGCCATGCCGACCGGCTGCTTCTCTCCTCCGCCGGACTTTTCGAGTACAAGGTCTCCGGGCTCTAGTTGGTGATGTCGGAGCGTTGACACGTCAACGCTCCTCAGAGGTGCTTGGCTGATCCTTACGCGGCGTTTGGTGCGATCGAAGTCAGCAGCGCGGATGCAGTGAACGTCGTCACCGTCTTCCTTGGGATCGTTGCCCCACGTGCCATTGGTAGCGGAGGCGATGAGGTTCTTGATCCGCCCCCGCGTCCACTGGGCGGGTGCCGCATGAATCCACTCATTTGCGCTGGTCATTCTGTCACCTCACCCAGCAGCGCCTGAATCTCCGCCTCAAGCGCCTTCAGCTCCGCGTCGATCTCCGCCAACGGCCGCGGCGGCTCGTACACGTAGAAGTGCCGCGTGAACGGGATCTCGTACCCCACCTTCGTCTTCGCATGGTCGATCCACGCATCGGGAACGTGTGGGTGCACTTCCCGCTTCAGGTACTCCTCCACGTCCTCACCCAGCGGCACGTTCTCGTAGTCCCGCAACTCCGCGTCCGGCTCCGAGGCACCGCCCTTGAGGAGCTGCACCTCCCCCTCCGGATCCCGCACCCCCACCGCATCCCGCAACGCCTTGGCAAACGGCGCCCCCGTCGGCCCCGGCACGCCGGCCTCCGCCATTGCGCCCCGAACCGCCACCTGAGCCTCGGACTTGGTCGCCCACTCCGAGCCCAGCAGCGGCCTCAACGCATCCCCGAGCACCGCCGCCTCAGCATCGGCCAGCTTCTGGAACTGGGCCTCCTCATCTTCCGTGAGCTTCCGCCGGACCTTAGCCTTGGCAGCGAGCTCCGGCTCACGCGGCAGGAAGCGCTCCTCCGCCCACTTTTGCACCGGCTTTGACGCGAGCAGCGCGGCCAGGGTCTCCTCCGTCAGCTCGAACCGCAGCTTCAACGGCCGCTCCACCGTGATCCGCTGGTAGCCGAACGCCGTGTTGTCGAAGACCTTCACCTTGGCGTGCATCGGGTGCTCGGCGTCCGCCGCCGCTGCCACCGCTTCCCCGTACAGGCGGGTGATGTCGCCGATGTGGTTCGGCTTCCCGTTCGCCCCATCGCCCAGTTCCTTGCGCTTGTCGCCGAGCGACTTGCGCATCTTCACCCACTGGTTGCGCGCGTCCAGCAACACGACCTTGCCCTTGTGCTGGGCGTCCTTCCGGTTTGTCAGGATCCAGAAGTACGTGGAGATGCCCGTGTTGTAGAAGAGCTGGTCCGGCAGGGCGACGATCGCCTCCAGCCAGTCGTTCTCCAGGATCCAGCGGCGGATCTCCGACTCGCCGGAGCCGGCCGCGCCGGAGAAAAGCGGCGAGCCATTGAAGACGATCGCGATGCGTGAGCCGCCTCCGCCATTCACGTCCACCGGCTTCATCTTCGAGATCATGTGCTGGAGGAAGAGCAGCGAGCCGTCGTTGATACGAGGCAGGCCCGCGCCGAAGCGGCCGGAGTCGCCGAGGTTCGCGTGCTCGTACTCGACCTCCTCCTTGACCTTCTTCCACTCCACGCCGAACGGCGGGTTCGCCAGCAGGTAGTCGAACTTCTCGCGCTTGTGGCCGTCGTCCGAGAAGGAGTTGCCGAACGCGATGTTCTCCGGGTCCTGCCCCTTGATCATCAGGTCGGACCGGCAGATCGCCCAGGATTCCGGGTTGAGCTCCTGGCCGCTCACCTCCACCGTGGCGTCCTTGTTGTACGCCTTGATGTGATCCTCGGCCGCGCTGAGCATGCCGCCCGTGCCGCAGGCCGGGTCCATGACCGTACGTACGACACCGGGCATGCTGAGCGCGTCGCCGTCCGGGGCGATGAGCAAGCTGACCATCAGCTTGATGACTTCGCGCGGGGTGAAGTGCTCACCCGCGGTCTCGTTGGACTGCTCGGAGAAGCGGCGGATCAACTCCTCGAAGATGTAGCCCATGTTGTGGTTGGACACGGCCTCGGGGCGCAGGTCCAGGTCCGTGAACCTACCGATGACCTGGTATAGCAGATTCGCACTGTCCAGCTTGCGGATCTGCTGGGCGAACTCGTACTTCTCCAGCACCTCGCGGGCGTTCGGCGAGAAGGCGCCGATGTAGATCTGGAGGTTCGTCGCCGCGTTGTCCGGGTCACCGGCGATCGACTTCAGTGTCAGGCTGCTCGTGTTGTAGAACGAGTGGCCCGCGGCACGTGGCAGGAAGTAGTCCGGGTCGAGGTCCTGCTCCTTGCACCGGACGACCGCTTCCGCGACCTTCTCGCGCGTCGGCTCCAGGACGCATTCCAGACGGCGCAGCACGGTGAACGGCAGGATGACCTTGCCGTAGTCGGACTGCTTGTAATCGCCGCGCAGGAGGTCGGCGACGGACCAGGCGTGGTTCGCCAGTTCCGTGTGCTTACTGCTGTTCAACGCGTTCCCTTCGATGGACCCGGCCCGGCCGGGACGGTTGCGCTTCAGTGTGGTGGATGTGTGAAGGCGGCGTTGCCGTTCAGGCCAACGGGCTCTCCGGCGGCGGGCGTAGCGCCCCCGCCGTCAGGCCGGTGAGCAGTGCGTGGGCCGTGGCCTCGGCGAGGTCGGCCGTCCGGCGGGCGGCGGTGCGGAGTTCGTGGGTGTGGCGGAACGCGGCCCCGTAGCGGCGTTGTTCCTCCAGCGGGAGCAGCGGTACGCGCAGCCGGCCCGGGGAGACGTGCAGGATGGTGCTGCCCGTCGAGGCACCGGCGATGTTGGCCTCGGCGCCCAGGAACCCCGCGAGGAACCAGGGGTCCAGCCGGGCCGGGTCCGGGCGGAGCAGGTGGATGTGGTGGCCGAGGAGGGCCTCGGCGTCCGCCTCGTCCGCGACGCGGGCCATGAAGCCGTTGCCGCCGGCTACGCCCCGCACCAGCACATCCCCTGCGGCGACCGTGTGCGCCGCGTCGGTGCGCAGGTCCTCCGGTGTGCCCGAGGGGCTGGTGCCGCTGCTGATGTCGGACGCGGTGAGCACCGGGCGTTCCCTGCTGCCCCCGGCCCCGGTCTCACCGCGGGTGCCCGGGACCGCCGCCCGTAGCAAGGAGAGCGCACCTCCTCGGGCGAGGTCGGAGACCGTCGCCGTGCGCCAGGCCCCGGAGGACTCGGCGACCGCTTCCCACGGGCCGACGCCCGCCGTGTTCTCCAACTGGGGGAGGGAGGCGACGAGCAGCGCGCGCCGTTCCTCCGCGCGCCCCGCCACCTCAGCCGGGTCGAGGTCGGCGGGGGCGGTGCGCACCTGCCGGGCCGGCGTGAGGTCGACGAGGTCGTCGACCAGGTCGATGGTCGGGACGGCGCGTGCCGTGCCAGGGGTGTCGGTGAAGGAGTCCGGGGCCTGCCTGTACGCGGACCAGTGGCGCAGGACCTCGGCCGACAACGTGTCCCAGTCCACCCCGCCGCGACGGGTCCGGGGCCGGGAGTGCGTGTCCTGCGGCGACCCCGCAGCACCGTCGCGCTGGTCCCCGCTCACGTCCACGAACAGCACCGACGCACCGCCCGTGGCCCCCGGCTCAGGGCGCTGGAGCACCCACAGGTGCAGGCCGATGTGCAGCGGCGCCGAAGCGCCGACGGGCAGGCCGACAACGGCGCGCAGTGCTCCGCTGCGTACGAGCTCCGCACGGATGCGGCGGCCCGAGGCACGGGTGGACGTGGCCGGCGGGAGCAGCATCGCGGCATAGCCGCCGGGTTCCAGATGCGCGAGGGCGTGCTGCGTCCAGGCCAGCTCCGACTCGATCCGCGGCGGCACGCCGTAGGCCCACCGCTGGTCGTACGCGAGCTCCTCGTGGCCCCAGTCGCGGTCGCCGTACGGCGGGTTGCAGAGCACGCCGCCCACCCTAAGCTCCGGGAAGGCGTCGGCGCGCAGGGTGTCGCCCGCGCGGACGGTGACCTGTGCGTCGGGTGCCGCGAGCAGCAGGCGTACCGCGCTGCGCTGGGCCTGCACGGGCAGGGAGTCCTGGCCGTACAACTCCGTGGCGCCCCGGCGGGCCGCCGCCGCGAGCAGGCTGCCGCTGCCGCACGCCGGATCGAGAACGCGCGCCGTGCGCTCCGGCAGCAGCCGGGCCATGAGGTCCGCGAGTTCGGTCGGCGTCCGGTACGTGCCGCTGGAGGCGGTGTCGTCCAGTTCGCGTTCGGCGAGGACATTGAGCGCGCTCTGAGCACCCTCGCCGCGGACGCACCGCACCAGGGCCCGGAGTGCGGCCACGTCGTCCGGACCGAAACCGGCGGCTTCGGCTTCGGGGACGGATCCGGCGAGCTCTGCCGCAGCCTTGTCGGCCCGGGCGATGACCTCGGAGTCGGGCAGGCCGTCGAGCGCGGCGAGATCGTCCGCGCTCCGGTGCGACGCCGCGAGGACGAGAGGGAACAGGCGGGCTGCCACGCCGGCCCCGGATCCGTGGAGCCGCAGGACGGTGCGCAGCTCCTCAGAGGGGGTGGCGGCGGACGACTGGCCGCGCGCCTCCAGCCATCCCCGTACCGCTTCCAGGTCATAGAGCGGACTGCTGTCGGTGCCGCCCGACGGGGCCGGGAAGTCGTCGTGCCGACGGCGCCAGTTGCTGACGGTGGCACGCGTGACGCCGGCGATCCGGGAGATCTCGGCGGCGGTCACCTGAGCGGGTGGCTGGGGCATGGGGGTTCCTGGCCTCTCGGGAGTGAACAGTAAACAGACTACAGCGCTCGTCAAATCTCTCAAGGGGTTTGACAGTGCTTTCACGGCAGGCTTATCTGATGGAGCTTCCGGTTGGCGGCGCGCTCCTCGAGGTGTGAACCGTCGATGTGCCTGTTGCCCCTGCCTGCGACGCGGTGCCGCGCCACGCACCGCTCCTCTGATCCCGAGGGAGACACCCATGCAGATCACCCTGCCGACCACGGTCGTCGAAGGAATCCAGCTCACCGTCATGCCGTTCCGGACCGACGCCGTGATCGGGACCATGTCCGTGGCGACCCTCGTCCAGCTCGTCCCCTCGCCCCGCCGCGAGGAGGACACGAAGACGCTCAAGGCCGCATCCGGTGCCGTGCGGCGCCACGCCGAACTGCGCTCCCTGGTGCAGCGCGCGCTGAAGTCCACGCAGAAGGGGAAGAACGTCGGCTCGTACGCCGAGTACATCGCCGACGGCGTGAAGGGCGAACTGGGCGCCGGCTGGTCCACGCCGCCGATCACCTTCTGGCACGCCGGACCGCTCGCCGCGCTCAGCGACGAACTGCTGCCCGGAACGGGCCTGCGGACGCTGACCATCACGCCCGGCACCTGCGTCGTCGCCATCGACGGCGAGACGCAGACGACGGCCTGGCACGAGCTCTACGACGACCCCGGGCATTACGGGCTCACATACGCCGAACTCGCCACCATCCGCGTCCCCTTCGAGCTGTACGTGGATCTGTCGGTCGCCGACGCACGGCAGATCTTCTACGACCGCAACGTGCAGGGGGTCATCGTCGCCAAGAACCTGGCCATGTCCATGGACCAGCGGGACTTCGCGACCCGGCTCGCACACCGCCTCGCCGAATCCGTCAAGGTCGAGGTCGACGACAAGGTCGTCCCGTTCACGAAGCTCGTCAACGCCAGTAAGCGGCAGATCGGCAAGACGGACCCGGAGGTCATCACCCTCTCCGCGCTGCGCGCCCTCGTCATCACCGCGATCTACGGGCGCACGGGACTCTCACGCTCGGCGGAGACCGTCCACGAGGACGAGCTTCCCGCCGGGACGGATGCCGCGCAGGTCGAGGGGAGCGTCGTCCCGTCGCTGGCCCGGCTCATCTCCGACCACTTCCCGCACTTCGCCTCGCGCAGTGCCATCACCGCCCCGGCGGTGCTCGCGGGACTCGGCATCGCCGTGCACTACACCACCCCGTGGGCCGACCCGATGAACGCGCTCGGCGTCGAGGACCTGCACCGGCTCCTGGCCGACATCCGGTGGGACCGCGAGCCCCGCTACTGGCACGGCGTCGCCGCCAAGGCGACCGCCACGGGCCGTCTCAACTTCGCCGGCGGTGTGAGGGACTCCGGCGGTCGCGTCGCCGACGCGATCCTCTACCCCGCGACGGAAACGGGACGCCGGATCCGCGGGGAGTGACAGCGGCTGCCTCACCCGGACCGCACGGCCCCCCGAGCCCACTCAGCTCGTACGCCACTCGTACGCCACTCACTTGGAGCACGCCATGAACTCTCCCCAGTACCAGTACCAGGGCCCCGGACCGTACAACACCCCCCAGCACACCGCTCCGGTCCCGCCCGTTCCGTCGCCGCGCAAGCCCTCGCGCGCCAAGGCGTGGGTCACCCACGGGGCGGTCGCCTTCGTCGCCCTGCTCATCGGCACGGGCATCGGCTCCAGCGGCGAGGCCGACGCCGACGGCAAGGCCGGCGCCTCCGCGAAGCCGGGGCCGAAGGTGACCGCGACCGCGACCGCGACTGCCACCGCGACGGAGACGGCGAAGGCCGCTCCCGCGCCGACCGTGACCAAGACCGTGACGGCCAAGCCGAAGAAGACGGAGAAGCCCGGACCCCCGAGCACGTTCAGCGGGGACGGGGAGTACCTGGTCGGGGAGGACATCGCGGCGGGGACGTACAAGACCGCGGGCGGCGACGGATCGTTCGGCTGCTACTGGGCCCGGCTGAAGGACGCCAGCGGTGAGTTCGACGCGATCATCGCCAACAACAACCTGGAGGGGCCGGGCCGGGTGACGCTCAACAAGGGGGAGTACTTCCAGACGAAGCGCTGCGCGGAGTGGAAGAAGGCCGGGTGAAGCCGAGCGTCGGCCGAAGGCCAGGCGAAGGAACGACGACGAACACATCGGGGGGAATCCGTATGGACGAGGCTGAAGAGCCCGAACTGGCGGTGTATCACCGCCACCTGAAGGGCCTGCTCTCGTCCGGCGACAGGGAGACCTTCCGGGCCCTCATGGCTCAGGCCCGTCACATCACGAACCGGTCGTACGAGACGAGCCTCTACGACCACCAGCAGACGTTCCGCCTGCTCTGGCACCACCTGGACCACGTGGGTCACCTGAGCCGCATGAGTCAGGAGGCCGGGAGCCGCCTCGCTTCGGGGCGTGCGAGCGCCGAGGAGAGCGAAGAGCTGGAGTGCTTCCTCACCCTCTACCGCCGGATCACGGCACCCGAAGCGGACGATTCCAGGCGCGGCCACCTGTGACTGCCCGTCGCCGCGAATGGTCAGAGGCCCGTACGCCGAGCCGTGAGCGACGGGCCGTCCGAACGGCGACCGGGGTCCGATCAGGTCGGCGAATCCGAACGTCGTGCCTGGGGTTCTACAGCTGCCATTCCTCGGCCAGGAGGCCGATGAGTTCCACCTGGCGCTTCTCCAGGTGCTCGGGCGTCCAGGTTTCCTGACCCAGTACCTGTGTGGTCAGGGGGAACGTGACGACGCCCCGCTTGAGGTACCGCTCCTTCTTGTCGGTGAAGTCGAGGTTCTGAACCTGGGAGTTCTTGGCACGGCTGAGCAGCACCAGGTTGGCCAGGCGGTGCGTCCACAGAGCGCGTTCGCTCGTGGTGAAGTCCGCACGCCATTGCGACTGCGGATCGGGATTCTGGGGGAGCACATGCTCGACCGTGATGCGCGGAGCGTCGTAGGTCGCCACGATGTCGTCCTCGGACACCAACTCGTCGAGCCGCAACAGGATGTATCGCCGCGTCCTCAACTCGTGGTAGACCTCGCCGTCGAGCCGGCGCAGTGTCTCGGCCCGCTCGGTCTCGGTCAGTTGGAAGGCCGGGGCTTCGAGGCTCCTGTCCGGGGTCAGCTCCTTCAGCTCGGTAAGCAACTCGGCGAAGCGGAAGACACGGGGGGTGGTGTAGACACGTCGGACGAACATGCTTGCCGCGAGTCGTTCCAGTGACCGGAGAAAGGAACCCAGCCACACCGGATCGTCTCCGTGGGACCTGAGCGCCCACAGCGCGGCCGGCCACCAGTCGTTGTTGTCAAGCAGCAGGAGTCTGCGGAACCACAGATTGACCTGATCCGATCCGTCTCCGGCCGCGTACGCCTTGTCACGGATCACCGCCGACGCCTCGGCATAGGGCACGAGTACCTGGTCCACGAACTCCTTGGCGCGACCGCCCTTGTAGTGGACGAGGACCTGGCTCTGGAACTCCTTGAGCAGTTCCTGTCGTGCCCGCTCGCCCGAGAAGATCATGCGGATGTGGGAGAAGAGGTCGGAGAAGTCCTCGCGGCCAAGGCTCTCCTCGGAATCTTCCCACCGCCTGGCGTACGTCTCAGAGACCTCCTCGTCGATCTCCCCGATGATCTGCGCCTTGAAGATGTCGGCAGGCGACAGATCGAGGCCCCGGGAGTTCATGACGCTGAAGATCCGGTGGGCGCTGTCCAGGTCAGGGGTGCTGACCGCGACCAAGAAGGTCTGGACCCCCATCAGCTTGCACAGGGAGAGTCGCTGCTCGTCGCTCCAGGAGGCCAAGGCGGTGTGCAGTGCCAGCGCGTTGGCCTGGACGGCCCTCTGCGCGTCCGTCCTGAGATTGTGCGGGTTCAGCACCAGGAGTGTGCTGATGGAACCGGCGGTCTGAATGTGCTGCTGGAAGAAGTCGGCGTCCCGGGGGCGCAGAGTGAGACGGGGCTTGGCCTTCAGGCCCAGGACCGTGTTCCCGGGCTCGGAGATCATCGCCACCAGATTGGTCACCACATCGGGCTGCTGCGCCAGATCGCGCAGCACGGCCAGCAGGATGGTCAACGTCGTCAGACGTTGCTGACCGTCGATGACGTCGGCCTCGGCGGATCCGCTGTCCTTGACGAGAACCAGAGAGCCGAGGAAGTAGGGCTCCCCGTCGCCCCGCAGGAGGGCTTCCTCCAGGTCGGCCAGGAGCTGCTGGGCCTGTTCGGGCTGCCATGCGTAAGGGCGCTGGTAGTCAGGGATCCGAAAGTCGTAGTCACTGCAGAAGACTTTGTGCAGCGGCACTTCGCGCGCTTCGAGTTGGGCCATGATCCGCATGATTCCCCACAGGACGCGAACTTCGCAGCGAAGCAGGGCAAGTCCCCCAACCCGGGTGAGTTGGTGCGGTGAAGTGAGACGGCCGAAGACGTTCTGTCCGAGCCGCCGTGGGCTGATGCGCCGAGAGACGGGCACGGCATCCGGCTAGATTGAGAGCGTCCCTCAACATCGTTTGTGCCAGGAGGCACTCGTGAGCGAGCACCAAGTGCCTTCCGAGGCAGGTACATCGGCGCGGATCGATACCACGCGCCCACATTCGGCCCGCTTCTGGAACTACTTCGTGGGTGGGAAGGACAACTACGAGGTCGACCGTGAGATCGGCGATCAGATCAAGACGTTCTTCCCCGGGCTCGTCGATGTAGCAGTGGCGGGCCGGCAGTTTCTGCGCAGGTCGGTGAGCCATCTGGTGCAGGAACACGGCATCAGGCAGTTCCTCGACATCGGGACGGGTCTGCCCACCGCCGACAACACCCATCAGGTCGCCCAGGCAATCGCCCCGGACGCGCGCATCGTGTACGTCGACAACGACCCCCTGGTCCTCACCCATGCGCGGGCTCTGCTCACCAGTGCGCCGGAGGGGGTCACCGACTACATCGATGCCGACCTCTACCAGCCTGATGCCATCCTGGCCGAGGCGGCGAAGACCCTCGACTTCGATCGGCCCGTCGCGCTCATGCTGCTCGGCATCCTCGGCCATGCCGGCGACTTCGCCCGTGCGCGTGACGTGGTGCGCGCCCTCATGGCCGGGCTGCCGTCCGGGAGTTTCCTTGTCGTGTACGACGGCACGCGGACCAGCGAGGGCATGATCGCCGCGGAGAAGGCGTACATCGAGAGCGGTGCCGTGCCGTACTACGTCCGTGAGCCCCAGGAGATCGAGACGCTCTTCGACGGTCTGCGCATGATCGAGCCCGGGTTCGTACGACTCAGTGCATGGCATCCCGATGCCGACGGCGCGACGGTGGCGGCCGATGTGGATGCGTTCGGAGGCGTGGGAGTGAAGGCGTAGGGGGCGGTGGCCGGCCACGGGTGTGCGGGGCGGGCGGCCCATCACGATCGAGTGTAAGGGCAGGATCGTGGGCCGTTCCGTTGCCGACTGTTCGGTCGATAGCCATCACGTGCACACCGCACGGGTCTTCCGTAGGGGCGGTCGATTCTGGAACACTCCAGTCGCTTTCGCCCCCACATCCCCTCACCCTGCAGAGGCCCCCACCCATGGCAGAACTCAACCGTCGCCGCCTCCTGCAACTCGCCGGAGGCACGGCCGCCTACACCGCGTTGTCGAGCAGCATCGCCCGCGCCGCATCTCTTCCCGCGCGGGGTCGTACAGGCTCCCTTCAGGACGTCGAGCACATCGTCGTCCTGATGCAGGAGAACCGTTCCTTCGACCACTACTTCGGCACCATGAACGGCGTCCGCGGCTTCGGTGACCCGCGGCCGGTCACCCTGCCCAGCGGGAAGCCGGTCTGGCATCAGAAGGACCTCCTCGGCAAGGAGGTGCTGCCGTTCCGGCCGCCCGCCGACAAGCTCGGGATGCAGTTCCTCCGGGACCTGAACCACGACTGGGCGGGCGGGCACCGGGCGTTCAACAAGGGTGCGTACGACCAGTGGGTGCCGGCCAAGACGGCTACGACGATGGCCCACCTCACACGTGAGGACATACCGTTCCACTACGCCCTCGCCGACGCGTTCACCGTCTGCGACGCGTACCACTGCTCGTTCATCGGGTCGACCGACCCGAACCGCTACTACCTGTGGAGCGGACATACGGGGAACGACGGGTCCGGCGGCGGTCCCGTGCTCGGCAACGACGAGGCGGGGTACGGCTGGACCACCTACCCCGAGCGGCTGGAGCAGGCCGGGGTGTCGTGGAAGGTGTACCAGGACATCGGTGACGGGCTCGACGCGGCAGGGTCCTGGGGGTGGATCAACGATGCCTATCGAGGTACGTACGGCGACAACTCGCTCCTCTACTTCAACAGTTACCGCGAGGCCGAGCCCGGCGATCCGCTGTACGACAAGGCGCGTACCGGGACCGACATCAAGAACGGTGGCGGGCTCCTCGATGACCTGAAGGCCGATGTCCGGGCCGGGACGCTGCCGAAGGTGTCCTGGATCGTTGCCCCGGAGGCGTACAGCGAGCATCCCAACTGGCCCGCGAATTACGGTGCCTGGTACATCTCGCAGGTCCTGGACGCACTGACCGCCGACCCCGAGGTCTGGGGCCGGACGGCCCTCTTCATCACCTACGACGAGAACGACGGCTTCTTCGATCACATCGTGCCGCCCTTCGTGCCGTCGGGGGCCTCGCAGGGCCTGTCCACCGTGGACACCTCCGCCGACTACTTCCCCGGCGACATCCGGTACGCAGCCGGTCCGTACGGGCTCGGCCAGCGGGTGCCCATGATGGTCGTTTCCCCTTGGAGCACCGGCGGGTTCGCGTGTTCCGAGGTCTTCGACCACACCTCCGTCATCCGGTTCATCGAGCAGCGCTTCGGTGTGCGCGAGCCCAACATCTCGCCCTGGCGGCGCGCCGTCTGCGGTGATCTCACCTCGGCCTTCGACTTCCGCCGTTCGGACACCTCGGACGTCTCGCTGCCGTCGACGGATGCCTATGAGCCTCCGGACCGCCTCCGGCACCCCGACTACGTCCCCGCGCCGCCCGCCACCGGCAGCGTGCCCAAGCAGGAGAAGGGGGCCCGGCCCACCCGGCCGCTGCGCTACGCGCCCTTCGTGGACGGTGCCGCCGATACGGCCACCGGCAAGTACCGCCTCACCTTCAGTGGCGGCGCCGCCGCAGGGGCGCAGTTCCTCGTGACTTCCGCGAACCGCACCGACGGGCCCTGGACCTACACCACCGAGGCCGGAAAGTCCCTCTCGGACAGCTGGAACACCGCCTACTCCAAGGGAGTGACCGACCTCACCGTCCACGGCCCCAACGGATTCCTGCGCACCTTCCGGGCGGCCGGGAAGGTGGCGGGGCCGGAGGTGACGACTCGTCATGATGCCGCCACCGGTGGGCTCGAACTGACCTTCGTCAATGGCGGTTCCGCGACTGTGCGTCTGACCGTTCGCAGTGCCGTCGGGTACGGGGGAGGGGTGCAGACCTTCGAGGTCCGTGCGGGCGCGACTGTGAAGCACGCGCTTGACCTGCGGGGAAGCAAGAGCTGGTACGACGTCACCGTCGTCTCCGATGTGGACGCCACGTTCCTGCGGCGCTTCGCCGGGCACGTCGAGACGGGCCGGCCCGGTTCGAGCGACCCGGGTCTCGTCACCGGGTGAGTGGTCCCCGGCCCGGCGGGTGGTTCGGGGGTGGGCGGCGCCCGTGGCCGGGCGCCCGGCGCTCCTGACCACCCGTCGGGCCGGGCGCCCCGCGCTCCTGGCCACCCGTCGGGCCCTGCCGAGTGCGTGGGTTAGAGTCTTGGACGGGTCATGAGTTCCAGTGCACAGCCCCGGCTTGCTGGACGGCACCCCGCTCCGCTGCGGGTGCTCCGGGTGACGACCTGCCCCGTACGCAGGGTACGGGGAACAGCGGACCGCGGTGCAGGGCACTCGGGGTCCTCACCCCGGAAGGCGAACCTCACCATGTTGCGTCATCTCACCCAGAACGACTCCGTGCGGAGCGACGACTGCACCCGCTACGCCGCGGGGCACCGTGTGCACTGGATCCATGCCAAGAAGTGCCGGCAGGAGCCGGGCCGGGCCGTCGAGATCCTGCTCACCTCCGGTGACGTCCGCGACGACGGATGGGTCGAACTGCGTCCCGCCTTCGACTACTCGGGTGAGCTCCCCGTGGTCTGGACGCACGCTCCACTCTCGCTGCGGGAAACGCTCGCCGGTCACCGCGGGCGTGTGTACTGGCTGGAGCGCTGGCATGCGCTGAAGCTCGTGGAGGGTGAAGGCGGCGGCGGACTCGGGGACGAGAGAGGTGCCGGGCTGGTCAATGTCGGGCTCCAGGGCGGGGCCCTCTGCGAGGTCGGCTCCGCCCGGTGCGGTACATCGTGATGCTTATCAATTGTGCCGAGATGTCGTCCTGTTGTTCTGTTCGAGGTGCGGAATTGATCGCCCTCGACCGTTCCGGCGTCACATAAAATCCTTATAGTGAACGTGCGTTGATCGCATGATCGTGACGCTTGCAGCTGTCGCCACAGGAGTCAGGACTCATGACGCGCCCTTCATCCACCGAGCCCGCGCCGTCCACTCCTCCACCGCCTCCCGGCTGTCCGGCTCACGCCGGGGCCGTGCCGCTCGGCGGGCCGGGCTTCCAGACCGAACCCCAGGCCGCCTACCGCGCCATGCGGCGTGATCACGGGCCTGTCGTCCCCGTGGAGCTGCCGGGCGGGTTCCCCGCCTGGCTGGTCATCGGGTACCGCGAACTCCATCAAGTCACCAGCGACGGCGCGCTGTTCCCGCGTGATGTCGGCCTCTGGAACCAATGGCCCCACATCCCCGACGACTGGCCCCTGTTGCCGATGGTGGGGCGTCCCCTGCCGTCCATCTACTTCAGCGCGGGGGAGGAGCACCAGCGGCACGCCCGCATGGTCGGGCCGGCCCTGGAAGGCGCGGACCCCCATCAGATCCGCAGCCACTGCGAGCAGTTGGCCGACCGGCTCATCGACGACGTGTGCAGCCGCGGTACGGCCGACCTTGTCGCTGACTTCTGCGATCCCCTTCCCGTCCTCGTCCTCGCCCGGCTGGTCGGGTTCCCCGACGCCGAAGGCGCCGACATCGCCCGGGTGCTGAAGGACCTTGCCGACGGCGGCCCGGACGCGCAGAGCGCCCATCTGCGGTTCGGGGAACACATGGCCAGGCTGGTGGCCGCGAAGCGGGCCGCGCCCGGGGACGACGTGACCTCGCGCATGCTCGCCTTTCCCGAGGCTTTCACCGACGAGGAGTACATGCTCGACCTGATGGCCATCACGGCCGCCGGGCACCTCACCACCGCCGACTGGATCAGCAACTCCCTTCGGCTGATGCTCACCGAGGACGAGTTCGCCGACTCCATGGCCCGCGGCCGGCGCAGCATCGGCGAGGCCATGAACGAGGTGCTCTGGGAGGACACGCCCACCCAGATCCTCGCCGGACGCTGGGCCGTACGGGACACCCAGCTCGGCGGACAGCGGATCAAGGCCGGGGACATGCTGCTGCTCGGGCTCGGTGCCGCCAATACCGACCCCCTGATCCGCCAGAGCATGTCGGACACCGGAGCAGCCGCACAGGGCGGCAACGGTGCCCATCTCGCCTTCAGCCACGGCGAGTACCGATGCCCGTTCCCCGCGCAGGAGATCGCCGAGATCATCGCCCGTACCGGCATCGAGGTCCTGCTCGACCGGCTGCCCGATCTCCAACTGGGCGTCCCCGCCGGCGAACTCGTGCGACGGCCTTCCGCGTTCCTTCGAGGCTCTACCGCGCTCCCTGTTCGGTTCACCCCCGTTCGTACGACAGGAGACTTCTCGTGAACTGCCCCCACGCCGCCGCCCAGGCAGCAGCCCCGGACGGCGGGACCGTCGTCATCGACCCGATGGTCCAGGACCTGGACGGTGAGACGGCGCGGCTGCTCGACGCCGGGCCGCTGGCCCGGATCGAGCTGCTCGGTGTACCGGCCTGGACCATCACCCGGCACGCGGACGCCCGGCAGCTCCTGCTCGATCCCCGGCTGGTGAAGGACCTCGACGCCTGGGGTCTGTGGCAGAGCGGCGAGGTGACGCACGCGTGGCCGCTCATCGGGATGATCGACGCCGGCCGGTCCATGTTCACCGTCGACGGCGACGAGCACCGCCGGCTGCGGACCAAGACCTCCCAGGCGCTCACGCCCCGCCGGCTGGAGGCGATACGCCCCGACATCGAGAAGTTCACCGAGGAACTGCTGGACGCGCTCGCCGAGGGCGGTAAGGACGGGGCCGTCGTCGACCTCAAGTCCGTGTTCGCGCAGCCGCTGCCCATGCGGGTCGTCGGCATGCTGATGGGGGTCGACCCCGCCGCGAACGCCATGCTGACCCGCCAGTACAAGGCCTTCTTCTCGATGCTCACCCCGCAGGACGAGCGCTTGGCCCTCCTCGCCGACCTGGACGTCTTCTACGCCGGGCTCGTACGGGAGAAGGCCGCGCAGCCGACCGACGACCTGACCTCCGCGCTCATCCTCGCCGACGAGGGCGGCGAACCGCTGACCGAGGAAGAGGTGATCGGCAACCTCAAGGCGATGGTCGCGGCCGGGCACGAGACCACGATCGGGCTCATTCTCAACGCCGTACGTGCCCTGCTGGCCCACCCCGAACAGTTGCGGAAGGTCCTCGACGGAGAGGTCTCCTGGGAGACCGTGATCGAGGAGACCCTGCGGTGGGACACCCCGACCACCCATCTGCTGATGCGGTTCGCCACCGAGGACATCCAGGTGGGTGAGGGCGTTATCGCCAAGGGCGAGGGAGTGGTCATCTCCTACCGGGTGATCGGACGCGACCCGGAGCAGCACGGCCCCGACGCCGATGCCTTCGACATCACCCGCCCCACCCCCATCCGGCACATGACCTTCGGTCACGGCCCGCACATCTGCCCCGGTGCGGCGCTCTCACGCGTCGAGGCGGGGATCGCCCTGCCGGCGCTCTTCGGGCGCTTCCCGGAGCTGCGGCTCGCGGTGCCGGATGCGGACATCCGCAAGCTTCCCGTGATGACGCAGAACGACATGGAGGCCTTTCCCGTTCTGCTCAACGCCTGAGCCCGGGTGGCTGCGCCCTCTCCGTGCGCGCGCGTATCGTGAGATCCATGAAGATCCGTTTCGGTGTTGGGCTCGGTGCCGGTTCGCCCCTGTCGGATTTCAGCCGGATCGTCGACCGTCTCGAAAGCGGCGGAGTCGATTCGCTCTGGCTGTCGGAGCAGGTCTGTTCGGACGCGGTCGATCCCTTCATCGGCATGGCGCACGCCCTGTCCCGGACGAGCCGGCTGAAGGTCGGTACGTCGGTCGCGGTGCTCCCGGGGCGGCACCCGGTCCTGGTCGCCAAGCAGTTGGCGTCCCTGGCCGGGCTCTCGCCCCGGCGCGTGCTCCCGGTGTTCGGCCTCCAGCCCGCCCGGACCGGCGAGCGTGAGCTGTTCCCCGCACCTGAGGGACGGCGCGGGGCGCTGTTCGACGAGTCCCTGGAGCTGCTGCGGGCCTCACTCAGCGGGGAAGTCGCGGGATTCGACGGGGAGTTCCTCAGCGTCGATGCCGCGCGGATCGGGCCGCTGCCCGCGAAACCCCTGGACATCTGGCTCGGGGGCAGCGCGCCCGCAGGACTGCGCAGGGCCGGGCGGTACGGGGACGGATGGCTCGGTTCGTTCCTCACGCCCGCGGCTGCCGGACGGGCCCGGGAGGCCATTCAGGCCGCGGCGGCGGAAGCGGGCCGGACGATCGAGCCCGACCACTTCGGGATCAGCCTCACCGTCGCCGAGGGCGGCATTCCGGACGACCTCGCCCAGGTGATTCGGCGGCGCGTTCCGGAAAGCGACCCCAGGGATCTCGTGGCTGCCGGCTGGCCGGAACTGCACCGGCTGCTGGACGCGTACATCGAGGCCGGCCTGACCAAGTTCGTGATCTATTCCGCCGGGGCCCGGCCCGCAGATCCCTCCACCGATCCCTCCCCCGATGCCTCCATCGACGCCTTCCTGGACCGGTTCGAGGCGGAGCTGCTGCCCCGGCAGAACTGAACGTCACACGTCCGGAACCTCCTGGCCCTGTGCCTCGGCCGGCCGCAGCCCAGTGCGCGGCCCGGCCGGCACGGGCGGCGGCTCGGCCGAGCCAGGAGACGCGCACCGCGCAGGCCCGTGACGCCCTGAATGCCGATGCCCGCCCGTTACCGCGATCAAGCCGCTCAGGCCGCTGAGCGGTCGGCGAGTGGGCGGCGCCGCAGGGCGGTCTCGGTCAGTGATCGCGGTGGGAACGAGGTTGCGGGGTTGTACAGGTTCGTCCCGGGCGGCACGATCTCGTCGATCCGGTCGAGGGTTGCGTCGTCCAGGGTGAGCGCGGCGCCCTGGAGCAGGCCCTCCAGCTGCTGCATGGTCCGCGGTCCGATGATCGCCGAGGTGACGGCGGGGTGGGCCACGGTGAAGGCTATGGCGAGTTGCGGGAGGGTGCAGCCGATGCTTGTCGCGAGTTCGACGAGCTGTTCGACGGCGTCGAGTTTGGCGGTGTTCTCCGCGATCGCGGGATCGAAGAATGCCGGCCGGAGCGCGGCACGACCGGCATTCAGATCGATGGGCTGGTCCCTGCGGTGCTTGCCGGTGAGGAATCCGAAGGCGAGGGGGCTCCAGACCAGTACCCCCATTCCGTAGCGCTCGCAGGCGGGCAGGAGCGAGGTTTCGATCCCGCGGGCCAGGATCGAGTAGGGCGGCTGGTCGGTGCGGAAGCGTCCGAGGCCGCGTCGTTCGGAGACGTGGTGCGCCTCGACGATCTCGTCGGCCTGGTAGTTCGAGCAGCCGAAGGCGCGGATCTTCCCCTGCTGCACGAGGTCACTGAGCACGGAGAGGGTTTCCTCGATGTCAGTGGAGTGGTCGGGGAAGTGGACCTGGTAGAGGTCGATCCAGTCGGTGTTCAGGCGCCTGAGGCTGCCCTCGACCGCCTTGAGGATCCAACGTCGCGAGTTGCCACCGCGGTTGCGGCCCTCGCCCATCGGGAAGTGGACCTTGGTGGCGAGTACGACGTCGTCACGGCGCCCCCGCAGCGCCTTTCCCACGATCTCCTCGGACTCACCCTGTCCGTACATGTCAGCGGTGTCGACGAAGTTGATTCCGCTGTCGAGGGCGGCGTGGATGATGCGGACGCAGTCCTCGTGATCGGAGTTGCAGCCGTCCTGGAACATCATGGTCCCGAGACAGTGGACGCTGACCTCGATACCGGTCCTGCCGAGAGTGCGATAACGCATGGAGATGCCCCTTGTCCGTTCAACCCAGCATGCAGAGCGGCAGAAGTGTCGGCCGCACGAGGGACCCTAGGATCTAGAGTCGGCTCTAGATCAACCCCCGTTACCCTGACTGACATGGTTGAGACCACTGCGAGTCTGAGCATCGGACAGGTCGCCGAACGCACCGGCTTGAGCGTTCACGCGCTGCGCTTCTACGAGCGCGAGGGCCTCTTCGTCAATCCCGTTCGACGAGGGCCCGGCGGGCGACGCTTCTACAGCCAGGACGACGTCGACTGGCTGACCGTCTGCATCATTCTCCGCGCCTCAGGCATGCCCCTGCCCGCGCTCAGCCGGTACACCGACCTTGTCAGAGAAGGGACCGGCAACGAGGAAGAGCGGCTCGCGCTCATGCGCGAGCACCAAGCGCACGTCACTGCCCAGATCGGCAGGCTCGCAGAGTCCCTGGACCTGATTCGGTTCAAGGTCGGGGTGTACGAGGACTTCGTCGACCAAGGCGACGCCGCCGCCCGCCAATGCCACCCCCCGTCCCTTGCGGCTGACATCTAACACACACCGGGTCCCCTGGCATGCGAGCGGAACCTTGGAGCCCCCCCCATGAACCACCACGAGCCCGTCATCTCCGTATCTCCGCACCCGAGCCCGAGCTGAACGACCTGCGCTGACGGCTGCTCGACACTCGCCGGCCGACCCCCTGGCCCGCCACCGGCTGGGAGGTCGACGCCCCCTGTGCGCATTCTTGATGCGGGCGTGCGCGATCCGTTGACGTAAACGCTGTTCGACTCTACGGTCCCGTTCGAAGTCACGATCGCCATTCGAAATGCCGAACACTCTTAGAGCCGTACCGGGTCGCTGGATTTCCTCAATTAGTGGCATGCCCATGGCAACCACAGGCCCCTCCGCGGCGACTGCAGTACGAGTCCACGCTCCTCCCGTACCCGAACGCAGGAGGTCCCCTCATGAGCCGCACCACCCGCAGAAGGATCCTCGCGGTCCTGCCCGCCGCGCTTCTCCTGGCCCTCGTGCCGGGCAGCGCGTCCGCCTACCCCAACCCCGGCACCGTCACGGGCGACATCGTCGTCCACGACCCCTCGATGGTCCGGACGTCCTCGGGGCAGTATCTGCTCTACTCGACCGGCGACAACCTTCAGCTGCGCACCTCCACCGACCGCACCGCCTTCGGCCGCTCCGGATCGGCGTTCAGCACGCCGCCGAGCTGGTGGACGAACTACTCCTCGGCCTCCGATCCATGGGCGCCGGACATCTCGTACCACGGCGGCAAGTACCTGATGTACTACGCGGTCTCCTCCTTCGGGTCGAACACCTCGGCCATCGGGCTGGCCGGCTCCACCACCGGACAGCCGGGCAGCTGGACCGACTACGGCACGGTGTACACCTCGAGTGCGTCGAGCGACTACAACGCCATCGACCCCAACCTCCTCGTGGACGACGACGGCAAATGGTGGCTGTCCTTCGGCTCCTGGTGGACCGGGATCAAGATGATCCGGATCGACCCCTCGACCGGAAAGCAGTACGCCGGTGACACCGCTCGCCGCTCACTGGCGTCCCGCCCCACCGGGACCAAGGCGATCGAGGCGCCGTCCGTGGTGAAGCGGAACGGCTACTACTACCTGTTCGCCTCGTACGACACCTGCTGTGCGGGAACCAGCTCCACGTACAAGATCAAGGTCGGCCGCGCCGCGAGCGTGACGGGGCCGTACTACGACCGCAACGGCGTGAACATGCTGAGCAACGGCGGTACGACGGTGCTGGAGTCGCACGGCCGGTACATCGGGCCCGGCGGGCAGTCGGTGCTGGCCGACTCCGACGGTGATCTGCTCGTCTACCACTACTACGACGGCCAGGACAACGGGACTCCCAAGCTCGGCGTCAACCTCCTGAACTGGAGCAGCGGATGGCCCGTCGCCTACTGACCCTGCTGAGCGCCCTCCTGCTCGCGCTGGCCCTGGGACAGCCGGCACCCGCATCGGCGGCCGAGGGGCGCCCGTACACCAACCCCGTCAAGGCGCAGAAGGGCGCCGACCCCTGGATCTCGTACCACGACGGCAACTACTACCTGGTGACGACGAGTTGGACCGACGTCATCACCATGCGGAAGTCGCCCACGCTGGCCGGGCTCGAGGCCGCACCGAGCGTGCAGGTCTGGCAGGGTGACGCGGCCTCCCGCTGCTGCAACATCTGGGCGCCCGAGCTGCACTACTCGGACGGTCGCTGGTACCTGTACTACGTCGCGGGGCAGAACATCGCCGACTACAACCCGACCCAGCGGGTCCATGTCCTTCAGAGCGCCGGTTCGGACCCGATGGGGCCGTATACGTACAAGAGCCGGCTGGGCAGCGACTGGATGCTCGATCCGAGCGTGCTCACCGTGAACGGCAAGCTGTATCTCCTCGGCAGCGCGAGCGGCGGCGGAACCCAGAACCTGGTGATCGCGCCGATGGCGAACCCGTACACGCTCAGCGGGTCCTTCTCGACTATCTCCACACCCGTGCACGACTGGGAGAAGTCCGGCGCCGCCGTCAACGAGGGACCCGAGGTGCTGCAAAGGGGTGGGAAGACGTATCTCGTCTACTCCGCGAGCGGCTGCTGGACTCCCGACTACGAGCTCGGGCTGCTCACGCTCAGCGGCGCCGATCCGCTGTCCGCGTCCTCCTGGACGAAGAAGACGGATCCCGTGTTCCGGAGGAAGGACTCGGCGGGCGTCTTCGGGCCGGGACACAACGGCTTCTTCACCTCCCCGGACGGATCGGAGAGCTGGATCGTCTACCACGCCAACGACGCGTCCTCGGACGGCTGCGACAACGGGCGTACGACCCGGGCGCAGAAGTTCACCTGGAACTCCGACGGGACACCGAACCTCGGCACACCCCTCGCGCTCGGCAATACGGCAGCCGGACCCGCCGGGGAGACGGCAGCCACCCCCACCGCCTACACGGTCGTCAACCGGGCCACCGGCAAGTGCATGGACGTGGCCACCGGTTCGGACGGTGACGGGGCCGGCGTCCTCCAGGGCACGTGCAACGGTGGCAGCCGGCAGCGGTGGCGCATCGAGGACCAGGGCGACGACACCAGCCGGCTCGTCAACGCGGCCACCGGAAAGGTCCTGGACACCGCGGACTGCTCCGCGGCCGACGGGGCCGATCTGCGGCTGTGGTCCTGGCTGGACAACACCTGCCAGCGCTTCAGGTTCCTCACCACGGAGGCGGGCGGCTGGGTGCGCATCGTCGGTCAGGCGTCGGGGAAGGTCGCCGATGTGGCCGACTGCTCGGCCGCCGACGGGGCGGACGTGCGGCAGTGGTCGTGGCTGAACAACCATTGCCAGCAATGGCAGTTGAAGCCGATCTGACCGGGCGTGCCCGGCAACCATGCGGCCACCGGCGGCAACCAGTACCTGAACGCCACATCTCCTCAACGGGAACGGTTCAGGTCATGACAGCGGAACGCCGAACGGCACAGCACGCCCCCCACAAGCCGGCAGGCAGCAGCCACCGCAGCCGCAGCCGCAGAACACGACTGGCCCTGGCGACAGCGGTCGCCACCGCCCTCGCGGCCGGAGTCGCCGCCACCACGGCGAACGGTCTGCCCGGAGCGCAGGACGCTCCGGGCATGGCCGCCGTCGCAGCCTCCTCCTCCTCCTCGGTCCGGGCCGACGAGGTGGCCGACGGGTACGCATCGGTCGACGCCCTGGGACAGGACGGAACGTACGGAGGGCGCGGCGGTGCGACCGTGACCGTGCGCACCCTCGCCGACCTGGAGAAGTACGCGACGGCGACGCAGCCCTACGTCATCGTCGTCGCGGCGGCCATCGCCATGGATCCCAAGGGCAAGGAGATCAAGGTCGCCTCCGACAAGACGATCATCGGCTCCGGCACCTCGGGTCACATCGTCGGCGGCGGCTTCTTCCTCGGCCAGGGAGTGCACAACGTCATCATCCGCAACCTGACGATCCGGGACTCCTACGCGGGAATCTGGAACGACAAGGACCACGACTGGGACGCCATCCAGATGGACGGCGCCCACCACGTCTGGATCGACCACAACGACCTGCGGAACATGGCCGACGGGCTGATCGACAGCCGCAAGGACACCACGTACCTCACCGTGTCCTGGAACCGGCTCCAGCACGACAACAAGGCCTTCGGGATCGGCTGGACGGAGAACACCACCGCCGACATCACGATCCATCACAACTGGTTCCACGAGACCGAACAGCGCAACCCCTCGACCGACAACGTGGCCCACGCCCACCTGTACAACAACTACCTCCAGGACGACCCGGGCACGGACATCACGGCCAGTTACGGCAACTACGCCCGCGGGCACACCAACATGGTCCTGGAGAACAGCTACTTCGAGGGTCTGAAGAACCCCGTCACCCGGGACAGCACCGCCACCCTGGTCCAGCGCGGCAGCATCTTCGCCGGTACGAGCGGACGCAACGAGAGCGGCGGCGGGACGTCCTTCGACCCGCGCGCCTCCTACGCCTACACGCTCGACAGCGCCGCCGATGTGCCCGCTCTGGTGAAGGCGGGCGCAGGGCCGCGCTCCACGACCGCGTCCACCGCCGCGGCTGCCGCGACCACGCTGACCGTCGCCAAGGACGGCAGCGGTCAGTACGACACGGTGCAGGCCGCAGTGAACGCGGTTCCCGCAGGAAACACGGCCCGCGTCGTCATCGCCATCGCGCCGGGCACCTACCGCGAGCTGGTGAAGATCCCCTCGGCCAAGCAGAACGTCACCCTCCAGGGCACCGGGCCCGGTCGCAAGAGCACCGTCATCGTCTACGACAACGCCTCGGGCACGCAGAAGCCCGACGGCTCGGGGACGTACGGAACGGGCGGCAGCGCGACCGTCGCCGCTGAGGCAGATGGCTTCCAGGCCCGCAACCTCACCATCGCCAACGACTTCGACGAGGCGGCCCACCAGGACATGAGCGGGCTGCAGGCCGTCGCACTGCGTACCGCGGCCGACAAGGTGTTCCTCGACTCGATCATCACCGAGGGCGATCAGGACACCCTGCTGCTCGACACCGCCGCCAAGGACAAGCTCGGCCGTGTCTACATGAGGAACTCCTACGTCGTCGGCAACGTCGACTTCATCTTCGGCCGGGCGAGCGCGGTCATCGACGCCTCGGTCATCACCCTGAAGAAGCGGTGGGACGGCAGCTCCGCGGGATACATCACCGCCCCGAGCACGGCCGCCGACCGCAAAGGCTTCCTCATCAACAACTCCACGGTCAACGGTGACGTCTCTTCGGCGAGCTTCTACCTCGGGCGCCCCTGGCACGCCGGTGGCGACGCCGCGCTCGACCCGATGACCACCGTCCGCGACACCACCCTGAGCGCCGCGATCCGGCCGGCGCCGTGGACCGACATGAGCGGATTCTCCTGGAAGGACGACCGGTTCGCGGAGTACCGCAACGACGGACCGGGCGCCGGGACGGCGAGCGGCGACCGGCCGCAGCTCAGTGAAAGCGGGGCCGCCGGGCAGGAGATCGCCGACTGGCTGGGGACCTGGACCCCGTCGGCCTCCTGAGCCGCACGAACCCGCGCGTCCCCCTGATGCTCCGCGCCATGGGCCGGGCATATCGTGGCGGTAGCCGAAAGGCTGCCGCCACGGCAGCTCTCGGGCGGCGGGCCGCCGGGACATCGAGTCGAAGCGCTTCGACAGCACTATGGACACGCTGTGTGGGCAGGTCTAGGCTCGCATCATCCGGGCATGTCACAGGCGGGCCACGTGAAGTCGAAGCGCTTCGCCACATCTGACTGGGACTGCCGGTGCAGGCCGGTTTCCGTGCCGGTGTCCGACGATGTCCCGTGATGGAGAGCTGAATGGTCACCCTTGCCGAGGTCGCGCAGCACGCCGGAGTCTCCGCGAGCACGGTGAGCTATGTCCTCAGCGGGAAGCGGTCCATCTCGGTGCCCACCAGGGAGCGGGTGGAGTCGAGCATCCAGCAGCTCGGCTACCACCCCAACGCCGGTGCGCGGGCGCTCGCCAGCAGCCGGTCGAACATCATCGCGCTCATGGTGCCGCTGCGCACCGACATGTACGTCCCCGTGATGATGGAGATCGCCATCGCGGTCGCCACCACGGCCCGCACCCACGGCTACGACGTCCTGCTCCTCACGGGTGAGGAGGGCCCCGCCGCCGTGCGGCGCATCGCCGGCAGTTCGCTGGCCGACGCGATGATCCTCATGGACGTCGAGCTCCACGACGAACGGCTGCCGCTGCTGCGTGACACCGGCCGGGCTGCCGTGCTCATCGGGCTGCCCGCCGACACCGACGGGCTGACCTGCGTGGACCTCGACTTCGAGGCGACCGGGGCGCTCTGCGTGGACCATCTCGCCGGCCTCGGCCACCGCGAGGTCGCGGTGATCGGTGAGGCGGCCGCGGTGTACGAGCGGCACACCGGATTCGCCGAGCGGACGGTCGACGGCATCCGTGCCAAGGCGCAGGAGACCGGCGTACGCGTGCTGCACCGGCCCTGTGAGGGCGGCTATCCGGCGATGGCCCAGACCCTGTCGCGGATCTTCGACGAGCGTCCCGGCACCACCGGGTTCATCGTGCAGAACGAGTCGGCGGTGGAACCGCTGCTCAATCTCCTGCGGCAGCAGGGCCGGGCGGTGCCCGAGGACGTGTCGGTGGTCGCGATCTGCCCCGAACAGGTGGCCTCCCAGGCCTCGGTGCGGCTCACCTCCGTGGCCATCCCCGCGCAGGAGATGGGGCGCCGCTCGGTCGAGCAGGTCGTCGCCAAGCTCTCCGGCCGCGGCACGGACGAAGTCGAGCTGCTGGCGCCCGAGTTGACGGTACGTGAGAGCACCGGGCCCGCCCCGAGGTAGTGCCCGGTGCGGACGCGCGCACGAGCCGGCCCCCGCGCGGGGGCCGGCTCCTTGTGCGTACGACTCAGCTCGAGGAGACACCGAATCCGTTCGTCGTGAAGTCCAGTCCGCCCGACGACGAGGTGATCTCGTAGCCGAACTGGACGTCACCGATGGTCTCGTTGCCCCACCAGCCCTTGGTGTCCTTGATCCACTTCAGGATCGGCAGGATGTTCACCGTGCCCGAGGTGGAGTCCGAGGTGCGGAGGAAGGAGAACACCTCGTTGGCCCCGTTGTCGCCCTTGTAGACGGTCCAGGTGTGACCGCCGAGGGTCACCGTTCCCTGCGAGGTGCCGAGCGGCCCCACGGCGCCGTTGTAGTTGACCCAGAGCATGACCTCGTAGTCGTAGTCGCTGTCCCAGATGTCGTACGAGGTGTTGTAGGCACCGGACGACGGGACGGTGACGTTGTAGTTGCTGGTGAGCGACGACAGCGAGGTGATGGACTTGTTGACGACCTTCTTGGCGTTGGGGTACGACTTGATGCCGCCGGTGTTCGGGTGGTTGGCCCAAACGCCCCAGTTGCCGGATGAGTTGGCCCAGATGGACTGTGCGCCTGCGCCGGAACCCCAGATGTTGTTGTACAGGGTGTAGCCGTCGGAGGTGGTGTAGTTGCCCCACTGGTCCGATGAGGACCAGATCGCGGCCTGGGCGGGGGCGGCGGCGAAGCCGATGAGGGCAGCCACCGCCGTTGCCGGGGCCAGTACGAACCTGCTGAGGGTGCGGGTGCGTGTTGCCATGGTTGTCCTTCCATGGTGGGGGATGAGGTGGGGGGGGAGTGCTACCGCGGCCCCAGTTCGAGGACGCGGTCCACGCCGGCCGTCAGCTCCAGCGGAGCCGCGGGGTTCCCGGCGGAGGAATCGGTGAGAGTGCTGCCGTCGCCCGTACGGACATCGATCCGGGCGTCACGGGTGGGGTGCAGCACAGCGGTGGCGGTGCCGTCGGGGTACCAGCGCAGGTCCAGCCCGGCGCCGAACCTGGTGCGCACACCGCGCAGTTCGCCGCTCGGGCAGCCGGTCAGGGGGGCGGGCAGCAGGACCAGCCGGTGCGGTGTCGACTGGACAAGCGACTCGATGACCGCCGCGGGCAGTGCGTGGGCGGCGTCCGCGTTGTAGACGTTGCGGGACGGATAGTGGGCGCTCATCAGCGAGTCGTGGAAGAAGTCGCCCGCCAGTACGGAGTCCAGCGCCGCCGAGACCCGGAGGCCGTCCCGGAGGCGTGCGGCGATCAGCGCATGGTGCAGATGTCCGTGCGCGGAGTCGTTCTCCGATCCGCGCAGTTCCAGCGCGCGGTGCGCGGCGGCCGAGAGCTCGGGAGTGTCGTACGGATTGATCGCGTCCAACGGCCACACCGGATAGAGGTGGCTGAGATGGCGGTGGTCGTAGGTCTCCTCCAGGCCAGGCCAAGCCCACTCGGCGAGCGCGCCGTCCTCGTTGACCCGGTAGTCCGGGAGCCGGTCCGCGAGCTCCCGACGCCGTGCCGAGACCGGAGCGGTGGGGGAGCGGTCGGCCGACACGGTGAGTGCGTGACGGGCCGCCGCGAGGTCCATCGTCGCGTTCACCGTCCCCCAGCTCGCGTTGGCCGGACGGTTCTCCGGTGAGTACGAGGGCACGACCGCCACCGTGCCGTCCGGCGCGGTGCGGGTCAGGAAGTCCTCGTAGAACAGGGCGGCTTCATGCAGCGCTCCGACGAGCCGGGGGTCGGTCACCCCGCTCGTCTCGGCGTGCTCGATCAGTGGTTCCAGGAGCCAGTCCGCACCGGCCGTCCACAGGTGCAGCGGATAGGCCCGCTGGTAGTGACGGGTGTGGCCGGACTCGCCGTCGGTGTGCGACGGCGCGACGATGCCCCGCGTCCCGAAGAGTGACCGTGCGTTGTCCCGCCAGTCCGCCAACTGCCCGTACACCAGGGAGGCATGCGCCTCGGACACCTCGGGCAGCGCGGCTGCCGCCGCCGAGGCGATCTGGAGGTTGAGGTTGGCGTTGGTCGTGAACGCCCCCGACCAGGCGGTGTTCCAGTCGCCCGTCCACAGACCGGTCAGCCGGGGCGGCAGAACTCCGGAGGAGGAGAACAGGTGGTAGCGCCCCGCCGCGAACAGCCGCTCCAGCAGCGCGGGGCTGCCCGGCCTGCGTACCAGTTCGCTCCCGGGCAGAACGCGTTCGGCCGGATCGGCGTCCAGGGTCAGGGAGGCCCGCTGGAAGGCCGGGCGGTGCAGTGCGCGGTGCCGGCCGAGCAGCGTCGGGTAGTCGTCGTCCGGCAGAGCCGCGCACTCCGCGGCCAGGTCCAGGCTGCCCGTGTGGCGCCGCACCCGGGTGAGCAGCAGCAGACTCCGCGCCCCCTCGACGCGGATCCCCTCACCCGAGACCGACACCTTGCCGCCGTCCGCCCGGACCACGGTCACGCCGGTGTAGGCGAGTTCGCTGTCCGGGTACCCCACCCGGAGGGACAGCCGGCCACCTCCCGGCGTCAGCACCGTGCTGCGGCCGATGGCGAGGCGCGGCGGAGCGCCTGGCAGCGCGTGGTCCAGAGTCAGGTCCACCGCGAGGCCTGGGCCGGTGACGTACTGGACGATCACGTCGTCGGCGCGGGAGACGAAGACCTGACTGCGCCGGCCCTCGCATGCGGCCGTGATCTCACCGGTGGTGAAGTCGAGGGTGCGGCGGTAGCCCGGGGGCGGCCCGGAGCCCTCGGAACCGGACGACGAGCCGGGTGTGGGCCGGATCCTGGTCTGGAACGCCGGATGGAAGGGCTGCACCCACACCAGCGGCCGGCCCGCCCCGAACCGCTCGGCGGCCGTGGTGTCCCCGGCGAGCAGGTCGCTCTGGAGCTGGTCCAGCCGGTCCGCGAGCTCGGGCGGACGGAGGTGCTCGCTGCCGTTGGGCCGGACCAGGGTGTGGTGGTTGACGACGACCCGGTCGTCGACCGGATCCCCGTACACCATCGCGCCGTGCCGGCCGTTGCCGCCGAGGAAGGCATCCTCCCAGCGGTCCGCGGGACGCGGCTCCCACGTGCCGTCGATGTGTGTGCGGACGGTCATGGCGCGGCGCTCCGCAGCACGGCCACGCCGTAACGCCCCAGCTCGACCCGGTCCTCGACCGTACGGCCGGTCAGCAGTTCCTCGTGCGCACCCGGCACGGTCACGGTGACGTTGTCCCGCCCGTGGTGGAGCAGGAAGAGCAGCCCGCCGCGACGGACCGCCTCCACTCCGTCGGGCAGCCCGGCGAGCACCGGCTCCACGCCCGCGTCCCGCACCACGTCGCCGAGCAGCGCACGCAGCGCCTCCGGCTCCGGCAGCGTCGACAGGTAGCGGGCGCGGCCCCTGCGCAGCACCGCGGGCAGCCCCGCCAGCTCGCCGTCGCGGTACGCGGCCACCACCTCGGTGCCCTCGGCCGCCTCCAGCTCCTCCGACCAGAGGGTGCCCTTGAATCCGTCACACTCCACGGTCGAACCCGAGTCCAGCGGCCACCACTCGTGGAGGGTGCGGATGCCGAACAGCTCGCGCAGCCGCGCGTCCATGCCGCCCGGCCTGATGCGGTCGTCCACGTCCGCGATCCCGCTGAAGAAGCCGCAGACCAGGGTCCCGCCGCCCTGTGCGTACGCCACGAGATTGTCGACCGAGGCGTCGGTGAGCAGATACAGATGGGGTACGGCGACCGCCTTGAACCGGCTCAGGTCGGCGTCGGGGCGGGCGAACTCCGTGGCGACACCGTTCTCCCACAGGGCGCGGTGCCAACGCTGCACGACCTCGGTGTAGTCCAGCAGCGAGGACGGCCTGCCCTCCTGCGTGCCCGCCCACCACGAGTCCCAGTCGTGCAGGATCGCCACGTCGGCGGGTACGTCACCGCCGCCGACGGCCGGGCCGATCGTGGCGAGTTCCGCTCCAAGACGCTTGACCTCGCGGAAGGTGCGGCCCTGCTCGCCGGCGTGGGTGAGCATCCCGGAGTGGAACTTCTCCGATCCCTGCCGGGACTGCCGCCACTGGAAGTAGCAGACGGCATCGGCGCCGCGCGCCACGGCCTGCAGCGACCAGAGCCGGTTCAGGCCCTCGGGCTTGGGATGGTTGACGCCCCGCCAGTTGACCGGCCCCGCCGCCTGCTCCATCAGCATCCACGGCCCGGCGGCCTGCGAACGCGTCATGTCGGCGAGCATCGCGTTGTACTGGCCGCCCTGCGGGTCCCGTGGGTCCGGATAGATGTCCACGGAGACGATGTCCTCCTGCGCCGACCAGGCCCAGGCGTCCTGGCCCGACCAGAGCGGCATGAAGTTCGTCGTCACCGGAATACGCGGGGTGTGCCGGGCGACGATGTCGCGCTCCGCGACGTAGCACTCCATCAGCGCGTCGGAGGTGAACCGCTTGAAGTCCAGCACCTGTGCCGGGTTCTTCATGTACTGCGCCTTGCGCGGCGGCAGGATCTCCGTCCAGGAGTCGTAGCGCTGGCTCCAGAACGCCGTGCCCCACGCCTCGTTGAGCGCGTCGACGGTGCCGTAACGGCTGCGCAGCCACCGGCGGAAGTGGGCGGCCGTCTCGTCGCACCAGCAGTGGGTGCAGTACTCGTTGTTGATGTGCCACACGGTGAGCGCGGGATGGTCCGCGTACCGCGCCGCGAGGTCCTCCGTGAGGGCCGCGGCGTAGCGCCGGTAGATGGGGGAGCTCGCACAGAACTGCTGGCGCGATCCGTACCAGACGACCGAGCCGTCCTCCGTGCGCGGCAGGGTCTCCGGGTGCCGCGCCCCCATCCACGGCGGCGGGGACGCGGTCGGGGTGGCGAGCACGACGCCGATGCCGTTGGCGTGCATCAGGTCCATCAGCCGGTCCAGCCAGCCGAACTCCCGGGCTCCTGGGCGTGGTTCGATTTTCGCCCAGGAGAAGACGCCGAGGGTGACGGAGTTGACGCCGGCCTCCTTCATCAGCCGGGCGTCGTCCTCCCACACCTCCTCGGGCCACTGCTCGGGGTTGTAGTCGCCTCCGAAGAGGATGCGGCCACGGGCTGCGTCGCGCAGGGACGGCATGGCGTCTCTCGTTCCTTACTGGGGTTCTGCGTACTGGATGCCGCGGCCGTTGGTGCCCAGATAGGCACGGCCGTGGACGCGGGGGTCGCCGGTGATCACTTCGCCGGTCCAGCCCCACTGGTGGGAGTCGTCGTTGATCCGGACCCAGGTGGCACCGGCGTCGTCCGAGCGCAGCACCGCCACGCCGTCGTGCGTCGCGGAGACCCTGCCCGTCTGGAAGACGGCCGGGTAGCCGGCGCCGGGCCGCTCACGGCCCTTCACCGGAGCCGCCTTGCCGAAGCCCAGGGCGTGCGAGGCCTGGCAGCCGGCCACCGCCGTGAACGTCAGTCCGCCGTCCGTCGAACGGAACAGTCCGTTGTCCTTCGCGGAGAGCCACAGGTCACCGCTGCGTCCGGGGGCCGCCGCCACCTTGAACTGCACGTCGCCGGACGGGAGTCCGGCCGCGCCCCGGGCGAAGGTCGCCCCGCCGTCCGCCGAGTGGAAGACCGCTCCGGTGTCGGTGTCGTAGACGTAGAAGCGCCGCGCGTCGAGCGGATCGGCGACCGGGGCTGCGCCCTTGGGGTACGTGGCGACCTCGGTCCAGCTCGCCCCGCCGTCGGTGGAGCGGTGCGCCGGGTACTTGGTGCCGTCCCAGTGGACGAACGACCAGAGCAGCACCGACCCGTCCGCGGAGACCGCGACCGGACCGGGGGCGGAGGCGGCGATCTCCGGCTGGGCGGCGAACGGCTGCCAGGTCCTGCCGCCGTCGTCCGAGGACGCCCCGGCGGAGGCCGACCCCGACGGCCAGCCCGTCCGTACGACGTACGAGGGCTTGAGCGCGGCCAGGGCGAGCCCGGTGGCCGTGCCGAAGACCGGGTTCGACGCCATGCCGCGGGACGGGGACGCGGTCAGCGAGTCGTGGTACATCACCCCGATGTCGCCCAGACCGCTGAGGAGTCGGGCGCCCTTTCCGGGCGGGGCGAGCAGGAAACGTACCGACGACTCCTCCAGACCTCGGATCTCCGGGGCCCAGTGGACGAGGTCGCGGGTCCCGAAGATCGTCGCGCCCGTCCCGAAGACGATGTGCCGGGAGTCGAACGGGTCGACGGCCACGGCCTGGATCCACCAGCCGAACTTGGCCGACTCCCCGCCCCAGCGCAGATAGGGGGTCTCCGCGACATCGAGGACCGCGGTGTCCTTCAGCGAGGTCCAGGTGGCGCCGGCGTCGGTTGAGCGGAACACCGTGTCGATCTGCGCCCAGCGGTTGTTGGTGGTGACGACGAGGGTGCCGGCGCGGCGCGCGTCGACCGCGACACCGCCGTAGCCGAAGCCGTCACCGGCCGCGGCGTCGGGCCGCACGGGTGTGACCTCGCTCCAGGTGCCCGTCACCGTGTCGAGCCGGTGCACCGAGCCGGCGGACTGCCCGTTGGGGCCCGGGGCGTCCGCGTAGGTCACGTACAGGGCGCGGCCTCGGGCGTCGTACGCGGCCCGGACCGGGACCCTCGTCGCCGCGCTCCCGGAGGGCTGTCCGGGCACGGACTCCCAGCCGCCGGAACCGTTTGTACGGTAGAGCGCGCTGCCGCCGTCGCCCCAGCCCGCGTACACCGCCCGGCCCGCGGCGGCGAGGAACATCACGCCCTGGCCGCTCGCCGACGCGGCGGCGGGGAAGCCGGCCGGAGCCCAGGTCGCACCCCGGTCGGTGGAGCGCAGCAGCCCGTCGTGCCGGGTGCCGAGCCAGAGCGTGTCACTGTCCCGTGGGTCGACGAGCAGCCGCTCGCCGGCGCCGCGCCCGTCCTCGTTGGCGCCCAGCCGCACCGTCAGGTCGGCCCGCTGCCAGGTCGCGCCCCGGTCCTCGGAGCGGAGCACCGCGCCGGGGCTCGCCCAGGACTGGGCGTACGTGCCGCAGGCCAGGTAGAGGCGGTCCGGGTGTGCCGGGTCGACGGCCAGGGCCTCGATGCCGAGCAGGTTCCAGTCGTCCCAGCCGAGGTGGTCGGTGAGCGCGGTCCAGCGGCCCTTCGCGTCGTCCCAGCGGTAGGCACCGCCGATGTCGGTGCGGGCGTAGGCCAGTCCCTTCACGGAGGGGTGGAACAGCAGCCCGGTGACGAAACCCGTTCCGCCGATCGCGGCGGTCCGCCAGCGATGGGGCTCGGTGGACTCGTCCCGGTGGTGCTTCGATGCGGCCGCGGCGGGGCCCGCGACCGGCAGGGCTGTGGCAGCCGCGGCGACGGCCGCTCCCGCGAGCACGGTTCTACGGCTGGGCGTGGGCGCTGACGAAGCGCGCATGGCGAACACCTTCCGGACAAGGGCAAGAAGGACAAGGGCAAGAAGGACAAGGGCAAGAAGGACAAGGGCAAGAAGGACAAGGACAAGAAGGGCAGGGACAGGAAGGACAGGAGGAGGGGAAGAAGGAGCGGGGCCGGTCCCGGACAGTGCGCGGACCGGCCCCGTACCGGGGCCGTACTTCGGATCAGCCCTTCACGGCGCCGGTGAGCATGCCCTTCTGGAAGTGCTTCTGGACGAACGGCGAAAGGATCGCGACGGGGATGAGCGCGAGGATCATGACCGCCATCTGAACGGCGAGGCTGTTGATCGAACCGTTGCTGACCGCCGCGCCCATGGCGCCGGGCGGGACCTGGTGCTGGAGGACCAGTTGGCGCAGGATCATCTGCAGCGGGTACTTCTCGCTGTCCTGGATGTAGAGCATCGCGTTGAACCACTGGCTCCAGTAGCCCACCGCGTAGAACAGCGAGATCACGGCGATCACGGCGCGCGACAGCGGCAGGATGATCTGGAGCAGGATCCGCCACTCGCCGGCGCCGTCGATGCGGGCCGCGTCGATGAGTTCGGGCGCGGTGTCCATGAAGAAGCCGCGCAGGACCAGCACGTTGAAGACGCTGATCGCGCTGGGCAGGATCATCGACCAGTAGCTGTCACTCAGCCCGATGCCGGTGACCAGCAGGTACGTGGGGATGAGCCCGGCGCCGAAGAACATCGTCGCCATCAGGGTCATCAGCAGCGGGCGGTGGGCGTACGAGTCGCGGCGGCTCAGCCCGTACGCGCACAGGACCGAGACCACCATGCTGACCACCGTGCCGACGACGGTGAGGCCCACGCTCACGGCAGCCGCGCGGGTCACCGCGCCACCGCTGAGCAGCTCCTTGTAGGCGACGAAGGTGATGCTCTTCGGCCAGACGACCAGGCCGCCCGCCTCGTTGATCGCCTTGGTGTCGGAGAGGCTGGTGACGAGCACCACCCAGATCGGGATGATCACGATCGCGCAGATCGCGACGAGGCCGAACCCCTTGAAGGCGAGACCCGCCTTGGTGGGCTCCTCCTCCCAGACGGGCCGGGGTTCCATGCGCATGGCGCGCTGGAACGGTGTTTCCGCGCGGGGCGCGGGGCCGGCCGGGTCCTTCTCAAGTTCCAGGAGAGTTGTCATTTCTTGGAGTACACCCCCTGCTCGCCCAGCATGTGGGCGACCTTGTTGGCACCCAGCACCATGGCGACGCTGAACAGCCCCTTGAAGATGCCGGCGGCGGCCGCGTAGCCGAAGTCGCCGGTTTTGATGCCTGTCCACCAGATGTAGGTGTCCAGGATTTCCGAAGCGCCGGCGCCGACCTGGTCGCGCTGGAGCAGGATCTGCTCGAAGTCGAGGTTGAGCGCGCTGCCGACCCGCAGGACGAGCAGCAGTGCGATGACCGGACGCAGAGCGGGCAGCGTGACGTGCCACATGCGGCGCCAGCGGCCCGCGCCGTCCACGGCCGCGGCCTCGTACAGATCGGTGTTGACGGCGGCGAGCGCGGCGAGGAAGACGATCACGCCCCAGCCCGCGTCCTTCCAGACCGCCTGGGCGGAGACCAGGAACTTGAAGAAGCCCGGGTTGGTCATCAGGTCGAAGCCTTCATGGCCGTGCTCACGCAGCCACTGGGCGACCAGCCCTGCGCCGCCGAACATCTGCTGGAAGACGGTGACGACGAGCACCCACGAGAAGAAGTGCGGCAGATAGACGACTGCCTGGACCCAGGCCCGCACCCGCGCGCTCATGATCGTGTTGACCAGCAGCGCGATGGCGATCGGGATGGGGAAGAAGAGGACGAGCTGGGTGACGAAGATGACGAGGGTGTTGATGAGGACTTCCCAGAAGCGGTAGTCCTCGAAGATCCGGGTGAAGTTGTCGAAGCCGACGAAGGGGCTTCCGGTGATGCCCAGGTCGTACACGTCGTAGTCCTGGAAGGCCACGATGTTCCCGAGCAGCGGGATGTAGTTGAAGATCAGCAGCAGGGCGATGGCCGGCAGCGTCATCAGTACCAGGGTGCGGTCGCGGCGCAGCCGCTGACGCCAGGTGATGCCGCCCGCCTGCGGCCCGGTCTTCGCCGGTCTGCTCTTCGGCGTACGGGTACGGCGGGTGCCGGCCGCCCGCGACCTGCCCGTCCGTCCGCCGCTTCCGTCCTTGCTGTCGCCGTCACCGCTGCCGCTGCCGCCGGCCGGGGCGCTGGCCCCGTCGGAGGTGCGGTCCGGGTCGGTCGCAACCGTGGCCCGTGGCTTCACCGTGTGCTCCCCATGTCGTGCTCTCCGCCATGGCCGCCGGGGTCGTGCGCCCCCGGCGGCCTTCTTGCTGTCCTGCGTACGGCTGGTGCGCGTCGTACGCGTCAGACGCCGGAGCCGTTCTTGTCGAGAATGTCCTGGTACCAGTCGCGCAGCTTGTCGCCGCCGCTCTTCTTCCAGGTGTTCACGGCCTCGTCGACGTCGCTGACCTTCTTGCGGCCGCGGCGGATGTCCTTCTGCAGGTCGTCGAAGGGCGTGTACAGGGAGGCGTACCGCTGCGGTTCGACGACCTGCATGCCGAAGAAGAGGGGCTTCTTGACGTTCGGGGCCTGGCGCGCCATCCAGCCCGCGTAGTCCTTGGCCAGCTGCGGCTGGTCGGGGTAGGCGATGGAGGTCGGGGGCGAGGCGAGGAACAGGAAGGTGGAGGGCTGCGCCTCCTCGACACCCTGCGGGGTGTAGGTCGGGGCCCCGTCCTTGAGCGTGTAGTGGGTGCCCTTCACGCCGTAGTTGGTGAGCATGAACTCCTCGGTGCCGTACGGCGCGGCCGCGTAGTCGGCGATCGCGAGGAACTCCTCGATCTGCGCCTTGGAGAGCTTCTTGCTGAGGAAGGTGAAGATGCCGGCCGGGTCGTCCTGCCACAGGGTCGGCTTGCCGCCGTCCTGGTTGAAGAAGTCCAGCGCCTGCATGTCGAACTTCGGATTGGCGGTCGCCTGCTCGGTGACCATTCCCTTCCAGCCGCCGGTGCCGTCGTTGTACATGACCACGTGACCGCTGGTGAAGCGGATCTTGGAGTCGGCGTCCTTGTTGGCCTCGGCGTCGGGGTGGACGTACCCGCCGTCGTGGAGCTTGCGGGCGAAGGCGAGCGCCTCGCGGTACTCCTTCGTCTCGATCTTGTGGACCAGCTTGCCGTTCTCCAGCTGCCAGTAGTGCGGCGCGTCGGGGAGCAGGCCGTAGATCTTCTGGATGCAGGTCCAGAGGTCGTCGAAGGCCCAGACCTTCTTCTTGGGGGCGGTGTACTCCTTGCCGAAGGACAGCAGGTCGTCCGCGCTGGCCGGCACCGCGCCGGAGCCGATCAGGTCCTTGCGGTAGAAGATCGCGTTGCCGATGATCGGCGTCGGCATGGGCAGGCCGCGCAGCTTGCCGCCGAAGACGGAGTACTGCCAGGCGCCCGTCGGGATGTTCGCCAGGTTCGGGTACTTCTTGACGGCGTCGCCGGCCAGGTAGGGGGACAGGTCCGCGAACTTGGCGCTGATCGCGTTGCGGATCTGCCCCTGCATGTTCCAGCCGGGGATGGTCATGACGTCCGGGATGTCCGAACCGGCGAGGACCGCGCCGATCTTGTCCTGGTACGTGTTGCCGTCCTGCGGGTCGAAGTTGAGCGTGGCGCCGACGGCCTTGTTCACGGCCGTGTAGTACGGGTTGTTCTTCTTCGGGACGGTGCCCCACAGAGGCGTCATGACCCGGAACTTCGAGCCCTTGCCCGGGACCGACTTGACCGAGACGACCAGCGGGTCGGGCAGCTTGGTGAAGCCGGGGCTCGACCCGTTGACGCTCGCGACGTCGGGCTGGACCAGGTTCAGCGGGGCGTAGGTCGGCACGACCTTCTTGAGTGCCTTGCCCGTCGTCGTGCCCTCCTTGCTCCCGGAACCGGAGCCGGAGCCGCCGCACGCGGCGAGCAGCGGCACCCCACCGGCCACGGCGACAGCGGCGACCGCGCCCGTGGCGAGGAAGCTTCTCCGGCTCGGAGCCGTGGAGGAGGGGGAGGAATTCGGCGTCATTGCGTCAACCCTTCGAGGCGCACCAGGACGACACGTGGCGGGCGACCGCCGTTCGGTTCCTGTGTCTGAGGTGGAGCGTTGCTGACTGAGCCGGCGTGACCGGCCGCAGGTGAAGCGGTTCAACAGGGAGGCGGCAGGCTCTGTTGCCGTCCCGGAAATTCAAGGGCGCCGGGCGCCCCATCGAAGCTCCGTCGAAGCGCTTCGATGTTGCAGCGAGGTTAAGTGAAGGGCCCCGCCCGCACAAGAGTCCGTTTCTAGATTCCTCCGACCTGTTTCCGAACCGTTTCCTGGCGCAATGCGACGCTGTCGCGTACGGAGGTCGGGGGTGGGCCCTTGACACGCGCGGGGTCGGCCACGGAGCATCGAAGCGCTTCGAAAGATCTTTCCGAGGCTCCTTGAGCGCTCGTACGAGGCGCAGGCACCGAAATACCTCCCACCTCTCCAAGGGGACCCGCACGTGACGGAACAACCGCAGCCCTTCCGCGACCCGCAGCTGCCCTTCGCCAAGCGCGTCGACGATCTGCTTCAGCGGCTCACGCTCGATGAGCGGATCGCGATGCTGCACCAGTTCGCGCCGGCGGTCGACCGGCTCGGGCTCGGCGCCTTCCGGACCGGTCAGGAGGCCCTGCACGGTGTGGCCTGGATGGGTCCGGCCACGGTGTTCCCGCAGGCCGTGGGACTCGGCGCCACCTGGAACGACGAACTGGTGCGCCGGGTCGGCGAAGCCGTGGGCAACGAGGTCCGCGCCAAGCGTGCCCAGGACGACCGCGTCGGTCTCAACGTCTGGGCCCCGACCGTGAATCTGCTGCGCAACCCGCTGTGGGGACGCGGCGAGGAGGGGTACTCCGAGGACGCGGGCCTGACCTCCGCCATCGCGGTCGCCTACACCCGGGGACTGCGCGGCGACCACCCGCTCTACTGGCGGACCGCCCCCGTCCTCAAGCACTGGCTCGCCCACAACAACGAGACCGACCGCGACACCTCCTCGTCCTCGGTCCGCCCGCGGGTCCTGCACGAGTACGACCTCAAGGCCTTCCGCGACGCCGTGCAGGCGGGTGCGGTGGCCGGAGTCATGCCGGCGTACAACCTGGTCAACGGGCGCCCCAACCACGTCTCGCCGCTCCTGTCCCAGCAGCTGCGCAGCTGGACGGACCGGTCGCTGGTGGTCTGCTCCGACGCCGGGGCGCCGTCCAACCTCGTCGACTCCGAGCACTACTTCGAGACCCACGAGGAGGCCACGGCCGCCTCCCTGCGCGCCGGTGTCGACAGCTTCACCGACCACGGCCAGGACTCCGCCATCATGACCGGCCGCATCCGCGGCGCCCTGGAGCGCGGCCTGCTCGACGAGCACGACATCGACACCGCCGTCCGCCGACTGCTCGAACTGCGCCTCTCGCTCGGCGAGTTCGACCCCGAGCTCGACCCGTACGCGAACACCGACGCCTTCGACACCGAGGACCACCGGGCGCTCGCCCTGGAGGCCGCCGAGCAGGCCGTCGTCCTGCTCAAGAACGACGGCCTGCTGCCGCTCGACCCCGCCGCCGGAAAGACCGTCGCCGTCGTCGGCCTCCTCGCGGACGCCTGCAAACTCGACTGGTACAGCGGCACGCTGATCCACCGCTCCACCCCGCTCGACGGACTGCGGGACCGCTTCGGCTCCGACCACATCGTCTTCGTGGAGGGCGCCGACCTGGTCCGGCTGAAGTGCGCGGAGGGCTGGCTCCAGATCCCCGCGGCGGACGAGAGCCCGGAGCCGGTGCGCGGCGCGGAAGGCGCCCTCGACCCGGCACTGCTCGCAGGCCGCACCGACCTGCCGCCGCTGACCTGCGGCGACACCCCGTCGGAGCTGGCGCTCGTGGACTGGGGCAACGGCGTGATCACCCTGCGGGCGCCGGCCGGACGCTACCTCTCGGTCGCCGAGGACGGCTACGTACGCGCCTCCGCGGACGAGCCGGGCGGCTGGATCGTCCAGGAGACGTTCCGCTGGCAGGCGGTGGAAGGTCATGAGGGCGGTCACCGCCTTCTGCACGTGGGAACAGGTAGGTACGTCTCTGTCGCCGCCGACGGCGTAAAGGTTGCCGCCCCCGGCGAAGAACTTTCCGGCTCCGACCGGGACGCCGGAACCGTCTTCGAGCTGGAGGTGGCCGAGCGCGGCGATGACGCCGTCGCCCGCGCGGCAGCCGCCGCCGACCTCGTGATCGTGGTCGCCGGCAACGACGCGCACATCAACGGCCGCGAGACCGAGGACCGCACCACCCTCGACCTCCCCGCCCAGCAGGAACGCCTCTGGCGCGCCGCCCACGCCGCCAACCCGCGCACCGTGCTCGCCGTCACCTCCGCCTACCCGTACGCCCTCACCGACGCGGCGGCCACGCTCCCCGCACTGCTGTGGACCGCACACGGCGGCCAGGCCGCCGGGACCGCGCTCGCCCGTGTCCTGGCCGGCGACGTCTCCCCGGCCGGCCGGCTGCCGCAGACCTGGTACACCTCCGACGCGGAACTGCCCGGCCTGCTGGACTACGACATCATCGGCTCGCGCCAGACCTACCTCTACTACGACGGCACCCCGCTCTACCCGTTCGGCCACGGCCTCTCGTACAGCGACTTCACCTACAGCGCCCTGAACGCCGAACGTGACGGCGACGTGCTGCGGGTGTCGCTGACCGTCACCAACACCGGTGCCGTCGCCGCGGACGAGGTCGCCCAGCTGTACGTGCGAGCGGTGGCGCCGTCCGTGGTCCGGCCGCTGCGCCAGCTGGCGGGCCACCGCCGGCTGCACCTGGCACCCGGCGCCGCGGAGCGCGTCGACCTCACCGTCCCCGTCGCCGAGCTCGGCCACTGGGACGTGGCGCACGGCCGCTGGACCGTCGATCCGGGAGCGTACGAGATCCAGGCAGGAGCCTCCAGCACGGACATCCGGCTCATCACCGTCGTCACCGTCGACGGTGACCCGGCCGGACCGCGCCCCGTCCTGACACGCGGCCTGGAGGCGGTGGACTACGACGAGCAGCTGGGCACCGAGATCGCCGACCGCACGAAGACGGACGGCGACGCGGTCACCGCCGTCGCCGAGAGCAACGAACTCCTCTACCGGCGCTGCGACTTCGCGGCCGGAGCAAGCGGAGTCGAGGTTTCCGCCGCGGGGGAGGGGGCCGTGCTGATCACCGTCGACGGCACCACCGTCACCGTCCCGGTCGCCGCCACCGACGGACCGTACGACTACCGCACCGTCCGCGCCGGGCTGAACGCCTCCGGCACCGGAGACCTGCGCATCACTCTGCGCGGCACCGTGCGCCTCGCCCGGATCACCTTCACCGGGGACGGCCGGTGAACCGGACCGCTCCGCGCGCCGCTGTCCCCACCCCTCTCCACCCAGTTGCCCCCGGCAAGGAGTCCGCATGAAGTTCACCGACGGCTTCTGGCTCATGCGTGAGGGCGTACGCGCCTCCTACGCGACCGAGATCCGCGATCTGCACGTCGGCGACGGTCAGTTCACCGCCTACGCGTCGGTCAAGCACGTCGCCGAGCGCGGCGACACCCTCAACACCCCGCTCATCACGGTCGAATGCTTCTCCCCGGCCGAGGGAATCATCGGCGTGCGCACCACCCACCACGCCGGCCGGGTCAACCGCGGACCCGACTTCGCCTTCCCCGGCCTCGACCCGGCGGCCGCCGGTGCCCGCACCCGGCGGGACGGCGCGGTGACCGAACTGACCAGCGGCCCGCTGACCCTGCGCATGGACGGCGACGGCCCCTGGGGCCTGACCTTCCTCGACGCCGACGGCCGGCGCCTCACCGGCGTCGACGCCAAGGGCACCGCCTTCGCCACCACGCCGGACGGCTCTCACCACATGCTGGCCCAACTCGCCCTGGATATCGGCGAGAACGTCTACGGCCTTGGCGAGCGGTTCACCCCGTACGTCAAGAACGGCCAGACCGTCGACATCTGGCAGGCCGACGGCGGCACCAGCAGTGAACTGGCCTACAAGAACATCCCGTTCTACCTCTCTTCGCGCGGGTACGGCGTCTTCGTCAACCACCCGGGCAAGGTCTCGTTCGAGGTCGGCTCGGAGTCGGTCGGCCAGGTGCAGTTCAGCGTCGAGGACCAGTCGCTGGAGTACTACATCGTCGCCGGGCCGACGCCCAAGGAGGTGCTGGGCCGCTACACCGCGCTCACCGGGCGTCCCGCGCTGCCGCCGGCCTGGTCCTTCGGTCTCTGGCTCACCACGTCCTTCTGCACCTCGTACGACGAGGAGACCGTCACCTCGTTCGTCGACGGCATGGCCGAGCGCGACATCCCGCTCTCCGTCTTCCACTTCGACTGTTTCTGGATGCGCGAGTACCAGTGGTCGGACTTCCTGTGGGACCCGGACGTCTTCCCCGATCCGGAGGGCATGCTGGCCCGGCTCAAGGAACGCGGGCTGCGGATCAGTATGTGGATCAACCCGTACATCGCCCAGAAGTCCGCCCTGTTCGCGGAGGGCGCCGAACTCGGGTACCTGGTGCGCAGGGCCAACGGCGACATCTGGCAGTGGGACCTGTGGCAGCCCGGCATGGCCCTGGTCGACTTCACCAACCCCGCGGCGCGCGAGTGGTACAACAGCAAACTCCGCGTCCTGCTCGACCAGGGCGTCGACTGCTTCAAGACGGACTTCGGCGAGCGCATCCCCACCGATGTCGTCTGGCACGACGGCTCCGACCCGGAGCGGATGCACAACTACTACGCGCAGATCTACAACCGCACGGTCTTCGAACTCCTGGAGAAGGAGCGGGGCCATGGCGAGGCGGTGCTCTTCGCCCGCTCGGCCACGGCAGGCGGCCAGCAGTTCCCCGTGCACTGGGGCGGCGACTGCTTCGCCTCGTTCACCGCGATGGCCGAGTCGCTGCGCGGCGGACTCTCGCTGAGCCTGTCCGGCTTCGGCTTCTGGAGCCATGACATCGGCGGCTTCGAGGGCACGCCCGATCCGGCGGTCTTCAAACGCTGGCTCGCCTTCGGCCTGATGTCCTCGCACAGCCGGCTGCACGGCAACGTGTCCTACCGGGTGCCGTGGGCGTTCGGCGAGGAGGCGGTGGACGTCGCGCGGAAGTTCACCCTGCTCAAGCACCGGCTGATGCCGTACCTGTACGGGGCGGCCGCGACCGCCCACCGCACGGGCGTCCCGATGATGCGCCCCATGCTGCTGGAGTTCCCCGGCGACCCGACGACCCGGATGCTGGACCGCCAGTACATGCTCGGGCCGGACCTGCTGGTCGCGCCCGTCTTCACGGAGGACGGACAGGTCGAGTACTACGTACCCGAGGGCACCTGGACCGTTCTGCTGACCGGTGAGACCGTCACCGGGCCGGTCTGGCGCCACGAGACCCACGGCTTCGACAGCCTGCCGGTCCTGGTGCGCCCGGGCGCGGTGCTCCCGTGGGGCGCGGACGACCAGCGCCCCGACGGCGACTGGCTGGACGGGCTCACGCTGCGGGTCTTCGGCGGGGCGGCCGCCGGTGACAGCACGTCCGTCACAGTGCCGGACCTGACGGGCGAGACCGCCGCCGCGTTCCGGGTGGTGCGGGACGGGGAGGCCCTGACCGTCACTTCCGACGGCACGGACCGCCCGTACCGCGTGGTGGCGGAGACGACGGGAGCCACGGCGGAGGGGACGGGCACGGTGACGCTTTAGCGCGTCTGCGGGGCGGGGAGACACAGCCGTTCACGGCTCCGGCTCCCCGCCCCCGTGCGCTCAGCGAGTAGCCGAGGCCAGCGCCCGGTCCGCCGCGCCTCGCGAGGTGTGCCACAGCGTGGTCACCGGTTCCCAGACGCGGATGCCCCGGTCCATGCCCACCGTGGCCGCACCGAAGGTGGCCCCGTAGTGCGCGGGGTCCGCCGCCACGGACAGGCTGCGGACGACATGTCCCTGGGTGGTGCCGCGAGCCGCCGTGCGCACGGCGGCGTAACCACGCTCGCCCGGCGAGAGCACGTAGGAGCTGCTGGTGGCGGGCGGGACGGGCTGGGCCGAGCCGTCCAGGCCCCGGAACGTGATCGTCGGGATACGGTCCACGACACAGGTGCGGCCGCCCCGGTTGGTGACGGCGATCCGTGCCACGTTGTGCTGCCCGCCGGGGGAGGCGGAGAGCCTGAGGGACTTCTCCTGGCAGTGGGCCGGGCGGACCGACGCCCCGGTGGTGGCCGCGCCGGCCGTGGCCGACGCCCCGGTGGCCGTCAGGGCCAGGGCGGCCGCCGCGGTGAGCGCGGCGGTGAGAGCGGAACTCGGACGCATGATGTTTCTCCCCTTGGATCGACAGCCTGCGGTCGTGGCCTGCGGTCGTGGCCCGAGGGCCCCGGTGGCCGGTACGGCCGACACGGACATTCTGAACGGTATGCCCGGTTCATGGCGATAGTTCGGACATATCGGTTCAGTATCTGTCGCCGTGATGATGCTGCCGTCGCTGCCGTCGCTGCCGTCGCTGCCGTCGGCGCCGCCCGCACCTCGCGGGCGGGCGGCAGCGGGGCGGTGCTACCGCGCCCGGACCGTGGCCAGCACCTCGCGGTCCGGCTGCAACGTCAGGGACGGCACGGGGCCGACCGTGCCCGGATCCACGTCCAGGTCGAAGCGGCGCGCGAGCACCGCCAGGATCAGCACCGCCTCGACCATCGCGAACCGGGTGCCGAGGCAGACCCGGGGGCCGCCGCCGAACGGGAACCAGGCGTACTCCGCGATCTCGTCGCCCGCTTCCGGGTCCCAGCGCTCCGGGCGGAACTCCTCCGGCTCGGGGAACCACCGCTCGTCCCGGTGCGTGGCCCACTGGCTGCTCCACACCCTGGTGCCCTCCGGCATCGGCACTCCGCCGATCCGTGCCCCTTCCTTGGCGACCCCGGTGACCAGCCAGATCGTCGGATACAGCCGCAGCGTCTCCTTGACCACCGCCTGGGCGTAGGTGAGCCGGGCGTAGTCGTCGAACCCCGGCTCGCGGTCACCGAGCACCCGTTCCAGCTCCTCGGTCAGTGCGGCCCGCGCCCCGGGAGTGCGGGACAGCAGGTACCAGGCCCACACCAGTGTCGAACTCGTCGTCTCATGGCCGCCGATGTACAGCGTGACCGCCTCGTCGCGGATCTCCTGGTCCGTGAGCCGCGCCCCCGTCTCGTCGACAGCGGTGAGCAGTCGGCTGAGCAGGTCCGGGCGGTCGTCCCCGCCGTCGCGATGCCGGGCGACGACCCGGCCCACCTCGGCGTCGATGACCGCGGCGGCCTTCTTGATCCTGGCCCGTCCGGGGGTCGGCACCCAGTCCGGCAGCAGTGCGCCGATGCCCGCGAACTCCTTGCCGATCTCCGCCTGTGCCACGTCCATGGCCCGGCCCATCGCCTCGGCGTCCGCGGGGGTGTCGACACCGAAGATGGTGCGGACGGCGATCTTCTGCGTCAGTGCCGCCATCTCCCGCTTGATGTCTATGCGTTCGCCGCCCGACCAGGTGTCCGCGAGCTCCACCGCGCTGTCCGCCATGGTCGCCGCGTACGACCGAACCTGCTTGGGCCGTACGGACGGCTGCACGAGCGACCGCTTGCGCCGCCAGTCGCTGCCGCGCGCCACCACGACGCCGTTGCCCATCACGGTACGGAAGGCGATGCCGAGCGCCGGCTGGTCGAAGGTGCGCTCCGTCTCGGTGAGCAGCTCGCCTATGCACTCCGGATCAGCCACGAAAACACAGGAGTTGGAGCCGAAGCGCCACTGGACCATGTCGCCGTGGGCGCGCAGTCGCTCGAAGAACGCGAGAGGGTTCTTGGCGAACTGCGGCATGTTCCCGAGAAGGGGCAGCCCCTTCGGGCCCGGGACGATCCTGTGGCCGCGCGGCCCGGCATCGACGGCCGGGCCGGTCTCCGTGGACATGAAAGGTCTCCGCTCCCTGGTGGCGCGCCACGATCGGGCGCGCGGCGACATGACTCCGATGGACCCGCTGACCATTTCCCGTCACCGGCCGTGTGGAGTACGTGAGTTGTCGAGGGTAGCCGCGCCGGGTGTTGGAGCACGAGGCGGCCGTGCGGCGCTGCCGGGGCGCCGCCTGGCGGGGTGGCGTTCGAGCCCGCGTCGGCCGCGCAGGAGGTCGCCGCCAGGACGGCCGCGAGTGCGGCGCCTGCTCACGGTGATGTGCTCATGCTCGGCATCCTCGCCTGTCGGAGTGCGCGGGGTCTCACTGATCCGCCCATTTGCCTATAGGTATTAGGCATCTGCATAATGGGTGATGCCAAATAGGGAGATGAGCATGGTGCGTGTGGGGCTGACCGCGGAACGCCTGGCCCGGGCCGGGGCGGAGCTGGCCGACGAGGTCGGCTTCGACCAGGTGACCGTGTCGGCGCTCGCCCGGCGGTTCGACGTCAAGGTCGCGAGCCTGTACTCGCACCTGAAGAGCTCCCATGACCTCAGGACCAGGATCGCCCTGCTCGCCCTTGAGGAGCTCGCCGACCGTGGGGCGGCCGCACTGGCGGGCCGGGCCGGCAAGGACGCCCTGAGTGCGTTCGCGGACGTCTACCGCGACTACGCCCGGGAGCACCCCGGCCGTTATGCCGCAGCCCAGTTCAAGCTCGACCCGGAGGCGGCCGCCGCCAGCGCCGGTGGCCGGCACGCCCGGATGACGCGGGCGATCCTGCGCGGCTACGACCTGACGGAACCGGACGAGACGCACGCGGTCCGGCTGCTGGGCAGCGTCTTCCACGGATACGTCAGCCTGGAGATGCAGGGGGGGTTCAGCCACAGCGCCCCCGACTCGCAGGAGTCCTGGTCACGGGTCATGGACGCCCTGGACGCGCTGCTGCGGAACTGGCCCGCGCCCTGACCGCATTCCCCTGCCGGACGGCGGTGACCGTCGCCCACGGGGACCGAACACTTCAGACGTCACGAGTGGCAGGTAGAGACATGCACGCTGAGCCCAGTTGGATCACCACGCCGATCACCGCGGACCTTCTGCGCGGCGCGCTCGACCTGGAACGCACCGAGCACGGGCTGCGTCCGCACCGGCTGCCCGCCCGGGCCCGCGCGCAGTGCGCCGACGGCCAGCTGGCCATGGCGGAGGCCCAGCCCTCCGGCGTACGGCTGGTGTTCCGCACCCGGGCCACCGCTGTCGAGCTGGACGCGCTGCGTACCAAGACGGCCTACCGGGGCGCACCGCCGCGTCCGGACGGGGTCTACGACCTGCTCGTCGACGGCCGACTGGCCGGACAGGACCGTGCGTCCGGCGGCAACGTCCTCATGGTCGACATGACCACCGGGTCCGCGGAGACCCTGCCCGGCCCGGTCGGCACCGTCCGGTTCGCCGGGCTGCCCGAGGGCGACAAGGACATCGAGATCTGGCTGCCGTACAACGAGAGCACCGAGCTCGTCGCCCTGCGCACCGACGCCCCCGTCGAGCCCGCGCCGGACAGCGGGCGCAAGGTGTGGCTGCACCACGGCAGTTCGATCAGTCACGGCTCCGACGCGGCAAGCCCGACGGCCACCTGGCCCGCACGAGCCGCCTCCCTCGGCGGCGTGGAACTCATCAACCTGGGCCTGGGCGGCAGCGCCCTGCTCGACCCGTTCACCGCCCGCGCGATGCGTGACACCCCCGCGGACCTGATCAGCGTCAAGATCGGTATCAACCTCGTCAACGCCGACCTGATGCGCCTGCGCGCCTTCGCTCCGGCGGTGCACGGCTTCCTCGACACCATCCGCGAGGGACATCCGGACACCCCGTTGCTGGTCGTCTCGCCCGTCCTGTGCCCCATCCACGAGGACACCCCCGGCCCCAGCGCCCCCGACTTCAGCAACCTCGCCGAGGGCAGGATCCGGTTCGCGGCGATGGGCGACCCCTCGGAACGTGCCGCAGGAAAGCTGACGCTCAGCGTCATCCGGGACGAATTGAGCCGCCTCGTGACGCACCGCTCGGCGGACGACCCCAACCTTCACTACCTCGACGGCCGCAGCCTCTACGGCGAGAAGGATTTCGCCGAACTGCCGCTGCCCGACGAGCTCCATCCGGACGCCGCCACCCACCGCCGCATCGGCGACCGCTTCGCCGGCCTGGTGTTCACCGACGACGGTCCGTTCGCCGCCGGCCGCGCCGTCTGAACGGACGGACGGACGGACGACTGGTCCCGGTGCCGGCAGCGGCATCAGCCAGCGGCCGACGGGCCGGGCCGGACGAGCCCGGACTGGTGGGCCGGAATGGCGCTGGAAGCGATTGGGCATCAGGTCCCTGATGGGAGGGACTCGTGGCGGGACGGGCCGTGTCCGCGCGGGCAGGGGCTCCTGGTGTCGCGTGCGGGAAGGGGCCGTCCGTGGTGGCGGCCCCTGCCGGAGAGGCGGGCCGGTGCGGTGGGCGGCGCCCGACCGGGAGGCCGGTCACTGATGGACGGCCCCTGACCGGGTGGCGGGCGGCTGTCAGACAGGTGGCGGCCGTCGCGGTGCGTCCGAACCATGAGGTGACCGCAAGGCGGCGGGCGCCCGGGATCAGCCGGTGAGACGTATGGCGCGCAAGGTTTCCTGGGGGTCCAGGAAGGTGAGCATCCGGCCTGCGGCGAGTGGGGTGCTCCTGCGGATGCTCGACTTGAACTCGCCCTGCCACAGCGCGCGGCCGTCCGTGGAGCGGAGGATGCGGACCGTCTGCCTCTGCTGGAACAGTCTCGCGGTGTGCGAGTGACGGAGCATGGTGTAGTTGCCCGCGGAGTCGATCTCGAGGTCCTCGCCGTCCGTGAACCGCCAGCTCTCCGTGCCGTCCTCGGCGTCGAGGCAGACCGCGCCGTCGGGTGTGGGCAGGACGAAGCCGCCGGGGGTGGACACCGGGTCGTGATCGCGGTCCGCGGAGCGGACCTCCCCCTTGAAGACCCACTTCTGCTTCCCGGTGCGGACATCGACGGCTGTGGGGCTGCTGCGCTCGCCCTCGAGGCGGGGGAGCAGGAGGGTGGTGCCCGAGATGGGGGCCGCCGGGGGAGTCTCGTGCGTGAGGCCGTCGCTGCCGGGTACGGACTTGATCTCGGACAGGGGGATGCGCCACTTCTCCTGTCCGGTGCGTGCACTGCGCAGGACGAGATCGATGCGCTGCTTCTTGTCCCGCTCCTGGAAGAGGACGGCGTCGTCCGTTCGCTGAGGCGCGCTGATGTACTTCCCCAGGTCGCTGTACAGGTCCATGTGGGGCTGCTCCCACAGCTTCTTCCCTGTCGCGCCGTCGAGTGCCGTCGAGCCGACCAGCGCCAGGTCACCGATCGTCCTGATGTTTCCCGGCCCGGACAGCGACCGGCTCCAGCGCTCCTTCCCCGTACGGGCGTCGAAGGCGGTGACGTGCTGCTGGTTGGGGTCGTCGCTGCCGAAGAGGACCAGTCCGCGGTCGAGCACATGCAGGTCGTAGTCGTCCTTGTCGTACGACTCCAGCGTCCAACGGGTCCTGCCGGTGGCGCCGTCGAGTACGTACAGGACCGGGATCAGGCCCTCGTGCTGCTGGGCCAGCGCGACCACGGTGTGGCCGCCGTCGAGCGCGACCGTCTGCGAGCGTCCGTGCAGAGGCCACGCGAGGCCGAGGTCGCGCCTCCACAGACGCTTGCCGCTGTTGAGCGCGAACGCCTGGATCACGGCGCTGTCATGGGCGGGCACGAAGCAGCGTCCGCCGGACAGAATGGGCTGGTCGTAGCCCGCTCCGTCCGAGCCGGGGTCGTACGACCAGGCGAGCGCGTCGTGTTCCGGGCTGCCGGTGAGGTAGACGCCCGCGGAGACACCGACCGCGGCCACCGCCGCGAACCCGGCGCCGCGCCGGAGGAGCTCGCGGCGGCTCAACGGAGTGCGACCGGCCTGCCCCGGGGTGTCGGGACGCGTGGCCGTGACGGTGGGAGCCGCCTCCGGTGGCGGAGCGGCGTCCGCCTGTCCGGGGCGCGGGGACGGCACCGTCGCCGCGGAGGTGCCCCGGCCATCGAGCTCGCGCAGCGCTTCGGCGAGTCCGGCGGCAGAGTCGTACCTGTCACGGGGATCCTTCGCCAGCAGGCGCAGGATCAACCTGTCCCAGGCGGGGGAGACCTCCGGCGCCACGCTGCTCGGCACGGGTGGCGCGTCGTTGAGGTGCGCCGTCAGGAACCCGAGAGTGTCGGGCGCGGTGAACGGCAGCCGCCCGGTGCGGAGTTCGAACAGGACGCAGCCCACCGCGTACAGGTCGCTGCGCGGCTCCGGGTAGCCGCGGGCCTGCTCGGGTGCCATGTACGCGGCCGTTCCGACGACGAGTCCGGTGCGGGTCAGCCGGCCGTCGGCGGCCGAGGGGTCGGCGGCCCGGGCGATACCGAAGTCGAGGACCTTCACCCGGCCCGATGACGCGACGAAGATGTTGGCCGGCTTGATGTCACGGTGCAGGACACCGACGGCGTGCGCCTCCGCGAGGGCCTCGCAGATCTGCCCGCCCCAGCGGGCCGCGTCCGCCCCGCCGACCGGGCCGCGGCGGACGGCGGCCTCCAGGCCCTCCCCGCGCAGCAGTTCCATGACCAGGAACGGTGTACCGCCCTCGGGGGTGGCGGCCGTGCCGAGGTCGTGCACGGTCACGATGTGCGGATGCTGCAGCGCGGCGGTGATCCGCGCCTCGCGCAGGAAGCGGGCGCGTGCCTCGTCGGCGGTGCTGCCGCCGCCCGCGAGCACCGAGATCACCTTGACGGCGACCGCACGCCCCAGGACCTCGTCGCGGGCCTCCCACACCTGCCCCATCCCGCCCTGCCCCAGCAGCCCGACGAGCCGGTACCGGTCGGCCAGTATGCGATCCACCACAGCCCCAAGTCCCCCAGATTGCACCGTGATTCCAGCAAACTGAACGCAGCGTAGCCCAGCATCCGGCGTGCGTACGGCCGGGTACGCGGCGGGATCATGGACCTCAAGGGGTGGAGTGGGCTGAGACGGCGGACGCCGAGCTCAGAGCCCGACGATCAGCTGAATGCAGACGATCTTGACGAGGATGGCCAGCGCGAACAGCGTCGAGTATCCGCTGTTGACGCGGCTGTCGCTGACCCGGCTGTTGGCGTACGCGGTGATCGCCGGGTTGCCGACGTACCCGGACAGCAGGCCCATCGTCCGCTCCCTGCTCTGTCCGAGCGCCTTCGCGATCAGCACCATGAGCGTGTAGCTGACCACCGCCCCGATCACCAGGACGGCCACCAGCTTCAGGCCGAACAGGGAGAACGCGTTCTGGCGGAAGGAGTAGCCGGAGGTGAGGCCGACGACCGCGAGGAACAGCAGCAGCCCGAGCTGGCGAAGCGTCAGGTTGGCCCGGGTCGGCAGGGTCCACACCAGCGGGCCGGTGCGCCGGCGCCAGCCCAGGATCATGCCCATCACCAGCGGCCCGGCACCCGTCCCGAGGGCAAGGGTGGTGGAGCCGACGGTGAACGAGGGAATGGCGATGAGGAAGCCGAGCGTGAGCCCGAGCCCGAGGCTCACCGCGCTCACCTCGCTGACCTTCGTCTCCGTGTCACCGAGATACGTGGAGACCTCGGTGATCCGTTCGCGCGGCATGACCACGCGTACCCGGTCGTCCAGCTGGAGCACCAGGTCGTCATGGGCGAGCATGTCGGCATCGCCGCGACGGACCCGGCTGACAGCAGCCCCGTACCGCTCGCCGAGCCCGAGTTCGGCGATCGTGTGGCCCGCGAGTGCCGGGTTCGTGAGCAGGACCCGGCGGTAGTCGACCGTCCGCCGGTTGTCGAGGAGATGGACGGGGGCGGGCGAGCCAAGCCGCTCGGTCGCGGTGCGTACGTCGTCCTCGCCGCCGACCAGCACGATCAGGTCACCGGGGCGCAGCCGCCCCAGTCCGCGCGCCACCTGTACGTCGCCGCCCTCGGGGCGGTACTCGCTGGCCAGCACCCGGTGGTCCGCGACGCCCGGTACCTCGTCCCACGCCGTCTCGTGATCCACCTGGACCGTACGGGTGACGAGGACGGGCGGCGGCCCGGAGCCGGGGTCGCGGCGGGCCACCCAGCGGCGGCGGGCCGCGATCGCGGAGACGAACAGGATGGTGATGACGACGGCCAGCGGATAGCCGATCGCGTAACCGACCGCGGGCTGCGCCGGATCGGCGGAGGCCTCCTGAGCGGCGGCCAGGCCCGGCGTGGTCGTGCCGATGCCCGCGTAGCCACCGGCCAGGAACGGCCCGCTGATCCCGAAGCCGCTGTGCCCCACATAGCCGACCACGACCGCGGTGAGTGCGAGCGCCACCACCGCACCGGCCATCACCGCCAGCTGGCTGCGCAGTTCACGGAAGAACGCCGGGCCCGATTCGAGACCCACGGTGTACACGTACAGGGCCAGACCCAGTGCCGAGACGCCGGCCGGTACGGCGGGCGCGATGTCCTTGTCGAGTGCCCCGACCAGCAGGCCGACGAACAGGACACCGGCCGCGCCGAGTTTCACCGGGCCGAACCGGACCATTCCGAGCAGGGCGCCGACGGTGATGACGGCGAACACGGCCACCCAGGGATTGTCCGCGAAGAACTGCCACACGGGGTGGGCCTCCCGTAGCGAAGAGCGGGCTGAGCCTGACCGGGTCATGATCTTCGAGGTGGCGGGAGGCTGCCAGTCGGGAGCACATGACGGTGCTTCGGTGCGCCGCGCGCCGCCGGAGGCGGATTCGCCCCGTGTCGGGACCGGCTCGCTCCGGCAGCGCACCACCTGGCGGGCCGGTCGCCCGGCCCGCCCGACGGCGACGCGTCGTCAGACGCCCGGCGGGACCCGGGAGGGGCGGCCGCTGCCGCGCGTCAGCGAGTAGCCGAAGACGGCCGCGAACGCGCCCAGCACCCCGCCGCCGACCGTCCACAGCCAACGGTCGGTCCACCAGCCGGAGGACCAGCCGTCCTCGGGTTCGCCCGCGAGTGCGACCGGGGCCGCCGACGCTCCGTCGGCGGCCTGCTCGACCGAGGACACACCCGGAACCAGCGGCTCGGAGAGGCTGCCGTCGACATCGGCCGCGCCGCCCTTGTCGGCCGCGGTGACCTCGACCTCGGTCCGCACCGGCAGCCCGAGGTCCGCCGAGGGCAGGTCGACGACCGTGAGGCGGACGTAGTAGCTGCCGGGCAGCGGGTCGTTGGCCCACGGTTCGGACCAGGCCCTGACCGTACGCAGGACGCAGGTGAGCTCGACGGTGCCGGCGTCGGCCGCGACCTTGCCGGTCTGCTTCCCGTACATGCAGGCCTGACGGCGTCGCAGCCCGTCGTACACGTCCACCTGCCAGGTCGAGGCGCCGTGCCGGGCGGTGCTCTCCGGCAGGGTGACCTTCGCCCGGACCGTGGCCCGCTGTCCGGCGTCGGCCGGGAAGACCCAGTACAGGTAGTCGCCGGCGGAGCCGCCGGCGGTGGCGAGCTGGTCCTGCTGGAGCGCCGTGGCGGTGCGGAAGGTGGTGCCCGCCTCGGTGGGGCCGGACCCGTCACCGGACTCGCTCGGGCTCGGACTCGACGACGGGTCGTCCGCGACGGCGGCACCCGCCCCGGTCAGCAGGGCGAGCCCGGTCAGCAGCGCACCCGCGAGCACGCGTCTCGTACGGAACATCAGTGGGTCCTCCAGACGGCGAAGCGCCAGCGCGAGATCCAGCCGGTCAGCAGGCCCGCGATCAGTCCGGTCAGGACGAGCACGCCCAGCAGCCACCAGCCGCGGCCGAGACCGAACGCGGCGGCGTCGGCCGCAGCGTCGGGGGCGTCCACCAGGTCGATCGTCAGCTCGACCGGCATGCCGGGAGCGGTCTTCACCGATGCGGGGGCGGAGAAGGAGTTGGAGACCTGGAGACAGACGGTCTCCGCGGCCGGCTTGACGTCGCCGTCCGTGTCCAGTTCGGGCCTGGGGTAGCGCAGACCGGAGGAGATGGCGTCGGTGCGTCCGGTGCCGGACTCCGCGCCTCTGACGATCTCGCGGCCGTGCACGGTCACCGCACGCAGCAGCATGCCGTAGTCGTTGTTGACGGCGCGGTCGGCGAACACGCTCACCGAGGCACGCAGTTCCTGGCCGGGCAGCACGTCCACCCGGTACCAGCGGTGCTCGGCGAACTTCTCGCGGTCGGTGTAGAGGCCCGGCTTGAGCTGCGGGGCGTCGGTGCAGCTGTCCGCGCCCTCGGTCGCGACCGGGGTGACGACGGGTTCTGCCGCCCGGTCCACCAACTGCTTGACGCGGCCGGAGAGTTCATCGGTGTGCTGGATGGCGGTGTACGTGCCGCCGGTGGCCTCCGCGATGCAGGTGAGCTGCTGGCGGATCTTCGCGTTGGGCACCAGGCCGAGCGTGTCGATGACCAGGTGGATGCCGCGTGCCGCGATGTCACGGGCGACCTCGCACGGGTCGAGCGGACCGCAGGTGTCCTCGCCGTCGCTGATCAGCACGATCCGGCGGGTGGAGTCGCCGCCCTCCAGATCGTCGGCGGCCCCCAGCAGGGCCGGTCCGATCGGGGTCCAGCCGGTGGGTGCCAGGGTGGCGACCGCGGTCTTGGCCTCGGTGCGGTCCAGCGGGCCGACCGGGTAGAGCTGCTTGGTGTCCTTGCAGCCGACCTTCCGGTCGTCGCCCGGGTAGTCGGCGCCGAGTGTCCGGATGCCGAGCTGCACCTGCTCGGGCACGGCGTCCAGGACCTCGTTGAACGCCTGCTTCGCCGCGGTCATCCGGGACTGGCCGTCGATGTCACGCGTCCGCATGGAGCCACTGACGTCGAGCACCAGCTCGACCTTGGGGGAGGCTTGGGTGGGGGTTTCATCGGCGGACGCGGGGAGCGCCGAGCCGAGCCCGGCGGTCAGGGTGGCGAGCAGAATACCCACCCCGACCGTCAGCCTTCTTCTTATGATCATCGCCGGATAGTAGTGAACATCAGTTCGCTATCCAAAACGGCCGGTGGCCGTCGCGTGCGCTTGTGTGCGGCGCGCGACGGGACATGACAGGCAGTCAGTCAGTTGGATCGGTCCGGTCCGGCGGTGCGCTCCACCGGCCCGGACGTGCCGTCGGCTCTGCCCGCCGGCATCAGCCGGCCGCGCCCAGCAGCGGCCCCGCCGCCCGCTCCAGGACCGAGCTGACCCGCTCCCAGGTGGCCACATCCCTTTCGATCGCTTCCAGGTGCACCTCTTCACCCGTGTCCCACCCGGTGACGATCGCGACCGGGTCCGCGCCCGTGACCGCCGCGGCGGCGAGCGCGGCCGCGCCCAGGGCGACCAGTTCGCCGCCGGCGGGCACGGTCACCGGCCGCCCGGAGAGGCGGCGCACGGTGTCCACCCAGACGCGTCCCTGGGCGCCGCCTCCGATCAGCCGGAGCGGCCGGTTCGCCACCTCGGGGTCGGCCGGGTCCAGCCCGCAGGCCAGCAGCAGTTCGTCGAGCGCGCGCAGCACGGTGACGACCGCGCCCTCGTAGGCGGCGCCCAGGAGTTGCTGCGGAGTGGTGTCGTGGCGCAGACCGGTGAGGAGGCCGGCGGCGCTGGGCAGGTCGGGGGTGCGTTCGCCGTCCAGGTAGGGCAGGAGCACGGCCTCGCCGCCGGGGGCCGCGTCATTGCGGTCCAGGCCCAGCAGGGCGGCCACCTTGTCCACGGCGAGCGTGCAGTTGAGGGTGCAGGCCAGCGGCAGGTACGTACCGTCCGCCGCGGCGAAGCCGGCGAGCGCGGGGGAGGCCGGCCGTGCCCGGGAGGCGGTGAAGACCGTGCCCGAGGTGCCCAGGCTGAGGACCGGGTGGTCGAGGAGTCCCGCGCCGCCGAGTCCGAGGCCGACGGCGGCGCTCATGTTGTCACCGGTGCCCGCTGCCACTGCGATGCCGGCGGGCAGGCCCAGTGTTTCGGCGGCCGCCTCCGTCAGTGAGCCGACGCGCGCCGCCCCGCCGGGCGCCACCTCCGGCAGCGATGCCGGGTCGATGGCGAGGAGCGCGAGGAGCTCCGGGTCGTAGGAGCCGGTCGCGGTGGAGTACCAGCAGGTACCGGACGCGTCGCCCGGATCGGTGGCGGCGCGGCCGGAGAGGCGCTCGGTGAGGAAGTCGTGGGGGAGCCGGATCGCGGCGGTCGCGGCGGCGGTCTCCGGTTCGTTCTCCCGCAGCCACTGCCACTTCGACGCGGTCATCGAGGCCACCGGCACCGAACCGGTGCGCGCGGTCCAGGCGTCGGCCCCGCCCAGTGCCGCGATGAGGGCGGCGGCCTGCGGGGCGGAGCGGGTGTCGTTCCAGAGGAGGGCAGGGCGTAGCGGGCGGCCCGCGCCGTCGAGGACGACCAGTCCGTGCTGCTGCCCGGCGACGGCGATCCCGGTGATGTCGGCGACGGCGACGCCGGACTCCTTCAGTCCGGCGGCGACCGCATCGCGCAGCGCCTGCCACCACACCTCGGGATCCGTCTCGCGGGCCCCGTTCTCGCCGGTGACGACATGCGGAGCACGGCCGACGGCGAGCAGCCGGCCGGTGGCGGTGTCGACGAACGCGGCCTTGGTGGACTGGGTGGAGCTGTCCACACCGATGACGACCTCATGCGGCGGCATGGCTGACCTCATTCTCTGGCTCAGGGGGTTCCCGGCCCGGGACCCTCACACTGCGGGCTCTCGCGTCGCCGGGATTTGATCGTGCGGTGAACAAATTACGCGATGGAGTCCGTTCGGAACAGGGGCCGCTCCGGATTTCCCGGGACGGGGGGTTACGTCGGAGGGGTGCTCCGTGCATGATTAGTCATGACAGTGAACAAATTGAGGTTCGGCCGCTCGACCGGCTGCGGACCCACGGCACCGAAGGCGGCTCGACCATGACGGAAAGCTTCACGCCCACCCCGCAGGACAAGTTCACCTTCGGTCTGTGGACCGTGGGCTGGCAGGGCCGCGACCCGTTCGGGGACGCGACCCGGGAGCCGATCGACCCGGTCGACTCCGTCAAGCGGCTCGCGGAGCTGGGCGCGTACGGCGTGACCTTCCACGACGACGACCTGATCCCGTTCGGCTCGACGGACTCCGAGCGCGAAGGCATCGTGAAGCGGTTCCGGCAGTCGCTGGACGCGGCCGGACTCGTCGTTCCCATGGCGACGACGAACCTCTTCACCCACCCCGTCTTCAAGGACGGCGCGTTCACCGCGAACGACCGCGACGTCCGTCGCTACGCCCTGCGCAAGACGCTGCGCAACATCGACCTCGCCGTCGAGCTCGGCGCCACCACCTACGTCGCCTGGGGCGGCCGCGAGGGCTCCGAGTCGGGCGCCGCCAAGGACATCCGCGTCGCGCTCGACCGCATGAAGGAGGCCTTCGACCTGCTGGGCGACTACGTCACCGAGCAGGGCTACGACCTCAAGTTCGCGATCGAGCCCAAGCCGAACGAGCCCCGCGGCGACATCCTGCTCCCCACCATCGGCCACGCCCTCGCCTTCATCGAGCGCCTGGAGCGCCCCGAGATGGTGGGCGTGAACCCCGAGGTCGGCCACGAGCAGATGGCCGGGCTGAACTTCGCCCACGGCATCGCCCAGGCCCTGTGGGCCGGCAAGCTCTTCCACATCGACCTCAACGGCCAGTCCGGCATCAAGTACGACCAGGACCTCCGCTTCGGCGCCGGCGACCTGCGCCAGGCCTTCTGGCTCGTCGACCTGCTGGAGAACTCGGACTACGCGGGCCCGCGCCACTTCGACTTCAAGCCGCCGCGGACCGAGGACTACGACGGTGTCTGGGCCTCGGCCGCGGGCTGCATGCGCAACTACCTGATCCTCAAGGAGCGCGCCGCCGCCTTCCGCGCCGACCCTGCGGTACAGGAGGCGCTGCGCGCGTCCCGCCTGGACGAGCTGGCCCAGCGCACCGCCGAGGACGGCGTGGCGGGTCTGCTGGCCGACCGCTCGGCCTTCGAGGACTTCGACGTGACCGCCGCGGCGGAGCGCGGCATGGCGTTCGAGGCGCTGGACCAGCTGGCGATGGACCACCTGCTCGGCGTCCGCTGACCCGGCGGGACACGCGACGGCGGTGACAAGAGGGGGACGGACGCGCACTGCGCGGCGGTCCCCCTCTCCGTGTGTCCGGCCCGTTCGATCAGACCCGTGCCCGCCCCGCGTACGCCACCGGATCGGCCAGCACGTCCGTCATCACCAGCGCCGCCGCGCCCCGTGCCGCGTCACCCGCGACGGACGAGGCGCGCAGCCGGGCGCTGCCCGGTGACCACAGCCCGGAGACCACCCGGTCCGTCAGCTCCTCGTCGGCCGACGGTGCCAGCCACGGCATCAGGTTCCGGTAGATCCCACCGAGCACCACCGCGTCGGGGTCCAGCAGATTGACCGCCCCCGACAGCACCCGGCCCAGTTTCCGGCCCGCCTCGGCGACCGCGGCCACCGACCGCTCGTCCCCGGCCCGGGTGCGCCGCTCCAGCTCGGCGACCCCGATTCCGCTGCCGGTCTCCTCGATCCCGGCCGCCCGCAGGAGCGCCGCCTGCCCCGCGTACTGCTCCAGGCAGCCGCGCGAGCCGCAGCGGCACTGCGGTCCCGCCGTGTCCACCACCACATGCCCGATCTCCCCGGCGAAGCCGTGCGCACCGCGCAGCAGTTCGCCGTTGACGACCAGGGCGCCACCGACGCCGATCTCACCGGTCAGATAGAGGAAGCTCCGGACGCGCCCCAGTCCGCCGAACCACAGCTCGGCCAGTGCCGCGAGATTCGCCTCGTTCTCCGAGCTCACCTTCAGCGCCTCGTGACCGGGGCGTTCGGCGGCCAGTGCGGCGGCGAACAGTTCCTCGGCGGGCACCTGGTTCCAGCCCAGGTTCGGGGCCTGGCGCACCGAGCCGCCGGAGACCAGACCCGGCAGCGCCAGGGCGACGCCGACCGGGAACAGTTCCTGTTCGCGCGCCGACTCCAGGGTGCGCGCGGCGATCCGGGCCGCCCGCGCCAGCACCTCGGCGGGCGGCGCCCCCCGGTTGTCCAGGTGCTCGGTGAGCCGGACCCGGCCGGTTCCGGCCAGATCGACGACCACCACCGACACATAGTCGATGTTGACCTCGACGCCGAGCCCGGCCGGCCCGGTGCGGGCCGTCTTGAGCGCGGTTCCGGGCCGGCCGGCCTGGCCGCTGAACGTCTTGCCCGACTCCGTGAGGAACCCGCTGTCGAGCAGCTGCTCGACGAGCGAGGACACGGCGGCCCGGGTCAGCCCCACCCGCGCGGCGACCCCGGCCCGGGTCGCCTCGCCCTCGCCCTCGTCGCGGACGGCCCGCAGCACGAGGCTGAGGTTGCTGCGCCGGACGGTGTCCTTGTCGGCCTTGGGCCCCAGCGGCGTGAGGTTGCTCTTCATATCGGTCCCGAGCCTATGCGATCCCGTACGTCAGTACGGTCGCGATGCGGGCAGACCGGGCCCCGGCCGCGCGGGGGGCGCGACCGGGACCCGGCGGCGGTTCAGGCTGTGGCCCCGCGCTCCTTGAGCATGTCCGCCATGAGCGCGATCTCCGACTGCTGGCCCAGGACCATGCCCGAGGCCAGGTTCCGGATCTCGTCGGTGCCCGCAGCGGTGGCGGCCGCCTGCGCCATCTCCGCCCCGGCACGGTGATGTGCGGTCATCAGCTTCAGGAAGCGCACCTCGGCATCTCTGCCCTCGGCCGCCCGCAGCGCGTCGAGTTCGGCGTCGGTCGCCATGCCGGGCATCAGCGCGCCGTCTCCGCGCGGGGTGATGTCATGCCCCATCCACGCCATGGGCGGCCCGGGGGAGCTCTTCGCCCGCCCCCACGTCTCCAGCCAGCCCAGCATCATGCCGCGCTGGTTGGCCTGGGTGTTGATGATGTCGTACGCGAGCCGGCGCACCGCCACGTCGGAGGTGCGGTCCCGGACGATGAACGACATCTCGACCGCCTGCTGATGGTGGACCGCCATGTCGCGCGCGAATCCGACATCGGCCGAGGTCTCGGCGGGAGCCGCCGTGGACGTCGCGGTGGCGGGGGCCGACGAGGAAGGGCGTACGAGCATCAGTACGACCAGACCGAGCGCGAGCAGCAGAACCGCCCCGCCGGCCAGCACCATCGGCCGTGACGCACGGGCCGCGGACGTCACTTGGCGATCCCGCCGGAGCAGGCGGCGCCCGGCTCCGGGGTCTGCGGGCCCTGGACGTACTTCGTGAAGAACTGCGCCACGCGTGCGTCGGCGGCGCTCTTCACGGCCAGCTGCTTGCCCCAGGCGCTGAGCATCAGCGGGGACCCCTGGTCCTCCAGCGGACTCATCAGGGAGTACGGGGTGGCCGAGACCTTCTTTTCGAGCTTCTTGACGTCGGCCGGGTCCGCCTTGCTCGTGTACGTGACCCAGACGGCGCCGTGCTCCAGCGAGTGGACCGCGTTCTCCTTCGGTATCTCCTTGGTGTAGACATCCGCGTCGCAGTTCATCCACACCGGGTTGTGATCGCCGCCGACCGGCGGGTTCATCGGGTAGTCGACCTTCTTCTCGACATGGTTCTGCGCGAGCTTGTCCCAGCTCTTCTCGCCCTCGACGGGCGAGGACTTGGCGGCCGTCTCGGCCTTGTCCTGCTCGTCGGCGGCGTTCATCAGGTAACCGCCGCCGACGACCAGACCGGCCACGACGGCGACGGCCGCGGTGATGGTGATGATGCGGCTGCGGCGCTCACGGGCCCGCTCTTTGCGGCGGGCCTCGTCCAGCTTGGCGCGGCGGGCGGTGGCAGGGGTGTTCTGCTTCTTGGCGGAGGCCATGGTGGGTCCTTGGGTTCGTGACGCGGATGGGTTGCGGGCACGCGGGAGCGTCCTCGGGACGTGCGAGGACGGTCCTAGATCCGTTGAACCTGCAGGCGCAGATGGTCGACGTCGCCCACGGCGTCGTTCGACGGGCCACGGATGGCGGCGGCGCCGGTGAGCGGGGCGGAGGGGAGCGGCGCGGCGCCGGACGGGAGCGCCGCGGGAGCGGGCTGGCCGGGCAGCACGACGGGCGCGGAGTGCTCGGACGCGCCGTGGCACGAACTTCCCGGGCCGCGACTGTCGGGGGCGTCGGCCCTGACCACCGGCGCGGACACCGCGAGGGTGGTCGTGACGGTGGTGAGGTGCGCGGCCGCCGAGGCGGGACCATGATGCGGGGACGAGGTCTCGCCGGAGGCCGGTGGGCAGCACGCCACCATGGCGATCAGGACGAACACCCAACCGAGCACCACGGACGCGCGGGCGCTCCGCCGCCGGTCCGTGCGTTCGCTCAGCCAGTTCACCCCGGCATCGTACCGGTGTGTGAAGTTTCAATGAGTGCGGGACCGGGTGAGCCGTGACGGGTGAAGCTGTGGATCCCAGGGGCAGGGGTTCCCATTGCGGCGCGCCGGGATAGTGTGCCCCGGTGACAACGCACTCGAACGTATCTGCGGGCTGGTATCCGGATCCGCACGGCGCGCCCCAGCTGCTGCGCTACTGGGACGGTTCCCAGTGGACCGAGCACACCAATCCGGCCGGCGGGCAGCAGCAGGCTCAGGCGCCCGCCCAGGTACAGCAGCAGGCCGCCCCGCAGCAGCACCAGCAGGGTGCCCAGCAGCAGGCGGCGGTGCCGCAGCAGGGCATGCAACAGCAGCAGCCCGCTGTGCCGCAGCAGGGCATGCCCCAGCAGCAGGGCGCCGCCTCGGGAGCGGGTTCGCTCTTCAACCAGCAGGTCCTGGTCGTGAACCAGAAGGCCAAGCTGATCGAGGTGACGAACGAGTACAGCGTCTTCGACCAGCACGGCAACACCGTCGGTTCGGTCGTCCAGGTCGGCCAGAGCGCGCTGCGCAAGGTGCTGCGCTTCCTGACCAGCATCGACCAGTACCTGACCCACCGGCTCGAGATCCGCGACGCGTACGGCCAGCCGCAGCTGCTGCTGACCCGCCCGGCGAAGTTCATCAAGTCCAAGGTCATCGTGCAGCGCCCCGACGGGCAGCCGGTCGGCGAGATCGTCCAGCAGAACGCCATCGGCAAGATCAATTTCGCGATCATGGTCGACGGCCGGCAGATCGGCGCGATCAAGGCCGAGAACTGGCGCGCCTGGAACTTCGCGATCGTCGACCACAACGAGGCCGAGATAGCCCGGATCACCAAGACCTGGGAAGGCCTCGCGAAGACGCTGTTCACCACGGCGGACAACTACGTGCTGCAGATCCACTACCAGCTGCCCGAGCCGCTGCTGAGCCTCGTGGTGGCGACGGCGCTGACCGTGGACACGGCCCTCAAGCAGGACGCCCGCGGTTTCGGCTGATCTTCCGGCCCCTCCCGTACGCACAACCGCCCGCGCTCCCCACACGACTGTGTGAGGGGCGCGGGCGGTCTCGTCCGCCGTCGGGCGGCCCCGGCCTGGAGAACACCGCGGCGAGGATCGCCGCGGCCAGGGCCCCGGCGGCCACGCCGCTGCCGAAGACGGTCCGCGCCCGCACCGGCAGGCCCGCGTACATCTCCGCGGCGAGTACCGGCAGCAGACCGGCGCAGGGGGCCCGGCGACTTCTACTGCCTGGAGCGGGGCGACACGCTCTGCTGCGCCGGCGGGCTCCTCCACCGCCGGCGCCCGATCGAACCGGGTACGCGAGTCCTCGTGGTCGGCATCGGGGACCACGTCCAGGTGACGGACGAACACACAGCGGCTGACGGCGGCGTTCCGCCCGGCGGCGGGGCGGAACGCCGGAGCGGGCGGCTCTCAGCCGTAGCGGAGGAACAGCTCCTGCACGTACTCCTCCAGCCGCCGGGTCAGCAGCTCGGGCGTCAGGTCGTCCCGTCCCAGTTCACGCCAGGGGCCGGCCACCTTCTCGGCGTCGGGGGCGAAGGCGAGCGCGTCCAGCAGGCGCCAGTAGAGATGGTCGCCGGCCTCCTTGGCCAGCAGGCCGCCCGCGCCGAGATAGGCGTCGGCGAACGCCATGCCGGAACCGGCACCGTGCAGCAGGGCCAGCGCCGTCGAGCAGTGGGCCACGTCCAGGTCCGCAGGACCCCACGACGTCTCCACCCAGTCGACGACGCCGGTGACGCGCAGTGAGTCGCCCTCCCCGTCGAACAGCACGTTGCCCGGATGGAAGTCGCGGTGGAGGAAGCGGGGCCGGTACTCCGGTGCGTCGCGGCGGATGATGTCGACGGCCCGTCGCCACAGCTCGGGCCGTGCCGTGGCCTCCGGCACGCGCACCCGGTCGGGCGCGGTCCAGGCTTCGTAGGTGCGGGGCCGGTTCTGCGCGGTGACCCGGACCCGGTGGATGCGGACCAGTTGGCCGGCCAGCAGCTCGGCACGGGAGCCGGCTCCCTCGTCGGACAGGCGCACGGTTCCGGGCAGCAGGGACATCAGCAGCGACGGGTGATCGCAGTGCGCTGCCGTCGCGTCCACCCCGTGAAGGACCGCCGCCGGCACATCCGTACGGCCCAGCAGTGCCAGCACGTCGGCCTCGCGGGTGAGCAGGCCCTCCGCGTGCCGGACGAAGAACGGTTTGACGAAGGAGCGCAGCACCAGGCGTCCGGGGGCCTCACCGCCGGTGATGCTCAGCTGCCGCATCTGCGAGGTCCAGCCACCGCGCAGCCGCTCGGCGGCGACGACGCGCGTGCCTGCGGGCAGCCCGTCGTCCACCCACGCACGGGTGTTGGCCCACTCGTGGTCCCGGTCGTCCGTGCTCATCCCGCTCACCGTTGCCTCCCTGTTCCGTGCGGGGAGACTATCCAGGCCGCGACTGCTCCTCGTCGCCCGCCCGGTAGATGCCGAACACGGCGCCCTGCGGGTCGCGCACCAAGGCGATCCTGCGGCTGTGCGCGATGTCCGTCGGGGGCATCAGCAGGTCACCGCCCCCGCTCTGCGCAGTGGCCGCGGTCGCGTCGACGTCCGCGACGGCGATGTACGGCAGCCAGTGCGGCGGCACCTCGGGCGGGACGTTCTCGTCCATCGTCAGCAGGCCGCCGAAGTCCTCCCCGCCGACACCCCACTGCGGGTACGTCTCCGAGGCCCTGGCCGTCCAGCCGAAGACGTCGGCGTAGAAGGCGAGCGCCTGCTCCCTCTCGCGGGTGACGAGCTCGGTCCAGCCCAGCGCGCCCGGTTCGTTGAACAGGTCGGCGCCGGCGAAAGCGCGGCCCTGCCACAGGGAGAACACCGCACCGGACGGGTCCGCGAGGACGGCGAACCTGCCCTCCTCGAAGACCTCCATCGGGCCGGCCAGCAGCGAGCCGCCTGCTGCCTTCGCCTTCTCGGCCACCGAGTCCGCGTCCTCCACGGCGAACGAGACCGTCCAGGCCGGCGGCTGCCCGGGCCGGTACACGGGGCTGAGTGCCGCGACCCGGGCGTCCCCCAGGTGCGCCATGGTGTAGCCACCGGCCTCCTCGCGAGGATCCGTCTCGGTCTGCCAGCCGAAGAGAGCGGTGTAGAAGGACTTGGCCGCCGGGACGTCGGAGGTGCTCAGCTCGATCCAGCAGGGACCGCCGGGCACCGGTGCGGTGAGTTTCATTCGGACTCCTCCGTGCGTGGCTCGATGTGCGCATGGCTTCCTGGCACAGCTGAACGCTAAGACCGTGCGCCGGGGCGGGCCATCGGGGGAGGGGCCACTCGATTAAGTCGTTTACATGTGTAATACCTGCTAAAGTATTTGAGTGAGTAATACAAGCATCCGGTCCCGGCAGCCCTCCGTCCGCAGAATCACGCTGGCGGCGCCGTTGCGCCTGGCCCGGCCCTCGGACATGTGGTTCAAGCCGGCGATCAGCGTGGTGGTGGCCACGGCCATCCCCAACCTGGTGCTGTACTCCCTGGACCGCCTCGACCTCGTGATGTACACGATGGCCGGCTCGCTCTGTGCCCTGTACGGCCACAATCTGCCGTACGCCCGCCGCGCCAGGACCGTCGTCGGAGTCGTCCTCGGCATGCTCGCCGGCCTGGCGGTCTCCCTGGTCACGGCCTCACTGACCGGTTCGACCGCGGTCCTGATCGCCGTCGGCGCACTCCTGGCCGCCGGCCAGAAGCTGCTCTGTGACGCCACCCGCATCGGACCCCCCGGACCGGTGATCTTCACCTTCGTCAGCTCCGCCGCCCTGTTCACCCCGCAGGAGATCGGCCAGGTGCCGGGCCACCTCGCCCTGACCCTCGGCGCCGGTGCGGTGTCCTGGCTCGTCACCGTCGCCCCCGCTCTGGTCCGCCGCGAGGGACCCGAGCGCCGCGCCACGGCCCGCGCCCTGAACGCCGCAGCGGCCTACGTCGCCGAGCCGGACCACCGAACCCGCCGCGCCGCGGTCGCCGCCGTGCACGCGGCCTGGCAGACCCTCCTCGCCGCCGGACGGCCCACCCCCGTACGCAGCGCCCTGGAACGCCTTGTCGTCCACGCCGAAACCGCGCTCTCCGCGAGCGCGGGGGACACGGCCGAGTACGCCGGCCGGCTCCGCGAGTGGGCCCGGCAGACGCGGTCCCGCGGTCCCGTCCCCACACCCGCGCCCGCCCCCGGAACCGCCGCCGAACTCTTCGGTGTCGACGCCGAACGCGCAGCCCGGCGCCGCACCTCCCACAGCGGGGCCCTGCGCGCCCTGGTGCACCGCCTCGCCCCCGGCTCCCCGCTGCTGCCGGTCGCGGCCCGCACACTCATCGGCTGCGCCCTGGCCGGGTACATCTGCTCCGCAGCCGGCGTCGGCCGCCCCTACTGGGCGATCGTGACCGCCGCCTCGCTCTACCAGGCCAACGTCACGCTCTCCTGGAACCGCACCCTGCAGCGCACCCTCGGCAACCTGCTCGGCGTCCTGGTCTTCGCGGCCGTGCTCCCCGTCGCCAGGATGGACCCGCTGGCCCTGATCGGCTTCTGCCTCCTCTTCGGGTTCGCCGCCGAGGCCCTGATCACCCGCAACTACTGGCTCGGCTCCGTGGCCGTCACCCCGATGGCGCTGCTCGTCCTGGAGTACGCAGGCAGCCACCCGGCCGGCGAACTCATCGGCGACCGGGTCCTCGACACCGTCATCGGTGCCGCCGTCGGATTCCTCGCCGCGGCGCTCGTCACCAACCGCCGCGCCACCGGCCGCGTCGAGAAGGCCCTGGCCGCCGCCGAGCAGGCCCGCGCCCACGCGGTGCAGACCCTCGCGGCCCCCACGCCCACGCCCGCCGCGCTGGACGCGGCACGCCGCAGGCTCACCGGATCCCTGGTCGAACTGCGCGAGGCGGACGACACAGCGGCCGGTGAATGGTGGCAGCGCGCCCTGCCGCAGGAGGCGGTGCTCGCGGCCGAGCAGGCCGGACACCGTACGCTCGCGGCGACAGCGACACGGCAGGGGATGATCGCCCCGGCCCAGGAGAACGGAGCGGTGTGACCGACGACATCGTGGCCTCGGTGGTACGGCAGTGGCAGGCCGTGAACCCGGAACTCGACACCGGGCCGATGGAACTCATCGGCCGCATCAACCGCTGCTCCGCCCTGCTCCAGCAGGCCGAGGACGCGCCGCTGCGGGCGGCCGGACTGACCCGCGCCGAGTTCGACCTGCTGGGCGCCGTGCGGCGAACCGGCCGTGAACTCACCCCGGGCGAACTGGCCAGGGAGACGTTCTCCTCCGGCGCCGCCGTCACCAAACGCCTCCGGGTCCTCCAGGAGAGCGGCCTGATCGACCGCCGCAGCGACGCGCGGGACCGCAGGGTCGCGCTCGTCCGCCTCACCGACGAGGGTCGCGAACTGGTCGACGGACTGCTGCCCAAGCAGCTCGCGTACGAACGCGCGTTGCTCTCCGGTCTCGACGCGGAGTCCCGCGACCGGCTCAGCGCACAACTCAGCGAGCTGCTGGTCCAGCTGGAGGGCCGCATCGGCGGCGCCCGCCGCTGACCCGCCGGGCTACCCGGCGTGCTGCCGGCCACCCGGTCGTTCCGGACAGCCGCCGGGCTACTCGGCCGTGCGGGACAGTCGCCGGGCTACTAGGTCGTGCCGGACAGCGCGGCGGAGCGGAGCAACTCCCCGGCGCGGCGCTCCAGTGCCTCGTCGTCGCCGCGGCCGGCCGGTGAGCACGCAGCCAGTGCCAGCCGGTCACGCCAGGTGGAACCGGTCAGAGGTACGGCGACCGCGTTCATGCCCTGCACCGACTCGCCGCGACTGAGCGCGTATCCGCGCTCACGGGTCCGGGCCAGTTCGGCGAGGAGCTCCGGCCGGGAGGTGAGCGTGTGAGGGGTGACCGCGTCCAGCCGCTCCCGCGGAAACACGGCGCAGACCTGTTCGGTGGTCATCCGGGAGAGCAGTAACTTGCCGCCTGCCGTGGCGTGCGCGGGGCGGGTGCGGTCCCGCTCCAGCATGACCCGCACCGGATGGCAGGACTCCCGGCCGTCGGTGACGATGACCTGATCGCCGATCAGGGCGGCGCTCAGCACGGTTTCACCCGTACGCAGCAGGGCGTCCTCCAGTACCGCACCGACCTGTTCCCGGACGGGGGCCCCGAACCCGGCCGGGCGGCCCAGCCGCACCAGCTCGGGACCGGCCGAGTAGCCCCGCCCCGACGCCTCCCGGATCGCGAATCCGCGCCCCTCCAGGGTGCTGAGGACCCGGTGGGCGGTGGAGCGGCCGATGGAGAGCAGGTCGGCCGCCTCGGAGACGGTCAGTGAGTCATGGGTGAGGAACAGCCGCATCAGCCGGAGGCCGGTGTCGAGGGATTCGATGGTGTAGCCCCGCGTCGGCCCCATGAGATGTGTGTTCCCCTTCGTGCCCCGGATTGCGCTGCACCCTTGCGGTGGTCATGAATCTGCTCCTTTCGATCCGCTTCGATCACATGTGCCCTTGTCCCTCCCTGTGGGACATGAAGGATCGCCCTGAAGTCGGATTGCTCGGCAGATCACGCCTTGACCGTACTGCTTGCGGTGCTGATTGCCGTACTGCTTGAGCGGGGAGAGCCGGTCGGCGCTCGGCGATTGGCTCGCTTCCGTCCCTCAGGAGAGGACAAGCGCAGGCGATTTGCTCCACTCCCTCCACCTCGTCACTCCCCGCACACGTCTGTTGGCGGTGCGTGCAAAAACTCGTGAGTGTATTACCGCGGGAGCGCTCGCGCAGGGGGTTGGGTGAATGTGCCGAAGCCCTGTTTCGATCTGACTAAGCTCACGCACAGTGAAGCCGAGTTGATATGAATTCGAGCGCTTGTTCCCTACTGCCCTGCAAGCGCCGTACCTCCTGATTACCTCCCGAATCAACCGCCAGAGGTTTTAGATGGTTCGTGTCGAATCACCGCCGATCGACCGAGAAACACCTGTCGTCCGCGCCGTGTTGCTGCCCGTCGTCGTGATGGCCGGAGCAACCGCGGCCGCCGTGGCGCTGGTTGCCGAGGCCGCGCGGATACCAGTCGTCTGGTGCGGCGTCTTCGCCACCGTCGTGGTCGCCGTGCTCACCGCCGAACTCGCCCGCCGCTCACGCAGGATCCGGCGGCAGCGCGCCCACTACGAGCAGCGCGTCACCGCACTGGAGCGGCGCATCGCCAATCACGACGAAGAGACCGTGCGGATCAGCAAGGAGCTCCTCCCCGCGGCGATCCACCGTCTGCGCGTGGGCAATTCGCCCGACGAGGTGCTGCGGGACGTCGTGGACGGCGACGAGGCCTACCGACATCTCCCCGACGCGCAGCGCGCCCTCGTCTACACCGTGCTGGACATCATCGACAACGAGGAGGCGACGCGTGACTCCGCGCAGCGCGCCTTCGTCAACGTCGCCCGTCGTGTCCAGGCGATCGTCCACCGGCAGGCCAGCGAACTGCGGGAGATGGAGGAGCACCACGGACGCAACCCCGACGTCTTCGACGACCTCCTCCGCATCGACCACGGCACCGCGCTGATCGGCCGGCTGGCCGACTCCATCGCGGTGCTCGGCGGCGCCCGCCCCAGCCGTCAGTGGCCCAAGCCCGTACCGCTGTTCAGCGTGTTGCGTGGCGCCATGTCGCGCATCCTGGAATACCCGCGCGTCGATCTGCACTCGATCGCCAAGGTGGCCATCATCGGCACCGCGGTCGAACCGCTCATCCACGCCTGCGCCGAACTCCTCGACAACGCCACCCGGTACTCGCCGCCGCAGACCCGCGTGCACGTCACCGCCGTCGAGGTCCAGACCGGCATCGCCATCGAGATCGAGGACGGCGGCGTCAGTCTCAGCGAGGAGGCCCGGGCCCGGGCCGAGAACATGCTCGCCAGGGCTCAGGCCGGCTCCAGCATGAACGACCTCGGTGAGTCACCCCGCCTCGGTATGGCGGTCGTCGGCCGGCTGTCGCGGATGTACGACCTGCAGGTCTCCCTGCGGCAGTCCGCGTACGGCGGTGTCCGGGCCGTGCTCATCGTGCCCCGTGCCATGATCACCACCGGACCCGCTCCCGGTATCGCCCACGGCATCGGCGCCACGTCGCGGCCCACCAGCGACATCGACCTCGCGGACATGAAGCACGTCGTCCCGGCCCGCAGCTCCCATCGCAAGCCGCAGCCCGTCGCCGCCCGCCCGGCCACCGGACCGGTCGCACCCGACACCCGCCCGGCCGCCCCGGCCGTCGCCATGGCGGACGACGTCCCGGTGGTGACCGAGTGGACCTCGGGCGGACTCCCGCAGCGTCGCAGCCGCGGCCGTGCACCGCTGGGTTCGCACAACCTTCCCGCCCAGACCACGGAATCCGGTGCCGGCCGGAGCAACGGCAACGGCCAGGCCAACGGCAAGGAACCGCCGCCCGGGATCTGGCTGGAGGCGTTCACCAAGGCCGCCAACGGCACGCCCCAGGAGCCCAGGGCAGACGAAGACTCTGACGATACGTGGGACAAGGGAGACCTGAAGTGATCCAGCAGCGGGGCAACATGGACTGGATGCTCAAAGAGCTCGCCGACGACGTCCCCGACATCCATCAGATCGTCGTGCTCTCCGCGGACGGCCTGCGCATCGCCCGGCACGGCGGCGACCCCGACGTCGCCGACCGGCTCGCGGCGGCCTGCGCCGGGCTGCAGAGCCTGGCCGCCGCGGTCGCCTCGGAAATCCCGTACAGCGACGGCAGAATGCGGCTCGTCGTCATCGAGGTGACCGGCGGCTTCTTCTATCTGATGGCCGCGGGTGCCGGCGCCTATCTCGCGGTGCTCGCCGGTGAGACGGTCGACGCGGGACTCGTCGGAGCGCGGATGCGCGACATGGTCGTACGCATCGGCGCCCACCTCACGAGCCCGCCCCGACACGACGGGCAGGCCGGATGAGTTCTTCCCGACGAGAACGCCGCAAGGCCGATCCGGCACTGAGCGATCCGGAACGGCTGTACGTCATCACCGGCGATCCCGACGGCAGCGAGCGGGCAGCGCTCGACCTGGTCACGATGGTGGTCTCGAAGTCGCAACCGAAACCGACGGTCCAGCCCGAGCAGGCCGTGATCCTGCGGCTCTGCCAGGCACCGTTATCCGTCGCCGAGATCTCCGCCTACCTCAGCCTGCCCTTCAGCGTGGTGACCTCGCTCCTCACCGAACTGCTCGCCACGGAACTGATCGAATCGCGCGCGCCCATCGTCCGCGCGACCCTCCCGGACAGGTCCCTCCTCGAAGCGGTGATGCATGGACTTCAGAAGCTCTGACACGATCACGGGCCCCCGGAGCGAGGACGTCCTCCCCACCACGGCCACCGCCGCGGTGAAGGTCGTGATCGTCGGCGGGTTCGGGGTCGGCAAGACGACCATGGTCGGCTCGGTCAGCGAGATCCGGCCGCTGACCACCGAAGAGACCATGACCCAGGCCGGCGTCGGCGTGGACGACAACTTCGGGGTGGAGAGCAAGACCGCCACCACCGTCGCCATGGACTTCGGCCGGATCAGCATCAGCCAGGAGCTGATCCTCTACCTGTTCGGCACCCCGGGCCAGGAGCGCTTCTGGTTCCTGTGGAACGGACTGTTCGAGGGCGCACTCGGCGCCGTCGTGCTCATCGACACCCGCCGGCTCGAAGTCAGCTTCGACGTCATCGGGCGGCTGGAGGAGCGCGGTGTGCCGTTCGTCGTCGCCGTCAACACCTTCCCCGATGCGCCGAACCATCCCGTCGAGGCGCTGCGCAGCGCCCTGGACCTGCCGGACGAGGTCCCGATGATCGACTGCGACGCCCGGCTGCGCGCCTCCAGCCGCGATGTGCTCATGACGTTGATGCGCTATCTGCACAGCCTGGCCGTCCCGCTCGGCTGACGTCGCCGCACGCGATGCCCGCACGCCCAGCCCGCAACCGATCCGCGCGCCCCCACCGCGTACCCCATTCGTCCGGCCCTTGGCAGCCTGATCCCTGGAGCGATCGTGACAACCCCATTCCACTACGAGCCCGGCGAGGCCACGGGGCCGGTTCCGCCCCCCGAGTGCCCGGCCCACGGCCTCGGCATCGGCCCCGGTGGCCTGCGACGGCTCTACGGCCCCGAGGCCGAACAGGACCCACACGGCCTGTACGGGAAACTGCGCGCCGAACACGGCTCGGTGGCACCCGTACTGCTGCACGGCGACGTACCCGCCTGGCTCGTCCTCGGGCACAGCGAGAACCTGCACATGACCCGTACGCCCTCGCAGTTCTCCCGCGACTCGCGCCGCTGGCGGGCCCTGCAGGACGGCACTGTCGCACCGGACCACCCGCTGGCCCCGATCTTCACCTGGCAGCCGGTCTGCGTCTTCGCCGACGGCGCCACCCATGAGCGTCAGCGTGGCGCTGTCACCGACGCCATGAGCCGGATCGACACCCGTGGCGTGCGGCGCCACGTCAACCGCTACAGCAGCCGGCTCGTCAACGAATTCTGCCGGGAGGGCCGCACCGACCTGGTGAGCCAGTTCGCCGAGCGGCTGCCCATGATGGTGCTGTGCGCGATCATCGGCATGCCCGAGGAGTACAACGACCGGATGGTGCAGGCCGCCCGCGACATGACCAGGGGCACCGCGACCGCAGTCGAGAGCAACGCCTATGTGCTGGACACGCTGAACCGCCTCGTCGAGCGGCGCCGCCGCGAACCCGCGGACGACTTCGCCACCTGGCTCGTCGAGCACCCGGCCGAGATGAACGACAAGGAACTGGCCGAGCATCTGCGGGTCATCCTGATCTCCGCCTACGAAGCGACCACCAACCTGATCGCCAACGTGCTCCGCATGGTGCTCACCGATCCGCGCTTCCGGGCCCGGCTCAGCGGCGGCCACATGACCGTCCCCGAGGCGGTCGAGCAGACCCTGTGGGACGAACCGCCGTTGACCGCGGTCTTCGGCCGGTGGGCGGTGGGCGACACGGAGCTGGGCGGGCAGCGCATCAAGGCGGGCGACGCGCTGATCATCGGTATCGCCCCGGCCAACACCGACCCGGTGGTACGGCCCGACCTGAACGCCAGCATGGAGGGCAACCGCGCCCACCTCGCGTTCAGTGGCGGACCCCACGAGTGCCCGGGTCAGGACATCGGACGCGCCATCGCGGACGTGGGCGTCGACGCCCTGCTGATGCGCCTGCCCGACCTCGAACTCTCCGTCGACGAGAGCGAACTCCGGTGGGTCGGCAACTTCATGGGCCGCCACCTGGTGGAACTCCCCGCCGATTTCGCGCCGCGCCCCCCGCAGGACGACCGGGAACCGCCCTCCATGGGCAAGCCGAACCCGTCGCGCCAGGACTGGGAGGTGCACTCCGCGGTACGGCACACGGCACCGACCCCGGTACGCGCCCCGGTCCCGGCGGAACCGGCCCGCGCAGCGGCCGGTGCGGGCCCGGCGGGGGCGACCGTCGCCGTCGACGGATCCGTCGACGGAGGGTCGGGCGGCGGCTCCGCGACAGGAATGATCCCGCAGCAGCGCAGGCCCGCGGCCCCGGCCAGGCTGTGGCGCGTCGTGACCCGCTGGTGGAACGGCTACTGACCCGGGAGCGCCTGACAACGACAGCCCGGTGGAGGCGGACCCGCGGGTCCCCGCTGCCGGGCCGTCCCCGTGGTCCGGGCGCACCGGTCGGCCTGTGCTCGTGGTCCGGACGCACTGACCACGGGGACAGACCTGCCGGTCGCTCGGTGCCCCGCGCGATCACCCCACGTACCATGCGGAAGCGTGAAGCTGACAATTCTGGGCGGCGGCGGATTCCGGGTACCACTGGTGTACGGGGCGCTGCTCGCCGACCACGCCGAGGGCCGCGTCTCGGCCGTCACCCTCTACGACACGGATGTCGACCGGCTCACTGCCGTGGCCCGGGTCCTCACCGAGCAGGCCGAGGGAATCCCGGACGCGCCCGCCGTCGTCGCCACCACCGAACTGGACGAGGCCCTGCGCGGCGCCGACTTCGTCTTCTCGGCGATCCGGGTGGGCGGCCTCGCGGGCCGGGCCGCGGACGAACGGGTGGCCCTCGACGAGGGCGTGCTCGGCCAGGAGACGGTCGGCGCGGGCGGAATCGCCTACGGGCTGCGCACCGTGCCGGTCGCCGTCGATCTGGCCCGGCGCATCGCCCGGCTCGCCCCGCAGGCCTGGGTCATCAACTTCACCAACCCCGCAGGCCTGGTCACCGAGGCCATGTCCCGTCACCTCGGCGACCGAGTCATCGGGATCTGTGACTCACCCGTCGGCCTCGGCCGGCGCATCGCCCGGGTGCTCGGCGCCGACCCCGACCGGGCCCGGATCGACTACGTCGGCCTCAACCACCTCGGCTGGGTGCGCGGGCTGTACGTCGAGGGCCGCGACGAACTCCCGCGCCTGCTCGCCGACCGGGAACTGCTCGGCTCCTTCGAGGAAGGCCGGCTCTTCGGCGCCGACTGGCTGCGCTCCCTGGGCTCGGTCCCCAACGAGTACCTGCACTACTACTACTTCAACCGTGAGGCCGTCCATGCCTACCAGGAGGCGGAGCAGACCCGCGGGGCCTTTCTCCGCGAACAGCAGGAGGGTTTCTACGGCCGGATGAAGGACCCGGCCACGCCCGCGCTGGCCACCTGGGACCGCACCCGCGCCGAGCGCGAGGCGACGTACATGTCGGAGAACCGTGAGGTCGCGGGGGCGGGTGAGCGGGACGAGAGCGATCTGGACTCCGGTGGCTACGAGCAGGTCGCGCTCGCCCTCATGCGCGCCGTCGCCCGGAACGAACAGACGTCCCTCATCCTCAACGTCCGCAACCGCACCACCCTTTCGGTGCTCGACGCGGACGCCGTCATCGAGGTGCCGTGTCTCGTCGACGCGAACGGCGCCCGTCCCGTCGCCGTCGATCCGCTCCCGTACCACGCTGCCGGGCTGGTCACTGCGGTGAAGGCCGTGGAACGCGCGGTGCTCGACGCGGCAGCGAGCGGATCACGCACCGATGCCGTCCGGGCCTTCGCGCTGCATCCGCTGGTCGACTCCGTCTCGGTCGCCCGCCGGCTGGTCGACGGCTACACGAAGGCCCATCCGGAGCTCTCGTATCTGCATTAGAGCCTCTGGGTCGGGCCTGTTCCGGACCGGTTCGGACCGGTTCGGACCGGTTCGGTTCGGACCGGATCAGGCCGGATCCGGTCCTCCGCTGCCAGGAACTCGCTGCTGACCAGGACATGGAGCTGAGCCGCCGGCCAGGCGTCGCGGTGGCGCCGCGCCCCCTGCGAGTGAGTTCCTCCAACGGGCAGCGGCTGGTCCCGCCTGCGGGCCCCCGACGACAACCGCTGCGCGGCGCGAGGCTGAGCTCCAGCCCGGCGGCCGTGAATCACGGTCAGCGGCCGGAGCCCGGCCAGTTCCTCGGCGTACCGCACCTTGGCGTACCGCACCTCGGCGGGGCGGACGCTGCAACGGGGCCGCAGCGCTGTCCGTCCCGCCGACGCACGATAGGAGACGTCGCTGCATCCGTGCAGGTCAACGGCTCGGGCGCCGCGACGACGCAAGCCGCTGACCTGCGGCGATGCCTATCGTGCACGAGGTCGTCAGGCGAGTCCGGCCAAGTCGGCGAGGAGCTCGGACACGGTCACCGCGTCCAGCCCGCCGAAGCGCAGCTGATAACTGCGGCGCGGCCAGTAGTCGCCGGGCTGCGTGCCGAGCCAGACGGTCTCCAGGGTCTGGTCGGGGAACATGTCGACGACGCCGACCGCGATACCCGTGTCCAGCGCGATGACCAGATAGCAGTCGTCGCCGAGCCGCTTGGAGATCCAGCGCTCCACCCCCGCGTCCTGCGGCACCCCGCGTTCCCAGCCGCGGCGCTCCAGGCCGAGGACCTTGCCCGTCGGTACCTTGAGCCCCTCGAAGCGGGTCAGGCGGTGGTTGCCGGCTTCCTCCTCGGTCAGTGCGAATACGGCGCGCCCCAACTGGGGGAACGGCTGCAGGATCTCGTGGTTCGCGAACAGCTCCGACCAGGTGGTCAACTCCTCGCCCAGGTGCAGTGGATGGGCCAGGCGCACGGTCGCCTTCACGGAGAGAACGAAGGTCTCGTCCTCGGCATCGGCGAACGTACGGTCCTCCGCCACCCGGAACGCGGTGTTTTCCCCGTCTTCCTCGCTCAGCCACACGAGGCGCCGCACCAGGTGCCCCAGCAGCGGATGGGCGACGAATAGCTCGCCGAACTCCTGCGCCGTCCAGGACCGGCCCGCCACCATCGCGGCCTCCAGCCGCCGTACCTGGTCGGACGCGACCGTCCGCACATCCTTCTTCAGGGCCATGAACCGCTTGTGCTCGGCCGGAGCCGATTCCGCGTCGTCCCGCGCGCCCGGCTTCGGCAGGTCCTTGCGGCGCTTGCCGTCGCTGTCCTGGACGTACGGCCGCAACTGCTCGTCGAAGCCCACCGTGAACGTCCGGGCACCGTAGTCGACGACCGTGGAACCATCCGTGTCCAGGCCGAAGTCGGGCACCAGTCGGTCGGACAGCTGTTCCCCGGTGAGCCCGAGGCCTGCTGCCACCTCGGCGATCTTCTCCGTCGCCCGGACCTTCAGGGCCTTGAACTTCACTCGCTGGGAGATGCCGTGCAGATGCAGGAGTGCGACATCGCTGCCGATCGCCGCCAGCACGTCCAGGCCCTCGACGGCGCGATGGTGGGCGCCCTCGCCGGGCCAGGACCGGATCACCGGTGTCAACCGGCGCACCGTCCCGTCGTCACCCAGCAGGCCCAGGGCGTACAGCGCCCACGATTCCTTGGCGGGCAGAGCGGCGAGCCGCCACTGCTCGAAGAGCGCCCAGGCGAACTCGGCCAGCGAGGCGGCGTCCGCTGCCCGCATGACATCACCGAGACCCGGATACGGCTCACCGGGTCCGGACATCGCGAGCATGGTCAGTACATGGCGCACGGACTCCGGCGGCAGGGCGCCGCCCGACGTGACGGTGATCTGCGGCAGCAGCGCCGGATCCGCCCACCCCGGCACCGTCGGCATGACGGCGGGCAGCGCCCGCTCCAGCGGATCCGCCGTCAGCAGCTCGGCCACCGCGTCCGCCACCCGCGCGCCGTATGCCTCGGCGGCACCGCGGACCACGGCATCGCCGTGCAGCGCGGCGATCTGGACCAGGGCCTGTTCGGCGGCGCGTCGCGCCCGGCCGACCTTGCCGACTGCGTCGGGCACGAGCATCGGAGCGGCCCGGACACCGTGCCGCTCGAACCAGGAACGGGCGTCGGCCGCAATCGACTTGAGCCGTACCGACCAGTCGGCCATGTGCCGGGCGACCGATTCGTCCACGAAGGGCAGCAACAGCGAAGCGAGGGAACTCGGCTGCCGGGGCACGACGCGCAGCAGCAGCGGGAGAGCTGCGAGACCGAAGCGGGCGAGAATCGGCTTGAGGGTGTCCGAGCCGTCCCACAGGTCCGTCGGATCCCAGGTGGCGAGCAGCGGCGTGACCAGCTCCTCGGGGCCGTGGACATAGACCCACGCCGGTTGCAGGTTCGGCGCGTCGAGGGGATGGCGCAGCGCGGCGACGTCCTTCTCCCAGTCGCCGTCACCGTGCCGGCGGGTGTACCAGCTGGTGCAGGCGGCCCACTGCTCCCGTTCGCCGGGCAGCCACTGCACCGCGGGCTCGCCGACAGCCGTCAGACCGGTCACGACCGTGGGCTTCGGCGTGCTCGGCTGCCGGGTCCACGGCGGGGACGTCAGTACGGCCGGCAGGGTGCCGGCAGGTGCGTCGGCGATCCGGTTCGCCGGGTTGAGGAGCGGTTCGATGATCTCCGCCAGGTCGCTGTCCAGCGTCGGCCGCACCCGTTCCACGAGAGACCGGTGGGCGGCGATGTGCCCCGTCAGCAACTGGCGCGAGATGCCCGACGCCGTACCGCCGTGGTCACGGACCTCCTCGGTGAGCAGTCGCAACCCCCGTACCGGATAGCGGTGCATCGCCTCCATGAGGGCGGGACGGACGTGCTTGGTGTCCGAGTGGCCGAGCAGCAGGAGGAACGCCTCGTCCGTCGGGAACTCGACGAGGGCGTTGGCGACCTGTTTCACCAGGTCCGCATAGAAGTAGTGGTCCTGCAGGTCCTCGCCCAGCAGCGGGGCGACGGCGGCGCCGATGCCCTCGGCCACGGTCGCGATCAGGGCGGTGCTGTGACTGATGACGGGCTTGTGCGTGAACGCCCGCGCCTGGTCCGCGGAGTTGAGAGCGCAGAAGGCCAGGGAGAGGATGGCGTCGTCCTGTTCCGTGGTGACTTCGGGATCCGCGCAGAGTCCGGCGACCCAGTCGGTCTCGCTCGGTGCCAGATAGGCCGTGATGATCCTGCGGTAGGCGTCGGTGCGGCACCGGGCCAGCGCCTCGACCGTGGCCCGGTAGGTCTCCTCGTCCGCCGCGGCGAGCAGCGAGCGCACCCGGTCGGCGGCCGGACGGCACGCCCGCGTCCAGTGGGCCTGGGGGGCTCGGGTACGGGCCTCCAGCCAGGGGTCGTAGCGCCTGGCACCCCTCTGCATCCAGTGGGCCTCGGTCAGGAAGAGCTCCACCGTGGCCCGGGCCGCGAACGGCAGTCCGCCCAGTCGCACCCAACTGTCGGCCCAGGAACCGGCATGCGGCGAGACGAGTCCGACGATCGAGGCCACCGCGGCCGCCCCCGCCGGCGAGCGGCTGCCGGCGAGGTGTACCCGTACGTGGTCCACGAGCCCCGCATCGCTGCCCGGCGCGTCCAGGAACTCCTGGATCCACGCACTTTCCTCGGCTGTCCGGCCGTCGACGGCGTCCAGCTCCTTCTTCCGGGCCCGGCCGGGAGCGCGCACCACTCCGCCCCGACGGGGGTGAAGTGAACGCCGCCAGCCGACCGGCAGTACGAAGGTGTCCTCGTCGGGCAGAGCTGCGGGCTCCCGGCCCCCGTCACCCGCCTCGCCCGTCCCCGGCCCGGAGGACGGACCCGGACCCGCCGCCGAAGGCACCGAAGCGGGCGCCCCCACCTCCCGGTACCCCTTGCGTTCCTTCTCCGCGATCGACTTCGCCACCTGCGCGTCCGCCGCCTGCGCGGATCCGTACTCCTTCGTCTGCGTACGTCCCTCGCTTCCGCAGCGCCCGTAGGAAACGGTCACCACGGCGCCGTCCGCCCCGGTCTCCCAGAACTTCGACGCACTTTCCTCGACGTACTCCCAGCGACGCACAGGTCCGCCCCCTTCACACCCGTTCGACCCGTACTGCCACGGGCTTTTCGATCAGTGGTTCCACAGTAGAACCGACCACTGACAACGCAGCGTGACCAGGGTTCGGGACGGAGGGAAGAGCAGGTCAACCGCTGCGTGCCAGGTCAACGGCCACAGCGGCGTCAGCCGCGGGGTGCAGTTCGGGGCGGGAGCCGACCGGCTGACGGCCCGCGTCGCCGCTCCGGGACGGGGCGCGACCGGTGCGCTCCAGGTGCGCCTGGACAGCCCGAAGGGCCGGATCGTGGGGGTGCTTCCGGTGCGGGCCACCGGTGGCGCTGGCACCTGGCAGGAGCAGTCGGTGAAGCTGCTGCACACCGTCACCGGTGCGCACGACGTGTACGTCGTCGCGGCCGGTGGCGCGAAGACGGCGGCCATCGACTGGCTGACGTTCCGCAAGTAGGTACGCGAGGGGGGCCGGGGCATCATCCGACGCCCCGGCCCCCGTTCGCGCACACGGAATGGGGTTCAGGGAGCGGCGGAGACGACGCGCGCTCCGCCCGCGGGTGCCCACGAGGGCGTCACGCCCGTCACCTGGCAGACCATGAGGAACAGCGGGATGGGCGGGGTGTACGGCGTACGGCCGTCGGGCTGGTGGATCAGCCGGGGCCGCACCGCGGGGACGTACGCCCCTCTCGCGTAGGCGGCCTGCGCGGGCCAGTCCAGATCGAGGTCGGAGCCGGACGGGACGATCCACCACCAGCGGTCGGCGTCGGCGAAGACGCAGCCCGTACGCGGCAGATGAGACATGAGCCGGAAGCCGTACCGCGCGGGCACCCCCACCGCGTCGCAGCCCAGGCTCGCCGAGAGAGCCGTCGGCAGCGGCAGCTGCACCATGCCGCCGCCCGGGGCACAGCCGGGTTCGCGGGAGCGCCGGGCTCCGAGCAGATGGGACATGGCGTTCTTCAGCATGAGCGCTCCGAGCCGTGCGGCAGTTCCGCCCAGACGATGCGGCCCGAACCGTCGCCGGCATCGCGGGATCCCCAGGCGCTGCACATCGCGTCGACGAGCAGCAGGCCGCGTCCGTGCTCGTCGTCGGCGCCGGCGCCCAACCGGGGGCCGCCGGGCTGGTGCCCTTGGTCCTGTACGGCTATGCGCAGTCGGGTCTCGAGGCGGCTCAGCTCGCACACGACGCGCGCGCTGGCGGTGTGCACCACTGCGTTGGTGACCAGTTCGGACACGATGAGGATCGCCGCGTCGTGGGCGTCGTCGTCCAGCCGCCATGCGTCCAGCCGGGCCCGCGCCAGCCGCCGGGCACCGGCGACCGACTCGGGGTGCGCGGGCAGCGCGAAGCCGTATCGGAGCGCTTCCGTCCCGGGGCTGAGGTCCATGAGCCGGGGGATGAGCGCACTGCCAGGTGCCACGACCGAATCCTCACAGTGGGGGCTGTATCACGCTTCGCGATCTTCCTGAGGAAGGGCGGGCATGACGAGTGAACTGGTTCACTCACCAACTCTCCCCCTGTCGCGAACACTTGGCAAGGGGCACTCTGAAAAATTCAGAGTGGCAGTGTTCTTGGTGGCACGCCCATGGCACACTCTTGGCAAACAGCGCATGGGGAGGTCTGAAGTGAGCGAACCGCGGTCCGCCCCGACCGTGGGTCAGGTCGTTCTCGGCAAGCGTCTGCAGGATCTGCGGGAGCGTGTCGGCCTGAGCCGGGACCAGGCAGCCAAGGTGCTCCGCGTCGCCCCGGCGACGATACGCAGGATGGAGACCGCCGAGGTCGCTCTCAAGATCCCCTATGTGCAGTCGCTCCTGAAGGCCTACGGGATCACCGAGGAGGAGGCCGACGCCTTCGTCGACCTCACCGAGGAGGCCAACAAGCCGGGCTGGTGGCAGCGGTTCCACGACGTGCTGCCCGACTGGTTCAGCATGTACGTCAGCCTGGAGGGCGCCGCGAGCCTCCTGCGCATGTACGAGCCGCACTTCGTCCCCGGACTGCTGCAGACCGAGGACTACGCACGCTCGGTGATGCGCACCGGAGCCGTCGGCCAGACCAGGCCCGAGGACATCGAACGCCACGTGGCGCTGCGGATGGAGCGGCAGTCCCTGCTGACCCGGCCGGACGCTCCGCGGCTGTGGGTGGTCATGGACGAGACGGTGCTGCGCCGCCCGGTGGGCAGCACCGACGCCATGCGCGCCCAGACGGACCGGCTGCTGGAAGCCACCGAGATGCCCAACGTGACCCTGCAGATCGCCGAGTTCTCGACCGGCCATCACCCGGGCACCTACGGGCCGTTCGTCCTCTTCCGGTTCGCCGTCCCCGAACTCCCCGACATGGTCTACAGCGAGTACCTGACCGGGGCCGTCTACTTCGACGCGCGCCCCGAGGTGGCCTCCTACCTCGAGGTCATGGACCGCATGGCGGCCCAGGCAGCGACTGCACAACGCACGAAGGAAATCCTCCGGGACTTCCGCAAGGAGCTGTGATGACACCCATATACAACGGCATGCCGGCCACCGATCTCGGCTCCGAGGGCTGGTACAAGCCGTGGAGCGGTGGCAACGGCGGCAACTGCGTCGAGGCGATGAAGCTCTCCGACGGAAGAATCGCCATGCGCCAGTCCGCGGACCCCGACGGCCCGGCCCTCATCTACTCCCACCGCGAGATCGCCGCTTTCATCCAGGGCGCCAAGGCCGGTCAGGCAGACTTCCTCCTGACCTGACCCATCGCGCGGACGGTTCCCGGTCGCCGCGCACCGCATTCGTTCTCTGTTCGCCGACACGGATCCAAGGAGCGCGCTATGACCGGGCACGAGCCCCTCGTCGAGATCGACACCAGCAAACCGCATCCCGCGCGGATGTACGACTGGTTCCTGGGCGGCAAGGACAACTATCCGGTCGACGAGCAGATGGCCCGGCAACTGCTGGCAGTGGACTCGCGAGGCCGTGACATGGCACGCGTCAACCGGGCGTTCATGCACCGCGCCACCCGCTGGCTCGCGGAGAACGGCATCCGGCAGTTCCTCGACATCGGCGCCGGGATTCCGACCGAACCCAACCTCCACCAGATCGCCCAGCGAACCGCGCCGGAGGCGCGCGTCGTCTACTGCGACAACGACCCGATCGTCCTCGCCCACGCGGCGGCTCTGCTGCGCTCCACCCCGGAAGGTGCCACCGAGTACATCCAGGCCGACGCCCGCAGGCCCGAGGCCATCCTGGAAGCGGCCGGCAAGGTCCTCGACTTCGACAAGCCGATCGCCCTGTCCCTGCTGGCCCTGCTGCACTTCCTGGATGACGAGGACGGTGCGGCCGAACTCGTGGACCGCCTGGTCGACCAGCTCGCCCCCGGCAGCTACCTCGTCCTCTCGCAGACCACCGGCGACTTCGACCCGGAGGGCGCGGCCCAGGCCTCCGCCATGTACAGGGCACGCGGCATGACCCTGCGCCCGCGCAGCCGCGCCGAACTCACCGCCTTCTTCCACGGTCTCGAACTCGTCGACCCCGGCGTCTCGCTCTCCGCCGACTGGCACCCGGAGCTCGGCGAAGTCGTCGACGTCCCGGGCGACGAGCCGATCCCGGGCTACGCGGGCGTGGCCCGCAAGGCCTGAGGGGTGACCGGCAGCTTGGTGAGGGCATCGCCTCGCGATCCGGCGTCTTACAGCCGCATGCCGTCACGCAGCACCCGTTGCGCCACTGTTTGCTTGGGTAGGTGAAGCTCGTCCTCGATGCGGGCCCGGCCGGGCCCGTCGAGCGTGATCGCTGCGGGGTGCTGCGGGGAGCGGGCCAGCCGTTCGATGCGCAGGGCGTCCGCATCGTTGCCGGTGGAGCCGGGCACGCCACTCGGTGAGTGGGGTTCGGAGGGCCGGGTCATGGCCTGTTCACGCAGACGTGCCGCATGCGCGCTGATGACCTCCCAGAGAGTGTCCTGCGTGACCGCAGCGGTGTGAGCCTTGACGATGGTTCGCTTCTCGATCGCCAGCCGATGCATCTCAAGGCTGATGGCACGTGCCAGGCGCCTGTCACGCAGCGCGGCGAGAGCAACTGGCGAGGAAGCAGCGCGGGCCGACGCGTCGTCCGCCTCGAACTGTGCACGCCGGGCGGTCGGCTCCGTGAGCCACAGCAGCAGGCGGGCCGTCGCCGCCAGTGCCGTTCGTGGAATCCACAGCAGCCACTCACTCTTCCGCGACCGGGCGTTGAAGCGCTGCGTTCCGTCTGCCACGGCGGCCGCGCCCAGGGAGACGGAGTTGCGACTCGGCGACGTGACGAGAACAGAGCCTGCTTGCAGGGTCTGTGCCGCGGCTGTCAGGGACCCTAGGGCCAGACCGACGACGACACCGCACCGGACGTTGCGGGGAGCACTCCGGCCCAGCGCCTGGGTCATGGCAGCAATGCGCTGCTGAGGAGAATAGGCGGCCCAGAGCGGGAGGCCCAGGACGAAGCAGCGTTTGCGACGGAGCCCGTACGGGATGACGCTCAAGGCGAAGTCCGCAGTGAACTGGACAGCGTCGACGCGTCGCACTCCGGCGCTGTCCGCTGCTCTGTGCAGCAGTTCGAACAAGGCCGGCGCATCGGCTTCCCGCAGTGTCGGCGCGTCAGGATCCAGCCGCCCGAGGCGCGGGCGCAGGGCAAACGCCAGGCCCAGCAGTAACAGACCTATCACTGGCTGAAAGAATGTGCGAAAACCGAGAACGGTCAACATCAGGCCGCTGATGAACAGCCAGGCCGTGAAGAGTTGCGCTGCTCCCGCGACGGCGTACGCGGCTAGTGTCGCGCACCTGACACCCAGGACGTTCACGGGTCGGTTGTGATGATCGGATTCCACAAGGCCCCCCGGCGGTGAAAGGCTGACACCTCTCGAACATGCGTCGATCTGATCAACATTGCGAAGCAATGACAAGCGATTGGAGCGTGTTCTGAGAGTGGGGCCGACGGCCCCCGGCACACGTTCTGGCGCCGCCGCAGGCCACAATGGACCCATGTCCCGACGCACCGCACGCCCCCGGCGGCCCTCCGCCGCTCCCGTTTCCCGGGTCACGGCCACTTCACCGTGCCCCTGCGGGCTGCCCGCCGCCTACGGCGAGTGCTGCGGGCGGTTCCACGCCGGGACCCCGGCACCGACGTGCGAGGCGCTGATGCGCTCGCGGTACACCGCCTTCGTCGTCCGGGACGCCGCGTACCTGCTGCGCACCTGGCACCCGGACCACCGCCCGGACGTCCTCGAACTCGATCCCGGGCAGCGCTGGCAAGGGCTGGAGATCCTGGAGACGACGGAGGGCAGCGCCTTCCACACCACGGGCACGGTCACCTTCCGGGCGCATTACACGTCCGGCGGCCACCCCGACTCGCTCCATGAGAAGAGCCGCTTCGTCCGGCACGAGGGCGCCTGGGTCTACGAGTCCGCCGTCTTCGCCGACTGAGGTCGGAGACCGGGCAGGCCTCGGGTCGGCCTCGGACCGGCCTCAGACCGGCGCGCCCGCCGGGGCCACCGGGGAGAGCTCCTGTGTGAGGTCCTCCGCCAGCAGCCGCTTGGCGATCACATCGACCGCGGCGCGCAGCCGGGCGTCGTCCGCCTGCTCCTGCTGGTCGCCCAGCTGCTCGGTGAGCCAGCGGGACCACGCGTCGTTGATGGTCCCGGCCTCCCGGCTGCCCGCCTCGGTGTGCGTGAACAGATGACCGTCCCCTGTGAGGTAGCCCTCCTCGATCATCCGGTCGAAGACGGGCACCAGTACCTCCGGCGGAATCCGGTGCCGGGCCGCGATCAGCCGGAGCCCCGCATGCCCGACCATCCGCGTGAACAGCTCGACCTGCATCACCGCCCAGGCCCCCGCCATGTCGAGCCGGGTGTCGGACGAGGCCACGATCCGCCGGGCCGTGTCCGGGTCCACCCGGCGCAGGACCCTGGCCACCGAGGACTCCAGCAGCCGGGCCGAGTCACCGGCACTCGGCGAGGCGAACCCCTCGCCCATGTCGGTCGAGCCGGCCCGCGCGGTGTCCCGCAGCTTCACCTGTTTCAGGAACAGCGCCACGACGAAGCCGAGCACCGCGACCGGCACCGTCCAGAGGAACACCGTGTGCAGGGTGTCGGCATACGCCTGGGCCAGCGGGGCCGACTGCGCGTCGGGGAGGGAGTGCAACCCCTCCGGACTCTGCGACGCCTTCGCCACCACCGCCGGATCACCGCCCGCCCGCACCGCCGCCGCGACCCCGTCCTTGAGGTTCGGGCCGAGCGAGTTGGCGTAGATGGTCCCGAACACCGCCGTACCGAAGGAGCTGCCGAGCGTACGGAAGAACGTCACGCCGGAGGTGGCTGTGCCCAGGTCCGCGTAGTCGACGGTGTTCTGCACCGCGATCGTCAGCACCTGCATGCACAGCCCGATGCCGAGCCCGAGCACCAGCATGTACAGCGACTCCAGCCACACCCCGCTGTCCGGTCCCATCCGGGAGAGCAGGAACAGCCCGACCGCCATGACCAGCGATCCCACGATGGGGAAGATCCGGTAATGGCCGGTCTTGCTGACCACGTTGCCGCTGAAGATCGAGGCGGCCAGGAGACCGATGACCATCGGCAGCGTGCGGACCCCCGACAGCGTCGCCGAGTCCCCGTCCACGTACTGCAGATAGGTCGGCAGGTAGATCATCGCGCCGAGCATCGCGAAGCCCACGATGAAGCTGAGGATCGAGCAGACCGTGAAGACCGGATTGCTGAACAGCCGCATCGGCAGCATCGGTTCCTTCGCCCGGAACTCGACGAAGCAGAAGGCGGCCAGGGCGACCAGGCCGAGGACGAACAGGCCGATGATGACGGGCGAGCCCCAGAAGTACTCGTTGCCGCCCCAGCTCGTCGCCAGGATCAGGGAGCTCGCCCCGACCGTGACCATCGCAATGCCCAGGTAGTCGATGACCGGACGTCCCGCCGCCTTCACGGACGGGATGGTGCGGGCCGCGGCGATGACCACCACGATCGCGATCGGCACGTTGACGTAGAACGCCCAGCGCCAGGTCAGATGATCGGTGAAGAGCCCGCCCAGCAGCGGCCCGATGACGGTCGCGACGCCGAAGACGGCACCGATCGCACCCTGGTACTTGCCGCGGTCGCGCAGCGGGATCACGTCGGCGATCAGCGCCATCGACGTGACCATCAGGCCGCCCGCGCCGATGCCCTGCAGACCGCGCCACACGATCAGCAGCGTCATGTTGGTCGCGAGACCGCAGAGGAACGAACCCGTGATGAAGATGATCGCCGAGAGCTGGAAGACGATCTTCCGGCCGAACAGGTCGCCGAACTTGCCGACCAGCACCGTCGCCACGGTCTCCGCCAGGAGATACGCGGTCACCACCCACGACATATGGGCGGCGCCCCCGAGGTCCGAGACGATCGTCGGCAGTGCGGTGCCCACGATCGTCTGGTCCAGTGCCGCCAGCAGAATGCCCAGCACGATCGTCGCGAAGACGATGTTCCGGCGGCGCGGATCCAGCAGGGGCGGTGCGCCGGCAACCTGCGCGGCGGGGGCGGTCTCGCTGGCAGTGGTCACCTTTGCACCCTCACACCGCCCCCTGTCACCCGCATGCGGGGGACGGCCGGACGTGTCAGCCCAGCAGATCCTTCAACGACGACGTCATCCGGGCCGCGAATGCCTCTCGCGCCGGCTTGCCCACCCGGTCCAGCGAGAGATACGGATTGAGGTCCTCCAGCTCGACGAGCAGCAGCTCACCCTCGGCGGTCCGGCACGCGTCGACCCGCTGGATGCCGTGATCGAGGGTGTTCCAGTCGATGAACGACCGGGCGAACGCCAGATCCGCCGCGCTCGCCCCGTACGGCTCCAGCACCCACCGCTGCTCCGGGTGCGGCGCGTTGAGCGCGTACTGGAAGTCCTGGTCGACGAAGTAGAAGGACACCTCGTAGCGGAAGTCGATCCGCGGCTGGACCAGCTGTGTGCCGTCCGCCTCGGGCGAAAGTGCGGGGGTACGTACGAACTGCAGCCCCACCGAGTCCGCTCCCAGCTTCGGCTTGATCACATAGCCCTCTGCCTCGGGCAGCAGCCCCAGATCCGCCGCCCGGTCCACGGTCGGGATCACCGGGTACCCGGCCCGGCTCAGATCGACCAGATACTGCTTGCCCGCCATGTCGCCGCGTCCGGTCAGCGGGTTGTAGACGCGGGTGCCCAGCTCCCGGGCCCGCGCGCAGAACGCGTCGTACGCCTCCTGGTAGTGCAGCACCGGACCGCTGTTGCGTACGACGACCGCGTCGAAACGGTCCAGCAGCGCGGCGGCGTCGCGGGGGTGACAGAGAGCGATGTCGAAGTCCTCGCGCAGCCGCGACGTCAGGTGGATGTCCTCGTCGCAATAGCGGCGTCCGCGAGCCTCGTAGGCGAGATCGGTGACGAAGAGAACGGACGGGCGCGGGCCGGCGGGCATGGGTCCCCCAGGGGGTGTCAGGTCGGACGATGGGTCAATAGCCTGGGCGGCGTTGCCCGTCAACGACCCTGGAGCGTCATGACATCTGCCCCACAAGAGTCACTCGCCTCGCAAGCACCGCCCGTACCCGACATTCTCTCGCCGGCCTTCGCGGCCGATCCCTACGGGTCCTACCGGATCATGCGAGAGAGTCACCCGCTGATCCGGCACGAGGCCACGAACAGTTACGTCGTCTCCCGGTACGAGGACGTCGAGCGGGTCTTCAAGGACAAGGCCGGGGAGTTCACCACCGACAACTACGACTGGCAGATCGAGCCCGTCCACGGCAAGACCATTCTCCAGCTCAGCGGTCGTGAGCACGCCGTGCGCCGGGCCCTGGTCGCCCCCGCCTTCCGGGGCGCGGACCTCCAGGAGAAGTTCCTCCCGGTCATCGAGCGCAACGCGCGCGAGCTGATCGACACCTTCCGGCACACCGGCGAGGCTGATCTCGTCGACGCGTTCGCGACCCGCTTCCCCGTCCTCGTCATCGCCGACATGCTCGGCCTGGACAAGGCGGACCACGACCGCTTCCACGGCTGGTACACCAGCGTCATCGCCTTCCTCGGCAACCTCGCGGGCGACCCGGAGGTGGCGGCGGCCGGAGAACGGACCCGGCAGGAATTCGCCGCGTACATGATCCCGGTCATCCAGGAGCGGCGGAAGACACCCGGCGACGACCTGCTCTCCGCGCTCTGCACCGCCGAGGTCGACGGCGTCCGGATGAGCGACGAGGACATCAAGGCGTTCTGCAGCCTGCTGCTCGCGGCCGGCGGCGAGACCACCGACAAGGCCATCGCCTCGATCTTCGCCAACCTGCTCACCCACCCCGAGCAGCTCGCCGCCGTCCGGGAGGACCGCAGTCTCATCGACCGGGCCTTCGCCGAGACACTGCGGCTCACCCCGCCGGTCCACATGATCATGAGGCAGACGGCCACGGACGTGGAGCTCGGCGGCGGCCGGGTTCCCGCGGGGTCGACCGTCACCTGTCTGATCGGCTCGGCCAACCGGGACGCGTCCCGGTACAGCGACCCGGACCGGTTCGACCTCTTCCGTACCGACCTGACCAGCACCACGGCGTTCTCCGCGGCGGCCGACCATCTGGCGTTCGCTCTGGGCCGGCACTTCTGCGTCGGTGCGCTGCTGGCCAGGGCCGAGGTGCGGACCGGGGTGAACCAGCTGCTCGACGCGATGCCCGACGTACGGCTCGCGGACGGGTTCACCCCGTCCGAGCAGGGCGTCTTCACCCGGGGTCCGCAGTCGCTGCCGGTGCGGTTCACCCCGGCCCCCGCCCCATGACCCCGCGTCAGCGGATGTGGCGGCCCGAGATCGCCCGCGCGATCACCAAGCGCTGGATCTCGCTGGTCCCCTCGAAGATCGTGTAGATCTTGGCGTCGCGGTACATCCGCTCCACCGGATGCTCCCGGCTGTACCCGGCGCCCCCGAGGATCTGGATGGCCTTCTCCGTCGCGGACACCGCGAGTTCACCGGCTCGCAGCTTGGACATGGAGCCCTGTCCGGCGTCGAAGGTGCGGTCGTTGCGGGCCATCCAGGCGGCCTGCCAGATCAGCAGCCGGACGGACTCGATCTCCGTACGGATGTCGGCCAGTGCGAACGCGATCGACTGGTTCTCGATGATGGGCCGGCCGAACGCCTCGCGCTGACCGGCGTACTCCAGCGCGTACTCGTACGCCGCGCGCGCGATGCCCAGTGCCTGGGCGCCGACGGTCGGGCGGCTGACCTCGAAGGTGGCCATCGCCGCCTGCCCCTTGGCGTTGCCGCCCTCGCGGGCGCGGGCGAGCCGGGCGTCCAGCTTCTCCTTGCCGCCGAGCAGGCAGTGCCCGGGAACGCGTACTTCGTCGAGGAAGACGTCCGCCGTGTGCGAGGCGCGCAGGCCCAGCTTCTTGATGGTGCGGCTCGCCTCCAGGCCCTTCGTCGCGGGCGGCACGATGAACGCGGCCTGTCCGCGCGCACCGAGCGACGGGTCCACCGAGGCGACGACGACATGGATCTCGGCGATGCCGCCGTTGGTGATCCACGCCTTCTGGCCGGAGAGCACCCACTCGTCCTTGGCCTCGTCGTAGCGGGCCTTCGTGGCCATCGCGGAGACGTCGGAGCCGGCCTGCGGTTCGGAGACACAGAACGCAGCCACCTTCGGGTCGTCCTCGTCGCCGTAGCACTGGGGCACCCACTCGGCGAGTTGGTCCGGGGTCCCGGAGGCGAAGATGCCGGCGACGGCGAGGGAGGTCCCGAAGAGCGCCATGCCGATGCCGGCGTCACCCCAGAACAGTTCCTCGTTGGCTATCTGGAGGGAGAGACCGGACGGGTCGCCGTACATGTCGGCCAGCGACTCGAATCCGTACAGACCGATCCGGGCCGCTTCCTGGATGACGGGCCAGGGCGTCTCCTCGCGGGCGTCCCATTCGGCAGCCGCCGGGCGCACCACCTGGGCGGCGAAGCCGTGCACCCAGTTGCGCAGGTCCTGTTGCTCCTCGGTGAGAGCGAGGGAGAAGTAGCTCATCGCGCTCAGGCCTTCGGGATGTCGAAGTAGCGGGTGAGACCCGAGGCGAGGCCGACATCGCCGGCCACCTTCAGCTTACGCATCATGAACATCGTCACGGGATTGCCGTTTCCGGAGACCAGCTTGAGGAACTCCGCGTCGGCCATCACCAGCGTCGTGCGCGGTTCGGCGTCGGAGCGGCCCTCGCTGATGGCGCAGGTGCCGTCCGCGATCGATGTCTCGTAGACCGCGTCCGTGTCACCGGTGATCTTCCAGCGGATCAGCGCCCTGAGCTGGCCCGCCGCCTCCGGGCGGAACTGCTGCCTCATCCGGCCGAAGACCTCGCCGAGCACCCGGGCGCGCAGTTCGCCGTGCATGACCTCGCCGAGCTGTTTGGCGGAGAGGCCCTTCACGATCCGCGCGAACTCCGGCGGGGAGACGGCCGCGAAGTCGAGGGCGGTCAGTTCGTCGGTGAGGTTGCCGCTGCTGTTGTCGGCCACGCCAGTTCCTTACTCTGGAGTAAACTTACTTCCGAGTAAGGTAAGCGCCGGGCGGCGCCTCCGCAAGACGGAGGCGAGGTGGGGGAGCGGCGGGGAGTCACCAGGAGCTGCCGGGGCGCACCGCCAGCCGGGGGTGGTGGGCGGAGAGCACCTTGTTGGCGCGGGCGAGCTCGGACAGGGCCTGCTCGCGGTCGGCCTGGTCCTCGATGCCGAGCCGCGGACCGCGGAACCTGCGGACCTCGCGTGCGGCGCACTCCGCGTCGAACTCCGCCTCCAGGATGCGAGCCGGGATGCAGGAGCCGATCAGGGCCGCGATGCGGTCCGGGATCGGAACGGGGACGAGCAGGTGTGAGGCGGTCATGGGGGTTCCCTCTCGAATGGTGGCCAGGAGGTCGTGCGCCGCGGCCGCCGGGTGGGCGGTCGACTCCTCCATATGTACGGGACGCAGTTCCGGGTTTCTCGTTGAGAACGTCTCCGTGTGGCAACCGTTTGGGAGTGACCGGGAATTTCCCTTTACTCGTAAGTAAGTTGACGCGCAGTGAAGGCCGTGATCCGGCCGGAAGCCGTTCTGTGTGGACTACGGGGTGGTGGAATCCCTGGTGCGGGCCCGCAGTTGAAGCGCCCGCAGAACCGCCTCGGTGGAGAACCGGCTCTCGGGGTCGATCAGTTGCTCACCGAAGATGGACTCCAGGTTGCGCATGCGGTAACGGACCGTCTGGGGATGCACGTCCAGTAGTTCGCCCATGTGGGCGGCGGTGCCTCGGGTGTCGAGCCAGATGCGCAGCGTTTCGATCAGCCGTTCCCGCCGGGTGGTGCTGATGCCCGCGATGGGTGCGAGTTCCCGCTGGGCGAGCTGGTCCAGGAGGATCGGATCGGAGAGCAGCCACAGGGTGATGAGGTGGTCACCGCAGAGGATGATCGGGGCGTCGTCGATGACGCCCGCGTCGACGAGTTCGAGGACCCTCCTGGCCCAGCGGATCGAGTCCGCGGCCAGAGCGGTGGGAACGGTCAGCCCGATCGCCGCACGGGTGCCGAGCAGCGTCTGGTCGAGCATGGCTCTTCGTGCGTCGTCGAGCGGTCCCGGGATGAGTAAGTGAGGCTGGGGGTCGCTGAGGTCGACCAGGATGTCGCGGTCGGCGCCGGCCCGGTCGAAGCCGGCGGGGGACCGGGCCGCGACGAGGGTGACCTCCTCGGGCAGCGTCCACCCGGTCTGCTCGCAGAGCTCGGCGATGGCCGAACGGGGGACGGGGCGCCCGGCCAGAATCAGATGGAGCAGGCGTCGGCGCATGGCCTCGCTCTGTTCGCCGGTCTGGGACTGCACCTCCAGGAAGCCCTCGCGGGAAAGTGATTCGAGCTCGTCTATGTAGGTGAAGAGCGCGTCGGCGAAGCTGAGCATCAGGGTCGGGGAGAAGTTGTAACTGCGGCCGACCTTCTTCGCCCGTCGCAGCGCGACGCGGGCACCGAGCCGATAGGCGCCCTGGAGCGTTTCCATGGTCCGGCCTTCGTAGGCCTCGAAGCGTCCGAATCGACGGCACATGTCGTCACGCAGCGAGGTCGACGTGGATGGTTCGGCCACCAGGTCCACGAATGAGGACAGGCTCCGTTCCACGCCGACGCGAATGGCCTGGCCGTTGGGCCCACTGAGCAGGCGCGCATATTCCGGATAGGCGCGGGTGACCTCGACGCCGATCTCCTTGATGAGGCTGGGCAGTTCGGGCCGCATGATCGCGGCGAATTCCTGGGGGAGCGGTCCCAGCGGATCCCCCGTGTCCAATGGCGAAATGACTTTCGGCATGACGTGTCCCCTTGCTCTCCGGTGCCCGGTGGGGGTATGGCAGTGGGGGAAAGCGCTCCCACGAACCGACAGGTGCGTACCAAGTCCGCGATGAAGATAGACCAAGTCAACAGCCGTGCCCACAACTTGTACAAGATCGAAGTGCACGGGCCACGCATCGTGGCCTTGTCATGGTGCTTCGGTGCAGGTCGGACGGGAGTACTCACTTCCGGACAATATTTTCGGCCGCGTGGTCTGCCGGAAAACGACGAGGTGGGCGCCGGGTGCCGGTGGCTGTGCCGTTGACGGGCGCGACGACCGCGTGAAAGGCATCGGTGGGCATCCGGTGGATGCGCCGTGGGCGCGCAGAGGCTGATCACTCCCCGGGGTCGGGCCACGGTTGGCGCAGCGGATGCGTGGCGGGGGACGCGGGTCCCGCTGCTCATGAACTGACAACGCGCGCGGTGGCCTGTGCATTCGGAGCTGACGGTGTCCGCACTCTGAAGGTTTATATCGCGCAGGCGTTGAGGATTCCCGAGCTCCTCTTCTAGTGTTCCGTCCCTGAATGGATCAGGAGAATGCGAACGGGTAACGGGTCGAAATGCGCACATTCATCAGAAGAATTCTCCTGCTGGGCGGGGCGGCTGCCGCCGCCCTGAACATCGCGGTGACGCCGGCGATGGCCGCTCCTGTGGCGTGGACGGTAGGTCCGACGACTCCCGCCGTCTTCGGGGCGAACTCGGCAGACATGGTCTTCCAGCTCGGGTATATACCGATGACGTGTCCGGTCCTTCCGGTCAGGGGCAGCCTGTTCAGTGCCACGGGGTCACCCGGGCACGTCGGCAAGGTCACGTCCATGGTCTTCGGGAGTTCCGGCAGTCCCTGCACGACGGCGCTGGGCACCGTCACGCCCGTGGCCGATGCGAGTACTCCGTGGAAGGTCATGGCCGCCGAGTACGATGCAGGAAGAGGCGTGACCAGCGGGTACGTCACCGGGGTCGAGATCAGGTTCACCGTTCTCACCTGTTCGGCCAGGATCGCCGGCGAGTTGGCGATGACGTACACGTCGTCGACCGGCGTGATGGCGCTGAGGGGCGCCCCGAACCATCAGTTGCTGTTTGCCGACACCACGCCGGCGTGCAAGGGGCTCTGGGCCGACGGGGACGTCGCGACCCTCACCGCGAACCTCGGCGTTGTCACACCTGCGGGAGGTGTCGTGCACCCGGCCGTCACCGGGAGCTGAGGTCCGCCCCAACCCCGTGCGCGAACCGTGATGCAGGGACGCCGCTGCCCGGCACGGTGTCCGGTAGATGCGGGCGGCATCATGGGCCCCAGCGGATATTGCGCACCAAGTGACAAGTGCGCCAGGAGAATTAGTAAGCCAGGAACGAGAAAAGAACTCGGGCTGAGCAATTTCGGTGAGCAGGATTGTGCTCCAAGTTTCCCGCTAGTAACGTCCCGGCCTGTCACAGAGCGTATGTGGCTGAGAAGCAGCACGGCCCCACGCAACACGGTTCATAGCCGCACGTCCGCCGCTTGCGCGGTACCTGGCGTGTGTGTCCCCGCAGCAGTGCACCCGCATTGTCGAATCGGAGGAACTAACTGTGCGCAACTCCCTCAGGAAGATGGCGGTGGCAGTCGGCGCCGCAGCCGCAGCTGTCGCCCTCGCAGCACCCGCAGCCACCGCAGGCGTCGCGGCCGGACAGTGGACTGTCGGCCCCAACTCGCCCGAGTCGTTCTCGGCCACCGCGGGAACCGTCACGCTGACCCTCAACAGCATCCCGATGACGTGTACGTCGTCCGCGGCAGGGGGCAACCTGCAGTCGGCCGCCGGCACCACGAACGTGCAGGTCGGCACCATCGCTCCGCTGACCTGGAGCGGGTGCACCAGCCCGTTCGGTCCCGTGTCACCGTCCTCCAACACGTCCACCCCGTGGAAGCTGTTGGCGAACACCTACAGCGCCGGCGTCACGAACGGGGCCATCACCGGTGTGAAGGCCTCCGTGACGGTACTCACCTGCACCTTCACCGTGGAGGGAAGTGTTGCCGCCACCTACACCAACTCCACCGGCAAGCTGGCCGTCAGCAACAACAGCACCTACAAGCTGAGCGTCATCACCGCCAGCGCGGGCTGTGCCGGGATCGCGAAGGTGGGTGACAACCCCACGTACACCGCCAGCTACGCGGCGGTCACGCCTTCCGGCGGTACGACCAAGCCGACCATCACCTACACCCCCTGATCCGGTCTCACACCGGTCTTGGGTGATCAGGGATCGCACGGCGGGTGGGAGCCCGCCGTGCGATTCGCCGTCCGGCTCCGTCCGGCCCGTCCGAAGGGGGACACCGCAAGTGAAGCGCAGTGGTACTAGGACGGGAGCGCCGCGGCGCACAGCACGGGGTGCCGCCGTGGCCACCGCGGTGCTGCTCGGGGGGATGATCCCTGGGGCGCAGGCCGCAGCCGGTGCGCAGGAGATCGATGCACACCTGGCCTATACCTGCGAGTTCCCGACGGGCACGTACCCCGTGACGGTGGGTATCACCGCCAAGGTCGCCGAGTCGGTCCAGGTCGGCCAGGCGATACAGCCCGAGGACGTCTCCATGGATGTGGTCCTGCCCCAGGGCGCGCTCACCGGGTCGCCGGGATCCGGGCCGGCGGAATCCGGGTCGCCGGGATCCGGGCCAGCGGAATCCGGGTCGCCGGAATCCGGGTTGCCGGAATCCGGGCCGGCCGCAGAATCCGGAGCCGCATCCGTGAGTGCCGAGTTGCGGCTGTCCACGGACGTCTCCCAGGGCGGCCGGAACGCGCAGGCCGAGTGGATCGGTGCGACCGCGCAGTCCGCAGCCATCCCGGCCGAGGGCGGCCTGACACTGAGCACCTCGGGGACCGTTCCTTATGTCAGACCGGGAGGGTCCGGCGACCTCTCGCTCAAGGCGGCCGGCCTGACCGGGGTGCTCACGACCAAGACAGCCGCGGGCGCCCCGACCGAGCCGCAGACCATCGCCCTGACCTGCGAACTGGACGCCGACCAGGATCCGACCCTGGCAACGGTGAGCGTTACCGGTGGGGCCGAACCGTCAGCGCCCACGCCGTCCGTGTCCGACGACTGGCCCGACGGAGCAGCCGAGCGGCGTGACGCAGGCGCACCGGAGGTCGGGGCGAAGGCCGAGGAGCCGGCGTCGGTCGACGCACCCAAGTGTGTCGGGGACGTCGCGAACGACGTCGAGATGGTCGCCTACGTGACCGGCTATGCGAACGTCACCAAACTCAAAGGCGCCAACAAATTCCCGCTCGCCTGCTCGCGGATCTACACGTATCCCAGCGTTCCTCCCGTGATAGAGCCCCCCTACATTCACATATACATGACGGCGGCGATGGTGCTCGACTACCTGGGGAAGCCGCAACTGCCGCCCACCACGGGCACATTCTTGACATTCGGTTTCATGCCGACGACGGCGACTCTTGAGATGACGCAGATCCCTCCCAGGACCGACACTCCGGACGCCCCCAATGTGCACGTCCACACCGTTACCGATCTCACGACCTTCACCACCAAGGCCGTCACCACCATCGACGTCAAACTCGTCCTCAGGCTGCGCGACGTCGAAGTCAACGGCGTTCCACTGGAAGTGGGAGACAACTGCCGTACGGAGCGGCCCTTCACGCTCCCGCTGGAGGGCGTGGGGAACGTGGTCGGCGGGGTCCTGGACGGATACCAACTCACCGCAGGGGGGCCGCTTACGGGGTCGGTGACGATCCCACCCTTCCAGGGGTGCGGTGTCGATGAGGACCTGGACAGCCTCTTCACCGCATCACTGTCCGGTGTCCCGGGATTCGTCAAGCAAATACAGGGAGCGCCCTGCATAGCCTCGGCTTCGAACGGCTGCGGGTCCGACAACCAGCCGTCGGACGTACCCAAAGCGGCACGCTGAGTCTCCTGACTCCGCCCGCCCGCCACCGCACCGAGCACAGCAATCACCCAGAGCCGCAATCGAATTGAGGGAACGATGAGACCTGTCTCGAAGACCTGGATCAAGGGCGCCGCTGCCGTCGCCGCCTCCGCCGCACTCGTCATGCCCCTGGCTGCGACACCGGCCGGCGCCGCCACGGCCGCGGCCCAGCTCAACGGTGCCTGGGCGCCGTTCGACCGCTGCCCGGTGGACGACCCCGCCATGCTCGCGACGGACGGCGAAACCGACGTCGCGCTGTGCGTGACCTCCGTCTCGCCCAGCGGGACGATCAAGCTGGGCAACACCACTGCGACGACCGGCTCCACGAATCTGCAGTTCGGGGTCATCCAGCACCCGGCGCAGAGCACGTACACGGTTGTTCCGCCACCGGCCGGCTCCATCATCAGCGGCAAGACCACGATCCCCGGTGGGCTGCTCGGCATCATGTGCCCGAGCAACATTCCGGTCGTCTCGGCCGTGTGCGGGCAGATCACCGACGCGACTCTGAACAAGGTGACCGCCACAGTGGAGTCGGCCGGTACGCCGTCGGACTTCAGCCTGATCGCCGGGATGTCGTCCGGGCCCATCGTGAAGCTGCCGATCAAGATCCGCCTGGACAACCCGCTGCTCGGATCCAAGTGCTACCTCGGCACCAACAGCAACCCGATCTTCCTGAACCCCGGGAACCTCAGCGCGCCGAGCCTGGGCATCTCCAGGTTCGACGGTGACGGTACGGCGAACCAGGAGGAGGGGTCGATGATCAAGTTCGCCCTGACCGGCGCCGCCCAGGGCGACAGCGCGTTCTCCGTGCCGAAGGCCAGTGGCTGCGGTCTGGGCGGGCTGCTCAGCTGGGCGATCGACCTCAAGGTCGGCCTGCCTGCCGCATCCGGGACGAACAACCTCGTCCTCAACGATGCGGTGACCTCCACGGCCGGTCTCGCGGCCCCCGGCCTCGCGGTGCCCGGTGCCGGCAAGCTGCTCGCCGAGAACTGGCACTCCGCGGTGAAGTAGTTCCGGCGGCCGAGGCGAGGCGCGTTGCCTGCCCCGCCCGGCTCCTCCTTGTGATGCCGCTGCCCGTCCCATCCGGGGATCGACCGGATGGGACGGGCTTTGTCGTGACGAGCGGGCGGCGGAGGATGTGCGAATCCGGATTCCGTACATCCTCATAACCGTATGGGATATGTGTCGAATGCACGCTGCGGAACACCGTGAGCGCGGCGGGCTCGGCATCGGTCATATCGATATACCTCCTTTCGGCGGGTGCGGAGTCACAGGGGCACTCCCTTCGCCGCCTCGGCTCCAGAAATGCTCACTTGTCGATAGTTGCGTGAGGGCCTCTACTCACCTGCGTGCAAAAATATCCTCACCGTCAACAGCTGTGCAGAAAGTTCGGGAACCGCTATTGCGGAGGCAGGTTACTGAGCCGTAGCGTCCCAGGTGAGCAGCGCGGAAACGCGTCCGCAGCTGTTCGTTCGACTCATGTCGGGGTCCAGGTCGCGGCCCCCGTGACCTGGAATTCGCACCGGGGACGCAGCCGCCTTGAACCCTCCACTCAGGGGGTGGTGTTCCCGTCGTCGGGGTCTCACGGCTCCGGCCCCATGGGTCGGGGTCCCGACTCGCACGTCGGAGATCTTGCGCAGATTTCGACAAAGTCGTCCAGCGACTTTGTCATTCCGTGACAAGTGATCCACATCGAGCACCTGGTTCGTCGATTTCCGCTGTTCAACGGCTTGTCCTAGCGGTTTCGGCGGACATAACGTGCGCCTCCTGGTGCATGTGTGACGAGCCGCCATTGGATTTCTCAGAGCCGGAGCGCTGACAGATGACTTCGTTCACCGATACGTCGAGGGAGGGCCGATGGGAATCGAAGTAGTCGTTGAAGGCCTTACGAAATCCTTCGGCAAGCAGAACATCTGGCAGGACGTCAGCCTCACCCTGCCCGCCGGCGAAGTGAGTGTGATGCTCGGTCCTTCCGGCACCGGAAAGACCGTATTCCTCAAATCCATCATCGGGTTGCTGAAGCCGGAGCAGGGGCGCGTGCTCATCAACGGCGTCGACATGGTGAACAGCCCCGAGCGCCAGATCATGGAGACTCGGAAGCTGTTCGGGCTCATGTTCCAGGACGGGGCACTCTTCGGGTCGATGTCCCTCTTCGACAACATCGCCTTCCCGCTGCGCGAACACACGCGCAAGAAGGAATCGGAAATCCGCCGGATCGTCATGGAGCGTATCGACATCGTCGGTCTCCTCGGCGCCGAGGACAAATTGCCCGGTGAGATATCCGGCGGCATGCGCAAGCGGGCCGGACTCGCCCGAGCCCTCGTTCTGGACCCGCAGATCATCCTCTGCGACGAGCCGGACTCCGGACTCGACCCGGTCCGCACCGCGTTCATCTCGCAGCTGCTGATCGACCTCAACGCGCAGATCGACGCGACGATGCTGATCGTCACCCACAACCTCGACATCGCCTCCACAGTCCCGGACAACATGGGCATGCTCTTCTGCCGCAACCTCGTCACCTTCGGGCCGCGCGAGGTGTTGCTGACCAGCGATCTGCCGGTCGTCTCCCAGTTCCTCGCCGGGCGCCGCGAAGGGCCCATCGGTATGTCGGAGGAGAAGGACGCCGCCACCCTGGCCGCCGAGGAGCTCAACGGCTACGGGCGAGGCATCAGTTCGGCCAACGCCCCGCGCACCGTCGTCCCGCAACTGGAACCCTCGCCGGGCCTGCCTGTACGGCAGGGCGCCCTGCGCCGCCGTGAGCGGGTCATGTCGATGATGGGACAGCTGCCGGAGGCCGCCCGTACCGCCATCCTGAACAGCTACAGCCCCGCGGCGGGCGGTGGGCGCCCGTGACCGCCCCCATGCCGGTGCGGCCCCCCGAGCCGCCGGCGGACCGGGTGCCGGAGAAGGCGCCCGAACAGAGACGGCCGACGCGGCTGCTCGCCCCGCTGCGCGAGACCGGGAGGCTGTTCACCCTGGCCGGGACCGTGTGCCGCGAGACCTTCCGCCGGCCCTTCCAGGTGCGGGAGTTCATCGAGCAGTTCTGGTTCGTCGCCAGCGTCACGATCCTGCCCGCCGCCCTCGTCTCCATCCCGTTCGGCGCGGTCATCGCCCTCCAGGTCGGCTCCCTCACCCAGCAGCTCGGTGCCCAGTCCTTCACCGGCGGTGCCAGCGTCCTCGCCGTCATCCAGCAGGCCAGCCCGATCATCGTGGCGCTGCTGGTCTCCGGGGCCGCCGGTTCGGCGATCTGCGCCGACCTCGGATCGCGCAAGATCCGCGAGGAGCTCGACGCGATGGAGGTCATGGGCGTCTCGCCCGTCCAGCGCCTCGTCGTCCCGCGGGTGCTGGCCACCATGCTGGTGGCCGTGCTGCTCAACGGCCTTGTCTCCGTCGTCGGCACGATGGGCGGCTACTTCTTCAACGTGATCATGCAGGACGGCACCCCCGGGGCCTATCTGTCCAGCTTCTCCGCCCTGGCCCAGCTGCCTGACCTGTACATCAGCGAGATCAAGGCCCTGATCTTCGGCTTCATCGCCGGCATCGTCGCCGCCTACCGCGGGCTCAACCCGCGCGGCGGGCCGAAGGGGGTCGGGGACGCGGTCAACCAGTCCGTCGTCATCACCTTCATGCTGCTGTTCTTCGTGAATATGGTCCTCACGGCGATCTATCTCCAGGTCGTCCCCGCGAAGGGGAGCTGACCGATGTCGATGCTCAGCTGGCTCGACCGATCCGGTGACCAACTCACCTTCTACGTACGGGCCCTGGTCTGGATTCCCCGAACACTGCGGCGCTACCTCAAGGAAGTGCAGCGCCTCCTCGCCGAAGTGGCCTTCGGCAGCGGCGGCCTCGGCGTCGTCGGCGGCACCATCGGCGTGATGATCGCGATGACACTCGCCACCGGCACCGTCGTCGGCCTCCAGGGGTACGCCGCCCTCAACCAGATCGGCACCGCCGCCTTCACCGGGTTCATCTCCGCCTACTTCAACACCCGTGAGATCGCCCCCCTCGTCGCCGGGCTCGCGCTCTCCGCGACCGTCGGCGCGGGCTTCACCGCCCAGCTCGGCGCCATGCGCATCAACGAGGAGATCGACGGCCTGGAGTCGATGGGTGTGCGCTCCATGCCCTATCTCGTCACCACCCGGATCATCGCCGGGGTCGTCGCGATCATCCCGCTGTACGCGATCGGGCTGCTCTCCTCGTACCTCGCCTCCCGCTACGTCACCGTCCTGTTCAACGGCCAGTCCGCGGGCACGTACGACCACTACTTCAATCTCTTCCTCTCCCCGCAGGACGTCCTGCTGTCGGTGCTCAAAGTGCTGATCTTCAGCGTGATGGTGATCCTCGCGCACTGCTACTACGGCTTCCACGCCTCCGGCGGACCCGCCGGGGTGGGTGTGGCGGTCGGCCGGTCGGTGCGCAACGCGATCGTGCTGATCAGCGTCACCGACTTCTTCCTCTCGCTCGCCATCTGGGGCGCCACGACGACCGTGAAGGTGGCCGGCTGATGAGTAACCGGACCACGGAGTCGGCCCGCCGCCGACTCGCCGGAGTCGCCTTCCTGCTGGTGCCCGCCCTGCTCATCTGGGTGTCGGTCGCGGTGTACGAGAAGGAGTTCACGGACGACGCCACCGTCACCGTCCGGACCGGCAGCGTCGGCAACGAGATGCACGACAACGCCGACGTGAAGCTGCGCGGCGTCGTCATCGGACAGGTACGCGACATCGCGGCTGACGGCGAGGGCGCCCGCCTCACCCTCGCGATCCAGCCCGGCAAGCTCGAGCGGATCCCGGCCGACGTCACGGCCCAGATGCTGCCCACCACGCTGTTCGGCGAACGGTTCGTGGCGCTCGTACCGCCCGCCGTACCCTCCGCGCAGACCCTGCGGGCCGGGGCCGTCATCCCGCAGGACCGCTCCAGCAACGCCATCGAGCTGGAGGAGGTCCTCGACAACGTCCTGCCCCTGCTGACCGCCGTACAGCCGGAGAAGCTCTCCGCCACACTCAATGCGGTCTCCCAGGCACTCCAGGGACGCGGCGAGAAGCTCGGCGACACCCTCGTCACGCTCGACGCACACCTCCAGAAGTTCAACCCCCAGCTCCCCACGCTCAACGCCGACATCAAGGAACTCGTCAAGGTGACCAGGGTGTACGGGGACGCCGCCCCCGACATCCTGGACGCGCTCACGGACTTCACCACCACCAGCGGCACCATCGCCGAGCAGCAGGCGGAACTCGCCGATCTCTACGGCTCAACGACGGCCACCGCGCAGGACGTCACCTCTTTCCTGCGGGAGAACAAGGACAACCTGATCCGGCTCTCCGCCACGAGCAGGCCCACGCTGGAGCTTCTGGCGAAGTACTCCGACGAATTCCCCTGCACCCTGCGGACCGTGGCCGGATTCGTCCCGGCGATGGACAAGGCGCTCGGCAAGGGAACGGACCGGCCCGGCCTGCACGTCACCGTCAAGTCCGTGAGATCCAAGGGGAAGTACGTACCCGGCAAGGACACCCCGGTCTACGACGCCACCGGCGGACCGCACTGCTACTCCGTGCCGTACGTCGGGACGGCCGAACCGACCGCCGCCGGGCGGGCAGCCGGCTCGCCCGCCCCCGGTGACCGGGCGGACGCCGCGGAGCGGACCGCCACCGCGCCCACGGCCCAGGACACCGCACTCGGCATGCCCAACTCCCCGCAGGAGAGCCGGCTCGTCAACGAGCTGGTCGCTCCCTCACTGAAAGTCCAGCCGCAGACCCTGCCCGACTGGAGCAGCGTGCTCATCGGTCCGGCCTTCCGCGGTGCGGAGGTGAAGCTCAAGTGAAGCGCCGCTCCCTCGCGGGACCGCTCGCGAAATCGATCGTCTTCATCGTGGTGACCGTGCTCGCCACCACCGTCCTGGGGCTGTCGATCGCCAGCACCGGGGTCGGCGACACCACCACCTACAAGGCCAGGTTCACCGACGCCACCGGCCTGATCGTCGGCGACAGCGTCCGGATCGCCGGGGTCAAGGTCGGGCAGGTCGAGTCCATAGAGGTCGCCGACAAGCGGCTTGCCGAGGTCGGCTTCGCCGTCCGCAAGGGGCGCAGCCTCCCCGCCTCGGTAACCGCCTCGATCAAGTACCTCAACATGGTCGGCCAGCGCTACATCGACCTCGACCAGGGCGCCGGACCGGTCGGCCGGAGCTTCGCCGCCGGAGCGACCATTCCGCTCTCCCGCACCACGCCGGCGCTCGACCTGACCCAGCTCTTCAACGGCTTCCAGCCGCTCTTCGAAGGACTGTCGCCGCCCGACGTCAACCAGCTCGCCGGCTCCATCGTCCAGGTGCTCCAGGGCGAGGGCGGCACCGTCGACAGCATCCTCCAGCACGTCGGCTCCCTGACCAGCACGGTCGCGGCCAAGGACAAGGTGATCGGCGAGGTGATCAAGAACCTCAACACAGTGCTGAAGACCGTGAACGACCGGGAAGCCGGCTTCGACGACCTGGTCGACACGCTCCAGGAACTCGTCACGGGCTTCTCCGGCGACCGCAAACCGCTCGGAGAGGCGGTCACCGCGATGGGCGCACTCACCACGGTCACCGCCGACCTGCTCCAGGACGGCCGTAAGCCGCTCAAAGAAGACATCAAGCAACTCGGGCGCCTGTCGGACCAGTTGGACAAGGGCTCCCCGCAGATCGAGAACATGCTGAAGAAGACGCCGGCCAAGATGGAGGCGATCAGCCGCCTCGCCTCGTACGGCTCCTGGCTCAACCTCTACCTCTGCGAAGCCAAGGTCAGCGGCGTGACCACCGAGGACGGCAGCGCACCGCCCACCGGCATCACGATCACCCAGCCGAGGTGCCTGGCATGAGAATCAGACCCCTGCGGGAACGCAGTCCCGTCGCCGTCGGCATCGTCGGACTCCTCGTCCTTGCCCTCCTCGGCTACGGCGCCTACCGCGCCGACTCGCTGCCCTTCATCGGCGGCGGCACCACCTACACCGCCGACTTCACCGAGTCCGCCGGACTCGGCGAGGGCGACGAGGTACGGATCGCCGGCGTCAAGGTCGGCGAGGTCACCGGCGTCTCCCTCGACGGCGCGAAGGTCAAGGTCAGCTTCCGGGTCAAGGACGCCTGGATCGGCAACTCCTCCACGGTCGGCATCGCCATCAAGACCCTCCTCGGCGAGAAGTACCTCGCCGTCGACCCGCTCGGCACCGGACCCCAGGACCCGGACGCCCGCATCACCGCAAGCCGCACCACCTCCCCGTACGACGTCACCCAGGCGTTCAACGGACTCGGAGAGACCATCGGGGAGATCGACACCCAGCAGCTCGCCAAGAGCTTCGAGACGATCTCCGCCACCTTCAAGGACTCGCCCCCCGACGTGAAGAGCGCCGCCGACGGACTCTCCGCACTTTCCAGAACGGTCTCCGAACGGGACGCCCAACTGGTCACCCTCCTCAAGGGCAGCAAGCAGCTGACCAAGACCCTCGCCAACAAGAAGAGCAGCTTCGAGACCCTGCTGAAGGACGGCAACCTGCTCCTCGGCGAGATCCAGGCCCGTCGCGACTCCATCCATCTGCTGCTCACCGGCACCCGGCACCTGGGCACCCAGCTCACCGGTCTCGTCGCGGACAACAACAAGCAGCTGAAGCCGACGCTCGACTCGCTCGGCCGGGTCACCGCCGTCCTGGTGAAGAACCGCAAGAGCCTCGACAAGGTGCTGTCGCTGGCAGGGTCGTACAACCGGCTCGTCGGTAACACGCTCGGCAGCGGCCGCTGGTTCGACAACTACGTGTGCGGGGTCGTCCCCAAGGACTACCTGCCCGCAGGCACACCTCCGGCGACCGGATGCATGCCACCCAAGCAGCAAGGCGGCCGCTGACATGAGACTCACGCGCATCGTCGGCATCGGCGCCGGGCTCGCCGTCGTGGCCGTGGCGGCCACCACCGGGGTGATGGCCATGGACGAAGAGGGAACGACGACCGTCACCGCCTACTTCGACCAGGCCACCGGGGTGTACGCCGGATCGGACCTGCGGATCCTCGGAGTGAAGGTCGGCCGGGTCGAATCGGTGCAGCCGAAGGGCAAGGAGGTCAAGGTCAGGCTCCGCATCGACAAGGGTGTCAAGGTGCCCAAGGGCGCGCACGCCGTCGTCGTCGCCCCCAGCCTGGTCGCCGACCGGTACGTCCAGCTCGCCCCCGCGTACGACGGGGGGCCGGTGCTGGCGGACGAGGCCGATCTGCCGGCCGCGAACAACGCCACCCCGGTCGAGGTCGATCAGCTCTACGCCTCCATCACGGAACTCTCCACCGCGCTGGGCCCCGACGGGGCCAACGCCGACGGCGCGCTGGCGAAACTCCTGGACACCGGCGCGAAGAACCTCGACGGCAACGGAAAGGCCATCGGCGACTCCATCGAGCAGTTCGGCAAGGCGACGAAGACGCTCGACAAGAGCAGCGGCAACCTCTTCGACACCCTCTCCTACCTGCAGACGTTCACCACCATGCTGAAGGACAACGACGGCAACGTCCGCGCCGCCGAACAGCAGCTCAACTCCGTCACCGGATTCCTCGCCGACGACAAGAAGAACCTCAGCGCCGCCCTGAAGGAGCTGGGCACGGCCCTCGGCCAGGTCAAGACCTTCATCAAGGAGAACCGTGGCGCCCTGAAGGCGAACGTGGACGCCCTGGTGCCGATCACTCAGACCCTGGTGGACCAGCGCGCCTCGCTCGCCGAAGCGATGGACACGCTCCCGCTCGCCGCGGACAACGTGATCAACGCGTACGACCCGGCGAACCGCACGCTTAACGGCCGCACCAACCTCAACGAACTCTCCATGGGCGGACCGCTCACCCAGGAGCCCGCCGCACTGTCCGCCCTCTCACCCGTGGACGCGGCCCGGCAGAAGGCACTGCCCGCGCTCCCGCTGCCCGCGGTGGGCACCGTCTACGGGACCCCCGAGAAATCCGCCACGCAGAAGAAGGGGGCCAAGCAATGAGCCGCGCGCTGCGCCGACCCGGCGCCCGCACGACCGGCGTAGCCGCCGTGCTCGCGGTGGGCGTCGGTCTGGCCCTGATCGCCACCACGGTCGACCTGCCGACGTTCACCGGCGTCGACCAGATACCCCTGCCGGGCGGCGCGGACCTCGGCGACCATCCGTACGAGATCACCGCCGAGTTCGCGGACGTGCTCAGCCTCGCCCCGCAGTCCTCGGTGAAGGTCAACGACGTGGCCGTCGGCAGAGTCACCAGGATCTCCCTGGCCTCGGGCAGCTGGAACGCCAAGGTCACCATGCGGGTCAACGGGAAGATCAAGCTGCCCGCGAACGCGTACGCGCACCTGGAGCAGTCCAGCCTCCTCGGCGAGAAGTACATCCAGCTCTCCCCGCCGGCCGCCGGTACCGCCCGGGGGGCACTGGCCGACGGGGACCGCATCCCGCTGACGCGGACCAACCGGAACCCGGAGGTCGAGGAGGTGTTCGGCGCCCTGTCGATGCTCCTCAACGGCGGTGGCATCAACCAGCTCAAGACCATCACCACCGAGCTCAACAAGGCACTCGCCGGGCAGGAACCCCAGGTCCGCTCCATGCTCAAGCGGGTCAACACCCTCGTGACCAACCTGGACGGGCACAAGGAGGACATCACCGACGCCCTGGACGGGGTCAACCGCCTCTCCGCCACCCTCGCCACCCGCAAGCAGGACGTCGGCACGGTCCTCACCGGGCTCAGCCCCGGCATGAAGGTCCTGGAGAAGCAGCGCGGATCGCTCATGACCATGCTCCGCTCGCTCGACACGCTGTCCACCGTCGCCGTCGACACGGTCAACAAGAGCAAGGCCGACATGATCGCCGACCTCAAGGCCCTCGCCCCCACCCTGCAGGCCCTCGCCGACTCCGGCCAGGACCTGCCCGACTCCCTTCAGGTGCTGCTCACCTATCCGTTCACGGACGAGGTACTGCGCGGAGTGAAGGGCGACTACCTCAACGTCTACCTGGATGTGACGGCCATGCCCGGCACACAGATCATCCCGCCACTCGACCCGTCCGGCACCGCGCCCCCGGCGGCATCGGGCAGCACCGCCCTGAAGTCCGGCTCGGCCCTGCCGCTGCCCCTTCCCTCGGTCACATCGAGTTCCAAGGGGAGCAGCTGATGATCACCATGGCCATCCGGCTCAAGAACATCGCCTTCCTGATCATCGCGGTCCTCGTCCTCGGCTACCTGGGCGTCCGCTACGCCGACCTCGGCCACTACGTCGGCATGCGCAGCTACTACACCGTCAAGGTCCAGCTCCCGCGCACCGGTGGGCTGTTCACCCACTCCAACGTCACCTACCGGGGCGTGTCGGTGGGCCGGGTCGGACCGATCGAGCTCACCGACGACGGGGTGGAGGCCGAACTGCGCATCGAGAAGGACGCCCCGCCCATCCCGGACGGGCTGAGGGCCGTCGTCGCCAACCTCTCGTCGGTCGGCGAGCAGTACGTCGATCTACGGCCCACCCGAACCGAGGGCCCGTACCTGGCGAACGGCTCCGTCATCGATCAGGCCGACACGACCGTCCCGGCGCCCGTCACCGACGTCCTCACGAGTGTCGACGACCTCGCCGGCTCCGTCGACCTGGAATCGCTGCGCACAGTCGTCGACGAGTTCGGCACCGCTTTCGAGGGACGCGGCGACGACCTCCAGGTCCTGCTGGACACCGGAAGCGACTTCGTCCAGGCAGCCGATGACGCACTGCCCGTCAACACCCGGCTGATGGTCGACGGCGAGACCGTACTGCGCACCCAGGCCGAACAGGGCGAAGCCCTCAAGGGATTCGCCTCGGGCGCCAAGGAACTGGCCGCCGAACTCAAGGGATCCGACACCGACCTGCGCAAGCTGATCGCGGCCGCCCCCGACGCGACCAGTCAGATCAGCGGACTGCTGAGGGACGTCGACCCGAGCTTCGGTGTCGTCGTGGCCAACCTCCTCACCACCTCGGACATCGCCGTCACCCGGCAGCGCGGACTGGAGGAACTGCTCGTGAAGCTCCCCGCCGTCGCGGCAGCGGGTTCCAGCGCGGTCGACGAGAACGGCGCCCGGTTCGGGATGTCGGTCACCTTCTTCGAGCCGCTGCCCTGCACCTCGGGCTACGGCGCCACGACCTACCGCAACGGCCTCGATGTCACGGCTGGTCCCGCACTCAACACCAAGGCCCGCTGCACCTCGTCACCCGGAACCGGCATCAACGTCCGCGGCAGCGCGAACGCCCCGAAGGGCGGGGCGCTGCCCGCACCGGCCAAGCCGGGATCCATGCTCCTGTCGGACGCCGCGGAGAACCGTCTCCCCGGCGCACTCGGAGTCCCCGCCGACGCGGCCCCTGCCTCCGACGGCATGGCCGGTCTGCTGGGCCTCGGGCAGGGGGGCGGCTCATGACACCCCGTACGAGGACCCTGAGCGGGTGGGCCGTGCTGCTCGCCGCCGTACTGATCTGCGCACTCGGGGGCTGGTCGTACGCACAGGCGCGCGGTGACGACGACCTGGCGTACGCCAAGAGCCGGGACACCGCCCTCGCCGACGGGAAGCGGAACCTCGCCCTGCTCAACAGCCTGGACGGCAAGGACGCCACAAGCGTGGACACCGGACTCGGGGCGTGGCTCGACTCCTCGACCGGTCCGCTCCATGAACAGCTGAAGCGCACCCGGAGCAAGGACGCGAGTGACCTGACGAAGTCCGGATCCACGGCACGCGGAACGGTCACCGACGCGGCGCTCACCGCCCTCGACCAACGGACCGGCACCGCCGAGATGATCGCGACCGTGGACGTCGAGGTCACCCCGCGCACCGGCAAGGGCGGCACGGAGCGCAAGCGCTTCGAGGCCACCCTCGCCCGGACCGCGGGCGGCTGGAAGGTCAAGGCGCTCACGGCGATCGCGGTGGGGAGCGGCACATGAAGCGACAGGGAGGGGCGGCGGTCGTGACCACCGGCACGGATGTGGAAGAGGTCGGGGATCTCGACGCCACGGCAGCACAGGCGTCGGGGGACGAGCCTGCGGACGGCATTCCGGCGGGCGTCGCGCCCGCAGACGGTGAGCCGGCGGACGGTATTCCGGCAGATGGTGACCCGGGTCCCGGCGGGGACGAGCCGGATCCCGGTGCGGGCCGTCGGGTGCTGCGCGTCGTTGCCGGGGTGCTGATCGTCGCGTTGCTCGTCGCCGGCGGCGGACTCTTCGCCGCGGGGCGTCAGTTGCGCGACACCCCTGCCACCTCGAACAGGGCGCTGACCGACAGCGAGGCCACCACCCGCGTCGCGGGAGACGTCACCAACGCGCTCGGCAAGGTGTTCTCCTACAGCCCCGAGGCCACCGCCGTCACCAAGGAGTCCGCGAAGCAGCTCCTCGCCGGCAAGGCACTTCAGCAGTACGCGGCACTGTTCGGCCAGGTGGAGAAGCAGGCCGCCGACCAGAAGCTCACCCTCACCACCCATGTCGTTCGTGCCGGAGTGACCCGGCTGACCCACGACAGCGCCCATCTGCTCGTCTTCCTGGACCAGGTCTACGAACGCAAGGGCAAGGACGCCAGCAGAGCGGCCGCGCAGCTCTCCGTCACCGCCCAACTGCGGGACGACCGCTGGACGATCGTCGAGATCACCTCCCGGTAGCGGACCGGTACGGGCGCGGGCACGGAGCAGCGCACCACAGCACGGAACCACACAGCACGGAACAGACCGGCCGGCAGGGAGAGGCAGCGATGGCACGGGTACGGATGACGAGGAATCCGCTGGTGGCGGCAGCGATCGTGCTGTCGGTCGCGGCGGCAGGTGCCGCGGGCTGGGGCGGAGTGTCCTGGTACCAGGCGGCACACGACAACTCGGCGGCGTACGCCCAGGCCCGCGACGATGTGCTGGCCGCCGGTGAGCAGGCCGTCCAGAACATGAACACGCTCGATCACGAGCAGCTCGCCAAGGGGCTCGACACCTGGGAGGACTCCACCACGGGGGACCTGCATCAGCAACTCGTCGACGGACGCGACGGGTTCGTGAAGCAGATCCAAGGGGCGAAGACCGTCAGTACGGCCAAGGTGCTGTCCGGTGCGGTCACCGAGCTCGACGACCGGGCCGGGAAGGCGGGAGTGATGGTGGCGCTGCGGGTGACCGTGACCGCACCCAAGGGCAAGCCCGCGGTGAAGGAGAGCCGGATGCTGGGGCAGCTCACCCGCACGCCCGAGGGGTGGAAGCTCAGCGCCCTCGGTCAGGCGCCCGTCGGGAACACCGCCGGCTGAGAGGCCGCCCGACAGCCCCTGCCACCACCGACTCCACCCCGCACCGAGAGGACCCCGGACATGTCGACGACCCGTCACCTCGTCAACCGGCAGCGCCGCCTGGCCACCGTCGCCGCCGAACGCACCGCCGCGCCCGCCCCCGTACGCAAGCCCGCGGAGCCCGAGACCGTCGCGGACGAATCCGGCGCGGACGAATCCGTCGTCGACGAGGCGAAAGCACAGGAGGAGCCGGCGGCGAAGGAACCACGGCCCGGCCGGCCACCCCGTCTCCGGATCCGGCTGCCCGCCGTGCTGTGCGCCGCGACCGTCCTCCTCGGGGCCTTCGCCGCCTGGGCGTTCACCTCGGCCGCAAGCCTGGACGACGACCCGAGCCGGCAGAACACCGCGCTCACCGACATCAGCCGCACGAGCGAGGTGAAGGGGCAGATCACCGAGGCCGTCGGCGCGGTGTTCTCGTACAACTACGCCTCGCCCGCCAAGGCCGACGCCGCGGTGAAGAAGTTCCTGACGGGCAAGGCGGTCCAGCAGCACGAGGACATGCTCGCCGAGGTACGGGCGCAGGCACCCAAGCAGAAGCTCGTCCTCACCACGACCGTCACCGAGAGCGGAGTGGAGATGCTCGACGGCGACCGGGCCCGGCTGATCATCTTCGCCGATCAGAGCAACACCCGTACGGGCAAGGCGGAGGAGACCACATACGCGGCGGCCATGTTCGCCGTGGACGCTGTTCGCCGGGGCGGAGCCTGGCGGATATCCGCCATCGACACGTTCACCCGGTGACCCGGGGGAGAGGAGAGCACGCATGAGGTTCAACGGCACCATGCGCCGCGGCATCGGCGGCACGGCAGCAGCCGTCGCCGCGATGGCAGCGCTCACCGCGTCCCAGGCACCGGGACTCGTCGCGCACGAAGAGACGCGGAAACAGAAGACGGAGGCGGAGGAGGTCAATTGGTCGCAGGTACCCAACGACGACTCCTACCACACCGAACTCCCGCCCCTGAAGAGCCCCGAGCCCCCGAAGCCCGGCGTCAAGCGGAGCAGGGCAGCCGTCCAGTCGTGGGCTGAGGCGGGAATCCCGTCCACGGTGCTCGCCGCCTACCGCAGGGCGGAGAGCGCGCTGGGGCGCAGTGACCCGGGCTGCCGGCTGCCGTGGCAGTTACTGGCCGCGATCGGCAAGGTCGAGTCCGGACACGCGGGCGGCGGCCGGGTCGACGCCCACGGCACGACGCTCTCCCCGATCCTGGGGCCGGTGCTCAACGGTGCCGGGTTCGCGAACATCCCCGACACGGACGGCGGCGGATACGACGGGGACAAGACCTACGACCGGGCCGTCGGCCCCATGCAGTTCATCCCCTCGACCTGGGCGCACTGGGCGAGGGACGGCAACGGCGACGGCCGCAGCGACCCGAGCAACATCTACGACGCGTCCCTGGCCGCCGGGGCCTATCTCTGCGCCGGCACACGCGATCTGACGGTGCGCGCCGACCTCGACCGGGCGATCCTGAGCTACAACCACTCGGACACCTATCTGCGGACCGTGCTGTCCTGGCTGGCGTTCTACCGCAACGGCATCCATGTGGTGCCCGACGGCAAGGGCACGGTGCCCAGGAGCCCCGGTGCCGGCAGCCCGAACGAGCCCAAGCACCCCGTGGGCGGGCCGGGCACGGGCGGCAACGACGGCGGCGGCATCGAGGTCGGCCCGCAGCCCAGCCACTCCGCGAGTCCGACGGCTCCGGGAACCGAGGGCCCGGGCACGAGCCCCTCGCCGGGCGACACGGATTCCCCCGACCCCGGCGGCTCCACGGATCCGGGCACCACCCCCGACCCCACCGACACCGGCTCCACCAGCCCGGACCCGACGACGACTCCTGACCCCGGCACCACCCCCGACCCGACCACCACGCCGCCCGGTCCCGGGGAGCCGGGCTGCCCGACGGGCACCGCCTCGCCGGACCCGACCGACTCCGCCTCGCCGGACCCGACGGAAACCACGGGTACCGGGGAGACGCCTTCGCCCGGCCCGACGGACACCGGGGAGCCCTGCGCCACTGATCCGGCGCCGCCGGCCACCGGCTGATTCCGGCGGTTCGTTCAGCTGCCGTCCGACAGCACCTCGGCCAGGTCGTACCGCACCACCTCTTCCAGCTGCGCGTAAGTGCAGCCGGAAGGGGCGCGGTCCGGCCGCCACCTGCGGAACTGGGTCGTGTGCCGGAATCTGTCCCCCTCCATGTGGTCGTACGCCACCTCGCAGACCCGCTCCGGTCGCACCGGCACCCAGGACATGTCCTTCTTCCCCGACCAGCGGCTCGGTGCGCCGGGCATCCGGGCACCCTCGTGGGCCTCGGCGTCCGCCCAGGCCCCCCAGGGATGGCCGGCGACATCGGTCACCAGGGGTTCGAGCTCGGTGACCAGCTCGGCGCGGCGCTTCATCGGGAAGGCGGCGCAGACGCCGACGTGCTGAAGGGCGGCCCGCTCGTCGTACAGACCGAGCAGCAGTGATCCGACGACCGGACCGCTCTTGTGGAAGCGGTAGCCCGCCACCACGCAGTCGGCGGTGCGTTCGTGCTTGATCTTGTACATCGCGCGGGTGTCCGGCCGGTACGGCAGATCGAGCGGTTTGGCGACGACCCCGTCGAGGCCCGCACCCTCGTACCGTTCGAACCACTCCTGGGCCACGGCCGGATCCGTGGTCGAAGGAGCGATATGGACAGGGGCCGCGGCATCGGCGAGCGCGGCCTCCAGTACCGTGCGCCGGTCAGACTGCCGTGTGTCCAGGAGCGAGTCGTCGCCCAGCGCGAGGAGGTCGAACGCGACCAGACTCGCCGGAGTCTGCTCGGCCAGGAGCCGCACCCGGGAGTCGGCGGGGTGGATGCGCTCACTGAGCCGGTCGAAGTCCAGCCGCCCGTCGTACGCGATCACGATCTCGCCGTCGACGACACAGCGCGGCGGCAGATTCTCCCGGACCGCGGTGACCAGCTCGGGGAAGTAGCGGGTGAGAGGCTTGCCGGTGCGGCTGCCGATCACCACCTCGTCGCCGTCCCGGTGCACGATCGCCCGGAAGCCGTCCCACTTCGCCTCGTACTGCATCCCGGGCGGGATCCGTTTCACGGACTTCGCGAGCATCGGCTTCACGGGCGGCATCACCGGCAGGTCCATGCCCCGATTGTGGACCGCAAGGCGTCCGGAGTCCTCCGATATGCGGCATATGTGCGCCCCGCCTACCGTGGCCGACATGGCAGCAGCGGGCAAAGCGGTGGAGCTGGAAGCGGCGGGACGGGCCGTCCGGCTGTCCAATCCGGACAAGATCTACTTCCCGGAGAAGGGCTACACCAAGAGGGACGTGGCCGAGTACTTCCTGGCCGTGGGCCCCGGGATCATCCGTGCCCTGCGCAACCGGCCCACCACCCTCCAGCGGTTCGTGGACGGCGTCGAGGGTGAGTTCTTCTACCAGAAGCGGGCACCGAAGAACCTCCCCGAATGGATCCCCACCGCCGAGATCGCCTTCCCGAGCGGGCGTTCCGCCAGCGAGATCTGCCCCACCGAGGTGGCCGCCGTCATCTGGGCGGCCAACCTCGGGACCCTCACCTTTCACCCGTGGCCCGTCCGCGGCGGGGACACCGATCACCCCGACGAGCTGCGCATCGACCTGGACCCGCAGCCCGGAACCGACTACGCCGACGCGGTCCGGGCCGCCCTCGAACTGCGCTCCGTCCTGGAAGAGCACGGGCTGCGCGGCTGGCCCAAGACCTCCGGCGGCCGCGGCATCCACGTCTTCGTCCCCATCGAGGCGCGCTGGACGTTCACCGAGGTCCGGCGGGCGGCCATCGCGGTGGGGCGCGAGCTGGAGAGCCGGATGCCCGACCGGGTGACCACGGCCTGGTGGAAGGAGGAGCGCGGCGAGCGCATCTTCGTCGACTACAACCAGACCGCCCGCGACCGGACGATCGCCTCCGCCTACTCCGTACGCCCCCGCCCGCACGCCCCGGTGTCGGCGCCGCTGCGCTGGGAGGAGATCGAGGACGCCGAACCCCGCGACTTCGACATCCGGACGATGCCGGTGCGGTACGCGGAACAGGGTGATGTGCACGCGGACATGGACCAGGAGGCCTTCCGGCTCGACGCACTGCTGGAGCTTGCCGACCGGCACGAGAGCGACGGCGGCCCCGGTGACATGCCCTACCCGCCGGAGTACCCGAAGATGCCGGGCGAACCGAAGCGGGTGCAGCCCAGCCGTGCGCGTCACGACGAGGACGGCGACGGGGACGACGCATGAGCACATCAGGTCAGGAGCCCGAGGCGCACCCCGACGCACACCACGGGGCGCACAGCAGGCCGCTGACCAGGGGCGAGAAGTGGGCGGCGTACAAGGAGTCGCCCTACTTCCCGGCGACGGTCCTGGTGCTCATCCTCGCGGCCGCCGCCGGGCTCTTCGCCGGCTCCTACACGTACGCCATGGCCAATCCGACCCCCCACCGGATTCCGACCGCCGTGGTCAGCCAGCCGGACACGGCCCGCGGTAAGGAGTTCGTCGCCGCGATGGACAAGGCACTCGACGCCTCCCTCGTCATCCATGTCTACAAGACCCCGGCCGCGGCGCGTGAGGCGCTGGAGGAGCAGGAGGTCTTCACGATCGTGCGGTCCGGCAGCCGCGGGGTGGAGATCGACGTGGCCAGTGCCTCCGGCGCAGCTGTCGCCCAACTGCTCGCGGAATCCGCGGTGAAGGTGGGGGACACGCTCCGCCTCCCGGTCGCCGTCGCGGACGTCAAACCGCTCCAGAGGGGCGATCCCCGCGGGCTGGCGCTCTTCTACATCTCGCTCGCCGCCGTGATCATCGGCTTCGTCGGCTCCATCCAGCTGAGCGTGCACGCCAAGGGCCTGATCCCGCTGGAACGGATCGCGTTCACGGTTCTCTACTCGCTGCTGGGAGCCTTCTCCATCGCCGCGGTGGTGGACTGGCTGCTGGGCGCCGTCGATCTGCCCTTCGCCGAGTCCTGGCTGATCCTGGCGCTGACCATGTTCACCTCGGGCATGGTCTTCACCATGTTCAACACCATGATGGGGCGCTGGGCCATGATCCCGACCTGGGGCCTGATGGTGATTCTTGGAAACCCCTCCTCCGGCGGAGCCGTGTCCTGGCCGCTGCTGCCCTCGGTGCTCGGGCACATCGGACGCTGGCTGCCACCGGGCGCCTCCGTCAACGCACAGCACACCGCCGTGTATTACCAGGGCCATCAGAAGCTCTTTCCGTTCCTGGTGCTCGCGGTCTGGTGCCTGGTCTCCATCACGGTCTTCTGGGTGTGGCGCCACCGGCATCCGGGAGGCCGCGACCACATGCCCGAGCATGCGGCCGCTGCCACCTGATCCCGAACGGTTTCGCTACAGCTCCTTGATCCGGATGTCCCGGTAGGAGATCACGTCCGAGGTGCTGTGGACCTGGAGCCCGATGTAGCCGGAGGCGTACCGCCGGCCGTCGGTGCCCGGGTCGTCACCCCGCGGCGGCTCGAAGACCTGACCGCCGGTGTTGTCGAACTCGTTGAGCAGGACACCGTTGCGGTAGATCGAGTAGTGCTGGTCCACCACCCGGATCTCGTAGTCGTTCCAGGTGCCCTTGGGGGTGACCCCGGCACCGGCGAGACCCACCCGGTCGAACCCGTAGACGGAGCCCGTCTTGTACATGTCGCCGTCCGGCCGGTCGTTGACCTGGATCTCATGGCCGTACTTGATGGCGACCCACTCCGGATTCGGCTCCTCCGGATTGTCGTGGACGTTGGGGAAGCGTACGAACACCCCGCCGTTGGCGTTGCCCGTGCCGGGGGCGTCGTCCCGCCACTGGAGCTTCAGCGAGAAGTCCCCGTACTGGCGGCCCGGGAACCACAGCATGCCCATGCCGTCCACTGTGGTGGAGCTGGTGATCGCGCTGTCCGCCTCGTTGAGCGCGAACTGCCCGCCACCCACCTGCTGCCACTTGGCGAGCGAGGCGGCCGTGCCGTCGAAGAGCTTGCTGTAGCCCTCGTCCTGGCCCGGCTTGCCGATTCCCGACTGCTTGGCCGCCTTGTAGATCTTCTTGTGCTCTCGGGCGTCGATCACCCCGGCGGTCAGCAGCTTGTCGAGGACCTTGTCGACGTGCTTGAGGAACAGAGCGTGCGACGACCAGTCCTTCTCGTCCTCGATCAGCTCGTTGATCGTGCAGCGGTTACCAGTGATGCGGTTGGGGACCCCGGTGTCGACGGTGCCCACGATGACGGTGAGGCGTTCGTCGAACTCCGGGCAGTTCGGCGCCGGAACACCGCCGCTCTGCGCGACGGTGAACGACACCTGCGACGCTGCGGAGGTGTTGCCCGCCTTGTCCGTGGCCCGGTGGGCGACCGTGTGGTAGCCGATCCGGTCGACGATGACGGTGGCCGTGTAGGCGAGGTACGGGCCGCCGTCCAGGGAGTACTCGACCTTGTCCACCCCGCTGTCGGCGTCGGTCGCGGTGACCGTCACCTTGGCGCTGGTGAGGTAGGCGCCGTCCGAGTTCTTGTCGCCCTCGACCTTCGCGGACGTCTCGGGCGCCGTCGTGTCCTGCGTCGGAGGCTCGACGACGGTGAAGTCCACCGCCTTCTCCGCGGCCGCGTTGCCGGCCTTGTCGGTGGCGCGGTAGCGAACGTGCTGCGCCCCCACCTCGTGCACCATGACGGGACCGGCGTACGTCTGCCAGGCGCCGTCCGCCCCGAGGGCGTACTCGATGGTGTTGACGCCCGAACCGGTGTCGGACGCGGTGACGGTGACCGTCGCCATTCCCAGGTACTGCCCCTGGTCGTCCTTCTCCCCGGACACGGTCGCCGAGGTCTCGGGAGCGGTCGTGTCGTCCGTCGGCGGAGCGGCGACCGCGAACTCCGCCGTCTTCTCCGCGGCGGCGTTGCCCGCCTTGTCGGTGGCGCGGTACCGGATGACGTGTGTGCCGACCTCGTTCACGACGACCGGCACGGTGTACGGCTGCCAGGCACCGTCCGCCCCGACCGCGTACTCGACGGTGTCGACGCCCGAACCCGCGTCGGTGGCGGCGAGGGTGACGGTGGCCTGACCGACGTACGCGCCGTCGGCGTTCTTGTCGCCGTCGACCTTCGCCGAGGTCTCGGGCGCGGTGGTGTCCTCACCGCCGCCCCCGTCGGTGACGGTCAGGATGCCCTGCATCGTCTCGTGCCCCGGCATCGTGCAGTGGTAGAAGTACCGGCCGGGGGTGAGCGTGACCTCCGCGGTCTGCTTGCCGCCCTGGTCGTCACCCGGGTTGGCCAGCAGGTTCAGGGGGACGTCGTTGTTGAACTCCGGGTCCGACACGCTGAAGGTCAGCGTGTGCGGCATGCCGGTGGTGTTGCCGGTCGCCGCACTGTTCTCGAAGACGATGGTCGCCTTGCCGGCCACTGCCGTCTTCGGCGCGGAGAGGTAGTGGTCGATGGGATTGCCGGCCGTCCAGGTCAGCACCTGGTCGGCCGCCGCGTCCGCCGGGGCAGCCGTACGGCCGTATGCCGCCGTCGACGTCAGCCCCAGCACCATCAGGAACGATCCCAGTAGCGCGAGCCACAGCCTCGCGGGCCGCGACCGCCTTCGGAAGATGATCGAACGGTGTCTCACTGCACTGCCGCCTTCCTGGCCAGATCCTTGACGGCCGGGGTCGGTGCGCCGCCCTTGTACGTCACGCGCCACAGCGCGGACTTGGAGTCGGAGGTGAAGAAGCCGCGCCCGTAGTCCAGGACGTACAGCGAACCGTCCGGAGCGAACTTCCAGTCCATCAGGTTGCGGATGCCGTCGGCGCCCACCGGGATGATCTCCTTCAGCGACTCGGCGTGCGTGGGCAGACCGCCCTTGCCGACCGTCTTCGGGTCGGTGAGCACGGCGTGCCGCGGCTGGGTGTCGTCGTAGAAGTCACCGACGAACCACTTGCCGTCCCAGTACGAGGGCCACTTGTCGGCGCTGGTGCTCGCCGCGTCGTACCGGTAGACCGGCCCGTTCATCGTGGCCTGCCCGCCGCCCTTGAGCCAGGGAAGGAGCTCCTTCTGGTCCTCCACCTTGTAGCTCGGGATGCCGTTGTCGTCGCGCGGGTAGTCCACGCCACCGCCCTGCGGCGAGTACCAGATGGTGTTGGAGGTGATCGGCGGCAGCTTCACCAGACCGTCGTTGTTCGGCGACTCGTTCTTGGGGTGGTCGCAGTCGTACCAGCCGAGCGGCTTGCTCGGATCCGGCAGATTGCGGTCCCGGTAGGGCTGCTTGTTGCCCATGCAGTACGGCCAGCCGTGGTTGCCCGCCTGGGTGATCGCGGCGAACGTGTCGTACTTGGCCGGGCCCCAGGTGGTGCTCGGGGCGCCCGCGTCGGGGCCGACCCAGCCCGCGTACAGCGTGTCGGTCGACTTGTCGACGGAGATTCGGGCCGGGTTGCGCACACCCATCACATAGATCTCGCCGCGGGTCTTGCCGCCGCCCTCGTCCGGCTCCTTGCCGGTGAAGAGATTGCCCGCGGGCAGCGTGTAGGTGCCGTCGTCCTCGGGGTGGATCCGCAGGATCTTCCCGTTGAGGTTGTTCGTGTTGCCCGCGGTGCGGCGGGCGTCGGCGAACGAGACGCCCTTGTAGTTCGGCTGCGGGTTGTTGCCCGAGTAACCGTCACTGAAACCGGAGGAGTTGTTGTCGCCGGTCGCGATGTACAGGTTGCCCTTGGAGTCCCACGCCATGCCGCCGCCGGCGTGGCAGCAGCTGTGGATCTGGACCGGCCAGTGCAGCAGCACCTTCTCGGAGGAGAGGTCCAGCTTGTTCGTCGCCAGGTCGAGAGTGAAGCGGGAGACCTGACGGACCGCCATCTGCTTGTCGCGGTCGATCTTGTCGTGGGGTGTGTAGTGCAGGTACACCCAGCCGTTCTTCTCGAAGTCGGGGTCGAGCTCGATGCCGAGCAGACCCTCCTCGACCTTGATCAGCTCGTCGCCACCGCCCTTGTTGCCGAAGATCGTGAGTTCACCGGCGAGGGTGACCTTCTTCGTCCCGGGGTCGTAGACGTGGATCTGGCCCAGGCCCTTGCCGACGTTCGGATCGTTCCAGTCGGTGACGACCGGCACACTGCTGTCCGCACCGCCGCGGCCGATGTACAGGACACGCCCGTCGGGGGCGGTCACCAGGCCGTGCGGCTCGCCGATCTGGTCGTTCCTGCCGGGCTGGTTGGGCTGGGTCACCTTCTCCGCCGTGTAGTTGGAGGTGATCGTCGCCTTGCAGTCGGCCTGCGAGATCCGGGTCGTCCAGTCGAGTGCGCCGCGCAGGTGGTCCCGGAAGTCGGCCTCAGCGAAGCTGTCGACCGTACCGCCCATGGCGGTGTAGAAGGACCGGCCGCCGTCGTAGTCACGGCACCAGGAGACCGGGTGGTCCCAGCCGTTGGCGCTCGTCCCCGGCTTGTACGTGATCTCCCGGACGCGCGCCACGGTGTGCACGTCGCCGGACGGATTGTCCTTCCAGTTCAGCCACTTGTCCGGGCGCTTCCACTCCAGCGGCAGGTTCTTGGTCGCCGGGTGCTGCCGGTCACCGATCTCCACCGTCGCGCGCTGTACGGACGTGGGGCTGCCGGCCGCCGGACGCGCACCGACCAGGCCGGTGAACCAGTCCGAGTACGGCTCGGTGCGCGCCGCGTCATGGATACCGAGGAAGCCGCCCCCGGCCTCCATGTACGCCTCCAGGCCTGCCTCCTGCTCCGGGTCGAGGACGTCACCGCCACCCGTCAGGAAGACCACGGCGTTGTACTTGCCGAGCTTCTTGCCGTTGGTGAAGACGGCCGGGTCGTCGGACGCCACGGTCTTGAACCGGCCTGCCTCCGGCCCGGTGAGCCCGATCCTCTCGATCGCCGCGATTCCGGCGTCGACCGTGGGGGACTCCTCGGTGGCGGAGGCATGGAAGACGAGCACCTTGACGTCGGCGCCGCCGGGCGGCGACGGCAGGGACAACGTTGTCGCCAAGGACTCCGGCGCTCCGGGGTCCGGCCTGGCACTGGCGGCATTGCCGCCGAGCAGGGATGCGGTCATTACGCCGGCCGCCAGGGCCGCCGCAACACCGCGTCGCGATCTGGACCTGTGATGTGGTGTGCGCTGCATGTGGTCACCCACCCCTCTTTGGTCACTGCAACAGCGCATGAAGCTAGACCTCTTTTCGCGACTCGCCAATAGCTATGGCAGCAATGAAACGAACTTTGTCCTTAGTGTGGATAAACGAAGATCCCCGGGCTACGGTATGGCCCGTTCCGGAGACGGCCGTGCCCGCGGCCCGTCGGCCCGCGCGGTCTGCGTATCTCCGTGCCTCATGCCGTGGTTGTCTCGGCTTTCTCCGCAAGACCCGTCCAACAGTGGGGAGTTCGACATGGACCGCAGGAGCTTCAACCGGCGGATGCTGATGGGCGGCGGGGTGGTGGCGGCGACCGGCGTGACATCGTTGTCCCTCGGTGCGATCGAGGCCACCTCCGCGGAGAACCCGCCCCCGACAGCACCTGCGGGAGGGGTGGTGCGCCATCTCAAGCTGTACGCCGAGAAGTTGGCGGACGGCTCGATGGGGTACGGGTTCGAGAAGGGCAAGGCGTCGATTCCCGGACCGCTGATCGAGATCAACGAGGGCGACACCCTGCACATCGAGTTCGAGAACACGATGGACGTGGCGGCCAGCCTCCATGCGCACGGCGTCGACTACGACATCGCGAGCGACGGTACCCGGATGAACAAGAGCATCGTCGAACCGGGCGAGACCCGCACGTACACCTGGCGCACCCACGTCCCGGGCCGGCGCAAGGACGGCACCTGGCAGCCGGGCAGCGCGGGCTACTGGCACTACCACGACCACGTCGTCGGTACGGACCACGGCACGGGCGGGATCCGTAAGGGGCTCTACGGACCGGTGATCGTGCGGCGCAAGGGCGACATCCTGCCCGACAAGACCATCACGATCGTCTTCAACGACATGACGATCAACAACAAGCCCGCCGACAAGAGCCCGGACTTCGAGGCCACGGTGGGGGACCGGCTCGAAGTCGTCATGATCACGCATGGCGAGTACTACCACACGTTCCATATCCACGGTCACCGCTGGGCGGACAACCGTACGGGCCTGCTGACCGGACCCGACGACCCGAGCCGGGTCATCGACACGAAGATCGTCGGGCCTGCGGACTCCTTCGGCTTCCAGGTCATCGCGGGTGAACACGTGGGTGCCGGCGCCTGGATGTACCACTGCCATGTGCAGAGCCACTCCGACATGGGCATGGCCGGAATGCTGCTGGTCGCCAAGGCGGACGGGACCGTGCCGGGGCACGAGGGGCACACCATGGCGTCATCACCGGAGGCGAAGGAGACCGGGGGTACCTCGGCGCACGGCGGGCATTAACGCGCCGCGTCCGCCGCCGTGGCGAGGCGCTGCTGTTCCTCCTCGACGATGCGGCGGGCCAGCGACCCGTCCGACACGTCCACGGCGTCCGGCGTCGTCTCGGCGACGTCGCTGCGCCGTGCGTACGCGTCGAACAGCCGCTCCTTGCGGGCCAGGATGTCCAGCATCCGCTGGTCGACGCTGTCCGGCGCGAGGAGCCGGTGGACCTGGACCGTGCGTATCTGTCCCATCCGGTGCGCGCGGGCCACGGCCTGGTGCTCCATCGTCGGTTTGATCTGCGGCTCGCAGAGGATGACGACCGAGGCGGCCTGCATGTTCAGCCCGATCCCGCCCGCCTGGATCTGGCTGAGCAGTACCGCGTGACCGTCCGCCGCGGCGAAGCCGTCGATCAGCTGCTGCCGCCGGGCGGCCGGGACGCTTCCCGACAACGGTCCGAACACACCTTCCCCCAGGGTGTGGTGGACCGTTTCGAGCACCTCGCGGAAGGAGGAGAACACGACGACCTTCAAGCCGTTGTCCGCCGCTTCCCCGACCAGCTCGCGCAGCCGGTTCAGCTTCGCGGACGTGGCGGGGTGGGCATACGCTGCCCGGCGCATCCGCATGAAGTGCCCGGCGGACACCGCCTCGTGGTAGGCCCGCTGATCGGCCTCGCTGAACTCCTCCCACTCGTCGACCTGCACGAGTGCGGGGAGTTCGGTGAGCACGTCCTGCTGGTTGCGGCGCAGATAGGCGGGGGCGACGGCCCGGCGGAAGGCCTGCGAACCGGCGACGCCGTGCGTGGTGTTGACCGAGGGGGCCAGTTCGGGCTGGAGATGGCGGACGAGGCTGCGGAACTCCTCCACCCGGTTCTCCATCGGGGTGCCCGTCAGGAAGAGCACGTGCTCGGTCCCCGCCGACCAGCCGGACACCGCACGGGAGCGACGGGTGGCCGGATTCTTGACGTAATGGGCCTCGTCCACGACGAGCATGCCGGGCCGCACACCGCTGTCGCCCGCGAGGGGAAGGGTGTGCAGGGCGTCGAAGGTGGTCAGCGCGACCCCGCCGCTCTCGCGCCACTCGGCGAACGCGCCCTGCCGCTCAGGACCGTGCACCGGCAGGGCGCGCAGCGTGGAGCGGGCACGGATCTCCCGCGTCCAGTTGATCAGCACACTCGCGGGGCACACCACCAGGAAGTGCGTCTCCCCGCGTGCCGCGAGATGGGCCAGCGCGGCGATGGCCTGCACGGTCTTGCCGAGCCCCATCTCGTCGCCGAGGATCACCCGCTTCTGCGCGAGCGCGAAGCGCGCGCCGAAGGACTGGTAGCCGCGCAGTGAGACCCGCAGCCGGGCGTCGTCCAGCCGCAGTCCGCGCACCCGGTCGGCGATCCCGGACGGCAGGAAGCCCTCGGCCGCGTCCCGGTCCGGACCGGTGCCGGACATCTCCGCCAGCAAGCTGTAGTACTCCGCGGACCGCAGCTCGAAGTCGACCCAGGCCGCGACGTCGGACTCCGGGTCCCGCAGCAGATCGACCGACACCTGGCCGAACAGCAGAGGGAGTTCGCGCTCCACCGCGTCGGCGACGGCCGCCCACACGGAGACGACGGCCTCCAGTGCCTGTGCCCGGAGCCGGCGCCGGGCGAAGACCATTCGCAGCCGCCCCCGGGCCGGACCGGCCGCAGCCAGCAGCGGCTCCAGGCGGTCGGCCAGCCGGCGGGCCCCGTCCACGGCCCGCCGCACGTCCGGCCCGGCCTCGACCAGCCGGTACAACGCGGTGACCAGGGCGGTCGTGGCGTCGTCGGGGGTGTCCACATCTATCCGCAGGGCGACGGTGTCGCGCACCGCGTGTGCGATCTGGCCCGCCGCGGCCAGGGTCTGATCGGCCGTCTGCGCGCCCACGCCGGGAATCTGGCGGAGCTCGTAGCGGCTGGCCCCGTACACCTGCCCCACCGTCGTGAAGCCGGCCTGCTCGACGGCGCCGAGCCGCAGCCGGCCCTCGGTGACGTCCTTGAGCCGGGACACCGGGATGGCCGACAGCTCCTCGCGGACGAGGGCGTCGAGCAGCGGGTCCAGAGCCGTGCGCACGGCGCCGACAGCACAGGCGTGGTCCGCGAGGACCCCCCGCGCGGCGCCGAGCAGCCCGTCGGCCCGCGCCAGCAGCTCCCGGGCGGCACGCCCGGTCGGCGCCCCGCCCTCCGTGGAACCGGACTGAGTCATGTCGTTCCTTCTGTCCCCGCCGCGTTGCCGCCGCGCTTTCCGGATTCCGCCCGGAGCGACTCATATCGTCCCACGCGCGACTGACAGCGGGGTCCGGCGGAGGGCTCAGGGCGTGGGAGGCCGCCGCTCCGCCGGTGACAGCAGAAGCACCTCCAGGGCGCGTGCGCAGGACCGCGCCTGCACCAGGAACCAGTCGGTGCGCGTCTCGGTGATCACGGATGGGGTGGCTCGTACCGCCAGGGCGAAACGGGCGTGCCCGGCGCCGTCCAGCACCGGCACCGCCAGGGTCCGTACCCCGTGGGCCGACTCGCCGTCGTTGACGGCGTACGCGGCGGACCGCACCCGTGCCAGCTCCGCCTCCAGGGCCGCAGGTTCGACGATCGTCCGGTCGGTGAAGGCGGGCAGCGGGGGCAGCGAGGAGGGGCCGCCCTCGCCGGGCCGCGCCCAGGCCAGCAGCACCTTGCCCAGTGCGGTGGAGTGCAACGGCCGGCGCAGACCCACCTTGGGGGTCACCGAACCACCCGCGACGATCACCGCGTGCGGTCCGCTGCGCAGGGCCAGGTCGGCGGTGGCGCCCGTGCGATCGGCGAGATCGGCCAGCTCGGGGGCGGCCAGATGCAGACCGCGCTGATGGTAGGAGAGCCTGCCCAGTTCGGTCACGGCCGGGCCGAGCCGGTAGCGGGACGTCCGGGCGTCCTGCTCCAGGAACCCGGCACCGAGCAGGGTGCGGGCCAGCCGGTGGGCCGTGGACACCGACAGCGTGAGGCGGCGGGCCAGATCGGAGGCGCTCAGATCGGGGCCGTTGTCGTGGAAACAGTGCAGGACGTCCAGGGCGCGCTGTACCGCCTGGGCCCCGCCGGGAGCGCGTACTGCGGCCGCCTGGGTCATGTGGGTTCACTCTCCGCTCGTGGGGATGCGGGGTCCGACGTTGCCACATTGCGGGAGTCCCACCGGGTGGAAACTGCCTGGTGAAACACTGCGTTCATACGTAATCCCACATCATGGGAAGCGAGTTGTGGCCGGGCGTCGCCCCGTGGCAGGCTGCAGCCGTCACCACCGACGAGCTGAAGGGAGCAGTGCCATGGCCGGCCGCCGAACCGCGACCCCCGCCCACGCCGCTCCGGTCCCGCTCGCCCTCACGCTGCGCCGTCACATCGACCTGGCCCGCGTGTCAAGCGCCGCCTGTCGCTGACCCTCCCCGCACGTTCTCTTCACGCCTGACGCGTCGCTCCGACGCGTCACGGGCCCCTGCCGTACGTACCCCTCCCGGCTCCGGGACGTACGTGCCGCGCCCGCCGGCTCCCCCCGCTTCGCCGATCCTCGGGAAGACTCCATGACGCCTGCCGTCCTGCCCCGGACCCTCTGGTTCACCCGCTGTCCCGTACCCACCGCCACCGGCATCGCCGCCGACCGGCAGTGGCTCACCGACGAGTTCGCCACCGACGGCATTTCCGTGCGCTCCCTCCAGGACGCCTCCCCGGATGCCGACCGCGCCGCGCACTACACCCACGCCCTGCCCGGCCTTTTCCGGGAGGGCGGCAACGTCCCCGCCCTGTGGGCCCGTTCGCGGGGCGAGCACACCCGGCTGATCGGCCTCACCTGGATCGAGGAACGGCAGACCGTCCTGGTCGCACCGGGCTCCGGAATCCGGGGCGCCGAAGCACTGCGCGGGCTGCGGCTCGCCGTGCCGAAGCACGACATCGCCATCGACTTCTGGCGTGCCATGGCCCTGCGCGGCTTCGAGGGGGCGCTCGCCTCCGCCGGACTCGCCCTGGAGGACGCCTCACTCGTCGACGTACCCGCCGACGGGCACACCGGCCAGTGGGCGGCCGAACTGGCGGCGCTGCGCCGCGGCGACGTCGACGCCGTGTACGTGAAGGGTGCGCTGGCCGTCGAGGCGGCCCGCCGGGCCGGTGCCGAAGTGGCCGTCGAACTCGATGACCTGCCCGACCGCCGCTTCCGCGTCAACAACGGCACCCCGCGTCCCATCACCGTCCATCAGCAGCTCCTCGACGAGCACCCCGGCCTCGTCGACCGCTTCCTCGCGGTCCTGCTGAGGGCCGCCGACTGGGCCGCCGGGCAGCCCGACGAGGTGGCCCGCATCCTCGGCGCCGAGACCGGGGCGGGCGCCGACGGAGTCGCCGGCGCCTACCGCCCCGGCACCCACCTGACCCTCCACCCCGACCTGTCCGCCGAACGCCTCGGCCTGCTCGCCGCGCAGGAGGCCGGGCTGCGCGCCCACGGCTTCCTGCCCGAGCCCGTCGACGTCGCGGCCTGGGCCGACCCGGAGCCGCTGCGCCGCGCAGTCGCCCTGGCCCGCCGAACCTCCGCCCACCTGAGCCCAGAGGAACCCTCATAATGAATCTCCCCCGACCACTGCGTACGGCAGCCGTTCCGGCGCTGCTCACGATCTCCGCGCTCGTCGCCCTCACCGCCTGCGGCACGTCCGAGGCCGACAGCGCAGCGCAGGGCTCCGGCAGCAAGGCGACCGTGACCGTCCGCATCCCCGACCCCGGCAACTCCGGTGTGCTCGCCCTCGGCAAGAAGGACGGCAGCCTCGACAAGGCCCTGTCCAAGGCGGGTGCGAAGGTGCAGTGGACGGGCAGCGCAGGCCCGTTCGCCCCGGCCGCCCAGGCGATGAACGCGGACCAGCTGGACATCGCCACGGGGTCCATCACCTCCGGCATCACCTCGCTCGCCCAGCGGCCCGGCTTCAAGTTCTTCACCGCCGTCGACCCGGACGCCGCGGGGGAGGGCATCCTCGTCAGGAACGGCTCGGACATCGGGTCGGTGGCCGATCTCGTGGGCAAGAAGGTAGCCGTCAACCAGGGCGGCACCGGTGAGTACCTGCTGCTCAAGGCCCTCGCCAAGGCCGGCATCCCGGCGGACAAGGTCACCCGGGTCTATCTGCGGCCCGACCAGACCGCCGCGGTCTTCAACGCCGGCAAGGTCGACGCCTGGGCCGTATGGGCCACCTACGCGGTCGCCGAGATCGGCAGCGGCAAGGCGCACTTCGTCGCCGACGGCGCGGCGATCGGCTCGGACAACTACAGCCTCAACGCCGTACGGACGGAGTTCGCCGAGCAGCACCCGAAGGTCGTGAAGGCCCTCTACCAGTACCTCCACGAGGCCAGCGCCGAGGAGAAGCAGAACCCGGCCGCGTACCTCAACGTCTTCACGGACGTCGGCCCCACCGCCGTGACCGGAAAGGCCAAGGAGGTCCAGACGGGATTCACGGCGGAGGGCGGCACCGTCGACCCCATCGGCCCCGAGGACATCGCGCGCTTCAAGGACGTCGCCTCGTTCTACGCCGAGCAGAAGGTCACCAAGGCCGAGGTCGATGTCGCCGCGCACCTGCTCGACGTCGGGAAACTGGCATGAGCGACACGGCCGCCGCGGCGCCCGGACTCGTCCGGCCGAGCCCCGGCCCGGGCGACACCGCCGCCGCGCCCCCCGGACTCGTCCGGCCCCGCCCCCAGCTCCGCAGGGCCCGCAGCCGGGGCTACGCGCTCGGCGTGCGCACCATCGGTCCGGCCCTGCTGCTGGCCCTGTGGTGGGTGGCATCCGCCACCGGGCTCCTGACCCCCGACGTCCTGGCATCCCCCGGTGAAGTGCTCCGGGCCGTAGGCGAGTTGTGGGGCAACGGACAGCTGCCCGACGCACTCACCACCTCCCTCACCCGTTCCGGTCTCGGCCTCCTGATAGGCCTCGCCGCAGGGCTGACACTCGGCATCACCACCGGATTCACCCGCCTCGGCGACGAACTCCTCGACTCCTCGCTCCAGACCCTGCGCACCATCCCCTTCCTCTCCCTGGTACCGCTGTTCATGGTCTGGTTCGGGATCAACGAGACGGCGAAGATCCTCCTCATCGCCGTCGCCACCACCTTCCCGATGTACGTGTCGACATCGAGCGGAGTCCGCAACACCGACCCGAAACTCATCGAGGCCATGCGGAGCTTCGGCATGGGGCGCCTCGCCCTCGTACGCGAAGTCGTCCTGCCCGGCGCCCTGCCGTCCCTGCTCGCCGGGCTGCGCCTGTCGATGACACTCAGCGTCATCGCGCTCATCGCCGCCGAGGAGATCAACGCCACCGCCGGCATCGGCTATCTGATGTCCCAGGCGCAGAGCTACGCACGCACCGACATCCTCGCCGTCTGCATCCTCGTCTACGGGCTCCTCGGGCTGGCCGCCGACATCCTCGTGCGGCTGCTGGAACGCCTGCTGATGCCGTGGCGCACCCCTCAGGGAGTCACCCGATGACCGAGACGACATCCGCGCCCGCCGTAAGGGTGAGAGGGCTGCGCCGTGTCTTCGGGAACCGTGCAGTCCTCGACGACCTGCAACTGGATATCTCCCGGGGCGAGTTCGTCGCCCTGCTCGGGGCAAGTGGCAGCGGGAAGACGACTCTGCTGCGCATTCTCGGAGCCCTCGACGGTGCCGACGGGGGAGAGGTGCTCGTCCCCGAGGCGCGCACCATCGTGTTCCAGGAACCCCGGCTCGTCCCGTCGAAGAAGGTCCTCGCCAATGTCACGGTCGCGCTGCCGCGCAGCCGCTCCGCACACGGGCTCCGGGCCCTGGCCGAAGTCGGCCTCGAACGCCACTCCGAGGCCTGGCCGGCCACCCTCTCCGGCGGTGAGGCCCAGCGCGTCGCACTCGCTCGCGCCCTGGTCCGTGAACCCGAACTCCTGCTGCTCGACGAGCCGTTCGCCGCGCTCGACGCGCTGACCCGGCTGAAGATGCAGGACCTGGTCGGCGAGCTGTGCCGCAGGCACCGGCCCGCCGTCCTGCTGGTCACCCACGACGTCGACGAGGCCGTACGGCTCGCCGACCGAGTCGCGGTCCTGCGCGACGGCCGGCTCGTCACCGACGAGACCGTCGAGGTGGGCCGGCCGCGCGACCCCGGCGATCCCGCCTTCGCGGCCCTGCGCCGACGCCTCCTCGCCGACCTCGGCGTCGAGGCCCCCGCACCCTCTGTTCCCTCCCTCGTCCGTACCGAAGCAGGAGTGATCTGAATGACCATCACCATCGGTGTCCACAGCAGCAATCCGTCCCTCTACCACCTGTACCACCTCTCCCGCCTCGGCTTCGCCCAGGAGGAGCTGGCCCCGCTGGGTGAGAGCGTGGTCTTCCACCCGTACACCAACGGCGTGCGCACCGGAGAGCTCCTGACCCGGGGCGTCATCGACTTCGGCGGCACCGGCTCCACCCCGCCCGTCACCGCGCAGGCCACCGGTCACGACATCGTCTACACGGCCGTCTCCGCCCCGCGCCCCGAACACGGCGCTGTCCTCGTCCCCGAGGACAGCCCCGTCCGGACCGTCGCCGGCCTCAAGGGCTCGACCGTCCACCTGGCGATCGGCTCCTGGCAGACCCATCTGATCGCCAAGGCACTGGACGACGCCGGACTGTCCTACGCCGACGACATCACCGCCGTCCGCAGCAACGCCGACAGCGAGCAGCTGCTGCGCACCGGAGAGATCGCCGCCTGGGTTGCCCAGGGAGCCGAGCTGGCCGCCGCGCGGCGCACCGGCGGGCTGCGGACCCTGGTCCGTACCGGCGACGTCATCAGCGACCGTTCCGTCTTCTTCACCCGCCGAGACCTCGCCGAATCCCGGCCCGAGGTGGTCGAGGCACTGACCCGGGCGCTCGAGCGCGCCGACGAGTGGGCGGCGGCCCACCCCCGGCAGGCGGCCGAGATCGCCGCGGCGGACCTCGGCGGATCGGCCGACGACTGGGAGACCGCGCTCGCCTCGCTGCCCTGGACGATCGAGCCCGTCACCGACGCGTTCATCGCCGAGCAGCAGGAGGCTGCCGACATCTTCCACCGGACCGGATTCATCGACCGCCCGGTCACCGTGGCGCACGCCCGCGCCCGTACCGCTGCCGACAAGGCGGTATGACGACATGGCGACCGAAGTCCTCTGGTACATCATTCCGCGCGAAGGCGCCTACCCCTGGGAGCCCGAAGGCAGGCGCCCCGTCGATCTCGGATACCTGAGCCAGCTGGCCGGGACGGTCGAACGGCTCGGCTACAGCGGCGCGCTCCTGGCCACCGACCTCTACGACGTCTGGCCGCTCGGCAGTGCGCTGGCCGCGTCGACCAGCACCCGGTTCAAGCCCCTGCTCGCCGTCCACCCCGGACTCGTCTCGCCGACGCTGCTCGCCAAGATGGCGCTCAGCTTCGACACGCTCTTCGGGGGCCGGCTGCGCTTCAACGTGGTCAACGGTTCGACGAAGTCGCTCCAGGAGTACGGACTCCATGTGGAGCACGACGAGCGGTACGAGCTGAGCGCGGAGTACTGGTCGATCGTGAAGCGGCTGACAGCCGGCGAGGTCTTCGACCACAAGGGCCGCTTCTACGACCTGAAGAACGCCGGAGCCTCCTTCCGGGAGCTGAAGCCGGTCCAGGACGGGCACATCCCGCTCTGGTTCGGCGGCTCGTCCGACCCCGGCATCGAGATGGCGGCCGAGCACGTCGACGTCTTCCTGACCTGGGGGGAGCCGCCGCATCTGCTGAAGGAGAAGCTGGAGAAGGTCCGGGCGAGGGCCGCCGCGTACGGACGCACGATCAGAATCGGCCTTCGGCTGCATCTGATCGTCCGGGACACGGAGGAAGAGGCCTGGGCCGCCGCCGACCGGCTGCTCGACGTCACCAGCGACGCGACGTACGCCCGTCAGCTCGGCGACCGGGCGGGCGAGGACGGTGTGGGCTGGCAGCGACAGTTCCGCCAGCACGGTGGAAAGGTTCCCGCGCACGCCCGTGAGCTGGAGGTCCACCCCAACATGTGGCCGGGCATGAGCCTGTTCCGGCCGGGGCCCGGCACCGCGGTGGTGGGCTCGACCGCGCAGGTCGTCGAACGGCTCAAGGAGTTCGAGGACCTGGGGGTCGACACCTTCATCCTCTCCGGCAACCCGCTCCTGGAGGAGGCTTACCGGGTCGCGGAGACGGTGCTGCCGGCCCTGGGCGTCACACGCTGACACGCGGGGCGTTCTCCGGCCGGCTGCGCCCGGAGAACGCACGGACTGCGGGCGGCTTCCTTCGGGGAACGCACGGACTGCGGTTGTCGGTGCCCGGTGCAAGACTCGGAGAGTCAGGAATTCCTGCTGTCCGAGAACGGGACCACCGAAGGAGCGCACGATGCTCACCACCCGTTTTGTTGACGGAGCCCCCAACTGGATGGACCTGGGCACACCGGATCTCGAAGGGGCCACGGCCTTCTACACCGCTCTCCTCGGCTGGGACTACGAGGCCGGAGGCCCCGAGACCGGTGGCTACGGGATGTTCATGCTGAACGGGAAGACGGTCGGCGGCGCGATGACGGTCACCGAGGAGCAGGCGAAGACGTCCTGGTCGGTGTATTTCCAGTCGTCGGACGTCGACGCCACCGCGCAGGCAGTGGAGAAGGCCGGCGGGACGGTGGCGTTCACACCGATGGACGTCCTGGAGTACGGCCGGATGGGAGGGTTCACCGACCGGGCCGGTGCGTACTTCGGCGTCTGGCAGCCGAAGCAGAACCCGGGGCTCGGCGTAGTGGACGAACCGGGCAGCCTCTGCTGGGCCGAGCTGTACACCCCGGACGTGCCGGCCGCCGCGGCGTTCTACGACGCGGTCTTCGGCTGGGAGACCGTCCAGATGCCCTATCCGGGCGGCGGTGGCGCGTACACCGTCATCAGGACGGCGGGCGGCGGTGAGGAGACCTCCTTCGGCGGGCTCGTCCCGCTGGACGCCGTGCCCGTCAGGGCCGCCGCCGGGCCCCACTGGCTGCCGTACATCGAGGTCGACGACTGCGATGCCACGGTGGCGGCGGTCGAGCGACTGGGCGGCAAGCTGACGCTGGAACCGCTGGAGATGAAGGGTGTGGGCACCTTCGCCAACGTCGCCGATCCGTACGGTGCCGCGTTCGCCGTGATCAAGAGCGCGGAGACGCCCGCTGCCTGACAGCGCGGCGGCCTGGGGTTCGCGGGGAGCGGCTCTTCCTGCCGGTTGATGGATCGTTGATCAGTCGTTTATCGCGACAGGGCACTGTGTGGCGCATGCTGATCAACACCGCGACCGACCCCGCTCTCGCCTGGCAGGAGACAGCGCTGTGCGCCCAGACGGGGCCCGAGTTCTTCTTTCCCGCCCCCGGCAGCTCCACCCGTGAGGCCAAGCAGCTCTGCAACGCCTGCGAGGGACGACTGGCCTGCCTGGAGTACGCACTCGACAACGACGAGCGCTTCGGCGTATGGGGTGGTCTCTCCGAGAAGGAGCGCGACCGGCTCCGCAGAGTCGACCGCGACCAGGCGTGAACGTGCCCTCACCGTGTGACACTTCGGCCTTCCGTGCATCGGCCTGCGGGTCTCCGTGAATACTGCGGAACACGCGTCGACCACGAGAAGAAGCCGAGTTGAGCGCGTACGACCACATCGTCGTCGGAGCGGGTCGGCGGCCGTATCCGCCGGGGTCAGGACCGCCGGGTCAGGACTGCCGGGTCAGGACGGGATGCGGAACGTCTCGCCGTACATCTTCCAGGTCAGCGGCGGTTGCAGGGCCAGGTTCCCGTCCTCCAGGAACGCCCGCTGAGCGGTGTCGAGGCGTGAGGTGTCCTGCTGGTTCGTCTTCGACTTCATCACGGTCCGCGCCGCGTCCAGGAAGGCGTCCAGATAGGCGCTCTCGTCGCCGCCCTCCGTGACCGTGTCCGCCTCGGCCAGGGCTGCCTGCCGGATGCCGTAGAACGAGTCCGCCTCGGACCCGGGCCCCTGAAGCACCATGGCGTCGAAGTACATGTACTGGCCCAGGGCGCCGAGCCCGTCCAGTTTCGCCAGATGGACGGCCGGTTCGAAGTACTGCTTCAGCCGGACCAGGTCCTGAGCGGCTCGGAAGGCGGGGTCCTCGGCCGACTTCTTCCAGGCGGCTGTGAATCCGGGGTCCAGCCCCTCGTGCGATGCGGAGCCGTCGACCTGGCGCAGCGCCGGGACGAACGGAGCCAGCGGACTGTCCGGATGGTCCCCGGTGAACGACTCGACGAACGCGAGCATGTCGTGCGTACCGGAGCAGAATCCGACGATTCCGGCGCTGTACCCCGTGCCGTCGCCAGTGTCCTCGATCGTGCCGTACTGGCTGCGCCAGTCCAGGGTCGATCCCTCGGCGCTGGCCAGCAGCTTCCACGCGATCTCGCGCATCTTCGGCCCGGCCAGCCCCGGGGGCATCGCGGCGGCGCGTGCGTTGAGCTTCCGCCGTTCCTCGTCGTCCGCCGCGACGAACGGGTCCGCCTGTGCGGACGAGGCGACCGGCGCCTTCGCGGTGGGGGAGCTCGTGGGCAGCTCCGAGTCGCCGCCGCTGTTGAAGAGCAGGGGGACGACGATGGCTATCGGCGCACCGAACAGGACAACGCGGGTAACTGGTTTCACCGGCACAGAGTACGGTCCGCGCAGCCCGGGGGAGGGCTTGCCCCCGCACGGCACAATCGCCCCATGACCGATGCCCTGCTGAACGCCCTCGATCCCCTCCCGTACCCGCGGCGCATGCGTGAACTCGCCGCACGGGCGCGTGATGTGGCCGCTTCGGGACGGCTGCGTGCCGTTCTGGACGAACTCGACGGGGGCGATGCGTACGAGCGCGAAACCGCGGTCATCGCCGCGGCCGCGGGAGGGGACCGGGACTGGATCGCGGCGCACCTCGCCGACCGGGACCCCTTCGTGCAGGGGCATGCCCTGCGGGTCGCGTACAGCCTCGGCGTACCGGACGAGGCGTACGCGGACCTCCTCGACGACGTCCCGCGTACCGCACGCCGCCGCCTCCTGCGGGCCGTCGTGGCCGACGGGCGGGCCGACCTCGCCGACCGGCTGATCGACGAGGTTCGCGCGAAGTGGGGCGACACGGACGCCACCGTTCTGCTGCCGGGGTGCACGCCAGGGACCGCGGCCCGGCTGCTGCCCGAACTCCTGCACGCCGTAAGTGGCTGGGGCGGCCTCGGGCGCCGGCATCCGGGCCTCCTCCTCGATGCCTGCGAGCGGCACCTGGCGGCGCTGCCCGAGCCGCACCGCGCCGAGTGGTGGCACCGGTACGCCGCCGGCGTCGCCGCCACCGTCGGGCCCCTCCCCGAGCGGGTCCTCGACCTGCTCGAACGCTTCGCTCCGGCCACCCTGCCGTGGCCGCTGACCAGCCGCCTCGGGGCACTCGCCGCGGCCGGCCCCGACCGGCTCATCCGGCTCCTGATGCGCCCGGGGGCCCGGCCGGCGCTGCGAGGCGCCGCGCTGGGGCGAAGCGTCCTGTACCGGCTGGCCCGCACCGCGCCCGAAGGACTCGTGGTGGAGCTCGGCCGGGCCATGGCACCGGATTCCACGGCCCTCGCCCGCCTCCTTGCCGCCCTCCCGCCGGGCCGCCGCGCCGCCTTCTACACCTCGGTCACGGCCGGACGAGGAGAGGGGAACCGCATCTGCGTGGACACCGTGCTGCTCGACGCGCTGCCGCGCAGCGGCGTCGCCGACGAGGCGCGGCGCACGGCCCGGCTGGCGGCCGAACGCGGAGCGGACCGGAGCACCGTCCTGATCGCGGAGTCGTATCTGCCGGTCGCCGAGGTACGTGAGCGGCTGATCGCCGCCACCCGCGCGCCCCTGGCCGAGGACCGGGCGCAGGCCTGGTCGCTGCTCATCGGGAACGCCGGGCGTGCGGGGGACCCGGACAGCCTCGCGGACGTGCTCGCCGACATGGAGCGGCTCCGCAACGAACAGGACCCGGTCCGTTCGACAGCCCTCCACGCACTGGCGGCCGTCCCGGCCGGCCTCTTCACCGACGCAGCGGAACCCGCCCTGGACCGGATAGCCGCCGACGCCGTCGAGGCCCGGGACTCCTCGCACGCCACCCGGCACGCCCTGAGCACCCTCGCTCTGGCCCTGCTGCGCGAGCACGCCGCGACGGGGCAGCGCGCCCTCGTCAACTGGGCCCTGCGCACCCTGGTCCGGATCTCGGGGAACACCGGGGGAGCGGACCTCGGACGCCTCGACCGGACCCTGCGCCGCGGCCAGGAGTCCGACGTGTTCGAGGCGCTCCGGCCCTGGCTGGAGGCGGGTGCGGAGAAGGCCGACTACGGACTCGTGCTCGCGCTGGCCAGGGCGCTCGGCCGTCGCGCGGCCGGACTGCCCGAGTTGCAGGACCTCCTGTGGCAGGCCGTGCGCTTCGGGGAGAACAACACCGCGCGGACCGCGGTGGGGCTGTGGCTGGAGCCGGTCGCACACCGCAGTGAGCGTGTGGAGCGGCTCCTGGCCGCCGAACCCTCCGCCGGAGCCCTGCCCGAGGTGCTGCGCGTTCTCACCGGCTGCCGTACCGACCTCCTCGACCCGTATCTCGGAGATCCGCCGCCGTACGGCCGGTTCCTGACCCATGGCACACCGTGGACCGTGGAGCCGGGTGCCGGGGTCCGCCGCTGGGTGCCGCGCCAGCGGCGCGCCGCCCTGCGCGCCCTGGAGCGGGCCGCGCGGGACGAGAAGCTGCCGCTGTACACCCGTGCCGCCGCGATCGGGTCACTGGCCCGCATCCCCTCGACCGGCGCCGCGGCCGCGCTCGACTGGACAGGCTCCGAGGACGTCGTGCTCGCGGAGGCCGCCCTCACGGCACTGGGCAGGACGGACCGGGCGCCGGACGTGCTGGCGGCGCTGCTCGCCCACAGCGGGGGTGACCGCGCCAGGGTCGCCGTCTTCGCGGCCGGCCGCGCCTCGCAGGACGTCCGCCCCTCCGTGCTCGGGCCCCTGCTGCGCGAGCGGCTCGCACCGGGCACCGGCAAGGTGACGGCCCGCAAGGAGGCCGTACGGCTCGCCGCGACGCGGCTGCCCCGGCCACGGGCCGCTGCGCTGGTCGCCGAGGCGTACGGCCTGTCCGGCCAGCACCCCGACGTGCGGGCTGCCGCCGTGGCCTGCGGCACCGGGCTGCTAGGTGACGAGCGGATGTGGGACCTGCTCACGGACGCGGCAACCGGCACCGCGGTACTGCGCACCGCCGTACTGCGCGTGCGGCCCATGGACCTGCCCGCGCCGTACCGGCCCCGCTACGCAGGCCTGGTACGGGCGGTGTGCGAGACGGACGACGAGGAACTCGCGGCGTCGGCCCACGCCGTGGTGGCCCGCTGGACGCCGTGGGCGCCGGGCGCATGCGATGTGCTGATGGCCGCGGCGACGGATCTCGCCCGCCGCCGCTCCTGGCAGTCGGCAGCGGACGCGCTGGTGACCGCCGCACCCGCGACGCCTGAGGCGGCGCAGGCGCTCATGCGGGCGCTGCGTAGTCTCACCGACGCCGTGGCCATGGACGACGCGGGCAGCGAGCGGGACCGGGCGGGGCGGCAGCGGGTCGTCCACCTCGTGAACCGCCTCGCCGCATCGGCGGGGGCGCGCACCGACGACGCGCTGCGGCCCGTGCTGGGCGCTGCCGGGGAGCTGCTCGCCGGCCACCGGGACCACGTACCGCAGGCGGCGGAGCTCCTGGTGAGGGCCGTCGATCCGGATGCGGGGCCGGACACCCTGTACGCCGCCCTGGACCGGCTGGCCCGCCTGCACGACGGCCGTCCGGTGCTCGCCGCCCGGACGGCGGGTGTGCTCGGCACACGGATCGGGGTGCCGCACGGCGAGGAAGGCTGGGGAACGCTGCTCGCGCTCGTGGCGCGCCTTGCCGAGGACGGTGGTCCCGCACACGGCCACATGGCCGTGGAGCTCGCTGCGGCGGCCGGCCGGCGGACCGGCTGGAGCGGGCCGTGGCGTACCCAGCTGAGACTGCTGCGACGCCACCCGGACGCGGATGTGCGCGACGCGGCCTACGCGGAGGTGACAGTGCGCGAATGAGAGCAGCCCGGAGGGGAGTGCCGGGATGCGATCGTCGCGAACGTTGCGAACGGGGGGCGGGCCGAGGTGGCCCGCCCCCCCGCCGGGGTCGTGTCGCGCCGGCCGTCAGGCCTGGGCGGCGCGGGCTGCCACGCGCGCCTTGCGCGCGGCGAGCTTCGCGTCGAACTTCGACGCCTCGCTGTCCAGCCCGTTCATGTACAGACCGAGCTCCTCCTGGGCCTTGAGTCCGTCCGGGCCCAGGCCGTCGATGTCCAGCACCTTCAGGTAGCGCAGCACCGGCTGGATGACGTCGTCGTGGTGGATCCGCATGTTGTAGATCTCGCCGATCGCCATCTGCGCGGCGGCGCGCTCGAACCCGGGCATGCCGTGGCCGGGCATCCGGAAGTTCACGACGACGTCGCGCACGGACTGCATCGTCAGGTCCGGTGCGAGCTCGAAGGCTGCGCCGAGGAGGTTGCGGTAGAACACCATGTGCAGGTTCTCGTCGGTCGCGATCCGCGCCAGCATGCGGTCGCAGACGGGGTCGCCCGACTGGTGTCCGGTGTTGCGGTGCGATACCCGGGTCGCCAGCTCCTGGAACGCCACGTATGCCACGGAGTGCAGCATCGAGTGGCGGTTGTCGGACTCGAAGCCCTCCGCCATGTGCGCCATCCGGAACTGCTCCAGCTTGTCCGGGTCCACCGCGCGCGAGGTGAGCAGGTAGTCGCGCATCACGATGCCGTGGCGGCCCTCCTCGGCGGTCCAGCGGTGCACCCAGGTGCCCCAGGCTCCGTCGCGGCCGAAGAGCGAGGCGATCTCGTGGTGGTAGCTGGGGAGGTTGTCCTCGGTCAGCAGGTTCACGACCAGGGCGATCTTGCCGATGTCCGTGACCTTGGACTGCTCGGCCTCCCATGCCTGGCCGTCCTCGAAGACGCCGGGGAAGTTCCGGCCGTCGGAGAACGGAACGTACTCGTGGGGCATCCAGTCCTTGGCGACCTTGAGATGGCGGTTGAGCTCCTTCTCCACCACCTCTTCCAGCGCGTACAGCAGTTGGGCGTCGGTCCACGCCTGTGAACTGCCGAGGTGGGGAGAGGTGATCGTCACGGGGGGCTCCTGGGGACGGGAGAATTACCTACGGCTTCGTAGGTTACGAGACCGTAGGTTAAAGCGGCGGTAAGGCCTCCGCCAAGCCCGTCCGGGCGACAATCGCTCACTGGGCGTCATAAATGCAGGTCAGGCGTATATACAGAGGGTCAGGCAGGCGGGAATGAGTCGCGTGAAAGTCGAATAATCGGCCGGGCCGGGCCCCCGGTGGTGATGAGCTCTGAACAGTCGGCGTACTCGGAGCGCAGCGCACGAGGGGCACGGTCGGGACGGGCCGGATCAGAGCAGATGGTCAGCCGCGCCCGCCTTCACCGCGAAGATCAGCGCCTGCAGCGCCTCGATGGAGTCGCCGACGTAGGTCGCCGTGTCGGTCGTGGAGCCGATGTAGGCGCGGCCCTGGTCGTCGATTCCGAAACGGAAGCAGTTCGCACCCTCGCTGCAGAACGCTTCGTCCCAGCGGATTTCCTTCATGATCTCTCTCCTCAGAGGTCCTGGGCTATGCATCGGATGAAGTCGCGCGATTCCTCGACGGGCAGCGCGAGCGTGCGCAGGCGCTCCAACAGGCCTCGGTATCTGCGTAGTTGCATATCCGCGTCCAGCAGCATCGAACCGTGCGAGGAATCGAGCTGCACGGTATCGAGCTGCGGAACGGCTGCGCCGACATAGGTGAACGACTGTCCGGCTCCGGGGAAACCGCCTGCTGTGAACGGGATGGCCCTGACCGTGATCCGGTCGCGCTCGGACTGGTCGAGAATGTGTTCCAGCTGTGCCCTGGTGATCTTGGGGCCGCCGAACTGCATCCGCAGTGCGGCCTCGTGGACCACCGCTTCGTAGAGTGGCGGCCGGTCCCGTTCGAGCACTTCCTGGCGGCGCAGCCGCAGGGAGAGCCGGGCTATCAGATCGGGTCGGGGCAGTTGAGGGTCGGCGGTGTCGAAGACGGCCCGCGCGTGCTCCTCGGTCTGCAGCAGGCCGGGGATGTGCGTGGTGGTTGCGGTGACCAACTCCACTGCGTGGAACTCGAGTTCGGCGATATCCAGCAGGCTCGGCAGCAGTAGACCGCGTTGCTCCTCCCACCAGCCCCGGGCCCGCTCCTGGGCCATCTCGGCCAGCAGGTCTACGAGGCCGGTGTCCGGGCAGCCGTAGTTGAAGGCCAGGGTGCGGACCCGCTCGGCGCTGATGCCGAACCTGCCGGACTCGATGTTCGGGATGCGGGTGCGGTCGACCCCGAGCAGAGCCGCGGCCTGCTGTGCTGTCATTCCCGACTGCTCGCGCAGTTTGCGCAGTTCGTACCCGAGTCGTTGCTGCCGTGCGGTTGGGGTGCTTCTGGGCGGCAAGGTGCGTGTCCTCCGGGGGTGGGGGGTGTCGAAATGACCGGAACCACACAAGTAGTAGCACTGTGCTCCAGTCGTGCGCTACGGTCGGTAGTGCAAGTCTCACACGGGGCGACCATGCCCTTGTGTGTGATCGTCACCACACGTACGAGAAATGTGAGCAGCACTTGATGAAGGGCGCATTGCGTTGTCTCCCGGCCCTTGCACCCGCCGGGCCACAACCGCCGGCGGCGAGCAATCTCAGCTACTCGTTCGCTCTTCCGGGCGGCGCCTTCTGCGCGGGCCTCGCCCGCCGCGCCGTGGACGAACTGCTCACCCGGCACGGTCTCGCCGAACTCGCGGAGACGGCGGTCCTCGCCACCTCGGAACTGGTCGCGGCCGCCTACCGCTTCACCCCGGACCGGGAGATGCTCCTGCGGGTCCACTGGCAGTTCGACGCGCTGCGGATCACGCTCTACGACCAGCACCCGGCCCATGAATCGCCGGAGAAGTCCGAGAAGTGCCGTGAGCACCGCAGCGCCAGCATGTGGCTGCTGGCCGCCGCGGTGGACGCACACGGCGGGGACTGGGGGCTGGCCCCGGCGCTGACCGCGTCCGGCGGCTCCAAGACCTGGGCGTTACTCCACCGCTAGCCCCTCCCCGCAGACCCACTGCCCTGTGCCCCCGTATGTCACAGGCCGGTGCGCACCTCCTCGGCCGTCGTGTCCCGGAGACCGCCGTCGAGCAGCAGCCAGCGCGTGATGCCGATCGATTCGAGGAACGGTACGTCGTGGCTCGCCACGATCAGCGCTCCCTCGTACGAATCGAGTGCCGCCGTCAGCCGGTGCACGCTCGCCATGTCCAGGTTGTTCGTCGGCTCGTCCAGCATCAGCAGCTGAGGTGCCGGCTCCGCCAGCAGCAGCGCGGCCAGAGCCGCACGGAACCGCTCACCGCCCGACAGGGTCCCGGCAGGCCGGTCCGCCCGTGCGCCCCTGAACAGAAAATGTGCCAGTCGCGCCCTGATCCGGTTGTCCGTGGCATCCGGTGCGAACCGCGCCACGTTCTCCACCACGCTCAACCCGTCGTCCAGCACATCCAGCCGCTGCGGCAGAAAACGCATCGGCAACCGCACCGAAGCCTCGCCGGACACCGGTGACAGCTCGCCGGCCAGCGTACGCAACAGCGTGGTCTTGCCCGCACCGTTACGTCCGACCAGCGCGATGCGCTCCGGACCGCGCACCTCGAACGAACCCTGCACCCGTGCCCCGTATGCCAGTTCCAGACTGTTCAGCATCAGCACGCCCTGGCCCGGATGAACCTTGGTGTGCGGCAGTTCGACCCTGATCTCGGCGTCGTCCCGCACCGCTTCGACAGCGTCGTCGAGGCGCTCCTTCGCCTCGGCCAGCTTCTCCGCGTGCATGATCCGGTGCTTGCCCGCCGACTCCTGGGCGGCGCGCTTGCGGGCGCCCATGACGATCTTCGGTTCGCGTTTGCTCTCCTGCATCTTCTGTCCGTAACGCTTGCGCCGTGCCAGCTTGACCTGCGCCTCGGCGAGCTCGCGCTTCTGGCGGTGCACATCGGCCTCGGCGACCCGCACCATCCGCTCGGCGGCCTCCTGTTCCACGGCGAGCGCCTCCTCGTACGCCGAGAGGTTCCCGCCGTACCAGGTGACCGAGCCGTCCCGCAGATCGGCGATCTGGTCGACCCGCTCCAGGAGCTCCCGGTCGTGGCTGACGACGACGAGCACGCCGTTCCACGCGTCGACCGCCGCGTAGAGGCGCCGTCGTGCGTACAGATCCAGGTTGTTCGTCGGTTCGTCCAGCAGCAGCACCTCGGGCCGGGCCAGCAGCAGCGCCGCCAGGCGCAGCAGCACGCACTCACCGCCCGACATCTCGCCGATGGTGCGGTCGAGCCCGATGTGCCCGAGGCCGAGCTGGTCGAGCGTGGCGAGCGCCCGCTCCTCCACGTCCCAGTCGTCACCGACGGCGGCGAACCGCTCCTCGCCGACATCGCCCGCCTCGATGGCGTGCAGTGCCGCACGGGTTCCGGCGATGCCCAGGGCGGCGTCGACGCGCAGCGCGGTGTCCAGGACCAGGTTCTGCGGCAGGTAGCCGACCTCGCCCGCCGTCCTGATGTGGCCCTCGACAGGCGTGAGTTCACCGGCGATCAGCCGCAGCAGGGTCGACTTCCCCGAGCCGTTGAGCCCGATGAGTCCGGTGCGGCCGGGTCCCACGGTGAGATGGAAGTCGTCCAGGGCCGGGCTGCCGTCGGGCCATGCGAAGGACAGCGACGAGCAGGTGATGTGGGTCAGGGGGGTAGACATAAGGAATCTCCCGGTTGCGAGGAAGGGCAGGGGCAACGGGGCGAGACACCGGTCACTGGCCTTCCACGGAAGAATTTCCGGAAGTGGAGAGGGGAAGGCCCTGGTCGCGGAGGACGGCTCGAAGAGCTGAGGTCACACTCGGGCACGCGGACATGTGCAGACATGACACGACGCGCAACACGGTGTCTCAAGACCTCAGACGAGCAACGTCCTACTCCTATCGGCGACAACAAGGACATCAACGAAGGTACGGCGGGCCGCGGAACGGGGCAAGCGAATTAGTGCGTGTGCCCCGCGCGGGTGACCCCGGGGCCCCTGACTCGCGGCGGTGACCCCGACGGCCCCTGATCCGCGCGGGCGTCCCCCAAGGCCCCCGGTTCAGCAGGAACCGTCGAGCAGATCCGTCAGACTCCGGTCCAGGTCCAGGAAGCGGTACTCGTCCCCGGCGGGGACCAGTTCCTGCGCGCGCCGCAGGAAACGGCGCAGCTCAGCCGTGCGCACGTGCACCATGGCGATGCCTTCCGCGGCGTGGAACTCCAGCACCGTGCGGTCGTATCCGAAGGGCCTGACGCGTACGTCCCCGATCCCCGCCGGCGTGTCCATCCCCGCTGCCAGCAGCTCCCGGGAGAACTCCCAGGACACCTCGGTACCCTCCAGCGTCGCCGGCGCGGGGAACGCCATGCGTACGGCGAAGGGATCCGTGCGGTCGTAGCTCAGGACTGCGGGAAGCGTCTCCATCTGCGGGGCGGATGCGACCATGCGGGCCTTCACGGACTGTTCGATAACGGTGGACAAGACCTGCTCCCTCTCGCGACCGGATGAACGGTTCCCGGCACTCATACAGACGACGGAACGCGCCGATTCGTGCACCGGAGCATGGCGTGAGCTGCGTCACCGCACACCGCTGCCTGATCATCACGTGCCCATTTCCCGGCGATGCACCCTGGACGGGGAGTGGCCCGTGGGTTAGCTTCCAGCGCCATGAGGGCCTTGGGGAAGACGCGACGACTGATGTCACTGGGACTGTGCGGGGCGGCCCTGGCGGCCGCGCTGGCCGCACCCGCGGCCCACGCGGCACCCGGCGAACGGCACGGACCGGCCTGGACGCCCACCGACACCGGGACGGACGCCCGCTTCCGCGGTCTCGCGGCCGTCAGCAGCCGCACGGCGTGGCTCGCGGGCTCCAACGGCACCGTGCTGCGCACCACGGACGGCGGCCGGCACTGGCGCGACGTCTCGCCTCCCGGTGCGGCCGACGCGGGGCTGGAGTTCCGCGACATCGAGGCCTTCGACGCCCGGCGGGCGGTGGCCCTGGCCATCGGCGACGGCGAGGCCTCCCGGGTACTGCGTACGGACGACGGCGGGGCCACCTGGACCGAGTCCTTCCGCAACACCGACGCACGCGCCTTCTACGACTGCCTCACGTTCTTCGACAGCCGCCACGGCCTCGCCATGAGCGACCCCGTGGACGGGCGGTTCCGGATCCTGTCCACCGCCGACGGCGGCCGCAGCTGGAACGTGCTGCCCAGCGCCGGCATGCCGCAGGCCCAGGCGGGCGAGACGGGGTTCGCGGCCAGTGGGCAGTGCCTGGTCAGCGCCGGTCCGAAGGACGTCTGGCTGGCCACGGGCGGGGCGGCCACCGCCCGGGTCCTGCACTCGGGCGACCGCGGGCTGACCTGGACAGCGACCGCATCGCCGGTTCCGGCCGGGGACCCCGCCCGGGGTGTGTTCGGCCTCGCCTTCCGGGACCGCACCCACGGCATCGCGGTCGGCGGCGACTACCGCGCCGACCAGCTGTCGCCCCGAGCCGCGGCCGTCACCTCCGACGGCGGCCGCGGCTGGCGGCCGTCCCAGTCGCCGCCGGCCGCCTACCGCTCGGGCGTCGCCTGGCTGCCGCACAGCCGGTCGGCCGCACTGGCGGTCGGTCCGACCGGCACCGACCTCACCACGGACGGCGGACGCACCTGGCGCACGGTCGGCACCGGGTCGTACGACACGGTCGACTGCACCGCGGACGGGAGCTGCTGGGCAGCCGGAGAGAAGGGGCGGGCCGCACGCGCGGCCGTCCGCTGAAGCCGCGCCCTAAGCTGACCGGCATCATGACAACACTTCGGATGCCCGCCGACGAGGCCGAGGCCCGCGCTCTCCAGGACACTCTGCGCGCCCGGGTGGTGCTCGACGAGCCCGGGCCGCCGCCGGGCACCGGCCGGGTGACGGGCGTCGACGTCGCCTACGACGACGAGCGTGACGTCGTCGTGGCGGCGGCCGTCGTGCTCGACGCGGCCACGCTGGAGGTGGTGGCCGAGTCCACCGCCGTCGGGCAGGTGACTTTCCCGTACGTCCCGGGACTCCTCGCCTTCCGCGAGATCCCCACCGTGCTGGCCGCCCTGGAGTCCCTGCCCGTCGACCCGGGTCTCGTCGTCTGCGACGGCTACGGACGGGCTCACCCGCGCCGTTTCGGCCTCGCCAGCCATCTGGGCGTGCTCACCGGGCTCCCCGTCATCGGCGTCGCGAAGAACCCGTTCACCTTCTCGTACGAACAGCCCGGGCCCCACCGCGGCGACCGGTCGCCGCTGCTCGACGGGGGCGAGGAAGTGGGGCAGGCGCTGCGCACCCAGGACGGCACCAAACCGGTGTACGTCTCGGTAGGACACCGCACCGGCCTGGACAACGCCTGCGCGCACACGCTGTCGTTGGCCCGGGACTTCCGTCAGCCGGAGACGACCCGCCGGGCCGACGCGCTGTGCAGGCGGGTGCTCCGCGAGGCCACCGTCTGAGGGCCGGTGCGGGCACGGTGCCGGGGCGTCTGAGTATCCGTACGGATAGCGCCCGCCGATCATGGTCGGCACTCTGGACACATGAACGCATCTCGCTCAAATGCCCGAACCGCCCCTCTTCACCCCGCTCAGCGCCGTGTGGCGCTGGGCATGCTGACCGGGGGTGCGGTCGGCCTCGTCTGGGCCGGGGCGATGCTCTACACCCTGGCCTCCTGGATCTTCTAGGCGGCGTCCGCCGGTGGCGTGTCAGCGCACGGCCGCCACCCGGAAGCGCAGACCGGCCCCGCGCAGCCGTTCGAGCAGCGCGTCGCCCATCGCGACGGCCGTGGTGACCTGACCCGATGTCGGGGGAAGCTCGTCCAGCGCCAGGCTCAGTGCCGACTCCGCCAGCATCTTCGCCGTCTCGTCGTAGCCCGGATCGCCGCCCGACACCTCGGTGAAGACCCGGCGGCCGCCGCCCTCGCCGACGAACCGGACCGTGAACCAGCTCCGACGGCGGCGCTCCTGGTCCGGGCCGGACCCGGGCTCGTAGCGGTCCATCAGCCAGTTCCGTACGGCCGGCAGCTGCGCCGCGCCGAGCAGGGCGCCCAGTGCCGCCGTGCCGCCAAGGGCCACCGGCAGGTGCTTGACCGAGGCGAAGTGCCGGTAGCGGAAGTCGGGGCCGTAGCGGGGGAGTGCGCGGGCCGAGCGCTCCACGATCTGAGCGTCGAGCGTCGGCAACGGAAGGGCCCAGGTGCCGGTCTCCGTGCTGAAGTGCGGCCCGCCGAGCGGGGCGCGGGCGCGGCGGGCGACCAGCCGCGGCTCGTGCAGCCGGCGTTCCTTGGCGGCGCGCAGCATCTGCGGCCCGCGGCCCATGGCCGTGAGCGCGGAGGCGAACGTACCGCCCGAGAAAACGGCGTTGGAGCGGACGAATCCGTCGATGCGGAGCGGGACGTCCTCCGGCAGCTGCCGGACCGTGAAGTACACACCGAGATCGTGCGGTACGGAGTCGAAACCGCAGGCGTGCACGATCCGTGCGCCGGTCTCGCGCGCCCGGGCATCGTGCTCCAGATACATCCGGTCGGCGAACTCCGGCTCGCCCGAGAGGTCCGTGTAGTCCGTGCCTGCCTCGGCGCAGGCCGCGACCAGCTTCTCTCCGTACCAGACGTACGGGCCCACGGTCGTGGCCACCACATGAGTGGACTCGGCCAGTGCGCGCAGCGTGTCCGCGTCGTCGGCATCGGCGTGCAGCAGCGGTATGTCCGCGCAGTGCGGATGCAGCGCGGTGAGGCGGTTGCGCAGCTGTTCCAGTTTGGCGCGGTTGCGGCCGGCCAGGGCCCAGCGGCAGCCGTCCGGGGCATGGGCCGCCAGATACTCGGCGGTGAGCACACCCACGAAACCGGTGGCGCCGAAGAGGACTACGTCATAGGGGCGTGGTGCCCCGGTCTGCCTGTTCACGAGTGCCTCCGCAGGGGCCGGCGCCGATGTAGCAGGCAGAGGGTAGCCGAGGCGGCCGTGGCGCTGTGTGGCCGGGGAGGCTTCATGAGGGAGGATCCCAGGGAGAACAACTAAGCGCTTGCTCGCCCCAAGGGGTTGTGCGGAGCGCGGTGCGTTCTTAGCATCATCGATGTTACATCGGTTGTGTCACACCGCTGGGGGCTCGATGGCAACGACAGTGAACGGCTCGCACGGTCCGCGCGGCCCGCTGGCCGGGGTGCGCGTGGTCGAACTGGCAGGCATCGGGCCCGGCCCGTTCGCCGCGATGCTCCTGGCCGACCTGGGCGCCGACGTGGTCCGGGTCGACCGGCCCGGGGGCGCCGGCCTCGGCATCGACCCGGCCCGCGACCTCACCAACCGCAACAAGCGCTCCGTCCTCGTCGATCTCAAGGCCTCATCCGGTCCGGGCACCGTCCTGGACCTGGTCGAGCGCGCCGACGTCCTGATCGAGGGGTACCGGCCGGGCGTCGCCGAACGCCTGGGAGTGGGCCCGGACGTCTGCCTGGCCCGCAATCCGCAGCTCGTCTACGGACGCATGACCGGCTGGGGCCAGGACGGTCCCCTCGCCGAGCGGGCCGGACACGACATCGCGTACATCGCCGTCACCGGTGCTCTCTCCATGATCGGCAAGCCGGGGGAGCCGCCCACCGTCCCGGCCAACCTGCTCGGCGACTACGCGGGCGGCTCGCTCTATCTCGTCGTCGGTGTCCTCGCCGCCCTCCAGCACGCCCGGACCCCCGGTGGCACCGGACAGGTCGTCGACGCGGCGATCGTCGACGGCACCGCGCACCTGACCATGATGATCCACGGCATGCTGCAGGCAGGCGGCTGGCAGGACCGACGCGGCTCCAACCTCCTGGACGGTGGCTGCCCCTTCTACGGCTCGTACGAGACCGCGGACGGCGAGTACATGGCGGTCGGCCCGCTCGAGAAGCGGTTCTACGCGGAGTTCACCGAGCTCCTCGGCATGGGGGACACGGCCCCCGACCGGGGCGACATCGCCCGCTGGGACGAGTTGCGCAGCGTCGTCGCCGCCCGGTTCCGCACCCGTACCCGCACCGAGTGGACCGAGGTCTTCGACGGCTCGGACGCCTGTGTGGCACCGGTCCTCTCCCTGCGCGAGGCACCGCACCACCCGCACCTCGTCGCCCGCTCCACCTTCGTCGAACACGGCGCACTCACCCAGCCCGCGCCCGCGCCCAGGTTCTCGGCCACGCCCTCCTCGGTGCACAGCGGACCGGCGCGGCCGGGTGCGGACACCGAAGCCGTCGCCGCCGACTGGGGCGTACCGGCCCTGCGGACCACCCGGAAGGACACGACCGACTGATGCAGCGGCAGATCTTCACCGATGAGCACGACGCGTTCCGCGAGACCGTCCGCACCTTCCTGACGAAGGAGGTCCTCCCGCACTACGAACAGTGGGAGAAGGACGGCATCGTCTCGCGCCGGGCCTGGCTCGCCGCCGGACGGCAGGGGCTGCTCGGCCTCGCCGTACCCGAGGAGTACGGGGGCGGCGGGAACACCGACTTCCGCTACAGCGCGGTCCTCGCCGAGGAGTTCACCCGGGCGGGCGCCCCCGGTCTCGCGCTCGGGCTGCACAACGACATCATCGGCCCCTACCTGACCGGCCTCGCCACCGAGGAGCAGAAGCGGCGCTGGCTGCCCGGCTTCTGCAGCGGCGAGATCATCACCGCCATCGCGATGACCGAACCGGGCGCGGGGTCCGACCTCCAGGGCATCCGCACCACCGCCGAGGACCAGGGCGACCACTGGCTGCTCAACGGCTCGAAGACGTTCATCTCCAACGGCATCCTCGCCGACCTGGTGGTCGTCGTCGCGAAGACGACCCCCGAGGGCGGAGCCAAGGGGCTCTCGCTCATCGTCGTCGAGCGCGGTGCCGAGGGCTTCGAACGGGGCCGCAACCTGGACAAGATCGGCCAGAAGTCCCAGGACACCGCCGAGCTGTTCTTCAACGACGTGCGTGTCCCCAAGGAGAACCTCCTCGGTGAGCTCGACGGCGCCTTCATCCACCTGATGACCAATCTCGCCCAGGAGCGGATGGGCATAGCCGTCGCCGGGATCGCCGCCGCCGAACACCTCCTGGAGATCACCACCACGTACGTCAAGGAGCGCGAGGCCTTCGGGCGGCCGCTGTCCAAGCTTCAGCACATCCGCTTCGAGATCGCGGAAATGGCCACCGAGTGCGCCGTCACCCGGGCCTTCCTCGACCGGTGCATCGTCGACCACTCGGAAGGGACGCTCGACGCCGTGCACGCCTCCATGGCGAAGTGGTGGGCGACCGAACTGCAGAAGCGCGTCGCCGACCGCTGCCTCCAACTGCACGGCGGATACGGCTACATGGCGGAGTTCCCGGTGGCCAGGGCGTTCGTCGACGGTCGCATCCAGACCATCTACGGCGGAACGACCGAGATCATGAAGGAGATCATCGGCCGCTCGCTGCTCGCCTGACCCCGCACGCCTGCCCCCGCCGGCCGGCCTGTTCCGCCCGGCTCGCTTGCCCGGCCTGTGTGCCCGACCTGTTTGCCCGGCCCTGTTGCGCCACCACCCTCGAAAGGCAGCTGTCTTGAGTACCGAAGCATTCGTCTACGACGCGATCCGCACCCCGCGCGGCCGCGGCAAGGCCAACGGGGCCCTGCACGGCACCAAGCCGATCGACCTCGTCGTCGGCCTGATCCACGAGCTCCGCGGCCGCTTCCCTGGTCTTGACCCGGCTGCCATCGACGACATCGTCCTCGGCGTGGTCAGCCCGCTCGGCGACCAGGGGTCCGACATCGCGCGCGTCGCCGCGATCGCGGCCGGCCTTCCCGACACCGTCGCCGGCGTTCAGGAGAACCGCTTCTGCGCATCGGGCCTGGAGGCCGTCAACCTGGCAGCCGCCAAGGTCCGTTCGGGCTGGGAGGACCTCATCCTCGCGGGCGGCGTCGAGTCGATGTCCCGCGTCCCGATGGGCTCCGACGGCGGCGCCTGGGCGATGGACCCGATGACGAACTACGAGACCGGGTTCGCACCGCAGGGCATCGGCGCCGACCTCATCGCGACCATCGAGGGCTTCTCGCGCCGCGACGTCGACGAGTTCGCCGCACTGTCGCAGGAGCGGGCCGCCGAGGCGTGGAAGGACAACCGCTTCGCGCGGTCCGTCGTCCCCGTCAAGGACCGCAACGGCCTCGTCGTCCTCGACCACGACGAGCACATGCGCCCCGGTACCACCGCCGACTCCCTCGCCTCACTGAAGCCGTCGTTCGCGGCGATCGGCGAGATGGGCGGCTTCGACGCGGTGGCGCTCCAGAAGTACCACTGGGTGGAGAAGATCGACCACGTCCACCACGCGGGCAACTCCTCCGGCATCGTCGACGGAGCCGCCCTCGTCGCGATCGGCTCGAAGGAGATCGGCGAGCGTTACGGACTCACCCCGCGCGCCCGGATCGTCTCCGCCGCAGTCTCCGGCTCCGAGCCCACCATCATGCTCACCGGCCCTGCGCCCGCCACCCGGAAGGCGCTCGCCAAGGCGGGGCTGACCATCGACGACATCGACCTCGTCGAGATCAACGAGGCCTTCGCCGGCGTCGTCCTGCGCTTCGCCCGCGACATGGGGCTCTCCCTGGACAAGATCAACGTCAACGGCGGCGCCATCGCGCTCGGCCACCCGCTCGGCGCCACCGGCGCGATGATCCTCGGCACGCTCATCGACGAACTGGAGCGCCGGGACAAGCGCTACGGCCTCGCCACCCTCTGCGTGGGCGGCGGCATGGGCATCGCCACCGTCATCGAGCGTCTCTGACCGTTCCCCTTCCTACGGAGAAGACAAGCAAATGACCGAGAGCACGACCATTCGCTGGGAACAGGACGAGACCGGCGTCGTCACCCTCGTACTCGACGACCCCAACCAGTCCGCCAACACGATGAACCAGGCCTTCAGGGACTCCATCGCGGCCGTCGCCGACCGCGCCGAGGCCGAGAAGGACACCATCCGCGGCATCATCTACACCTCCGCCAAGAAGACCTTCTTCGCCGGCGGCGACCTCAAGGACATGATCAAGGTCGGCCCCGAGAACGCCCAGCAGGCGTTCGACACCGGCACCGCGATCAAGAGGTCGCTGCGCCGCATCGAGACCCTCGGCAAGCCCGTCGTCGCCGCCATCAACGGCGCGGCCCTCGGCGGCGGTTACGAGATCGCCCTCGCCTCCCACCACCGCGTCGCCCTCGACGCCCCGGGCTCCCGCATCGGCCTGCCCGAGGTCACCCTCGGCCTGCTGCCCGCCGGCGGCGGCGTCACCCGCACCGTACGGCTCATGGGCATCGCCGACGCGCTGCTCAAGGTCCTCCTACAGGGCACTCAGTACACCCCGCGGCGGGCCCTGGAGAACGGCCTGGTCCACGAGGTCGCAGCCACCCCCGAGGAGATGCTCGACAAGGCCAGGGCCTTCATCGACGCGAACCCCGAGTCCCAGCAGCCCTGGGACGTCAAGGGCTACCGGATCCCCGGCGGCACCCCGTCGAACCCCAAGTTCGCCGCCAACCTGCCGGCCTTCCCGTCCAACCTGAAGAAGCAGCTCGCCGGCGCCCCCATGCCCGCACCGCGCAACATCCTGGCCGCCGCCGTCGAGGGCTCGCAGGTCGACTTCGAGACCGCGCTGACCATCGAGGCCCGGTACTTCACCGAGCTGGTCACCGGCCAGGTCTCGAAGAACATGATCCAGGCGTTCTTCTTCGACCTCCAGGCCGTCAACTCCGGTGCCAGCCGCCCCAAGGGCATCGAGGAGCGCCCGGTCCGCAAGGTCGCCGTCCTCGGCGCCGGGATGATGGGCGCGGGCATCGCCTACTCCTGCGCCCGGGCCGGTATCGACGTCGTTCTCAAGGACGTCTCCACGGAGGCCGCCGCCAAGGGCAAGGCGTACAGCGAGAAGCTGCTCGCCAAGGCGCTCTCCCGGGGCCGTACGACCGAGGCCGAGCGGGACGAGCTGCTGGCCCGCATCACTCCGACCGGTGACCCGGCCGACCTCGCGGGCTGCGACGCCGTCATCGAGGCCGTCTTCGAGGACACCGCGCTCAAGCACAAGGTGTTCCAGGAGATCCAGGACATCATCGAGCCCGACGCCCTGCTCTGCTCCAACACCTCGACGCTGCCCATCACGGCGCTGGCCGAAGGGGTCGAGCGCCCCGTCGACTTCATCGGGCTGCACTTCTTCTCGCCCGTCGACAAGATGCCGCTCGTCGAGATCATCAAGGGCGAGAAGACCGGCGACGAGGCCCTGGCCCGCGCCTTCGACCTGGTCCGCCGGATCAAGAAGACGCCGATCGTCGTCAACGATTCGCGTGGCTTCTTCACCTCGCGCGTCATCGGCCAGTTCATCAACGAGGGCGTCGCCATGGTCGGCGAGGGCGTCGAGCCCGCCTCCGTCGAGCAGGCCGCGGCCCAGGCCGGCTACCCGGCCAAGGTGCTGTCCCTGATGGACGAGTTGACGCTGACCCTGCCCCGCAAGATCCGCAACGAGACCCGTAAGGCCGTCGAGGAGGCGGGCGGTACCTGGGCCGGGCACCCCGCGGACGCGGTCATCGACCGGATGGTCGACGAGTTCGGCCGCCCCGGCCGCAGCGGCGGTGCGGGCTTCTACGAGTACGACGAGAACGGGAAGCGCACGCGTCTGTGGCCCGGCCTGCGTGAGCACTTCACGAAGGCGGACGCGGATGTCCCGTTCACCGACATGCAGGAACGGATGCTCTTCTCCGAGGCCCTGGACAGCGTTCGCTGCCTGGAGGAGAACGTCCTGATCACCGTCGCCGACGCCAACATCGGCTCCATCATGGGCATCGGCTTCCCCGCGTGGACCGGTGGCGTGCTCCAGTACATCAACGGGTACGAGGGCGGCCTGCCCGGATTCGTCGCCCGCGCCCGGGAGCTCGCCGAGCGGTACGGCGACCGCTTCCTGCCGCCCGCCCTGCTCGTGGAGAAGGCGGAGAAGGGCGAGACCTTCCACGACTGACGCCGACACCGCCAGGCCCGCACCCGACCTCGCGTGGGTGCGGGCCCGCCGGGGCGCTACTCGGCAGCGAAAGCGGCCCGCAACTCCTCCCTGAGTGAACGCTGGAAGGCGGTCACCAGAGCCTGCAGCACGATCGGCTGCATGTCCGCCGACAGCGACTTCATCGCTTTGAGGTGCTCCGGGTCCGCCTCCCGTTCCCGGTACGGATTCCAGACCTCGTCCCGGAACAGCCGGGTCAGCTCATGCGCGACAGAGCGGGTGTGCTCCAGCAGGACCGTGCGGGCGGCGAGAATCGTCTCGTGCGCGATGGGCACTTCGAGCAGCTCCACGCCGAGCCGCAACAGGCCCGGATCCAGCCGGAACACGCCGTCTCCAGGATCGGACCGCTCCAGCACACCCATCGCCGCCAGCCGGTCGATGTCCTGCTGGGACAGCGGCCGCCCCGCGCGCCGCTCCAGTTCCGCGCGGGTCGCGTCCTCTGCCGAATCGGGCGCCCACGAGGCCACCAGGGCCCGGTGGATCGCGAGGTCGTGGGCGCTCAGATCGGGCGGCAGCTGTTCCAGATAGCGTTCGATCGCGGCGAGCGTCATGCCCTGGTGCTGGAGCTCCTCGATCAGCGCCAGCCGGGAGAGGTGCTCGTGCCCGTAGTGCCCGACCCGGCGCGGCCCGATGACCGGCGGCGGCAGCAGTCCACGGGTGCTGTAGAAACGCACCGTGCGCACGGTCACCCCGGCGCGCGCCGCCAGTTCGTCGACGGTGAGCTTCGGCTCCTCGCCCTCGGTCGCCATGTCTGCTCCTCGTGTCCGCCTGCGGGTGGGCCGCTGTGCGCGGGCGCATCACTCCGGTGCAACAGTATTGCTGTCTCACCAGTGATGTGAAAGAGCCCGGCTGTCAGTGGGCGCACTTAGCCTGACGTCATGTCCGAGATCACTCACATACGGGGCGACGCGACCGCTCCCCATGGCAAGGGCGTCAAGATGATCGTCCATGTCTGCAACGACCTCGGCGGCTGGGGCAAGGGGTTCGTCCTGGCTCTCTCGCGCCGCTGGCCCGAACCCGAAGCGGCCTACCGCCGATGGCACCGGGAACGCGCGGGCAACGACTTCGGCCTCGGCGCCGTGCAGTTCGTGCAGGTGAGCCCGTACGTCTGGGTGGCGAACACCGTGGGCCAGCGGGGGATGCGAACGGGGAGCAACGGGGTCCCGGTGCGGTACGAGGCGATCGACACGGCATTGACGGCGGTGGCCGACCGGGCCCTTGAGCTGGGGGCCTCGGTCCATATGCCGCGGATCGGCTGCGGGCTGGCGGGCGGCAAGTGGTCCCGGATCGAGCCGCTGATCGAGAAGCGACTGGCAGCCCGGGACATTCCGGTGACCGTGTACGACTTCGGTCAGTAAGGCCCGTACGGCCATACCCGGGCCGGGCATGCGACCGGAGGGAGCGGGTCTGCGCATTGTCCACGCCTCCTGCAAGGCGGGCGCTGCGGGAAGCCGCCGGATAGCCTGACCGCCGTCAACGGGGCGGCAGGAACGGGAGAATCCAGTGGCGGGTGCCGAGGCGGGGCGCGGAGCGGCCGGTCATCACGAAGGAACGCGGCCGGGCGACCCGGTGGACGCGTCACTGCTGACGTTGCTCGGGCTGGGGCCCGACGAGGACGCGGTCTACCGTCTGCTCGTGGACCGCCCGGAGAGTGAACCGGGCACCCTTTCCGGGCAGTTGGGCGGTCTGGCGGTGGAGGGCGTCCTCGACTCGCTCGTCGAACGCGGGCTCGCCAGCGCCGACCGGCAGGATTCCGACGGTACGCTCCGCTACCGGGCCGCCCCGCCCGTGCTCGCGCTCGGGCCACTCCTCGAGTCCCGGCGGTCCGCCCTGCACCGGGTCGAGTCGCTCGTGGGGGACCTTTCCGAACGTCACCGTTCCGCGCAGATGTACGGGGCCGGGGCTCCGGTGGAGGTGCTGTCCGGTCCGGCGGCGGTCCGACGACGTCTGGTGACCATGCAGCGTCAGGCCAGGAGCGAGGTGTGCACCTTTGTGCCGGCCAGGCACATGCCCGCCCTGCTCAGCTTCGAGGACAACCACGAAGAGGCGGACTCCGAGATGATGCGCCGGGGGGTCACCGTGCGCAGCGTCGTCGAACGCGCGTGGCTGGAGCATCCGGCAACCGCGGCCGTGGTGGGTTCGTGCGTCGCCCAGGGGCAGCACATCTCCGTCACGGACCGGCTGCCGACCAAACTCGTCATCGTGGACCGCCGCATCGCCCTGCTGCCCCTGGACCCGGAGCGCGAGAGCGAGCCGGTCGCGCTCGTCGTCCATCGGACCGGTCTTCTGACGGCCCTGGTCGCGCTCTTCGAGGCGTACTTCGAGAAGGGGCGGCTGCTGACCCCGCTCAGTGCGAACGAGGACGCCGAGTCCCCGGTCGCGGCGATCGACCGGCAGATAGTGGCCCTTCTCCACGTCGGCCTGACCGACGCCGCCATCGCCCGTCAGCTCGGGATGGGCCATCGCACCGTGCAGCGCCGGCTGCACGCGCTGATGGACGAGGTGGGCGCGGCGACGCGATTCCAGCTCGGCTGGTACGCGGCCCGGGCCGGATGGCTGCCCGAAACATCGGACAACTCGGTCGCACAGGCGCATTCCTGAGGCGTAATTACGCCGCGGCGCTTTCGCGCCAGCACTATCGCTTGTTCACACCAGCCCCCCATGGCGAAGATCAGCACGTCAACGCCCGAGACGCTCCGACGGCTCAGGCGCAGGTGTGCGATGGGGAGGTCCTGTGAGACGAACGAGCGTGTTGCGGATACTGGCGACCGGGGTGGTCGCCGCCGCCACCGGTGCGGCGCTGCTGGCCGCGCCGGCCTGGGCGGACGACACCGCCACGGCGCCCGCCGCGGCGCCCGCCACGGACCCGGTAGGTGTCGCCCCCGCGATGACCCAGGGCCTGGACACCGCCGCCCGGCAGGGCACCCCGGCCGAGGCGGCCCGGGCCCACCTGAAGGCTCACCAGGACACGTACAAGGTCCCGGTCTCCGACCTGAGCACGGTGAAGACCACCAAGGACGGCAAGCAGTCCTCGGTGCGCTTCCAGCAGAAGCACGACGGTGTCCCGGTGTTCGGCGCCGAGTACGCGGTACAGACGCAGGCGGCCGACGGCGGCCAGCAGATCACCTCCGCCACCGGCACGCTCTACACCGACCTCACGGTCTCCACCACGCCCACGGTGAGCGAAGCCACCGCGAAGCAGCGGATGTTCACGCTCGACGGCCGCCTGTCCGGTGTACAGGGCGCGAAGACCGAGGCACACGGCCTGTCCGTGCTCCCCGACGCCCAGGGCGGCAGGCTCGCCTGGCACTTCACCGTCACCGGCGGCAAGGCGAACGGCAGCCCGGTGCGCCAGGAGGTGTACGTCGACGCCCGCGTGGGCGGCATCGCACTCTCGTACAACAACATCGACGCCGCTGACGCGTCGCCCGCGGAGGGGACGGGCGTACGCGCCGACGGCGGCGAGGCGAAGCTGAACGTCAACAAGGAGGCGGACGGCTCGTACACGCTCGTCGACTCGACGCGCGCCATGTACGCGCAGACCGGCGGCCAGATCCGTACGTACGACGCGCAGCGCAAGGACTACACCCTCGTCGCCGGCGGTCCGGTCACCGAGGACATTCCGCTGGGCACGTCGGCGAGCGACCGGTTCGACGGCGCGAACACGACGTCGGGCGCGGTGGACGCGCACCTGAACGCCGCGAAGGTCTACGAGTACTACAAGGACCAGATCGGCCGCGACGGCGTCGACGGCAAGGGCGGCACGATCTACTCCGTCGTCAACGTCGCCTCGAACGGCAAGGACTACGCCAACGCCTTCTGGGACGGCTCCAAGATGGTCTACGGCCACATGAGCGGCGTACCGCTGTCCGTCGGCCTGGACGTCGTCGGCCACGAGATGACGCACGGAGTCACCGAGCACTCCGCCGGTCTCGTCTACCTCAACCAGTCGGGCGCGCTCAACGAGGCGATATCCGACTACTTCGGCAACGCCATGGAGACCGCCGACAAGGGCATCGCCATGAGCGAACCCACGTCCGGCCTCATCGGTGAGTACCTCTGCAACGGCACCAAGCCGCTGGCGGAGTGCGCCCTGCGCGACCTGAACGACGGCCGCAACGCGCAGACGGACTACGACCCCATCACGCTCGACTTCGACAACGGCGGAGTGCACCACAACTCCACCATCGTCGGCGGCGCACTGTGGGACATGCGCAAGAACCTCGACAGCAAGCTCGCCGACCAGATCGTCTACCGGTCCGCGCAGAACTACCTCACCCCGCTGTCCGGCTTCACCGACATGCGCAACGCGGTCCTCCTCTCCGCGAAGTCCCTGCACGTCTCCGCGCAGGACCTCGCCGTGATCACCAAGGCCTTCGACGACCACGGCATCGAGAACGGCTGGGAGCAGAAGGGCGGCACGCACGACGGCACCACCATCGGCGCAGGCGTCCTGCCCGCCTACGAGGTTTACGGCGGGTCCATCGACGAGCAGGCCGCGCAGATCAACGGGGACGTCTACGCGATCAGTCACGGCGACGCCATCGCCTGGGACCAGGGCAGCGCCGCCTTCGGGATCACCGTGGGCCGCTTCGACAAGAAGCCGAAGCACGAGTTGGCACAGAAGGACGCCTACCTGCTCGACCCGTCCCTGGACGACGACCGCATAGCCTTCACCCGCATCGCCGCCGACGGCATCGGCATCTACGGGTCCGGTGACAAGGGCCAGGGCGCGATCAAGAAGCTGGTCGACAGCGCGGACGCGGACGAGACCGAGCCGGTGACCGACAACGGCGCGCTCGCCTACATCAGCACCACCGCCGACGGCGAGCAGGACGTCATGCTCCGTACGCCAGACGGCAGCACGGTCAACGTGACCCCCGAGGCCGGAACCAAGGCGGCCCGCCTTGCGATGAAGCACGGCCGGATCGCCTGGGCCGGCGGCGACGGCACGTGGGTGTACGTCTACGACATCGCGAAGGGCACCACGCAGACCAAGCGGATCACAGGCTTCCTCCTCGACCGGGTCTCGGACATCCAGATCACCTCGGAGCGTGTGTTCTGGCGTGAGGCCGGTGGTTTCCTGATCCCGAGCACGAAGTTCGTGTCGGCGCCGCTGGAGGATCTGTCCACGGCGGCGAAGCTGACCTACCCGAAGAGCACGTACGTCGCCCAGTTCTCGGTCAACGACGAGTACTTCGCGTACTCCACGTACGACGTCTGGGGCGCACTCGGCGCCTGGAACGGACCCGGCAAGGTGCAGGTCGCCAAGACCGCCGACGTGGTCGCCGGACTCAACCAGTTCAGCCGCGTCTCCTGCTCCTCCGGCGCCCAGCTGGCACCGTCCCTCGGTGACGGCCAGCGCATCGCCTGGCTGGACACGAGCGCCGCGGACACCGACGTGGTGACCCGCGAGACGTTCGCCGGGACCTGCGAGTAGTCCCGGCCGACACCGCACCACCAGCAGGGCGCCCGCCGGACTCCGGCGGGCGCCCTGCCCGTGCTGTTACAGGAATACGGTGTGGGTCACTCTGTATCGACTCCGCCTTCTATGGTGGGGTGGAACCGGTGGAACGGGGGAGGGCCCATGAGGGCACGGAGCACCGACGAGACACGGCTGGCCGTGGCGCTCCGCGCGACGCCGCCCTCCGATGCGCTGAGCGAGCAGATCCTGGACGCCGCGCGCGAGCAGTTCATGACCTTCGGGCTGCGCCGCTCCACCGTCGACGACGTCGCCAAGCGCGCCAGGGTCTCGCGGGTGACCGTGTACCGGCGGATCGGCAACAAGGACAGCCTCGTCTCCGCCTGTCTGCTGCGCGAGTACCACCGCTTCCTGGTGGAGGTGGACGATGCGGTGGCCGCGCTGCCGACGACGGAGGACCGGCTCGTCGAGGGCTTCGTCGCGGTTCTCCGGCACATCCGCGAGCATCCGCTCATCGGTGGTCTGCTGAGGCTGGAGCCCGAGACGATGCTGCCGTTCCTGACGCTGGAGAGCGCGCCGGCCTTCCTCGCCATCCGCGCGTACCTGGCCGACCGGCTGCGCGAGGCCCGGCGCGCGGAAGGGCGGCCGTCGACGGACCCGACCCCGGTCGCCGAACTGATGGTGCGGATCACCGTCTCCTTCCTCCTCAATCCCGTCAGCTGTTTCGAGCTCGACGACGACGATCAGGTGAGGAAGTTCGCCCACTGCTATCTGGTGCCGCTGCTGTCGGCCGGCTAGGGCCGTCGGCGGCTCCCTCCGTCTCGTCGGGCAAGGGTTCCAGGGGGCGGTTGCGGGCCCAGTGCGGCCCGAGGTCGTCGAGCCGCCAGCCGAAGGGGTACGAACGGGGCTGCGGGCGCGAGGGGAACCGGCGCGGCCGGGCCGGCAGCCGGCGTACGCACCGCGCACGCAGGCGCAGGGCGGCCGAAGCGGAGGCCTGCGCCCACCTCGGCTGCGGCCGGAAGCCCAGCGCCGTCAGCAGCGGCTCGTCGAGCAGTGCGAGCGAGAATCTCGCCACCAGGGGCCGTAACGGACGCGGATACCAGCTGGCCATGACGCGGAAGGAGGCATTCGCGACCCGCCGGTTGGCCGGGTCGTACGCGAACATCCGCTCCTCGTAGGAGTCGAGGAGCCGCTCGAACCCCTCGTACGTGTCGGGGGCGTCCTCGATTCCCATGACCGCCGCCGTCTTGCGGCCCGCCTCCACCAGCGCCTGGACCTCCTGGGCGCACAGGGGGCGCCAGCCGAACCGGTCGATCCAGCGCTTCGGCCCCACGACCGTGGTCGCCAGCACGTAGAGGAAGTCGTCGTTCGGGATGCTGTACTTCCCGTGGATCCGGTTCAGATGACGCGCGGCCGCCCGTCCGCGCTCCGAGTCGAAGCCCTCGGCGGCCATCTCGTACCCGATCAGCACCGTGTCGTCGTACCGCTTCTGCCCGGCCCGTTCGAACTCCTGGGTCCGGTCGAGGAGCACGGAGATCCGGGGGACGCCGTAGTCCCGGAGGAAGGCGACGCTCACCCCCTGGCGGTAGTCCCAGGGGAACTCGTACTGGGAGATCAGCAGAAGGATCTCGGCGTAGTCGCGCGCCGGATCCATCCGGCGTATCTCGTGCAGGCGGCTGTATCGGCCCATGATGCGCTCTCCTGTCCGCGTGCCGACTCCCTGCGGGACCGCTGTTGCGGGTTGTCGCTGCCTGACGGATCAACTCACCTGTGCTGCAAGGAATATGAGGGACCATCCGGTCAGGGAGTCAAAGTTACAAATACTATCGACTTGTTTCACGAGTCCCGTCAACACTGCCGCCGACATCGCCGCCGGGGCCGTCGACGACCGTGCCTGGGACCAGCCTGCGACAGGTCCGCGGCAGGCTGGTCGGGAGCCGGGTGCGCACGACTCGCGATGCGCTCGCATACTGGATCACGCAGGGGGCCGGGCGCCGATCCGTGTGCCCGTCGACCGTCGGGAGCACCGAATGAACAGCGAGACAGCCAGGGGCGCCGATCCCGTACCGCCGCCGCCCGGCGGAGTGCTGTGGAGCCTGTCCGGTGACGTCCGGGCCCTGCTGATGCTGCCGGCGGCCCTCACCCTTCAGGTCGCCCACCCCGCGGTAGGTGCGGGCGTCGACGAACACTCCGTCTTCCGTACGGACCCCTGGGGGCGCGGGGAACGTTCCCTGAGTTCGCTCCAACTCTGGGTGTACGGGGGTGAGGAGGCCGCCGAGGAGGGGCGCAGGCTCCGCCGGCTGCACCGCACCATCCAGGGCACCGACACCCGCGGCCGTCCGTACCACGCACTGTCACCGGAGAACTACGCATGGGTGCACGCGACCGGCTTCCCGGTGTACCGGCACGGGGCTCAGTACCTCATCCGCCCGCTCGGCCGGGAGCAGGAGCGGGCGCTGTACCGGGAGTGGCTCCAGGTGGGCCGGGTGCTCGGGATCCACGACCGGGACATGCCGCAGACGATCGAGGAGTTCTGGCCCTACTACCGCGGCATGCTCGCCGACGAGATCGAACGGACCGTCGTCGTCGAGGAGCTCGTCGCCACCGGCACCCCGGTGCCGCCCCCGGACCGGGGCCCCCTGGTGCTCCGGCTGCTGCTGCGGGTCCTGTGGCCGGTGCTGCTGCCGCCGCTGGCCCGGTTCCGCAGCTTCATCACCGTCGGGCTCATGCCGCCGGACGCGCGCGAGGCGCTCGGCCTGGAGTGGACGGACGCGCAGGAGCGCAGGCTGCGGCGGTTCTGCGCCGTGGTGCGGGTGGTGGTGCCGGTGCTGCCGGAACGGCTGCGGTATCTGCCGCGAGCCCGGCGCGCACGGGCGGCCCACCGGGAAGCGCGGCGGCGCGGAGCCCGCTGACCACGCTCACCGGCGATCGTGCGGCGCCGTTGCGCGAGGCGTCACCGTGCGGCGCCGTCACGTCGAGGCGTCACTGAGCGGCGCCGTCACGTCGAGGCGTCACCGTGTGTGCGCCGATCCGGTGATCACGCCGAGGCGCGCCGGATCAGCTCGGTCGGCGTGATCACCGAATCGGCACCGGTGGTTCCGTCGTCGAGCCGTTCCATCAGGAGCCGGACCATCAACCTGCCCATGCCCACCACATCCTGACGGACCGTCGTCAGAGGAGGATCGGTGGCTTCGGCGACCGATTCCATGTCGTCGAACCCGACCAGGGCCACGTCCTGCGGTACCCGGCGGCCGTGTTCGCGCAGTACCCGCAGGGCGCCCGAGGCCATCAGGTCGTTGGCGGCGAAGACGGCGTCCAGGTCCGGCCGTCGCTCCAGCAACTGTGCCATCGCTTGGGCGCCGCCCTCGGCGGTGAAGTCACCGTCCACGACCAGGGCGGGATCGCCGTCGGGCAGCACGTCGGCGTAGCCGTCGATCCGGTCGAGCGCCGATGTCTGGTCGCGTGGGCCCGCGATGTGCGCGATGTTCCGGCGGCCGAGCGACACCAGGCGGCGGACGGCCTCGCGGGCGCCGCCACGGTTGTCGCAGTCCACGTAGGGGACCGCGAGTTCGGAGGCTGCGCCCGGCCGTCCCGGGCGGCCGCCGTAGACGGTCGGCACCCGGAACTTCCGGATGACCGCGGGCAGCTCGTCGTCGGTGTGCAGCGAGAAGGCGAGCACCCCGTCGACATGGCCGCCGGCCAGATAGCGGGTGACCCGCTCGAAGTCCCCGCTGCCCTCCACCAGGAGCAGGACCAGCTGGGCGTCGTACACGCTGAGTTCACGACTGATGCCGCGGATGTGCTGGGAGAAGAAGGGGTCGGAGAAGATCCGGACCTCGGGTTCGTCGATGATCACGGCGACCGCCCCGTTGCGCCGGGTCACCAGGGTCCGCGCGGCGTGGTTCGGTATGTAGCCGAGCTCCTCGACCGCCTTGCGGACCTGGTCCACGAGCGGCTGCCGCACCCCCGCACCGCCGTTCACCACCCGGGAGGCGGTCGCCCGGGAGACTCCGGCACGGGCCGCCACCGCCTCCAGCGTGGGACGCGCTTCGTGAGGGGCATCGGGGGTCGGACCGGGCAAGAGACGCTCCTCGGAGGCACGGAATGAGGCAGCGAGCGGCCGGGCCCGGCCACTCAGCGCGAACCTCGTCAGCCTAAGGGCTGTCACCGCCTGCCCGCGGCCGGGCATCATCGCGGCCGCGGCCGCGTGGCCGGGTACTCCGGCGGACCCCGCGGATGTGCCGGACACGGAACCCCGAGCAGGAGTCCGCCGAGGTCTGTCGCGCGGGCCCCGTCCGAGGTACCTTCCGCCCATGCCGATACGTGTGCCGGGCGCCCGCCGCGGTACGTCCGCGGCTCCGTCCGCAGGCGGTCCGAGGGGTGCGGGAGGCAGCGGCCGATGACGCCCCGCCCGGCGAACGGCTCCGGCCGATGACGCCCCGTTCGGACAAAGGTTCCAACCGGTGACGCCTCCCTTCGGCGAGCGGCCACGGCCGACGACCGCCCCCGGGCCGCGCGCTTCCGGCAGCCGCTCCGGCCGCCACCGCGTACGCAGCCTCGCCCTGGCGGCCGTCGCCGCCGCACTCGCCGTCCCACTGGTCACCGCGCCCTCCGACGCGGCGCACGCCTTGCCCCGTACGGGCTTCGAGGCCACCGACGGGGCCCGGTGGACCGGTGCGGAAGAGGAGAGGTCGCTGCTCGACGCCGTCGACCGCCACAGCGACCGGGTCTCCGTGGACCGGATCGGCACGACGCGACAGGGGCGACCCCTGCGCCTCGTCCGGATCGGCGGCGGCCGTACCCCGGCGCTCACCGTGCTGCTGGTGTGCAGCCAGCACGGCGACGAACCCGCGGGCCGCGAGGCGTGCCTGACGGCGATCCGCGACCTCGCGTACGCCACGGACCGGGCGACCCGCGCCTTTCTCTCCCGTACCGAGATCCTCGTCCTGCCCACCGCCAACCCCGACGGCCTGTCCGCCGGCACCCGCGGCAACGCCGACGGTCTGGACATCAACCGCGATCACCTGGCACTGCGGACCGCCGAGGCCCGCGCCCTCGCCGCGGTCATCAGGGACCGCGCGCCCGATGTGATCGAGGACCTCCACGAGTACGGTGCGACCCCGCCCTACTACGACAAGGACCTCTACGTCCTCTGGCCCCGGACCCTCAACGCCGACGACCGGGTGCACGACGAATCCGAGCGCCTGGCCGAACGCCACGTACGCCCGGCCGCCCTGGACGCCGGATTCAGCAGCGGCCGCTACGGCATATGGACCGACCCCGTGACCGACAGCCCGCTCAAACAGGCCGCGGGCGACGGACAGGAGCGCATCCTGCGCAACGCGGCGGCCGTCAAGCACGCGATCGGTCTTCTCGTCGAATCCCGCGCGGACGCGCTCTCCGAGGCCGAAAGGGCCGATCCGGCGCTGGGGCAACGCCGCCGCGTACAGTCCCAACGTGCGGCACTCAAGGCCGTGTTCGCCTACGCCGACGAGGAGCGCGACCGCATCCGCGCCGCCACCGCCCGGTCGCGCGCGGCCGGGTTCGCCGACCGTGGGCCGGTGTATCTCGGGGGAGCGGACAACGAGACGGCGGAGCCCGGTGAGATCCTCGCCGACCCGCCCTGCGGCTACCGGCTCACGGCGGACCAATACGCCGACGTGCGGGACGAACTGGCCCTGCACGGCGTGACGTCCCGGCCCGACGGCGGCGGTGTGTACGTGCCCCTGCGGCAGCCGGCCCGGAAGATGATCCCGCTCCTCCTGGACCGGCGGGCCACATATCACCTCACAAACGGTCAACCCGATACCGCTTGTTGATCCCGGGAGATGCACACCGTGTGTGGTAATGCCTACGGAGAGCGAAATTCCAGCTTCCGTGAAAGGTGCCATTCGTGTCGCAGGACGATCAGAGAACGGGCGACAGGGGGGATCTGTCGGTGACGGCGGATCTGCCCGGCGATCCGACCCAGGGCCGGCGCCCCACGACCGACCGGGTGGTGTTCGGCGTCACCGCGGCCCTTACGCTCGCCTTCGTGGTCTGGGGGGCCACCGCCACCGACTCCCTGGAGGACGTGTCCGACACGTTGCTCAACGGTCTCCTCCACAACGGTGGTTGGGCCTTCATGCTGGCCGCCTCCGGGTTCGTGGTCTTCGCCCTCTGGCTCGCCATCAGCCGGTACGGAAAGATCACCCTCGGCCAGGAGGGCGAGGAGCCGGAATTCAGGACCGTGTCCTGGGTCGCGATGATGTTCAGCGCCGGTATGGGCATCGGTCTGATGTTCTACGGGGTCAGCGAGCCCCTGGCGCACTTCACCGACCCGCCGCCCGGCACCCACCCCGCGGACGCCGCCGAGGCCCTGCAGACGGCGATGGCCACCACCCTCTTCCACTGGACGCTGCACCCCTGGGCGATCTACGCGGTCGTCGGGCTGGCCATCGCGTACAGCACCTTCCGGCGGCGCAGGCGGCAGACGATCAGCGCGGTCTTCGAACCGCTCATCGGCGCCCGCCACGCCCACGGCGGTTTCGGCCGCCTGATCGACATCCTCGCCATCTTCGCCACGCTCTTCGGCTCGGCCGCCTCGCTGGGCCTGGGCGCTCTCCAGATCGGCAGCGGATTCCAGGAGCTGAACTGGCAGGAGAAGACGGGCACCGGGTTGCTGGTCCTGATCATCGCCGTGCTGACCGTCGCCTTCGTCGCCTCGGCGATCTCCGGCGTGGAGAAGGGCATTCAATGGCTGTCCAACATCAACATGGTGCTCGCCCTGATCCTCGCCGTCTTCGTGTTCATCGCGGGCCCCACGATCATCGTGCTGGATCTGCTGCCCACCTCGCTCGGCGCCTATCTCGGTGATCTGCCGCAGCTCATCGGACGTACCGAGGCGACCGGCGAGGGCAAAGTGGCCACGTGGCTGGGCAGCTGGACCGTCTTCTACTGGGCCTGGTGGATCTCCTGGACGCCCTTCGTCGGTATGTTCATCGCCCGGATCAGCCGGGGCCGGACGATCCGCCAGTTCATCGGAGGCGTCATCCTGGTGCCCAGCACCGTGAGCCTGGTCTGGTTCGCGATCTTCGGCGGAACCGCGATCAAGCTTCAGGAGGCGGGCAGGCTCAGCGGGGCGGACACCCCGGAGGCCCAGCTCTTCGGCGTACTGGACCAGTTCCCGATCGCCACCGTGATGAGCGTGCTGGTGATGGTTCTGGTCGGCATCTTCTTCGTCTCGGGCGCGGACGCCGCCTCCATCGTGATGGGCACCCTCTCCCAGAAGGGCATCCTCGAACCGGCCAAGTGGGTCGTCATCTTCTGGGGCGTCGTCACCGGCGCCGTGGCGGCGATCATGCTGCTCATCGGGAACGGCAAGGGCAATGCGCTGGAGGGTCTGCAGAACCTGACCATTCTGGTGGCCGCGCCCTTCACCATCGTGATGATCGGCATGTGCGTGGCGCTGATGCGGGACCTGCGCGAGGATCCGCTCATCGTGCGCCGCGAGTTCGGCGTGGAAGCCGTCGAGTCCGCGGTCATCGAGGGGCACGCCAAGTACGACGGCGACTTCGAGATCCGGATCGGCCCCGGCGGCAGTCAGGTCACCACGGAGCGCCACGACAAGCCCGGCGACTCGACGCCCGCGGGCGACTGATCCGTGTCACGCGTGGCATACGGCGGCTCAGTCCGGTGGCTCGACGTCCGCGGGCGACTGATCCGTGTCCTGCGCGGCACACCGGCGGCTCGGCCCACCGGCTGGGCCGCCACCTCCGCCGCCCCCGGGGCCACCGTCACGGCAGCGGCCCCGTGCCCGTATGTGGTGCATCAGGCGCCCGCCTCCGGGCACTGACTCGGCCTCGATCCGCACCCCTGCGTCCCGGGCCGGCAGCAGTCCCACCCGGTGCCCGATGACCCGAGCCCGGGCGGTCTCCGGGAGCGGAACCGGGCGTTCAGGTCCGGCACCCGCCCAGCGGGCCCCCCGGAGCCGGGCCGGGGCACCCCCTGAGCACGCCAGGACCGGCCTGGCCGTTCAGGGAGGTCCTGGCGGCCGATTAGGATCGGGACCCTGATGACTGCCACTCTCGTCGCCAAGGACCTCGCCGCCGGACACGGCGACCGCACTCTCTTCGCCGAGCTCGACCTCGTGGTCGCGCCCGGTGACGTGATCGGTCTCGTCGGAGTCAACGGCGCCGGTAAATCGTCGCTGCTCCGGCTGCTCGCCGGTCTCGACCAGCCGGAGGAGGGCGAGCTGCGGCTCTCCCCGCCCACCGCCACGGTCGGCCACCTGCCGCAGGAGCCGGAGCGCCGCCCCGACGAGACCGTGCGCGAGTTCCTGGCCCGCCGCACGGGCGTCGCCGACGCCCAGGCCACGATGGACACCGCCACGCAGGCCCTCGTCGACGGGGCGCCCGGATCCGATGACGCGTACTCCGAGTCGCTGGAGCGCTGGCTCGCTCTGGGTGGCGCAGACCTGGACGAGCGGGCCGAGGAGGTCGCCGCGGACCTGGGCCTCACCGTCGGACTCGACCTGCCGATGACCGCACTCTCCGGCGGCCAGGCCGCCCGCGCCGGGCTTGCCTCGCTCCTGCTCTCCCGCTATGACATCTTCCTGCTCGACGAGCCCACCAATGACCTCGACCTGGACGGTCTGGAACGGCTGGAGCGGTACGTCTCCGGGCTGCGCGCCGGCACGGTCGTCATCAGCCACGACCGCGAGTTCCTGATGCGCACGGTCACCAAGGTCCTTGAGCTCGACCTCGCCCAGCAGCAGATCAACCTGTACGGCGGCGGCTACGCGGCCTACCTGGAGGAGCGCGAGCGGGCCCGCAGGCACGCCCGCGAGGAGTTCGAGGAGTACGCGGACAAGCGCTCGTCGCTCGAAGGCCGCGCCCTGATGCAGCGCTCCTGGATGGACAAGGGCGTCAGGAACGCCCGCCGCAAGGCCGGCGACTCGGACAAGATGGCCCGCAAGTTCCGCAGTGAGTCGAGCGAGAAGCAGGCTGCGAAGGCCCGGCAGACCCAGCGCATGATCGAACGCCTCGATGTCGTGGACGAGCCGCGCAAGGAGTGGGAGCTGCGGATGGAGATCGCCTCCGCTCCCCGTTCCGGCTCCGTCGTGGCCACCTTGCGCGAGGCTGAGGTCGTCCTCGGTGACTTCGCGTTCGGACCGGCCTCGCTCCAGATCGACTGGGCGGACCGGGTCGCCATCACCGGCGCCAACGGAGCGGGCAAGTCGACTCTCCTCGCAGCCCTTCTGGGCCGCCTCCCGCTGGACTCGGGGCACGCGAGCCTGGGCTCGGGCGTGGTCGTCGGCGAGGTCGACCAGGCACGGAAGCTTTTCCACGGCTCGGAATCCCTCCTGGAGGCGTTCTGCGCGGCCGTCCCCGACACGGAACCCGCCGAGGTCCGTACGCTGCTCGCCAAGTTCGGCCTGCGCGCCGACCATGTGATGCGCCCCGCGACCACGCTCTCCCCGGGCGAACGGACCCGGGCGGCGCTCGCCCTCCTCCAGGGCCGCGGCGTCAACCTCCTGGTGCTGGACGAGCCCACGAACCACCTGGACCTGCCGGCGATCGAACAGCTGGAGTCCGCGCTCGACTCCTACACGGGGACACTGCTCCTGGTCACGCACGACCGCCGGATGCTGGAGGCGGTACGCACTACGCGCCGCGTCGAGGTGGTGGCGGGCCGGCTTACGGAGAGCTGAAACCGGGGCGGCTCGGCCCCTCCGGTGTTCCCGGGCGCGGCCCTTCGGTGCGCCTGCCAGCCGCTCCCAGCGTCCTCCCAGTGCCTCCCTGGGAGGACGCTCAGCGCTTCCCGGCGCACCTCTCAGAGCTCCCCGCGTACCTCAACAGCCCCTCCGGCGTTTGAGGAGCGGGGTCCGGGGCGGAGCCCCGGTTACGGGAAGGGGCGGGGAGGGGAACAGGCCCGCCGCAGGCGTCCCGCTCCGCATCCCCACCCCCGGCCCCACCCCGCCAGGCGCTACCGCTTCTTGCCGCCCTGCTTGGGATCCAGCAGCCCCGCTCGCCGCAGCGCGTCGGCCATCGCCCCGTTCGCCGGCGCCGCGGCCGGAGCCTGACGAGCGCCGCCGCCACCGTTGCCGCCGCCACCGCGCCGGTCACGCCCCTGGCCGCCGGCCTGACCGCCACCCGCGCCCGATCCGCCAGGGCCCGGGCCCTGGCCCTGCCGCTGCCGCGGCGGACGCCCGCCGCGCTCACCGGCCGAGCCGCGTTCGCCACTGGCTCCGGCCGCGGAACCGGCCCCGGAACCGGCACCCGCCTCGTCGTCCAGCCGCAGGGTCAACGAGATCCGCTTCCGCGGGATGTCGACCTCCATCACCTTCACCCTGACGATGTCCCCCGGCTTCACGACATCGCGGGGGTCCTTCACGAACGTCCTCGACATCGCCGAGACATGCACCAGGCCGTCCTGATGCACCCCGACGTCCACGAACGCGCCGAACGCCGCGACGTTCGTCACGACGCCTTCCAGCACCATTCCGGAGGCCAGGTCGCCGATCTTCTCGACGCCCTCCTTGAAGGTGGCCGTCTTGAAGGCCGGACGCGGGTCGCGCCCCGGCTTCTCCAGCTCCCTGATGATGTCGGTGACGGTCGGCAGCCCGAACTTCTCGTCCACGAAGTCGTCGGCCCGGATGGACCGCAGCACGGCCGTGTTGCCGACCAGTGAGGCGACGTCACTCCCCGTCCGCTTCACCATCGCACGGACCACCGGGTACGCCTCCGGGTGCACGCTGGACGCGTCCAGCGGGTCGTCACCCCGGATCCGCAGGAAGCCCGCGCACTGCTCGTACGCCTTCGGGCCCAGCCGGGCCACGTCCTTGAGGCCCTTGCGGGAGCGGAACGGGCCGTTGGCGTCGCGGTGCGCCACGATGTTCTCCGCGAGCCCCGAGCCGATGCCGGAGACCCGTGAAAGCAGCCGTGCCGAAGCGGTGTTGACGTCGACACCGACCCCGTTCACACAGTCCTCGACGACCGCGTCCAGCGACCTCGACAGCTTCACCTCGGACAGGTCGTGCTGGTACTGCCCGACCCCGATGGACTTCGGGTCGATCTTCACCAGTTCCGCGAGCGGGTCCTGGAGGCGGCGGGCGATGGACACGGCGCCGCGCAACGAGACGTCCATGTCCGGGAGTTCCTGAGAGGCGAAGGCGGAGGCCGAGTACACGGACGCGCCGGCCTCCGACACCATCACCTTGGTGAGCTTCAACTCCGGGTGCTTGTCGCACAGTTCACCGGCGAGCTTGTCCGTCTCGCGCGACGCCGTGCCGTTGCCGATCGCGATCAGGTCGACGTCGTGCGCCTTCGCCAGCTGCTCCAGCTTGACGAGCGACTGGTCCCACTTGTTGGCCGGGACGTGCGGGTAGATGACATCGGTCGCGACGACCTTGCCGGTCGCGTCGACGACGGCGACCTTCACTCCCGTACGGAAGCCGGGGTCGAGCCCCAGCGTGGCCCGCGTCCCGGCCGGCGCGGCGAGCAGCAGATCGCGCAGGTTGGACGCGAAGACGCGTACCGCCTCGTCCTCCGCCGCGGTGCGCAGCCGCAGCCGCAGATCGATCCCGAGGTGGACGAGAATCCGGGTGCGCCAGGCCCAGCGCACGGTGTCGCCCAGCCACTTGTCGCCGGGGCGCCCGCGGTCGTTCACCCCGAAGCGGCGGGCCACCATGTTCTCGTAACCGGACGGGCCGGGCGTCTCGGACGGCTCCTCCGGCTCCAGGACCAGGTCGAGGACATCCTCCTTCTCGCCCCGGAGCATCGCCAGCACCCGGTGCGAGGGCAGCGCGGTGAACGGCTCGGTGAAGTCGAAGTAGTCCGCGAACTTGGCGCCGGCCTCCTCCTTGCCGTCCCGCACCCTGGCCGTCAGCCGCCCGCGCGACCACATCCGCTCCCGCAGGTCACCGATCAGGTCGGCGTCCTCCGAGAAGCGCTCGGTGAGGATGGCGCGGGCCCCCTCCAGGGCCGCAGCGGCGTCCGCGACCCCCTTGTCCGCGTCGACGAAGGCCGCGGCCGCGGCGAGCGGGTCCGTCGACGGGTCGTCGAGCAGCCCGGAGGCGAGCGGTTCCAGACCGGCCTCCCGGGCGATCTGGGCCTTGGTCCGCCGCTTCGGCTTGAACGGCAGATAGATGTCCTCAAGGCGCGCCTTCGTGTCGGCCGCCCGGATCTGCGCCTCCAGCGCCTCGTCGAGCTTGCCCTGCTCCCGTACGGATTCGAGGATCGCCGCACGGCGCTCCTCCAGCTCCCGCAGATAGCGCAACCGCTCCTCGAGCGTGCGCAGCTGCGCATCGTCGAGCATCTCGGTCGCTTCCTTGCGGTAGCGCGCGATGAACGGCACGGTCGATCCGCCGTCGAGCAGCTCGACGGCCGCCTTCACCTGTCGCTCGCGTACGCCGAGCTCCTCGGCGATCCTGCCTTCGATGGACGTCGTCACGGTTCTACCGACTCGCCTTCTCCTGCTGGCTGTGCTGGTCGGGCCCGGGGCCGGCCGTGCGGGCCGGCCCGGAGCCACTCGTCTGCATTGTGCCGGGTGGCCGGGCGCCGTGTCGCCCGACCACCCCAGTTACCGGCCGCCGGTTTCCGGCAGGTCAGCCGGTCGCATCCGACGGGAACGCACCGGCGGCCAGCGCCGTGCCGAGGAATCCGCGGCCCAGCTCGGTCAGCCGGGCCACCCCTGCCCCGCCGAGGTGCTCGTACGGGGCCACGTCCATCCGGTCCGTCGCCTCCTCGATCCCGGCCCGCAGCGCGGTGCCGTCCTCCGTCAACTCACCCTCGGCGGTGAGCAGTCCGCGCTCGCGCAGCCGCTCGGACGCTGCCTCCCAGTCGGTGCGCCGCCAGCCGCGGGTGGCCAGGATCCAGCGTGGTGCCATGCCCTTGCCGGTGGCGGTGTGGCTGACGAGCGCCTCCAGCGGGTCGAGGCCGGCGGCGAGCAGCGTGACGAGGTGCGCGTCGCCGCGGTGCTCGCGCAGCAGGGTCGCGGCGTGCCAGTAGGCCAGGTGCGGCTCCTCCGGCACCGGAAGATCGGCGTGCGCCGCGTAGAGCGGCCGGGCGTGTCGTGTGCAGCCCTCCGTGGCGCGCAGGGCCAGCTGCGCGGCCTCGGCCAGCTCGGGTGAGGCGATGGCCTCCTCGCCGAGCAGCCGGCGCAGCGTCGAGTCGGCGGCACGCAGCCGCGCCGCAAGGACCGCCTCGGGGGAGGCGATGTCCCAGACGGCGGGCACGTGCCTGGCCACGAGCTCGTGGTTGAAGTTGTAGAACGTGGCGGTGACCGTACCCGGACCGGCCGCGCCCAGAGCGGCCGCGCGCGCGGCGAAGTAGGCGGCGGAAGGGTCGTCGATCCCGATCCCGCCGAGCTCCTCACCGAGGTCGGGGGAGAAGTAGAGCGCGGAGTGCAGCGGGTTGAGGGCGTTGTGACAGCGGCGGCCGGCGCGGGGCGGGAGAGTACTCATATCTTCACGTTACCGACTGGTCGGTACGGCCCGGAAGGCCGGGTGGCCCGTGACATGCGCCGCATCCGGGCATGGCAGGAAAGGTGGGGATCTCGTCATTGCGGCCAGCCGCGGGGCCGCCCAGGATGGCTGACATGAAGCAGCGATCCGTACTCGTCGTCCTCTTCGACGGGCTCCAGAGCCTCGATGTGACCGGCCCCCTGGAGGTCTTCGCCGGCGCCTCGCGGTTCCCGGAGGTCTCGTACGAGCTGCGCACCGCCTCCCTGAACGGCGCGCCGGTGCGTTCGTCCTGCGGTCTGACGCTGGTCCCCGACTGCAGCCTCGCCGACGCCGGAACGCCCCACACGCTTCTCGTCCCCGGCGGCCAGGGCACCAGGGACCCCGACCCCGCCCTCGTCGACTGGCTGCGCGTACACGGCCCGTCTCCCGAACGGCTCGTCTCCGTCTGCACCGGCGCCCTGCTCCTCGCCGCGGCCGGACAGCTGGACGGGCACCGGGTGACCACTCACTGGAACGTATGCGACCACCTGGCCCGCACCCACCCGGCCGTCGAGGTCGATCCCGAGCCGATCTTCGTACGTGACGGCCGTCTCGCCACCTCCGCCGGGGTCACCGCGGGCATCGACCTCGCGCTCGCCCTCGTCGAGGAGGACCACGGCCGGGACGTGGCACTCACGGTGGCCCGGCACCTGGTGGTCTTTCTGCGCAGACCCGGGAACCAGTCCCAGTTCAGTGCCCAGCTCACCGCCCAGACGGCCCGTCGCGAGCCTCTGCGCGAGGTCCAGCACTGGATCACCGAACACCCGGGCGAGGACCTCTCCGTGGACGCCCTCGCCGCCCGCGCCCGGCTCTCCCCGCGTCACTTCGCCCGCGCGTTCCAGACCGAGACCGGGATGACGCCCGGCCGGTACGTCGACCGCGTCCGCCTCGAACAGGCCCGCCGGCTCCTGGAGGACACCACCGACGGCGTCGCGGGGATCTCGCGCGCCAGCGGATACGGCACGCCCGAGGCGATGCGCCGGGCGTTCGTCAAGGCCCTGGGCGTGGCACCCGCCGAATACCGGCGGCGCTTCAGCTCCCACCCGGCGGGCGAGGCCCCCGACATCACCGAGCACCTCACTCACTGACCGAAAGGCAGGCAGTCACCCATGCAGATCGCCATCCTCCTCTTCGACCGCTTCACGGCGCTGGACGCCGTCGGACCGTACGAGATCCTGTCCCGCGCGCCCGGTGCCGAGACCGTCTTCGTAGCCGAGTCGGCCGGTGCGGTCCGCAACGACAGCGGCAGCCTGACGCTGGTCGCCGACCGGGCACTGGACGAAGTCCCGGCCCCCGACCTGGTGATCGTCCCCGGTGGCCCGGGGCAGAGCGCTCAGATGGACAACGAGACTCTGCTCGGCTGGCTGCGCCGGGCCGACGCGACCAGCACGTGGACGACCTCCGTCTGCACCGGTTCGCTGCTGCTCGCGGCCGCCGGGCTCCTGGACGGGCGGCGCGCCACGTCGCACTGGCTGGCCCTCGAACAGCTGAAGGAGTACGGCGCCGAACCGACCGGCGAACGCGTGGTCACCGACGGCAAGTACGTCACCGCCGCAGGCGTCTCGTCGGGCATCGACATGGGTCTCACCCTGCTCGGCCGGATCGCCGGTGACGAGTACGCCCAGGCCGTGCAGCTGCTCACGGAGTACGACCCGCAGCCGCCGTACGACGCGGGATCTCCCGCGAAGGCCCCGGCCGCGCTCGTTGAGGAGTGGCGCGGGAAGAGCCGCTTCATCCTTCAGTAGCAGAAGCGCCCTGTTCCTCGTCCGGCCAGCTGAAGCGCGGCGAACGTCGCTCCAGGAATGCGGCGACACCCTCCGCGGTGTCGCCGCTGCGGCGTGCCTGTTCCGCCCAGTGGGCGTCCCGGTCCACACGCCCTGCGGCGAACTCCTTGGCTGCCGCCTGGGTCAGCCGGGAACGGGACAGCAGGGTCCTCACGTAGGCGTCCACCCGCTTGCCCAGCTCACCGACGGGCAGCACCTCGTCCACGAGACCTGTACGCAGTGCCCGGTCCGTTCCGATGAGTTCGCCGGAGAACAGCAGGTGCTTGGCCGTCGCGGGGCCGGTCAGCGCGACCAGTCGGCGGGTCGACGACGCGGCGTAGACGACCCCGAGCCTGGCCGGAGTGATGCCGAACGACGCGCCCTCCTCCGCGAACCGCAGATCACAGGCGGCCGCCAGCTGGCTGCCCCCGCCCACGCAGAAACCGCGCACCGCGGCGAGCGTCGGGCGGGGGAAGGCGGCCAGTGCCTCCTCGGCGGCCACGGCGAGTCCCTGCGGGGCGCCCGAGGGGTCGCGGAGCGAGGAGATGTCCGCGCCCGCGCAGAAGGTGTCACCGGCGCCGGTCAGCACCAGGGCGCGCACCGACGGGTCGGCGGCCAGCCCTTGGAGCAGCACGGGCAGGGACTGCCACATCGTGGTCGTCATCGCGTTGCGCTTGGCGGGGTTGCTGATGACGACGGTGGCGACGCCGTCCGCGACGGTGTGCTCCAGCCGGGGTTCCGTTCGGTCCATACGCCGGATGCTATCCATGCCGTTCGAACCTATGATCAAGAAGGGGTCGCGAAGCAGGCACGCACCCCGAGGAGCTTCTGGTGGCCGATCCCGTGAAAGAGGGCAGAAAGCTCAACCGCAGTTTCAGCGGTCTGGCCCTGCTCGGTATTCTGCTCGTCGTCGCCGGCCTGGTCGGTCTCGTGTACACGGGCGTCGCGACGCTCACCTCGATGATCCTCTTCGGCTGGCTGCTGCTGATCGGCGGCCTGGTCGGGCTGCTCCACGCGATCCAGTCGCGCGGCACCAGCTACTTCTGGCTGGGCGTGGTCGTCGCGGCGCTGAACATCGCCGCCGGAGTCGTCGTCATCCGTCACCCCCACGGCACAGCCGAGGCGCTGACCATGTTCGCCGCGCTGCTCTTCCTGACGGGCGGCGTGTTCCGCCTCGTGGGCAGCGTCGTGGTGCGGGGGCCGCAGTTCGGCTGGACGCTGCTGCAGGGCGCGTTCGGGCTGCTGCTCGGGCTGCTGGTCCTCTTCGACTGGCCGCACAGCAGCCTCTACGTACTCGGATGCTTCTTCTCGCTCGCCCTGCTCTTCGACGGGCTCGGGCTCATCGCGGTCGGTGTCGGGGGCCGCCGGATCGTGTCGATGGTCTCGGATCAGATGGCGCCCGGCAACGACATGGGCGGGCTGTCGGAGGAAGGTCAGAAGCGGTCAGAAAGCTGACGTACCCGCACCGATTCGGTCAAGTTCCGTCGATTGGGGTCGACTTCTGTTCAGTGGTACGGACCGAACCGACTACGCCCCGCACCCTGTACTCGACGTGCAGTCACCACCGAGTGGAGAGCGGGTACCGGACAATGGAGAGCCGCGGGAGTGTCCCCGCCCGGCCCGTGTCGTACGAGGGGGTCTGGCGGTTCACCGCCCCGGCCACGGACGTCTCCGTACCCCAGGCCCGGCACGCCGTACGCGATCTGCTGGAACGCCAGGGCGTCCCTCTCGACGACGACATCGCCCAGGGTCTGCTGCTCATCGTCTCCGAGCTGGCGACCAACGCCGTGAAGCATGCCGCGCTGCTCTCGCCGGAGCTCGCGGTCGAGGTCGCCGTGGGCGCCGACTGGATCAGGGTGTCCGTCGAGGACAACCACCCCTACCGGCCGACGGCGCTGGAGACGGACTACGCCCAGACCGGCGGGCGAGGCCTGCTGCTGGTCCGTGAGATCACCCGGGAAGCGGGCGGGACCTGCGACGTGGAGCACACCGCAGGCGGCGGAAAGGTCATCTGGGCGGCGCTGCCGCTCAGTGTGCGCCTGTGACCCCTCCGCGCCGGCGGTCCGCGCCTACCAGCCGGCGGCTGGTCCGGTCAGCTCCCGGATCGCGGGACGGGCGGCGTCCAGCACGGTCATGAACCAGGCGGAGAAGGGGGCCTGGGCATGCCGCTCGGTCAGCTCCCCGGCCGTCACGAACACCGTCTCGCCCACCTCTTCCGGATCCGGGCGCAACTGCTCCTGGGCCATGCCCACGAAGAGGTGGTTGAACTCCTGCTCGACCAGACCCGACGCGGGATCCGGGTGGTTGTAACGCACCGTGCCCGCCTCGGCCAGCAGCGAGGGCGAGATGCCCAGCTCCTCGTAGGTCCGCCGGGCGGCGGCGGCGAAGGGCGCCTCGCCCGGATAGGGGTGGCCGCAGCAGGTGTTGGACCAGACACCGGGGGAGTGGTACTTGCCGAGTGCGCGGCGCTGGAGCAGTAGCCGGCCCTGCTCGTCGAAGAGGAACACGGAGAACGCCCGGTGCAGTTGGCCGGGTGCCTGGTGGGCGGCGAGCTTCTCCGCCGTGCCGATGGTGGTGCCGTTCTCGTCGACCAGTTCGAGCATGATCGCTTCTGCTGCGCCGTTCGACGAGCTGTTCGCCGCGGTGGCTGGTGTGGTCGGCATACCCATCCTTCGCTATGGTCCCGGCCCCGTGCGCCGGTCCCGTCGAGTCTGCTCAAGTCTGCCGTACAAAAGCGGCTTGTCCGCACTTCAGGTCCTGGCATGTCCGGCCCCACGGCACCGCCCGGGCGCGGCGGGGCCGGACGGTGCATCAGACCCCGAACGCGGCCGGATACTCAATCGTGCCCTGCGGAACCGGCACGGAATCATCGAGGACCAGGGCCATCATCGCCTCGTCCGGCACCTCGAAGCCCGCCCGGATTCCGTACCGCGACGCGGGCACGAAACCGAACCTCGGGTAGTACTCGGGATGGCCGAGGACCAGGACCAGTGGCTCCCCGCGCCGTCGTGCGGCATCGAGCAGGGCCCGCACCACGGCCTGCCCGGCGCCCTTGCGCTGACAGGCCGGGACGGCGGCCACCGGGGCCAGCGCCAGTGCCGGTACGCCCTCGACCAGGCAGCGGGTCAGCAGGGCGCAGGCGGCGAGGGAGCCGTCGGCGGCCTCGGCGACGTACGACAGTCCGGGCAGCCAGGCCGACGGGTCCTCGCGCAGGGCGTCGACCAGATCGGCCTCCGCCTCCGTCGGGAACGCGGCGGAATTGACCGCGTGCACGGCGGCGGTGTCGGCGGCTGTCTCGGGGCGGACCGTCCAGCGGTCGACGGGGCCCGGATGCTCCGGACCGTGGTCGGACGGAGAGGGAGCCGCGATGTCATCGGGGGAGTGCTTGTCGTCGGTCAACGTGGGAAACCCTTGAGTGAGCGGGCTCCGGCCGACGGGCCGACTCGGTACGAGCCGGGGTGTCAGCCGAGAGACCTGGAGTGGGAGCGGGGCCGGTGGGTGCGCCGAGCGGGCGCCTTCGCGGCGGTCATCAGCCCCAGCTCCTCTCTCGTACACGGGATTTCTCGCGGCCGGAGGTTCGTACACCGCTCCGGAAACCCTACACCTCGGGCTCGTCCGGCCTCCCGGGTCAGTGGCAGAGCCTCGCCTCGTGCTCGGCGTGGCCGCTCGGCTCCAGCTGGAACGTGCAGTGCTCGACGTCGAAGTGGTCGCCGAGGCAGCCCTGCAGTTCGTGGAGGAGCTTCTCGTGCCCGATCGAGTCGAGGAACTCCTGGTGCACCACCACGTGGGCGGAGAGCACCGGCATCCCCGAGGTGATCGTCCAGGCGTGCAGGTCGTGGACGTCCAGCACCCCGGGCAGGGCCGTGATGTGGTCGCGCACCTCGTCCATGTCGACCCCCGGGGGCGCCGACTCCAGCAGCACGTTCAATGTCTCGCGGAGCAGCTTCACCGTGCGCGGGACGATCATGAGACCGATGACCAGCGAGGCGACCGGGTCCGCGGCCTGCCAGCCGGTCGCCAGGATGATCCCCGCCGAGACCAGCACGGTGACCGAGCCCAGGGCGTCCGCGAGCACCTCCAGGTAGGCGCCGCGCACATTGAGGCTGTCCTTCTGCCCGCGCACGAGCAACGACAGCGACACCATGTTCGCGACCAGGCCGACCAGGGCGAAGGCGATCGTCAGCCCACCCCGCGTATCGGCCGGGGTGATGAAACGCTCCACCGCCTCGTAGAGCAGATAGCCGCCCACCCCCAGCAGCAGGACACAGTTGGCCAGCGCCGCGAGGATCTCGGCACGGGCGTAGCCGAAGGTCCGGTTGGGCCCGGCCGGCTTGTTGGCGAAATGGATGGCCAGCAGCGCCATGCCCAGCCCCAGGGCGTCGGTAGCCATGTGGGCCGCGTCGGCGATCAGTGCGAGGGAGCCCGACAGGGCACCTCCGACGACCTCCATGACCGCCACGGCGAGCGTGATGCCCAGCGCGATCCTCAGCCGGCCCTTGTACGCGGCGGCTGCCGTGCCGGTGGGCGCGGGCCCTCCGTGCGCATGTCCGTGATCGTGCCCTGCCCCCATGGGGACGCCTCCCGGTCGTCTGCGGGCCCGGACGTGAGCGGCCCGGACACTGTCAGTGAACTACGGGCGGGGGGTATCGGGCAACACGGCACTGAACACCGTTGTCAAATGCTCTGACCTGCGGAAATGGTCGCAGGTCAGAGCGGTGGAGCCACCCGTCCGGCCAGCTAGGACGCGGGGGTCTCGGGATGGTGCAGCAGCCAGCCCTGCCAGGCCGACCCGACCATCTCCCGCACTCCGCGCCGAGCCGTCCAGCCCAGCTCGCCGGACATCCGTTCGCACGAGGCGACCGCTTGCGCAGCGTCCCCGGCCCGGCGCGGCTCGATCTCCGGCTTCAGCTCATGGCCGGTGATCTCCGCGACCAGATCGGCGAGCTCGCGCACGGAGACGCCCTCGCCTCGGCCGATGTTCACGGTCAGGTCCCCGGGACCGTCCTGCGAGGCCAGCCGCCGGGCAACGGCCAGGTGCGCGTCGGCCAGGTCGGCCACGTGGATGTAGTCGCGGATGCAGGTGCCGTCGGGTGTGGGGTAGTCGTCACCGAAGATCCGCGGAGCCTCGCCGCGCGTCAGCCGGTCGAAGAACATCGGGATCACGTTGAAGACGCCCGTGTCCGACAGGTGCGGCTCGGCGGCGCCCGCCACGTTGAAGTAGCGCAGGCAGCCCGTGGACAGTCCGTGCGCCTGCCCGGCCGCCCGCACCAGCCACTCGCCGGCGAGCTTGGTCTCACCGTACGGATTGATCGGGAGGCAGGGAGCTTCCTCGGTGATGAACTCCACGTCCGGAACGCCGTAGACCGCGGCCGACGACGAGAACAGGAAGCGCCGCACCCCGGCGGCCACGACGGCCTCCAGGAGGACGGTCAGCCCGCCGATGTTCTCCCGGTAGTACAAGAGCGGCTTCTCGACGGATTCGCCGACCTGCTTCCTCGCCGCGAGGTGGACCACACCGGTCACCTCGTGCTCCGCGAGCACCCGGTCGAGCAGCGCGCGGTCGGTCGCCGAGCCCCGGATCAGTGGGACGTCGTCAGGCAACCGGTCCGGGTTGCCCGCCGAGAGGTCGTCGACCACGACCACCCGCTCCCCGGCGCTCCTCATCGCCCGCACCACGTGTGCCCCGATGTATCCAGCTCCGCCTGTGATCAGCCATGTCATGCCGGTCAGACTAAGGCCGGCCGGCACATGGGGGCAGCGGTGCGTGTCCGACCCCGCGCCGCCGCCCTCATGCGGCGGCCGGTACGGGACCGACCGGCGAAGGGTTGTCGCGCACCCGCGTTTTGTCAGGCGAGGCGGCGATCGACGATGATGATCGCGGACGGGCCCGCATGATGCCGGTCCACGCGGAACGGAGCCCGAACGGGCAGTGAAATCCTGCTTCCGTTCATCCGATAGCCTCTGCCGACATGCCGCCGGCCGCATTCAGGGCCGCACTGTCGCGCGCCGACCCGTGTCAGCACCAAGGAGTGAGTTCGTCTGTCGACCGCCATTCTCACAGGTGCTCCGGTGCCCGGATCGTCGCTCCAGGATGATCTGAGGTCACTGGGTTTCGACGTACAGATCGCTGCCGATGTCACCGAGGCGGTGCGGTTGCTGTCCGCGGTTCCGGCCGAGAGCCGCGTCGCCCTCGTCGATCCCCGATTCGTCGGCCACGTTCACGCCCTGCGGCTCGGGCTGACCGACCCCCGCTTCCCGGCCGCCGCCCTGCCCGGTGCGCTCACCGCGCAGCCGGAGGCGCGCCCCGCCCTGGTCCGCGCCCTGCGCACCACCACCACGGCGGTCGGCGCGGGCGTCCCGGCCGGGCCGCCCGGCAGTACCGCCGTGGTCACCGACCGCACCGTGCCGGGGCGGCTCGCAGCCACCATGGACGCCGAGGGCACCGTGGTCCAGCGCCCGGAGCTCGGCTCGCTCGTCGCAGCCGTGCCGGCGGACGACGCCGCCCGCGCCACCGCGCAGTCCGGCGTCGCCGCCGTCGACGACGAGGCGGTCCGGCTGCGCAGCGCCGTGAAGGCCCGCGACGGCTTCTTCACCACGTACTGCATCAGCCCGTACTCGCGCTACATCGCCCGCTGGTGTGCGCGCCGCGGGTTCACCCCGAACCAGGTCACCACCGCGTCCCTGCTGACCGCACTGGTCGCGGCGGCCTGCGCGGCCACCGGCACCCGCGGCGGATACGTCGCCGCCGGGCTGCTGCTCCTCTTCTCCTTCGTGCTGGACTGCACCGACGGGCAGCTCGCCCGCTACTCGCTGCAGTACTCGACGATGGGCGCGTGGCTGGACGCCACTTTCGACCGGGCCAAGGAGTACGCCTACTACGCGGGCCTCGCACTCGGCGCCGCCCGCGGCGGTGACGACGTGTGGGCGCTGGCCCTAGGCGCGATGGTGCTCCAGTCCTGCCGCCACGTCATCGACTTCTCGTTCACGGAGGCGAACCACGACGCGATCGCGAACGCCAGCCCCACGGCCGCCCTCTCGGACAAGCTCGACAGCGTCGGCTGGACTCACTGGGTGCGCCGCATAATCGTGCTTCCGATCGGTGAGCGCTGGGCGATGATCGCCGTACTGACGGCGCTGACCACCCCGCGGATCGTCTTCTACGCCCTGCTCGTCGGCTGCGCCTTCGCGGCCTGCTACACCACCGCCGGCCGGCTGCTGCGCTCCCTGACCCGCAGGGCCCGCCGCACCGACCGCGCCGTCCAGGCCCTCGCAGATCTTGCCGACTCCGGCCCGATCGCCCAGCTCGTGGCGGCCCGCGGCCCCCGGATCCCCGGCGCCTGGAGCGCCCCCGTGGTGGCGGTCGTCGGTACCGGCGCGCTGATCGCCGCCGCACTGCAGCAGCCCTTCGGCAGTCGGCAGATGGTCGCCGCCGCCGTGTTCTACGCGATCTGCTCCGGCATGGCGGTGGCTCGCCCCCTCAAGGGCGCACTCGACTGGCTCGTACCCCCCGTCTTCCGCGCGGCGGAGTACTGCACGATGCTCATCCTGGCCGCCCGAAGCGACATCGACGGTGCGCTTCCCGCAGCCTTCGGCCTCGTTTCGGCGGTCGCCTACCATCACTACGACACGGTGTACCGCATTCGAGGCGGCACCGGCGCCCCGCCCCAGTGGCTGGTGCGCACGATCGGCGGGCACGAGGGCCGGACCCTGGTGGTGGCCGTACTCGCAGCCGTGCTCACGGGGGCATCCGGCTTCACCGTGGCTCTCACCGCCCTCGCGGTGGCCATCGCGCTGGTCGTGCTGGTGGAGTCCATCCGGTTCTGGGTGTCCTCCAAGGCGCCCGCCGTTCACGACGAAGGAGAACCCGCATGATCGGCCTCGTACTGGCAGCCGGCGCAGGACGGCGCCTTCGCCCCTACACCGACACGCTCCCCAAGGCCCTCGTGCCGGTGGACGGCGAGAAGACGGTCCTCGACATCACGCTGGCCAACTTCGCCGAGATCGGTCTCACCGAGGTCGCGATCGTCGTCGGCTACCGCAAGGAGGCCGTCTACGACCGCAAGGCGGAGCTGGAGGCGAAGTACGGCCTCACGCTCACCCTCGTGGACAACGACAAGGCCGAGGAGTGGAACAACGCCTACTCCCTGTGGTGCGCCCGCGAGGTCCTCAAGCGCGGTGTGATCCTCGCCAACGGCGACACCGTCCACCCGGTCTCCGTCGAGCGGACCCTGCTGGACGCGCGCGGCAACGGCCGGAAGATCATCCTCGCCCTCGACACGGTGAAGAACCTCGCCGACGAGGAGATGAAGGTCATCACGGACGGCGACAAGGGTGTCCGGCGCATCACGAAGTTGATGGACCCGGCCGCCGCCACCGGCGAGTACATCGGCGTCACCCTCATCGAGGCCGAGGCCGCCGAGGAACTCGCCGACGCACTCAGGACGACGTTCGAACGTGACCCGGACCTCTACTACGAGGACGGCTACCAGGAGCTCGTCAACCGGGGCTTCACCGTCGACGTGGCGCCCATCGGCGAGGTGACCTGGGTCGAGATCGACAACCACGACGACCTCGCCAGGGGCAGGGAGATCGCGTGCCGGTACTGACCCGACTCATCCCGTCCCCGGTCTTCGTCGACATCAGCCGGGGCGCCATGGACGACCTGGCCGGTCTCCTCGTCGACCAGCGGATCTCCGCGTCCGGCAGGCTCGCGATCGCCATCAGCGGCGGCTCCGGGCAGGCGCTGCGCGAGAAGCTCGCCCCGGCTCTGCCGGGCGCGGACTGGTACTGCGTCGCCGGTGGCGACATCGATTCCGCGGTGAAGCTGGCCGACGAGATCAAGGGCAAGCGCTACGACGCCGTGGTCGGCCTCGGCGGCGGAAAGATCATCGACGTGGCGAAGTACGCCGCGGCCCGGGTCGGCCTGCCGCTGGTCTCGGTCGCCACGAACCTCGCCCATGACGGTCTCTGCTCGCCCGTCGCGACCCTGGACAACGACAACGGCCGGGGATCCTACGGCGTCCCGATGCCGATCGCCATGGTCATCGACCTCGCGGTGATCCGCGAGGCCCCGGACCGTTTCGTGCGCTCCGGCGTCGGCGACGCGATCTCGAACATCTCTGCGATCGCCGACTGGGAGCTGTCGCACGAGGTCAACAACGAGCAGATCGACGGACTGGCCGCCGCCATGGCCCGTACCGCCGGAGAAGCCGTCCTGCGGCACCCCGGCACGGTCGCCGACGACGAGTTCCTCACGGTCCTCGCCGAGTCGCTGGTGCTCTCCGGCATCGCCATCTCGATCAGCGGGGACACCCGCCCGTCGTCCGGCGCCTGCCACGAGATCAGCCACGCCTTCGACCTGCTCTTCCCCAAGCGCGCTGCCAGCCACGGCGAGCAGGTCGGCCTCGGCGCGGCCTTCGCCATGCATCTGCGGGGCGCCCGTGAGGAGTCCAGGCTCTTCGCCGACGTGCTCCGCCGGCACGGTCTGCCGGTCCTGCCCGAGCAGATCGGCTTCACGGCCGACGAGTTCGTGCAGGCCGTCGACTATGCGCCGCAGACCCGCCCGGGACGCTTCACGGTCCTGGAGCACCTCAACCTGTCCACCGACCAGATCAGGGACGCGTACGCCGACTATGCCAAGACCATCAGTAGCTGAACTCCGTCCCGTCGTTCACCCCCCGGGCGTCAAGGACCGGCGCAGCGGCGAACACTGGGCGGGCCGGATATACATGCGCGAGGTCTCGCTGCGTGTGGACCGGTACCTGGTGAACACCAAGGTGACTCCCAACCAGCTGACGTACCTGATGACCATCGCCGGTGTGCTCGCCGCTCCGGCCCTGCTCGTCCCGGGCATCCCCGGCGCGCTGCTCGGCGTCCTCATGGTCCAGCTCTACCTGCTGCTGGACTGCGTCGACGGCGAGCTCGCCCGCTGGAAGAAGCAGTTCTCCCTGGGCGGGGTCTATCTGGACAGGGTCGGCGCCTACCTCTGTGACGCCGCCGTGCTGGTCGGCTTCGGCCTGCGCGCCGCGGACCTGTGGGGCACCGGGCGGATCGACTGGCTGTGGGCCTTCCTGGGCACGCTTGCCGCGCTGGGCGCCATCCTGATCAAGGCCGAGACCGACCTGGTCGGGGTCGCACGCCACCAGGGCGGGCTGCCGCCGGTCAAGGAGGCCGCCTCCGAGCCGCGCTCGTCCGGCATGGCGTTTGCCCGCCGGGCCGCCGGTGCGCTCAAGTTCCACCGGCTGATCCTGTGCGTCGAGGCGTCGCTGGTCATCCTGGTCGCGGCCGTTCTCGACGCGGTCCGGGACGACCTGTTCTTCAGCCGTCTCGCGGTCGCGGTGCTGGCCGGCATCGCCCTGCTGCAGACCCTCCTCCATCTCGTGTCGGTCCTGGCATCGAGCAGGCTGAAGTGAGCACCCCCATGAAACTCGGCGCGGTCATCATCACGATGGGCAACCGCCCGGTCGAGCTGCGCGCCCTGCTCGATTCGGTCGCCGCGCAGGAAGGCGACCGGATCGAGGTGGTCGTCGTCGGCAACGGCTCCGCCGTCCCGGACGTACCCGCGGGAGTGCGGACCGTCGAGCTGCCCGAGAATCTGGGCATCCCCGGCGGCCGCAACGTGGGCATCGAGGCCTTCGGACCCTCCGGCGCCGATGTCGACGCCCTGCTCTTCCTCGACGACGACGGGCATCTGCCGCGCACCGACACTGCCGAGCTGTGCCGGCAGGCGTTCGAGGCCGATCCGAGGCTCGGCATCATCAGCTTCCGGATCGCCGACCCCGACACCGGCGAAACCCAGCGCCGTCATGTGCCGCGGCTGCGCGCCGCCGACCCGATGCGGTCCTCGCGGGTGACGACCTTCCTCGGCGGTGCCAACGCCGTACGCACCAGGGTCATCGCCGAGGTCGGTCCGCTGCCGGGCGACTTCTTCTACGCGCACGAGGAGACCGACCTCGCCTGGCGGGCGCTGGACGCCGGCTGGCAGATCGACTACCGCGCGGACATGGTCCTCAACCACCCCACGACCGCTCCGTCCCGGCATGCCGTCTACCACCGCATGGTGGCCCGGAACCGGGTCTGGCTGGCCCGGCGTAATCTGCCCGCGCCCCTGGTTCCCGTGTATCTCGGCGTGTGGCTGCTGCTGACCCTGCTCCGCAAGCCTTCGGGCCCGGCGCTGAAGGCATGGTTCGGCGGCTTCCGCGAGGGCTGGTCGACACCCTGCGGACCGCGCCGTCCGATGAAGTGGCGTACGGTGTGGCGGCTGACCAGACTCGGCCGCCCCCCGGTGATCTGAGAGTTCGCCTCTGGGAGCATGAGGCGTATGTTTTCTTGTCGGGACCTGTCCGCCCTGAGCCGCGCCCGCGACTGGCTGCGCGTTTTGAACACGAGAGTTTCATCTGGTGAGTGACACAACCCATGACGGTGCTGTTGCGTTGAGCACCCCGCCATCGGTCGACGACGGCCTGAGCCCTGCCGAACTGGCCGCGAAGTACGGTCTGACGGTCAGCGGCGCCCGGCCCGGGCTCTTCGAGTACATGCGCCAGCTCCGCGGGCGACGCCACTTCATCATGGCGTTCTCCCGGGCCAAGCTGACCGCCCAGTACAGCCAGGCCAAGCTGGGTCAATTGTGGCAGGTGGCCACCCCGCTCCTGAACGCCGCGGTGTACTTCCTCATCTTCGGCCTGATCCTCGGCACGAAGAAGGGGATGGCGCAGGAGGTCTTCATTCCGTTCCTGGTGACCGGGGTCTTCGTCTTCACGTTCACCCAGAGCTCGGTGATGGCCGGGGTCCGCGCCATCTCCGGCAACCTCGGCCTGGTGCGGGCGCTGCACTTCCCGCGCGCCTCGCTGCCCATCTCGTTCTCGCTGCAGCAGCTCCAGCAGCTGATGTACTCGATGATCGTGCTGGTCGCCGTCACCGTGGGATTCGGCAGCTATCCGAGGCTGTCCTGGCTGCTGGTGATTCCCGCGCTGGTCCTGCAGTTCTTCTTCAACACCGGACTGGCACTGAGCATGGCGCGGCTCGGGGCCAAGACGCCCGACCTGGCCCAGCTGATGCCGTTCGTGATGCGGACCTGGATGTACGCCTCCGGCGTCATGTTCTCGATCCCGGTGATGCTGGCCGACAAGCCGGCCTGGATCGGTGACGTGCTGCAGTACAACCCGGCGGCCATCTACATGGACCTGGTCCGGTTCGCCCTGATCGACGGTTACGGCTCCGAGAACCTGCCGGCGCACGTCTGGGTGGTGGGTCTCGCCTGGGCGCTCGTGGTGGGCGCCGGAGGCTTTGTGTACTTCTGGAAGGCAGAGGAGCGGTACGGCCGTGGCTGAGGACAAAACCGCGGGGCGCATCCCCACTGTGATCGCCGACGATGTGCACATCGTGTACCGCGTCAACGGCGGCGGCGGTGGCAAGGGCGGCGCCACCGCGGCGCTGAGCCGGATACTGCGCCGCGGCAAGGGCGAGGAGCGCGGGATCCGCAAGGTGCACGCCGTACGCGGCGTCTCCTTCACCTCCTACCGGGGCGAGGCCATCGGCCTCATCGGGACGAACGGCTCCGGCAAGTCCACCCTGCTGCGGGCCATCGCCGGACTGCTGCCGACCGAACACGGCAAGGTGTACACGGACGGACAGCCTTCGCTGCTGGGCGTGAACGCGGCGCTGATGAGCGACCTGACGGGCGAGCGCAACGTCGTGCTCGGCGGGCTCGCGATGGGGATGAGCCGCGAGGAGATCCGCGAACGCTACGACAGCATCGTCGAATTCTCCGGCATCAACGAGAAGGGCGACTTCATCACCCTGCCGATGCGGACGTACTCCTCCGGTATGGCCGCCCGGCTGCGTTTCTCCATCGCCGCCGCCAAGAACCATGACGTCCTCATGATCGACGAGGCGCTGGCGACCGGTGACCGCAAGTTCCAGATCCGCTCCGAGGCGCGTATCCGGGAGCTCCGCAAGGAGGCCGGCACCGTCTTCCTGGTCAGTCACAGCAACAAGTCGATCAGGGACACCTGTGACCGGGTGCTGTGGCTGGAAAAGGGCGAACTGCTGATGGACGGCCCGACCGACGAGGTCCTCAAGGCGTACGAGCGCGAGACCGGTAAGTAGGGCGTCGCCGCCGTCGCATACCGCAGCGGCCTCTGCCGGGGCTTTCCGGCAGAGGCCGCTGCGCTGCTTCCGGATCGTGCACCCATCCCGGGCCTCCACGGCTCGTCGTACGGAGCCCCGCAAGATCTCCTCCCGCCGGATGACGTCAATTTCCTTGCGCGAGGGGAAAGTTGACAGCGAATAGCTCGCAGGTGCCGCGCGCCCCGCACCCCGGCGTATGGATGAGCGTTGTACAACGTAAGCTGTACCGGTGCTGATTCGTAGCAAGTGGGGCGATACCGCCTGGGTGGACGGCCCGTAGCCGTCCTCCGCACTGGGGATAGCGGGCGGCGTGTCCGGAATGGGATGTTTTGGGTCGGCAGTGTAGAACGGGAGATGTGACGGCTATGACGGAAGATCTCCAGCTCCGAGGTGCTCACGCCGTCCCCGCGCAGGGCGGTACGCAGTGACCCGTACCCGGCAGGCGCGGCTTGATTCCGCCGTACCCGGAACCCTTGACAAGGCCGCCGACGAGAACTTTCCGGTGGCCCCCTTCTTCCTGCCACGAGCCTGGCGCGACGACTTGATGGCCGTCTACGGCTTCGCCCGGCTCGTCGACGACATCGGTGACGGCGACCTCGCCCCCGGCGGCGCCGACGCACGGCACCTCGGTCTCGACCCGGCCGAGGGCGAGGACCGGCTCGCGATGCTGGACGCGCTCGAAACCGACCTGCGAAGGATCTTCGCCGCCACCGGTGAGACCCCGCACCACCCGCTCCTGCAGGCGCTGCGCCCCACCGTGCGCCGCCGCGCCCTCACCCCCGAACCCTTCCTCGGCCTCATCGAGGCCAACCGGCAGGACCAGAAAATCCGTCGATACGGGACGTACGAGGAGCTCCTCGCCTACTGCGAGCTCTCCGCCAACCCCGTCGGCCTCCTGGTCCTCCAGCTCACCGGAACCGCGAGTCCCGAGCGCGTCCGCCGCTCCGACGCCGTCTGCACCGCGCTGCAGATCGTCGAGCATCTCCAGGACGTCACCGAGGACCTCGGCCGTGACCGGATCTATCTGCCGGCCGACGACATGGACAGGTTCCATGTCACCGAATCCGACCTGGCGGCCCCCTCCGGGGGCGCAGCGGTACGGGCACTGATCGCGTACGAAGCCGAACGCGCCGGGAATCTGCTGAATGAAGGCACCCCTCTGGTGGGTAGCGTCCACGGCAGGCTCAAGCTGCTTCTCGCCGGATTCGTGGGAGGGGGGCGTGCCGCCCTCACCGCGATCGCGGCCGCCGGGTTCGACGTACTGCCCGGACCCCCCAAACCCACCAAGCCCAGCCTGCTGCGCGAGGTGGGAGTTGTTTTGCGAAGAGCGCGTAGAGAGGGGTGAGCCGGACCGTGGAGGGACAGACGACGTACATGTCGGCACCGGTACAGGCCGCATACAGTTACTGCGAGGCGGTCACCGGACAGCAGGCGCGTAACTTCGCGTACGGCATCAGGCTGCTGCCCGTCGAGAAGCGGCAGGCCATGTCGGCCCTGTACGCCTTCTCCCGACGGGTCGACGACATCGGTGACGGCGAACTCGAGCCGGAGACCAAGCGTGTCCGCCTGGAGGGCACCCGTGCGGTGCTGGACCGGATCCGCGACGGAGCGGTCGACGAGGACGACACCGACCCGGTGGCCGTCGCGCTCGCCGATGCCGCCCGCCGGTTCCCGCTGCCGCTCGAAGGGCTCGACGAGCTGATCGACGGCGTGCTGATGGATGTGCGCGGCGCGACCTACGAGACGTGGGACGACCTCAAGATCTACTGCAGGTGTGTCGCGGGCGCCATCGGCCGCCTCAGCCTGGGCGTCTTCGGTACGGAGCCCGGCGCCCCGGGCGTCGAGCGCGCGGCCGAGTACGCCGACACGCTCGGCCTCGCGCTCCAGCTGACGAACATCCTGCGCGACGTGCGCGAGGACGCGGGCAACGGGCGTACCTACCTGCCCGCCGACGACCTCGCCAAGTTCGGCTGTTCCGCGGGCTTCCACCGGGCCACTCCGCCGCCCGGCTCCGACTTCGCCGGGCTGGTCCACTTCGAGGTCCGGCGTGCCCGGGCCCTGTTCGCCGAGGGCTACCGGCTGCTGCCGATGCTCGACCGGCGCAGCGGTGCCTGTGTGGCGGCCATGGCCGGCATCTACCGTCGGCTCCTCGACCGGATCGAGCGCGACCCCGAGGCGGTGCTGCGCGGCCGGGTCTCGCTCCCGGGCCACGAGAAGGCGTACGTGGCGGTGCGCGGCCTGTCGGGTCTCGACGCGCGCCACATTTCGCGCCGCACGGCCAGGGGGCGTGTCTGAATGCGTCACACGGACATCTCGCGCACCATGTACATCATGGATGATCACTCCGCACGACGGGCAACCCACTGCCACGCGGATGCGTCCCTGACGGAGAAGACCTGGCGAGAGGGGGACGCATGACGGACGACGCGATGCGTTCCTCCCGCGCGGTCGTGATCGGCGGCGGGCTCGCCGGCATCACCTCGGCCCTGCGCCTGGCCGATGCCGGACTTGACGTGACCCTGCTGGAAGGGCGGCCCCGGCTCGGCGGCCTCGCCTTCTCCTTCCGGCGCGGCGAGCTGACGGTCGACAACGGCCAGCACGTCTATCTGCGCTGCTGCACCGCCTACCGCTGGTTCCTCGACCGGGTCGAGGGCACGCGTCTGGCCCCGCTGCAAAACCGTTTGGACGTGCCGGTTCTCGATGTGGGACGGCCCTCGGGGCCCCGGCTCGGACGGCTGCGCCGCAACGGCCTGCCGGTTCCGTTCCACCTCGCCGCCGGACTTGCCGCCTACCCGCACCTCTCGCTCGTCGAGCGCGCGAGCGTCGGGCGGGCCGCGCTGGCGCTCGGCCGGCTGGATCCGGACGACCCGGCGCTCGACGACATCGACTTCGGCAGCTGGCTCGCCCGGCACGGCCAGTCGCCCCGCACGGTCGAGGCCCTGTGGGACCTGGTCGGCGTGGCCACGCTCAACGCCACCGCACCGAACTCCTCGCTCGCGCTCGCCGCGAAGGTCTTCAAGACCGGGCTCCTCTCCGAGCCCGGCGCCGCCGACATCGGCTGGGCCTCCGTACCGCTCGGGGACGTACACGACACGCTCAGCCGCAAGGCCCTGGACTCCGCCGGTGTCCGCACCGAACTGCGGACGAAGGCCGGGGCGCTCACCCGCACCGACGACGGTCGCTGGGTGGTCGACACGGGAGCCGAGCGGATCGAGGCGGACACCGTCGTGCTGGCCGTACCGCAGCGCGAGACCCACGACCTGCTGCCCGAGGGTGCGCTCGACGAACCGGAGCGGCTGCTGGAGATCGGCACCTCGCCGATCCTCAACGTGCACGTGGTCTACGACCGCAAGGTGCTCAGGCAGCCGTTCTTCACGGCTCTCGGCTCGCCGGTCCAGTGGGTCTTCGACCGGACAGAGGCCTCCGGCCTCAAGGGACCCGGCCAGTACCTCGCGGTTTCCCAGTCCGCGGCCGACGAGGAGATCGACCTGCCCGTCGCCGAGCTCCGCGCGCGCTACCTGCCCGAGCTGGAGCGGCTCCTGCCCGCCGCCCGCGGGGCCGGCATCAGGGACTTCTTCGTCACCCGGGAGCGTACGGCGACCTTCGCGCCCGCTCCCGGCGTCGGCCGGCTGCGACCGGGGACACGCACTCGCGCCCCCGGCCTCTTCCTGGCCGGCGCATGGACGGCCACCGGCTGGCCCGCCACGATGGAGGGCGCCGTCCGTAGCGGTGCCGGCGCCGCGGACGCCGCACTCCTGGCGCTCGGCCGCCCCCACGAACATCCGCTGCAGGAGGCGGCATGAGCAGTACCACCGGAACAAGAGGAGAGTCAGTGACCCCGGCGAATCCGGCTTCCGACACCGTGGCGCACACCACGGACGTCACCGCGCTTCTGGAGCGCGGACGGGCCCTTTCCACGCCGGTGCTCCGGGCCGCCGTTGACCGGCTCGCACCGCCCATGGACACCGTGGCCGCCTATCACTTCGGCTGGATCGACGCCCAGGGCAGGCCCTCCGACGGCGACGGCGGCAAGGCCGTCCGCCCGGCGCTGGCCCTGCTGTCCGCGGAGGCGGCCGGCGCCGCCGCCGAGGCCGGCATCCCCGGCGCCGTGGCCGTCGAGCTCGTCCACAACTTCTCGCTGCTGCACGACGACCTGATGGACGGCGACGAGCAGCGGCGCCACCGGGACACGGTGTGGAAGGTGCACGGCCCCGCCCAGGCGATCCTGGTCGGCGACGCGCTGTTCGCCCTGGCCAACGAGATCCTGCTGGAGCTCGGCACCGTCGAGGCGGGCCGCGCGGCCCGGCGGCTTACCTCGGCCACCCGCAAGCTCATCGACGGGCAGGCCCAGGACATCTCCTACGAGCACCGTGAGCGGGTCACCGTCGAGGAGTGCCTGGAGATGGAGGGCAACAAGACGGGCGCCCTGCTCGCATGCGCCTGCTCCATCGGCGCGGTGCTCGGCGGCGCCGACGACCGGACCGCCGACGTCCTGGAGGCGTACGGCTACCACCTCGGCCTCGCCTTCCAGGCGGTCGACGACCTGCTGGGGATCTGGGGCGACCCGGACTCCACCGGCAAGCAGACTTGGAGCGATCTGCGCCAGCGCAAGAAGTCCCTGCCGGTCGTCGCCGCGCTCGCGGCGGGCGGGCCGGCCTCGGAGCGCCTGGGCGAGCTGCTCGCCGCCGACGCGAAGAGCAGCGACTTCGACAGCTTCTCCGAAGAGGAGTTCGCCGCCCGTGCGGCACTCATCGAGGAGGCGGGCGGCCGGGAGTGGACCGCCCAGGAGGCCCGTCGTCAGCATGCGGTCGCCATCGAGGCGCTGCATGGTGTGGACATGCCCGAAACCGTGCGGGCGCAGCTCACGGCGCTCGCGGACTTCGTCGTCGTACGAAAGAGATGATGACCATCCCCTCAATATGACTCGCAGTCGCCGGCCGGTGTCCGTCACGGGCACCGGCCGACGGAGACCCCAGCACAGCAGAGGACCAACTGCACGAAGGGGAAGCCATGACAGCGACGACCGACGGAAGCACCGGGGCTGTGGACCCCAGCGCAGCCTCGGCCAGTAAACCGACAACCGAATCAACCATCGCCGCGGACGACGTACTCGCCGCCGCGCGGCGGGCCGCGGAACGCTCTGTGGAGCACCTCCTCGGCAGGCAGGACGAGCAGGGCTGGTGGAAGGGCGACCTCGCCACCAACGTCACCATGGACGCCGAGGATCTCCTGCTCCGGCAGTTCCTCGGTATTCAGGATCCCGCCACGGTCCAGGCGGCCGGCCGCTTCATCCGCGGCGAACAGCTAGGTGACGGCACCTGGGCCACCTTCCACGGCGGCCCCGGGGATCTCTCCGCCACCATCGAGGCGTACGTGGCACTGCGTCTGGCCGGGGACCGGCCGGACGAACCGCACATGGCCCGCGCCGCGGGGTGGGTCAGGGAACAGGGCGGGATCGCGGCGAGCCGCGTGTTCACCCGGATCTGGCTGGCCCTCTTCGGCTGGTGGAAATGGGACGACCTGCCGGAACTCCCGCCCGAGCTGATGTTCTTCCCCAAGTGGGTCCCGCTCAACATCTACGACTTCGGCTGCTGGGCCCGCCAGACCATTGTGCCCCTCACCGTCGTCTCCGCGAAGCGGCCGGTACGGCCCGCCCCCTTCGCCCTGGACGAGCTGCACACCGATCCCGGCGAACCGAACCCGCCCCGCCGCCCCGCCCCGGCCGCCAGCTGGGACGGCGTCTTCCAGCGCCTCGACAAGGCGCTGCACCTCTATCACCGGATCGCCCCGCGCAGACTGCGCAAGCTCGCCATGAACGCGGCCGCCCGCTGGATCATCGAACGCCAGGAGAACGACGGCTGCTGGGGCGGCATCCAGCCGCCCGCCGTGTACTCCGTCATCGCACTGCACCTGCTCGGCTACGACCTCGACCACCCCGTGATGCGGGCCGGGCTCGAGTCGCTCGACCGTTTCGCGGTCTGGCGCGAGGACGGCGCCCGCATGATCGAGGCCTGTCAGTCCCCGGTCTGGGACACCTGCCTCGCCACCATCGCGCTCGCCGACGCCGGGGTCGGCGCCGACCACCCGGCGCTGGTGAAGGCGGCGGACTGGATGCTCGGCGAGGAGATCGCGCGACCCGGTGACTGGTCCGTGCGCAGGCCTCAACTTGCCCCGGGCGGATGGGCGTTCGAGTTCCACAACGACAACTACCCCGATATCGACGACACCGCGGAGGTGGTCCTCGCGCTGCGCCGGGTCCGCCACCCGGACCAGGCACGGGTCGAGGCCGCCATCGAGCGCGGGGTGCGATGGAACGTCGGCATGCAGTCCCGCAACGGCGCCTGGGGGGCCTTCGACGCCGACAACACCAGTGCGTTCCCCAACCGGCTGCCGTTCTGCGACTTCGGTGAGGTCATCGACCCGCCGTCCGCCGACGTCACCGGGCACGTGGTGGAGATGCTCGCCATCGAGGGCCACTCCCGACATCCCGCGACCCGGCGGGGAATCGAGTGGCTGCTCGCCGAACAGGAGGCGGCCGGCGGCTGGTTCGGCCGCTGGGGCGTCAACTACGTTTACGGGACCGGGTCGGTGGTGCCCGCCCTGGTCGCCGCCGGGCTGCCCGCCTCGCACCCCTCCATCCGGCGCGCGGTCGGCTGGCTGGAATCCGTCCAGAACGACGACGGTGGCTGGGGCGAGGACCTGCGCTCGTACAAAGAGGACAAGTGGATCGGCCACGGAGCCTCGACGGCGTCCCAGACGGGCTGGGCCCTGCTCGCACTGCTCGCCGCCGGACGACGGGACACCGTGGCCGTCACCCGCGGCATCGCCTGGCTGGCCGAGACCCAGCAGGCCGACGGCTCCTGGGACGAGCCGTACTTCACCGGGACCGGCTTCCCGTGGGACTTCTCCATCAACTACCACCTCTACCGGCAGGTCTTCCCGCTCACCGCACTCGGACGGTACGTGCACGGCGACCCGTTCGCGGGCCGCACGGCGGTCCGCGAGGGGGCCTGATGGGCGATGCCCCGGGGCCGGCCGGCCCCACCGCTCCGCTGCTCATCGCCTGCGCGCTGGGCATCGAGCACCTGGCCCTGCGCACCGGCAGGGCCAGGGCGGGCCTCGCACCGGGCCCGGTGACCGTACTGCGTACGGGCATGGGGCCGAAGGCGGCCGAAACGGCCGTGGCGAGGGCGCTCGGCGAGGGCCGGGCGCTCGGTGCCGCGGTCATCGCCTCAGGGTTCTGCGCCGGGCTCGTACCCGGCATGCACCCCGGGGACCTGGTGGTGGCCGACGAGACCCGGACGGCCGGGCAGTCGGTCGCCTGCACCGGCACGGAACTGCTCGCCGACGCACTCGCCAGGGTCGTACCCGGACGTACTGTCCACACCGGTCCGCTGACCGGCTCCGATCATGTCGTCCGAGGACATGAGCGGGCCGCGCTGCGGGCCACCGGAGCGATCGCGGTGGACATGGAGTCCGCCGCGACCCTGCGCATCGCCCTGCGGTCCGGACCACGCCCGGTTGCGGCCGTACGGGTGGTCGTGGACGCTCCGGAGCATGAGCTCGTCCGCATCGGCACGGTCCGCGGTGGAATATCGGCATTCCGCGTTCTCCGTGCCGTCCTGCCGGCTTTCTATGAATGGCACCGATCTCTGCTGCTCCCCAGGAGGTGAGCTAGATGGCCATGCCGCTCCGTCAGTCCATCAAGGTTGCGACGTACCTCATTGAACAGAAGCTCCGAAAGCGGGAAAAGTTCCCGCTCATTGTCGAGCTGGAGCCGTTGTTCGCCTGCAACCTCGCCTGCGAGGGCTGCGGGAAGATCCAGCACCCGGCCGGAGTCCTCAAGCAACGCATGCCGGTGGCCCAGGCCGTCGGCGCCGTGCTCGAGTCGGGCGCCCCGATGGTTTCCATCGCGGGCGGCGAGCCGCTGATGCATCCGCAGATCGACGAAATCGTCCGGCAACTCGTGGCGAAGAAGAAGTACGTCTTCCTCTGCACCAACGCGATGCTGATGCGCAAGAAGCTCGAGAAATTCACCCCCTCGCCCTACTTCGCGTTCGCCGTCCACATCGACGGCCTGCGCGAACGTCACGACGAATCGGTCGCCAAGGAAGGGGTGTTCGACGAAGCGGTGGCCGCGATGAAGGAGGCCAAGCGGCGCGGCTTCCGGGTCACGACCAACTCCACCTTCTTCAACACCGACACACCCCAGACCATCATCGAGGTCCTCAACTTCCTCAACGACGACCTGAAGGTCGACGAGATGATGATCTCGCCCGCCTACGCCTACGAGAAGGCACCCGACCAGGAGCACTTCCTGGGCGTCGAGCAGACCCGTGAGCTGTTCAAGAAGACCTTCGCGGGCGGCAACCGGGCCAGGTGGCGGCTCAACCACTCGCCGCTCTTCCTGGACTTCCTGGAGGGCAAGGCAGATTTCCCGTGCACCGCGTGGGCCATCCCCAACTACTCGCTCTTCGGCTGGCAGCGACCCTGCTACCTGATGAGCGACGGGTACGTGCCGACGTACCGGGAGCTCATCGAGGAGACCGACTGGGACAAGTACGGCCGCGGCAAGGACCCGCGCTGCGCCAACTGCATGGCGCACTGCGGCTACGAGCCCACCGCCGTACTCGCCACCATGGGTTCGCTCAAGGAATCCCTGCGTGCCGCACGGGAGACCATCGGCGGGAACCGGTGACGTGACGAACGCCGGAGACCCAGTCGCACTGGGTCTCCCCGGGCTGCCGGCCCGGCCGCTCGCGATGCGCCGCCCCTCGCGGCGCATCGCGGCCGGGCCGGCAGCCGTCGGCGGGTGAAAGCCCGCCGAGCGCATGGACGAAGTGGGGGCACCAACGGGTCCCCACCTCACCGTGAGCCGCTGACAGGACCAGAGAGGGGGCCCGGGCATGACGCTGTTGCAGTCCATCCGGGGGCCGCACGATCTCAAGGCGCTGAACGAACCACAGCTCGGTGAACTCGCCGAGGACATCAGGAAGTTCCTCGTCCAGGCGGTGGCCAGGACCGGTGGCCATCTGGGTCCCAATCTCGGGGTGGTGGAGCTCTCCATCGCCCTGCACCGGGTTTTCGACTCGCCCGTGGACCGGATTCTGTGGGACACCGGCCATCAGAGCTACGTACACAAGCTACTCACAGGGCGGCAGGACTTCTCCAAACTGCGTGCCAGGGGCGGCCTCTCGGGCTACCCCTCGCGCGCCGAGTCCGAGCACGATGTCATCGAGAACTCGCACGCCTCCACAGTGCTCGGCTGGGCCGACGGCCTCGCCAAGGCCAACGAGGTCCGCGGCCGCTCCGACCACGTCGTCGCGGTCATCGGTGACGGCGCACTCACCGGTGGCATGGCCTGGGAGGCGCTGAACAACATCGCCGCGGGGGACCGCCCCCTGATCATCGTCGTCAACGACAACGAGCGCTCCTACGCCCCGACCATCGGCGGCCTCGCCGACCACCTCGCGACGCTGCGCACCACCGACGGCTACGAACGCTTCCTGTCCTGGGGCAAAGGCGTCCTGCAGCAGACACCTGTCATCGGGCAGCCGCTGTACGAGTCACTGCACGGGGCCAAGAAGGGGTTCAAGGACACCTTCGCCCCGCAGGGCATGTTCGAGGACCTCGGCCTGAAGTACATCGGCCCGGTCGACGGCCACGACACCGCCGCCGTCGAGTCCGCGCTCCACCGCGCGAAACGCTTCCACGGCCCCGTCCTCGTGCACTGCCTCACCGAGAAGGGCCGCGGCTATCCTCCCGCGCTCCGGGACGAGGCCGACCGCTTCCACACCGTCGGCGCGATGGACCCGCTGACCTGCGCCCCGCTGGCTCCCGAGGCCGGACCGTCCTGGACGTCCGTGTTCGGCGACGAGATCGCCGCGATCGGCGCGGAGCGTCCGGACGTCGTGGCCATCACAGCCGCCATGCTGCACCCCGTGGGGCTGACGAAGTTCGCCGAGGCGTTTCCCGGCCGGGTCTGGGACGTGGGGATCGCCGAACAGCATGCGACGGTCTCGGCGGCCGGGCTGGCGACCGGCGGGCTGCACCCGGTCGTCGCCGTGTACGCCACCTTCCTCAACCGGGCCTTCGATCAGCTGCTGATGGATGTCGCCCTGCACAGGTGCGGGGTGACGTTCGTTCTCGACCGGGCCGGGGTCACCGGACCCGACGGCGCCTCTCACAACGGCATGTGGGACATGTCCCTGCTGCAGGTCGTACCGGGTCTGCGGATCGCGGCACCGCGCGACGCGGAACGGCTGCGGGCCGAACTGCGCGAGGCCGTCGACGTCGACGACGCACCGACCCTGATCCGGTTCCCGAAGGAGTCGGTGGGGGAGCCGGTCCCCGCGATCGGCACGATCGGCGGCATGGATGTCCTGCACCGCGCCGAGGACGCCGACGTGCTGCTGGTCGCGGTCGGCGTGATGGCCCCCGTCTGCCTGCAGGCCGCCGATCTGCTGAAGGGCGGCCGGATCCGCTGCACCGTGGTCGACCCCCGCTGGGTCAAGCCGGTCGACGAGCAGCTTGCGCCACTCGCCGCGAAGCACCGGCTCGTCGCCGTGGTCGAGGACAACAGCCGGGCCGGAGGCGTCGGCTCGGCCGTCGGACAGGCGCTGAGGGATGCCGGGGTCGACGTACCGCTGCGGACGTTCGGCATTCCCGATCAGTTCCTCGCCCACGGGAAGCGGGCCGAGGTGCTGGCAGACATCGGGCTCACACCGGTCGAGATCGCGGGCCGGATCAGCGCCACGCTGGCCGTCCGGGGCGCGGGCACGGACGCCGGTACGGGCACGGGTACGGGGCACAACGTTCACGTCCGGGGCGCGGACGCGGGCACGGACATCGGGCCCGACGTCCCGGGCAACGGGCAGAAGGAGAGCGGGGCATGAAGGACGACGGGCCCAAGGGCTTCGATCTGGCGCGGCTCCTCGCGGAGCGCGGCGCCGAACGCTACGAGCTGCACACGAAGTACCTCAACCACCAGCTCCCGCGCATGCTGCACACCATCGGCTTCGACAAGGTCTACGAACGGGCCGAGGGCGCGCACTTCTGGGACGCGGAGGGCAACGACTACCTGGACATGCTCGCCGGATTCGGGGTGATGGGGCTCGGCCGGCACCACCCCGTCGTACGCAAGGCGCTGCACGACGTCCTGGATGCCTCGCTCGCCGATCTCACCCGGTTCGACTGCCAGCCGCTGCCGGGCCTGCTGGCCGAGAAGCTGCTCACCCACAGCCCGCACCTGGACCGGGTGTTCTTCGGGAACAGCGGTACGGAGGCCGTGGAGACGGCCCTCAAATTCGCCCGGTACGCCACCGGGAAGCCGAGGATCCTGTACTGCACGCACGCCTTCCACGGGCTGACCACCGGCTCGCTCTCGGTCAACGGCGAGGCCGGCTTCCGGGACGGCTTCGCCCCGCTGCTGCCCGACACCGCCATCGCGCTCGGCGACCTCGACGCTCTGCGCCGTGAGCTCAGGCGCGGCGATGTGGCCGGACTCGTCGTCGAACCGATCCAGGGCAAGGGGGTGCACGCCTCGCCGCCCGGTTTCCTGCGTGAGGCCCAGGAGCTGCTGCACAAGCACAAGGCCCTGCTCATCGCGGACGAGGTACAGACCGGCCTGGGCAGGACCGGGGACTTCTACGCGTACCAGCACGAGGAAGGCGTGGAACCCGACCTGGTCTGCGTCGCGAAGGCGCTCTCCGGCGGCTATGTGCCCGTAGGGGCGACCCTCGGGAAGGACTGGATCTTCAAACGCGTCTACTCCTCGATGGACCGGGTCCTGGTCCACTCCGCGAGCTTCGGCTCCAACGCCCAGGCGATGGCGGCCGGGCTCGCGGTCCTCGCGGTGATGGAGGACGAGGAGACGGTCGCGCACGCGCGCCGCACGGGTGATCTGCTGCGCGAACGGCTGGCCGCGCTGGTCGGGCGGTACGAGCTGCTGCACGAGGTGCGCGGGCGCGGGCTGATGATCGGCATCGAGTTCGGCCGGCCGAGCTCGCTCAAGCTGCGCAGCCGCTGGACGATGCTGCAGGCGGCCCGCAAGGGGCTCTTCGCACAGATGGTCGTCGTGCCGTTGCTCCAGAAGCACCGGATCCTGACCCAGGTCTCCGGAGACCATCTCGAAGTGATCAAGCTGATTCCGCCGCTGGTGATCGACGACGCGGACGTGGACCGTTTCGTGAGTGCCTTCACGGCCGTGATGGACGACGCGCACAGCGGCGGCGGGCTGATGTGGGACTTCGGGCGGACCCTCGTGAAGCAGGCCGTCGCCAACCGCTGATCAGCGGGAGATCCGTCGGCCGGTCCGGGTGGCGGCGGGCTTTTGCCTCGGAGGCAAGAAATTTGCCTCCGAGGAAAGTTCCTGGCCCAATGGAAGCATGAATCCTCCAGAAGGAGGGGTGGCCGACGAGTTGCCCGGGGTCGCGCCGCGCCTGCGCGACCTGCGCCGCAGTCGTGGTCTCACCCTGGAGACAGCCGCCCAGCGGGCCGGGCTCTCGCCCGCCCACCTGTCCCGGCTCGAAACGGGCCGGCGCCAGCCCTCACTGCCCATGCTGCTCGGACTTGCCAGGATCTACGGTACGACGGTCTCCGAGCTGCTGGGCGAGATCCCCCCGGAACGTGACGCGATCGTCCGCGGCCGCAGGTTCGAGGGAGCCGAGGCCGACGGCTGGATGTACCAGCAGGCCGGCGGTCCCGGCCGGGCGATGCAGGCACTGCGTGTCCGGGTCCCGCACGGTGCCCAGGGCGACCTGGTGCGCGTCCATCCCGGCGAGGAGTGGCTGTACGTCCTGGCCGGGCATCTCAGGGTGACCCTCGGGGAAACGGTCCACGACCTCGCCCCCGGGGACAGCGCGCACTTCGACTCGCTCACCCCGCACCGGATCGCGGCCCTGGACCGCGATGGCGCCGAGCTGCTGTTCGTCCACACCCTGCTGCAGAGCCCCGCCGCCGAGCTGTGTCTCGGCAGCGGGATCCACCGTCGCTGAGGCACCGCCCCCGCCACCGGCACGCCGATGGCCAGAGAGGACTTGTCATGTCCGATTCCGAGAACTTCGACCCGCTCGGCCCGGGGCGGCCCAAGAACTACGACCCGCAGGAGAAGAAGTTGCCTCGCGGGCTCGTCATCAGGCTCTTCGCCTATCTGGTGGCAGGGCATGTCATCGCGGGCTTCCTCTACCTGCTGTTCGCCGTGGGGATGCACAACCAGTAGCCGTGGGGGTGCGCAACCGGTGGCAGTGGGGATGCGCCACGTAGCGGTGGGCGTGAGCCACCGGCAGTCGCGGGGGTGCGCCACGTAGCGGCGGGCGCCGCCCGGCCGGTCAGGCCTCGTCGAGCAGGCGCTCGCGCAGCCGCTCGCGGGTCTGCGGGGTGATCTTCAGGCCGTCGGCGAGGTACCGGTCGGTGCTGCCCCAGGTCTCGTCGATGGTGGTGAAGGCCGCGGCGAGGTAGTCGGGGTGGGCGCCGAAGAGCGGATTGAGCAGCTCCATCACCTCGGCGGACATTCCGGTGGGAGAGGTGTCGCTGCGGCGGACCTTGTAGCGGCGGTGCGCGTCGTTGGACTTGAGGTAGTCGGACTCGATGGCATCGCGCTCGACACCGACGGCGAGCAGGGACACCGCGATCGAGAGGCCCGCACGGTCCTTGCCCGCGGCGCAGTGCATCAGCGCGGGCACGCTGTCCTCGGCGAGGGCGTGCAGTACCCGGCTGTGCTCGGCCGTGCGGTCCAGGATGATCCGGCGGTACGAGGCGATCATGCGGTGGGACCCCTTGCCGTCGGCCAGGATCGATCGCAGTTCGTCGATGTTGCCGTCGCGCACCATCCGCCAGAACTCCGTGCCGTCCGCCGGGTCGGTGAGCGGGATGCTCACATTGCGCACACCCGGCAGCTCGATGTCGAGGCCGTCCAGCTTGTGGTCGGCGTCGTTGCGGAAGTCGAAGACGGTGTGCAGGCCGAGACCGGAGAGGAACGTGGCGTCCTCGGCCGTGGCGTGTGCCAGGTGACCGCTGCGGTAGAGCCGCCCGTACCGCACCCGGCGGCCGTCCGAGGTGGGCAGCCCGCCCACGTCGCGGAAGTTGCGGACACCCGCCAGCTCGGGCTCCGTCGACGGGGTCTGCGGCAGCTGCTGCGTCACGGTCACTCCTGGAGGCTCTGCCGCCGGCGCGTGTCGCCTGCGGGTCCACTCTCGTGACGATACGACATTGATTCCTCGGGCAATCATCTTGGTCGCGCCCCTGTTCCGGGGCCGCGCGACGGTCCACGGGCCCGGCTGGGAGGGGCCGGGGTGCGCGGCTCTCCGATCGAGGTACGGCCGATGAGCGAGGCATGTCCGTATTGAGGCTTTTGATGGAACATGCCCTGTTTGTGCGGGAGATGGTCACCCTCTCGTGAGCGGGATCATATCCGTGACGGTGTGTGGCTGCGCGGCCGTGGGGTATTCCGGACGCCGCGCGGAAAGCCAAGATCCGTAATCCACGGAGTGTGACCGGAATTCCGTGTCGAATTTCCGGAGCGGAATCCGAAGTGGAACCCGTGGCTTGTTTCTGTCGTCCCGGCTCGCTTACGTTCACTGTCAATCCGGACGGACCGCCTAATCCTGCCGCCGCCCGGAATTCGCACCCACTCACCGCGTGGCAGGAGCGGGGGAACCAGGTAAGCCGCCGACCGGGAAACCGGCCGGCTCGGGGTGAAGTCGCGCCAGCCGCGACCGGACATCTCCAGTCCGAACCCGACAGCTCACCTCGTAGGCGCCGGAGAGGAAAACCTTCATGCCCATATCGGGTAAGCACCGCCGTCCCAAGTCCAGCACCATCGCCCGTGGCGTCGTCGCCGCGAGCGCCGGTGGAGCCGTCATCGCTCTTCCGCTGCTCGGCGCCACCGGTGCCCACGCCGCGGAGCAGACCGCTCCCGCCACCTCGAAGTCGGCCGCCGCGCACGCCACCCCGGCCAAGCCGGTCGCGAAGAAGCAGGCCGGCACCACGTCCTACTCCGTGGTCTCCGGCGACTACCTGTCGAAGATCGCCGCCGAGCACAAGCTCAAGGGTGGCTGGGAGAAGCTGTACCAGGACAACCGCAAGGTCGTCGGCGACGACCCGAGCCTGATCTTCCCGGGCATGAAGCTGACGCTCGGCGGCAAGTCCACGAGCCAGGCCTCCACCACCTCCACGGGCTCCACCACCCCGTCGAAGGCCGCGCCCAAGGCTCCGGTCAAGACCGAGACGAAGGCCGCCACGGCCTCCAACTCCTCCTCTTCCTCCTCCGACGCCTCGTCGTCCGAGGAGACCTCGGCCCCGGCGACCCAGAGCAACGACTCCGGTTACGTCCACCCGGTTCCGGGCAACCACACCACCGCCTACCGCGCCTCCGGTGCCAACTGGTCCAGCGGCAGCCACACCGGCATCGACTTCCCCGTGTCCACCGGCACGAGCGTGAAGGCGATCACCTCCGGCACCGTCGTCACGGCCGGCTGGGGCGGCGCGTACGGCAACGAGGTCGTCATCAAGCACGCCGACGGCCACTACTCGCAGTACGGCCACATGTCCTCGCTCTCCGTCTCGGCGGGCCAGACCGTGACCGCGGGCCAGCAGGTCGGCCTGTCCGGCTCCACCGGCAACGCCACCGGCCCGCACCTCCACTTCGAGGTCCGCACGGGCCCCGCGTACGGCTCGGACATCGACCCGATCGCGTACCTGGCTTCGCACGGGATCAACGTCTGATCCAGCAACACCGGTCCGGTGACCCGGACCTGAGCAATGCATAGAGGGACGGTGCGCGGCGGCGCACCGTCCCTCTGCTTATTCCCTCTTTACTAAAAACTGACCGGGTGGTCTATCTCACCACCCGTCAACCCCATAATACGGTCGCGTAGGTCACATTCGGCGGTGCAGGATATGCCCTTGTGGCAGACGATTCGAACAACATCCAGCAGGGCGTCATCAACCGACAGGGCGCCATCGGGTCGTACGCGGCGATTGGCGACAGCTTCACCGAGGGAGTCGGTGACCCCGGCCCGGACGGAACCTTCGTCGGCTGGGCGGACCGGTTCGCGGTACTCCTCGCGGACCAGCTCCCGGACCCCGAAGCGGCGGCGGGCATCGCAGGCCCCGCACACGGGAACTTCAGATACGCCAATCTCGCCGTACGAGGACGCCTCCTCGACCAGATAGTCGAGGAGCAGGTGCCGCGCGCAAGGGAACTCGCCCCCGATCTGGTGAGCTTCTGCGCCGGCGGCAACGACATCATCCGGCCGGGCACCGACCCCGACGACGTGGCCGAGCGCTTCGAGCGTGCGGTCGCCGAGCTGACCCGGTCGGTCGGCACCGTCATGGTCACCACCGGCTTCGACACGCGCGACGTTCCCGTGCTGCGCCATCTGCGCGGCAAGATCGCCACCTACACCGCCCATGTGCGGTCCATCGCCGACCGCTACGACTGCCCGGTGCTCGACCTCTGGTCCCTGCGTTCGGTGCAGGACCGCCGGGCCTGGGACAACGACCGGCTGCACCTGTCGCCCGAGGGGCACACCAGGGTCGCGCTGCGCGCCGCCCAGGTCCTCGGCCTCGATGTGCCCGCCGACCCCGACCAGGAATGGCCGCCGCAGGCACAGCGCGGAACGCTCGAAGTACGGCGCGACGACATCCACTGGGCACGCGAGTACCTGGTGCCGTGGATCGGGCGCCGACTGCGCGGCGAGTCCTCGGGAGACCACGTGGAGGCCAAGCGGCCCGACCTGCTGCCGCTCTGAGAGTCCGCTGTCCTCAGTCGCCCCGGGCTCCCGGAGTACCGGCCGTGGCGGCCGAGGCCGGCGGCGCCGGTATGCGCTCCAGCACCCCGCCGGCGAAGACGTCGTACAGCGGCAGCGTCTCCAGATGCACATAGCCGATGTGGCAGTCGCAGAGGGCGAGCGGGCAGGCCCGAGGCCCCAGCGCCGTGCGGTAGCTGCCGTCGTAGAGATTGCCGAGCTCGGCGCGGACGAAATGGCAGCGGCGCACCGTACCCTCACCGTCCACCGAGATCACCGACTCACCGGTCCGGCAGGGCAGACCTGCCGAACGGTGCGGATGGCGGCTGTACGGGAACAGCGGATCGATCGCCGTCCACCGGTCCGCCTCCTCGTCCGTGTAGGTCTGCCCCTCGGCGGCGTTGACCCAGAGGTAGACCTCATCGGGCAGGGCCGCCCGCAGCCGCCGCGCCTCGTCGAGATGACCCTCCAGCCCGACGACACCCACGCTGTGGCGGATCCCCAGGGACGCCAGCTCCCCGCACCGGCCGAGAAACCGCTCGTACGGTGTCTGGCCCGGGTGGTACGTGCACCAGAGCGCGATCTTCTCGCGGCCCGCGGTGCCCGCTGAGGCCAGCCACTGCGTACGGCCGCTGAGGTTCGTCTGGATCGCGACCCGGCGAATGTGCGGCAGCCGGGCCAGCTCGACCACCGCCCGGCGGTACCAGGAACGCACCAGCCCCTCGCCCCACGGGGTGAAGAGCACCGAGATCCGGTCGCCGGTCTGCGCCGCCGCCCACGCGGTGAAGCGCTCCAGCGCGGCCCGGTCGGCCCGCAGCTGCTCCCGGCTGTCGCGCCGCTTGGCGAACGGACAGTACGGGCAGTCGTAGTCGCATGACGCGAGAGGGCCGCGGTAGAGAATCGTCAGGTCCATACGGGGCTCACTTCAGCTCGTACGCGGCCATCGCGGCCCGTACGGCAGGGGAGAAGAGGTCGGGGCCCAGGGCGTCCGAGTGGGCGAGCCCCTCGGGCGACAGGCGCAGCAGGCCGGCGGCGACCCCGTCCCGGTCGAGCCAGCCCCGGGCCTCGAACCGGGCGAGCTCCTCGGGAAAGTCCTCGTCCGGGTCCGTGCCGAAGCGCTCGCGGTACTCGGACACACGCAGGCCCTCGGCCTGCAGGACGGACTGCAGGAGATGGCGGCGGCGCGCCTCGTCCCCGTCGGTGAACCGGCCCACCTCGGCGTGCGAGAAGTCCTCGGTGGCCGTGTAACCGTCGATGATCGCCCGCACCTCGCGCATCTCCACCGCGTAGTCGAAGGAGTAGTGCAGCCGGGAGGTGTACGAACGGGCGCCGCAGCCCAGACCGATCATGCCGTCGGTCTGGCAGGCGTAGTCGTCGGAGCCGTCGGTCCGCGGGGCGTCGGCGCGGCGGAACATCCGCATCGACACCTGCTCGTAGCCGTGGGCGAGGAGATGATCGCGGCCGGCCCGGTACAGCCGCAGCCGCTGCTCGTCCCAGGCCGCGTCCACCGAGGCCTCCTCGGCGGCCCCGAGCCTGCCCAGGCCGGTCAGCGGACGGACGTAGAGCGGGTAGAGGTACAGCTCCTCCGGGCGCCACCGGAGCGCGGCGTCCAGTGAGGTGCGCCAGCTCCGTTCGGTCTGGCCGTCGATGCCGTAGATCAGGTCGATGTTGAGGACCGGGATGCGGGTGTCCCTGATCAGGCCGAGGGCCGTCTCGACGTCGGCGCGCCGCTGCGGACGGACCGCCGCACGGGCCTCGGCCTCGACGAAGCTCTGTACGCCGATGCTGATCCTGGTCGTCCCCCGGTCGGCGAGGACCGCCAGCCGGTCGGCCGTTGCGGTCGACGGGGACGTCTCGACGGACAGCGGCACGGAGCGCAGGCCGGCGCCCATGCGCTTCTCCGCGATGTCGCACAGGCGCTCCAGCTCGCCGGCGGTCAGGAAGGTGGGCGTCCCACCGCCGAACGCGGCGGCGGCGAAGCGCACCGGTTCCCCGTCGCCCAGCGCGTCCCGTACGGCGGTCGCCTGCCGGTCCAGCGCATCGAGATAGCGGGTGGTGAGCTCGTCGGGCGCACCGATCCGGGTGAAGAGGTTGCAGAAGCCGCAGCGGACCTCGCAGAAGGGTATGTGGAGGTACAGCGAGAGCGCGTCCTTGCTCTCGCCCGCCCACAGGTCTCTCAGCGCGGGCCGCCCGCCGGGGCGCCCGGAGAGCCTCTCGTACGCCGTCTTGTGCGGATAGGCGTAGACGTAACTCTGGTATGGGCGAGTGGTGTGCGGACTGGTCATCGTGCGGTGGCCCCCGGTTCCAGGAAGAAATGCGCGTACGGAACGGTCCAGACGGACTCGTGGCCGAGCCGGTGACCGGTGTAGCCGTCGTCGCCGTACGCCGTGCCATGGTCGGAGCAGACGACGGCGAAGGCCCGGCGGCGGCTGCTCGCGGCGGCGAAGAGCCGTCCGATGTGGGCGTCCACGTACTCCAGCGCGGCCGCATGGGTGGCGCGGCTGTCGCCCGCGTCCCGGGTGGCGCCCGGCCGGTGGAACCAGTTCGGCTGATGGAGGGCCGACACATTGACGAAGAGGAACAGCCGCCGACTGTCCGGGAGCTCCCGGACGACCTGCTCGGCGCGGGCCACCTGCGCCTCGAACGAGGTGGGCGACGCCACGCCGAACTCCGGCTCCCAGTGCGCCTCCTGGAACATCCCGGGCAGCACCGAGCCGAGCGGCGCCTGCCGGTTGAAGAACCCCACTCCGCCGATGCACACCGTGCGGTATCCCGCCCCGGCGAGAGCGGAGACCAGGTCGGGTGCGTCGAAGACGAAGGTGCGCTCCGCCGTGGTCTCACTGCCGGCGAACCGTGCGGCGAACAGCCGGGGATGCGGCCCGGGGGTGGCCGGGGTGGGCAGGAACCCCGCGAAGATCGCCTGGTGCGAGGCGTAGGTGAAGCTCCCCGGGGCGTGCCGCTTCTCCCAGACGCCACCCGGCAGATGCCGGGCCAGGTTCGGGATGCGCCCGGCGGCGGCGAGCTCCGCCGCGACGTCGTACCGCAGGGTGTCCAGGGTGACGAGCAGCAGATCGTGGGTGCCCACGACCTCGCTCATGTCGGGGCCGACGGCGTCCGTGACACCGGAGGGCGATTCAGGATGTTGCGCTGACACGGTGGTTCCTTGCTCGGTTCAGTACGGCGGCGACCTGCGCCGCATAGGTGTCCAGGCCCTCGGCGCCGCTGCCCGGCAGGCCGGTCAGCCGCGGCAGCAGATCGCCGAAGGCGTTGACCTCGCCCACGGCGAAGCGCCGCCAGCCGGTGGCGGGCAGCAGGTCGACGCCCACGCACAGCGTGCCCGGGAAGACGGCGGCCGCCCTCTCGCACACGGCCAGAGCCTCGGTCCAGCTGCCGCCCGCCGCCTCGACGGCGGCCCGCACCTCGTCGAGATCGCCGCGCGCACCGCCGAGGTGAAGGTTGGTCATGGGGGAGCGGCTGGTGCGGACGACGGCGTGAGTCGCGCGGCCGTCGACCACCACGACCCGCAGATCCGCGACCCGGCCCCGCTGAGAGGCCTTGGGGACCCAGCGCTCGATGTGCAGACCGTCGGGTGCGAGTGCGTCGACGATTGCCGCCACCTCGCGTTCCGTCGTGCAGCGCCGCACCCTGAGCGAGTTGAAGAGCCGGCCGGCCGGGTCGCGCTCGACCGAGGTGACGGCCCGGATCCGGCCGGGGCCGGCCGTCTCCACGGCCATCACCCCGGAGGCGGAGGAACCGTGCGCGGGTTTCACGAACACGCGCGGCATGCGGTGGTCCGCCATCAGCTCACGCACATCGGCCCAGTCCTGGACAGGTCGCGCACCCGGTCCCGATGTCGGCGAAGCGGGGACGGGAACGCCCGCGGCATCCAGGACACCGTGGCACAGACGCTTGTCGAACAGCACCGCGATGTCGCCGGGGCTGTCCAGCAGGAGCGCACCGGCGGCCGTCGCCGCCCGCGTCACGCCCCGGACGGCGGTGGTGAACCGCGCGTACCAGAGGGCCGAGCCCTCCACCCTGGTCGGGTCGTCGACCCCGCGCAGCATCCGTTCGACCTCGGCGTCCTCGCCGGGCGAGTCGATGCGGACCGTCTCCCCGGGCAGGAAGGCCGCCTCACCTCTCAGCACGTCGATCCAGGACACCGTGCGGGCCGGCGGCAGCCCGGCGGCGCGCACGGCGTCCTGGAAGAGGCCGACCCGGCGGCTGCCGGGATTGCCGACGACCGCCAGGCGCGGCGCGCTACTCGCTGACCGCGACATAACGGGGCTCTTCGTCCTCGGGATCCCAGTGGTCCGCCTCGTCGAGATCGACGTGGACGCCCTCGCGGGCACACAGCTCCCGGACCCGGGACATCACCGGTTCGGTGAGGTAGTGGTGGTGCAGATCGAGCGAGGTCAGATGGGTGAGCGGCTGACCGTTGAGAAGGGCCATGGCACCCGTGTCACTGAGCGTGCCCATGGAGAGCGAGAGCGACTCCAGTTGCGCGACGACCGGAGCGGACGCGATCGCCGCGGCGATCTCGTCCTGGATCTCGCTGTTCTGCAGGCCGAGATGGCGCAGCCGGGGAAAGCCGCTGCCGGAGAGGACGGGTCTCATGTCCTCCACGGTGGCGTCGCCGCCGTACCAGGTGGCGCCGAACCACAGCTCCAGCCGCTCCAGGGCGGGCAGTTCGCAGGCGCCGACCGCTCGGACGACATGGCCGGGCAGCCCCCCGGACTCGAACCTCAGCGACTTCAGGGCCGGATGCCGCAGCGGACGCAGCTGAAGCTTCTCCGCCTCGGGGACGGCATCCCCGCCGCCGCGCACCACCAACTCCTCAAGGCGCGGGAACGCCTCGACCAGTTCGGTGATGTCCGACATCTCCAGCCAGGACACCTCGCACTCCTCGCCGACGACATCGGCGAGGAACAGCGCGCGCAGCGCCGGGAGGCGTCCGGCGTCGGAGACGATCAGTTCCGCCACAGGAGCGAAGGAGGTGTAGTCGTCCGGCCACCAGGGTCCGATCAGCAGAGCACGGACTGCTGCGGGGTCGACCGTGTCCAGGAAGTGCTTCCAGATCCCCGGGAACGCGGGTCCCTCCCAGGCGCAGTCCAGCCGCCAGGCCACGGAGCCGGCCTCGGGCAACGCCGCCGGGGTCGAGCCCTCCTCAGCAGGGGGCGGCAGGGTGAAGACGGGCAGGCCGTGGAAGGTCTCGGGGTGCTCGATATCCGTCATCGCGCCATCACTCCGACACCGTGACGTACCGGCCCGCAGCCCCGCGGTCGCCCCATGGCTCGCAGCGGTCCGACAGATCCACCCGCACGCCGTGCGGCTCCAGGGCCTCCGTGACCCGGCGCTCCATCGGCTCGGTGAGGAAGTGGTGGTGCAGATCGAGGACGTCGAGATGCGTCAGCGGCTGGCCCTCCAGCAGCGCCGCGGCCCCCTCGTCACCGAGGGTGCCGCAGGACAGATCCAGGGTGCGCAGCCGGGCCACGAGCGGGGCCGAGGCGACGGCGGCCGCGATCTCGTTCTCCACCTCGCTGTTGCGCAGACCGAGGTGGTGCAGGGCAGGGAAGCGCGTCCCCGACAGCAGCGGCGCGAGATCCGCCACGTCGGTGTCGCCTCCGTAGGCGGAGACACCCAGCCAGAGGTCGAGCCGCTCCAGCGCGGGCAGTTCACTGTCCAGCACCCCACGCACCACCTGCACCGGCAGTCCGCCGGTCTCGATGGTGAGAGAACGCAGCCGCTCGTGCTTCGTGGCGGGGAAGACGAGCTCGGAACCGCCGCGTACCCCGAGCTCCACCAGCGCGGGAAAAGCGCTGAGCAGCGCGGTGACATCACTCTGCTCGATCCAGGAGATCTCCGCCTCCTCCATCGTCAGATCGCCGACGAACACCGCTTCCAGCGATGTCAGCCGCTCGGCGGCGGCGATCACGAGCCCGATCGGATACGACGACTTCTCCTCGTACGACTCGCCCCACTGCCCGATGATCAGCGCGCGGACACCGGCCGCGTCCACCTCGTCCAGGAACGCGGCGAACTCCTGCTCCCAGGTGCGGTCCTCGTCCTCGTACGGCTCGACGAAGACGCGCCAGGCCGCCGCGCCGGCGGCCGGCCGGGAGCCGGCGTTCGTCCCGGACCGGAAGTCGACGGCCGGCAGGCCGAGCAGCTCGTGCAGGTGGTCCACATCGGACATGGCCCTGATCTCCTGATGACGGCAACGGATTGATGTGCGCAAGGTCTATCAAGGCCCACTGACAACGGGGCGACCGGGCCCCCGCCGACGGTGCTCACCGGCCGGTTGTCAGACCCCCGCCGTAGCGTTTTCCATGTGGCCGGCACAGCAGGTGCCGCACCGAGGGGAGACGTCTGTGTACCGGCAGGGCGATGTACTGATCATGGCGCTGGAGGAGTCCGCGGTGCCCGCGAACCTCCTGGAGGCACCGGGCGAACTGCGCGACGGACGCGGCCGGCTGGTCCTCGCGCTCGGCGAGGTCACCGGACATGCGCACGCCGTGCCGGGGCCGGGACGGCTGATCCGGGAGGGCGGAGTGTTCGGCCCGATGCTGCTCCATCTGCCCGACGGCGGACGCGTGGTGCACGAGGAGCACGCGGTGATCTCGTTGCCGAAGGGCTGGTTCCGGGTCGTGCGCCAGCGCGAGTACGCGCCGGGGGCGGTCCGCATCGTCGCGGACTGAGGAACCGGAAACATCCGGAAGCGTATGAGCGTCCGGAAACGTATGGGCATCCGAAGCATCCGAAGCATTCGGAGCACAGGACACAGGGACACAGGAACAGGGGACGGGGAGAACGATGCAGTACGTGGACTCATGGCGGGCCGTGGCGGCGGCGACCGGCGCGGCGGACCGGACGGCGGCCGAGGAAGGGGTACGGCTGGCCTACCGCAGCGCGGGTCTTGCCGAGCCGGAGGAGTTCGTCTGGGCCGACTCGCCCAGGGCCGCCGTCGAGGCGGTGGAGAAACTGACCGATCCCGGGCGCTCGGTCCGTGACGACGTGCGGACCCGTCCCTGGGCGGAGGAACGGCGCCGGATGTACGACGAGTTGGGTCCGGCCGGCTGGTCCGCGCTGTGGTCCGCCACCGGCGCTCAGCTCTGGGAGACCACGTCGGCGCTCGCCGACCGCATACGGGCCGGCGTGGTGGCGGATCTCGCCGTGCAGCCCGAGGACGAGTCGGATGTCCGGCTGGTGCTGCTCGACGCCGTCCTGGGCCAGCACGACGCGGCCTGGCTCGCCGCCTTCGACGGCCGGGGCGAGCGGCTCGCCGGACTCGCGGCCGTCGCGAGGAACGCGGGCTGGTGGTGGCCCTACGAGCGCACCGTGGTGATGACCGAACGCCCCGAGACGCTGCACCGGGACGAGGCGGGCCGGCTGGACAGCGGTGACGGCCCCGCGCTTGCCTACCGCGACGGCTTCGCCCTGTACGCCTGGCGCGGCATGCCCGTCCCCGCCGCATTCCTCGCGGAACTGGGGGCGCTGACACCCGAGCGGATCCGTGCCGAGGACAACGCGGAACTGCGCCGCGTGATGCTGGAGTTCTACGGATACGACCGCTATCTCACCGAGTCCGGCGCCGAACCGCTGCACCGGGACGAGACGGGCGTTCTCTGGCGGATCGCGCTCGACGGCGACGAGGACGTGGTCATGGTGGAGGTGGTCAACTCCACTCCGGAGACGGACGGGACACATCGGACGTACTGGCTCCGAGTGCCGCCGCGGACCAGGACCGCGCGGGAGGGCGTCGCCTGGACGTTCGGACTCCAGGGCGAAACCTACGCGCCGGTGCGTCAGACCTGACCGGCACCCAGGCGGCGGGCAGACAGGGGCGGGCGGCGGGCAGACAGGGACGGGCGGCGGGCCGGGCCGCCAAGCCGTCGAACCTGCCACGCCGTCACGCCGTCGAACCTGCCACGCCGTCACGCCGTCGAACCTGCCACGCCGTCACGCCGTCATGCCGTCAGGCGGTCAGGGCCTCGTGGTCGATGCCCAGTTCACGGGCGAGCGCCTCCTCGGTCCACTCCAGCATCGTGGCCCGGGACAGCGGACCCGCGTACGACGTCATCTGCACCGCCAGACCATCCAGGAGCGCTGTCAGCCGCCAGGCCACGGACATCGGGTCGTCGCAGTGGAACTCGCCCGCTGCCGCGCCCTCTTCGATGACCTCGGCCAGCTCCGCCTTCCACTGCTGGTCGAGATCGCCCGCGACATTGCGCAGCGCCGGGTCGCGGAGGGAGGCCGCCCAGCCCTCGATCCACAGCCGCCACCCCTTGGCCTGGCCCGTCGGCGCGTACCACCGTACGGCCGCGCGCAGTCGGCGGACCGCGGTGGTGCGCCGGCTCAGCAGCTTGCGCAGTTGAGCCAGATCGGCTTCGGCGGCGTGCGCGAAGGCGGCGGCGACCAGCTTCTCCTTGGTGGAGAAGTGGTAGAGCACGAGGGCGTTGCTCACGTTGAGCACGGACGCCACATCGGCGATCCGCACCGCCGCGACACCCCGTACCTCGATCTGCTCGACGGCAGCACGCAGTAGCTCCTCGCGTCGCTCCGCCACACCCAACCGCACTCTTGCCACAGCGTCACCCTAACCAATGCATGCTCCGGCGCAGGCCGGGGGCGGGACCGGAACCGGCCCGCCCCTTGGTCTCTCCCGCTCATCCACTGCTGTCCGGCGCGATCAGCACCACATGTCCGCGCATCCCGATTTGGAGGCGTCGGAGTCTTCACCGGCTGCGCCGGCCGCGCAGCGCCGGCGCCTTTCGTTCGGATCAGGCTGGATCTGGCTGGATCTGGCTGGATACGGGTGGATCAGGGTGCGGCGCCAGGGCCCACGAGCCCAGCGTGATCCACGCGGGAGACCATGGGCCACGGGGCCCCGGACCTGAGGTCAGCGGTACCAGCCGAAGCGGTCGGCCATCACCGGCAGCCGGTCGGCGACGACGGCGTGCGCCGCCGCGCGCGGAGTGCAGCCGTCCGCCGCGGCGCGGGCCAGTACGAGCTCGATGAGAGCGCGCATCGCGCGCCGGATGTGCGCGAAGGCCTCGTCCGCGTCGGCGCCGATGTCACCGAACAGAGTCCACCACCACCATGCGTTGGTGCCGGAGTTGACGACGACATCGGGCAGCACCGTGATCCCGCGTGCGGTGAGCAGTGCCTCCGCGTCGGGCAGGACCGGCATGTTGGCCGCCTCGACCACCCAACGAGCCGTGATCCGGGCCTGGTTCGTCAGGTCGACGGCGTAGGAGACGGCCGCGGGCACGAGGACGTCCGCGTCCTGCGTCAGCCAGGCGTCGGCGGGCAGCTCCCGATCGGTGGCGCGCAGCACGCCGCGGTCCACCGTGCCGTAGGCGTCGCGGGCGGCCAGGAGCGCCTCGACGTCGAGACCGGCCGGATTCGCGATCGTGCCCTTGATGTCGGCGACGGCGACCACCCGCAGGCCGGCCCGGGACAGGAACCGCGCGGTCGCCCCGCCCATGGTGCCGAGCCCCTGGAGCGAGACCCGCGCGTCGCCGTACGCGATGCCGGCCCCGTCCAGCGCGGCGAGCGCGGACTCGGCGACTCCGCAGCCACCGGCCAGCTCGTCCAGGCCGATGCCGTCCACCTCGACGGCAAAGGCGTCGGCCAGCCGCCGGCGCGCCGCGGTCTCGTCGTCGAGCAGCGGGTAGACGGCCTGGACGGTGGAGACGAGCCCGGCCTCCACGGCGGCACGGTCGACCAGGTCCTGGGTGAGCCCGAGGTCCTCGCCGGTCGTCCAGATGTTCTCCACGTACGGACGCATCGCCCGCAGATAGCGCACCAGGATGCCGTAAGCCGCCGGGTCGCGGGGGTCGCAGTCGATGCCGCCCTTCGCGCCGCCGAGAGGTATGTAGCGCGCACCGGACCGCTCCGCATCGAAGTGGAGCGCTTCCTTCATGGTCATGCCGCGGGCCAGTCCGGCCACCTCGTCCAGCGTGCAGCCCGCCCGCATGCGCAGCCCGCCACTGGACACCCCACGCACCAGCCGGTCCACGACGAGGTGCCCGTGGCGGCCCGTGACGTGGTCCGTCCAGGTCAGCGAGATCAACGGGGCGGGCGGGGACACGGGAGGTGTCGTCATCGGGGTACTCCTCGGTCACGGCGATCGGGGCGGGCCCGTGGCGGTGCCATGGATACCGGGGGAGCGGACCCGCCGCCCCCGATGCCGGCCAACGATCATTTACTGAATCGCCAGTCAGTATCGGGATGGTGGGGGCGCACTGTCAATGCGGCCTGCGCGGCATCACCGGTCGGTGGCCGAAGCGCGCTGTCCGGACGCGCCAGGCGGCTGCAGCTCGCACCGGTCCTTGAAGCCCTGGCTGGTGAGACCGAGGGCGGAATTCGACCGCGACCGCATGTTCTCCACCGCGATCACCGTCGTCAGCTCGACCAGCGCCCTCTCGCCGAGCGAACCGAGCAGCCGTTCCACCATCTCGTCCTCCACCTGCGGCGGAGTGACGGTCATGGCCTCCGCGTAGGCCAGCACATCGCGCTCCAGCGGGGAATAGACGTCGCTGTCGCGCCAGGCCGGGATCTCGCTGAGCTTGCGCGGGTCCATACCCTGGCTGTGGTTCACCCAGTACCCGAAGTCCATGCACCAGCCGCACCCGATGGTGGCCGCGGACGCCATCACCGCCAGCGCCTTGAGCTGCGGGTCCAGCCGCTTCCAGCGGCCCACGGAGAGCTCCAGCCGGGAACAGGCCCACAGCACCCCGGTGTGGTGGGCGCCGGCGCGCAGGGGATCGACGACCTTTCCGTACACGCGGTTCGAGTACCACGAGACGGCGCGGAACAGGAGGCTGCGGGGAGGGTCGAGCGAGATGCGGGCGGTCATGACCGGTCTCCTTGGGTGCGGCTCGGTGCCGGCGGGGGCGGTGGGGGCGCCGCCGTCGGGCTGCTGACACGGGTCCGACGGGCGGGGGCCGCAGGATGTGACATCGGCTCCGTGGAGCTGTCGGGGCCGGCGGATGGTGGCTGGATCCGGACGTATGCGGAACGAGCCCTCACCGGATGCGGAATCCTGCGGGCGGACCGGACGTTGGATTCGGCATGACGGGATTCGATGCGCACCAGCAGGGGCTGCTACGGCTGGTCGCCGAGGAGGACGGCGGTGTGCTGGTCACGCTCAGGCAGGACGGCAGACCGCAGCTCTCCAATGTGAACCACTTCTACTACCCCGACGAGCGCATCGTCCGCGTCTCGGTCACCGAGGGCCGGGCGAAGACCCGGAACCTGCTGCGGGACCCGCGTGCGAGCTACCACGTGACCAGTCAGGACCGCTGGGCCTGGACGGTCGTGGACGGCACGGCCGAGCTCACGCCGGTGGCCGCCGACCCCGACGACGCCACCGTGGCGGAACTGATCACCCTCTACCGCGACGTCCACGGCGAGCACCCCGACTGGGACGACTACCGCAAGGCCATGATCAGGGACCGCCGGATCGTCCTGCGGCTCCACGTCGAGCACGTGTACGGACAGCAGCGTGGCTGAACGGGTCCTTCCGGAGCGCCATCCCGTTGGGTGCTCTGCTCTCGCACAGTCGTCCCCCCTGTCCATAATGAGACGATACCGACTCCCTCAGGAGATCTTGTGACCGGCGCTGACTCCACACTCCCGCTCCGCACCAGGCTGCGTGCGCTGCGTCCCGCCGCCTTCGGGGCCGACCCGGGCGGCGTCCGTATGGAGCGCATCCGTCGTTCCCCCAACTTCGCCGACGGGATCTTCCAGAACCCGGTGGGGGCGCGGACCAGACCGTCCGGGTCCGCCCTGGAGTTCGCGAAGGTGTACTTCCGCAAGGAGGAGCGGGTACTCAGGACGCCGACCGGGACCGTGCCCGTGCACGCCACGACCCTCGCCGATCTCGCCGAGCCCCCCGCCTCCGGTCTCCGGCTCACCTGGATGGGGCATTCCAGCGTGCTCGCCGAGATCGACGGACGGCGGGTGCTCTTCGACCCGGTCTGGGGCGAGCGCTGCTCGCCTTTCGCCTTCGCCGGTCCCAAGCGCGTGCACCCCGCACCGCTGCCGCTCGGCGCCCTCGGCCCGGTCGACGTCGTGGTGATCTCGCACGACCACTACGACCACCTCGACCTCCCGACCATCCGCTCCCTCGCGGACACGGCCACGGTCTTCGCGGTGCCGCTCGGCGTCGGTGCGCACCTGGAGCGCTGGGGTGTGCCCCTGGACCGGATCCACGAGCTCGACTGGAACGAGTCCACGACCGTCGCCGGAATCAGCCTGACCGCGACGCCGGCCCGGCACTTCTGCGGCCGTGGTCTGCGCAACCAGCAGCACACGCTCTGGGCCTCCTGGGCCGTCGCGGGGCCCGAGCACCGGATCTACCACAGCGGTGACACCGGCTATTTCCCCGGCTTCAAGGAGATCGGCGCCGAGCACGGCCCCTTCGACGCCACCATGATCCAGATCGGTGCGTACAGCCAGTACTGGCCGAAGGACCAGACGGACAGCAAGCCGGAACCCGGCGCCTGGCCGGACATCCACATGAGCCCCGACGAGGGGGTCCAGGCCCATCTCGACCTCCAGGGCGACGACCCGTCGGCCGGCGTCATGCTGCCGATCCACTGGGGCACGTTCAACCTCGCCCTGCATCCGTGGGCCGAACCCGCCGAATGGTCCATGCGCGCCACGCAGTTCGCCGGCGTGACGATGGCGGCCCCGCGACCGGGCCAGCCGTTCGAACCCGCCGATCCGCCCGCCGTCGAGCCCTGGTGGCGTGGTGTGGCCGCCGAGCCGGCACCTGGCTGGGGCAACTGGCCCCCCGTGCACGTACAGCTTCCCGGCGGGGCCAAGGCCGCTGCCACCCCCGACCGCGACCGGGACCGGGCGGCCCAGGCGTGACGGGCGCGTCGCCGCCCCGGTGACCGCGGCCCCGGGCGGGTGCACCGGGGCGGCGGTCACGGTGGCGTGCGGAACGGCTCGGTGAGTCACCGGGGCGGCGGTCACGGTGAGGTCCCCAAACGGCTCGGTGAGCACCGGGGTGGTGGTCACAGTGAGGTCCGAGCGGCCCTGTGCGTCACGGGGGCGGCGGTCACGGTGAGGTCCGAGCGGCCCGGTGCGTCACCGAGGTGGTGGTCACAGTGACGTCCCGACGGCTCGGTGCGTCACCGGGGCGGCCCGCGCAGTGACGTTCGAACGGGGTGGGAGGGCGGTCGAACGGCGGTACGCTGCGCCCGGAGGAGCTTACGTCCCGGGGGAGCGGCCATGCTGCGGGTGTATTTCACGTCCGAGGATCTGGCGCGGGTCAGGGTGGCTCCCGGCCCGGACTTCCTCTGGGAGATCAGCAACAGCGTGCAGACCCTGCAACGGCGCGACGGCGAAAGGGTTTTCGGTGCATGGCGCCGCTGGGTGCGACCGCGACTCTCCGACAGTCCCAGGCTGCTTTCGTCGTTACTGCCCCCGCGTGGCTACTCGCCCGACTTCCTCACCCCCACGTCCGGTGACCGCGCCACGCTGCAGGGAGCCCTCGACACCCTGATGAGCACCCCGCGGCCACGGCTGCGGACCGACCTGACCCACCTGGCGTCCTCGCTCCAACTGCCGGGTTGGGTCCGTTCGTTGGCGGGTGGGGACACCGATACCCTGCGGCGTCTGGGTGGAGCCCTGGGTACGTACCAGCGCGAAGCGCTCGCACCGTACTGGCAGCGCGTCCACGCTCATGTCGACGCCGACCGCGCCGTCCGGCTGCACAGTCTGCTCGACGGGGGAACCGAGGGCCTGCTGGCCGGGCTCGGACCGCAGTTCCGCTGGCGTCCGCCCGTCCTGGAAGTGACGTATCCCGTCGATCAGCACCTGCGTCTGCGCGGCCGGGGGCTCGTACTTCAGCCGTCGTTCTTCTGCTGGCCGACGCCGATCACGCTGGCCGACGGGGACCTGCCGCCCGTTCTCGTCTATCCGATCCACCACACGGCGGACTGGGCCGGACCGGCCCCTGCCGCCGCCCCGGGGTCCCGTTCCGTGGACGGCTCCGGGCCTCTGGGGCCCCTGCTCGGGCACACCCGCGCGGGCATTCTGCGTGCCACACGCACCGGATGCTCCACCGTCGAGGCGGCCCGGCTCCTGGACGTGACCCACCCCGCCGTCAGCCAGCACCTGAACGTGCTGCGTGCGGCGGGACTGGTGGCCACGGTGCGCAAGTCCGGACGCTCCTTCCATGTCGCGACCGCCGAAGGCAGGGCCCTGCTGGCCGCGGAGGAGCGGGCCCGCCGGTCGCCGGAGCGCGGAGTGTGAAGTCCGGAGCGTGACGACCGCTGAAACATGACGGTCATCCGCTGAAGCACGACGGGCGTGCACTGAAGCATGACGGGCATTCAAGTGCCGCCGTAAGTCTGAACTTTCGTCGCTTGCGCCCTTCGCGTGGCAGCGGCGACGCTGATTCCCGCTGTCCCGCACAGCTGAGCGGTTCCCGAATCCGTTTCTGCCCGCAAGGCCACCCCCACCCTCCTCAGGAGCCTTCATGCGCAAGAGACTTGTCTCCTCCGCGATCGCCGTCGCCGCTGTCGGAGCTCTGCTCCAGCCCACCCTGGCCCAGGCGTCACCCGTACCGCACACCCCGTCCGTGTCCGTGCTCGCGCACGGCTCGAAGGCCGGAACGGCAGTCGTGAGCGGACACAACCAGCCGGGCACCCGGCTGGACGTGGCCGCCGGACGTACACAGAGCGCGCACTGGCTGCAGATCGACTACCAGGTCCAGGAGACCGGCTACTGGTGCGGCCCGGCCGCCACCCGCATCGCGCTCTCCGCCCGGATGGCCCCGCCCAGCCAGGGGGACCTGGCCTGGCAGCTCGGCACCACCCAGAACGGCACCGACCACATCGGCCAGGTCACGAGCGTGCTCAACTCGAACCTCGGCGGTGGCTGGTACGAGACCAAGGAGATGCCGAACGACCCGCCCACCCAGGCCCAGCGGGACCTGCTGTGGTACGACATCGTCTTCGACATCGACCGCAACTACCCGCTGGTGGCCAATATCGTTGCCCCGCCCGGCAATCAGCCCCCCGGCTATCCGTCGGACCAGACGATCTACCACTACTTCACCGTCTTCGGCTACGACGAGGTGGACCGCACCGTACTCATAGCCGACCCCGCCTCCTTCAGCGGCAACCAGATCTACTGGATCTCCTTCGACCAGCTCGCCACGCTGATCCCGCCGAAGGGCTACTCGGCATGAGCGCGAACGAGAGCCGCCCCACCCGCAGGAGCGTCATCAGGGCCGCCGGCGGGCTCTCCGCGGCGATGGCGCTGGGCGCCGGGAGTCTCCTCGCCACGGCAACGCCGGCCAGTGCCGCGGGGGACGGCTTCGGGCTGCGCATCGTGGACCGCAACGAGAGCGATCCCCGCATGCGCTACTTCCGGTTCGCGACGGACGCGATCGGCTGGAACCCGGGAGTGAACGTCCTGCTCCCCGACGGCTACCACACCAGTGGCCGGCGCTACCCGGTGCTCTACCTGCTGCACGGGGGCGGCACTGACCAGGACTTCATCACGTTCGACCGTGCGGGCATCCGGGCCTGGACGGCGGGCAGGCCGGTCATCGTCGTGATGCCCGACGGCGGCCACGCGGGCTGGTACTCCAACCCGGTCAGCTCCAACGCCGGTCCCCGGAACTGGGAGACCTTCCACATCGCTCAACTGCTGCCCTGGATCGACGCGAACTTCCGTACGTACGCCGAGTACGACGGCCGGGCCGTCGCCGGATTCTCGATGGGCGGCTTCGGCGCGCTGAAGTACGCGGCCAAGTACTACGGCCACTTCGCCTCGGTGAGTGCCCACTCCGGTCCGGCCAGTCTGCGCCGTGACGCGGGCCTGGTCGGCCACTGGGCCAACGCCTCCTCCGCGGCGGTGGAACTGGCCGGCGGCACGGTCTACGGCGTACCGCTGTGGGACCAGGCCAGGGTCAGTGCCGACAATCCGGTCGAGCGGATCGAGAGCTACCGGAACAAGCGGGTCTTCCTGGTCGCGGGTACCAGCCCCGACCCGGTCAACTGGTTCGACCAGGTCAACGAGAACCAAGTACTCGCCGGACAGCGTGAGTTCCGCGCACTTCTCGGCGGCGCCGGCATCCCGCACGAATGGCACGAGGAGCCCGGCGGACACGTCTTCCGCGACTACATGTTCCAGCGCGACCTCGACGGGATCATCGCCCGGCTCCGCAAGGCGTAGCGGGCCGCACCCCCCAACGAGCCCCCTCGGCGGCGGTCGAGGGGGCTTGCCGCGTTCGCGGGCACGGCACCCCGCGGTGCTGCCGCGGCGTCTTCCGGCTGTCGGCGGTACCGCCGATCGGGTGTCGGATCGCCGGGTACTCGCCAGGAGAAATCGGTCGCTCGTACGAGACGTCATACCAGAGCGGGACGGATGGCGGGCAAGTTCCACAACTGCCCGTCGCACCCTCGCACGGGGCGACTACCGTGTGTGCCCGGTGATCAACGGTGGGCTCATCTTTTCCGAGCCTGCCCGGCCGATGACCCGAGAATGACCGACCACCGTAGGTGTCACCACATGAATGCCGATTCCTGGTGCCCCACGTACCGAGGACGCTGATGTCTCAACTTCGCGCACCCGACGCGCGACCGGAACGACGAGAGGGCGGGCGGCACGGCCGACCGGGTCCCCGTTCCCACTCGGCCGCGGCCAGGCCGCGCACTGCCCGGACGTCTCCCGAGGCGCGTATACGCCCCCAACTCCTGCGCACCGCAGTCCTGCCTGCCGCCGCCGTCGCACTCGCCGGCGCCGCGGCCGTCATCTACACCGCCCGCGCCGGCGGTGTCCGTCCGTCCACGGAGCTCTGGACGGCGCTCGGCGCCGCGGGCGGGCTGGCGGTCGTCGCGATGGTGGCCGCCTTCCTGGCCGCCAACCGGGTCGCGACCACCGTCCTCGGCCGCTGCCTGGCCCTGCGCCGGGCCAGCGCACAGGGCCAGGCCGACCTGCAACGGGTGGTGGAACAGCTCCGCAACGGCGAACCCGTGCCCGCGCGGCGTCCCTCGCAGCCCGTCGCCCCCGGCAGTGACGGCTTCGAGCTGCTCGCGCAGGAGCTCGGGCGCCAGCAGGAGGGAGCCGTGGCCGCCGTCGTCCAGGCGTCCCGGCTGACCGAGCACACCGGCGAGGACCAGAAGGTGGAGGTCTTCGTCAATCTCGCCCGCCGGCTGCAGTCGCTCGTGCACCGCGAGATCCAGCTGCTCGACGAGCTGGAGCACCAGGTCGAGGACCCCGATCTGCTCAAGGGGCTCTTCCAAGTCGACCACCTGGCCACGCGCATCCGCCGGCACGCCGAGAACCTCGCCGTCCTCGGCGGTGCCGTCTCGCGGCGGCAGTGGAGCAACCCGGTCACCATGACGGAGGTGCTGCGCTCGGCGATCGCCGAGGTCGAGCAGTACCCGCGGGTGAAGCTCGTACCCCCGATCGACGGCACACTCCGCGGGCACGCGGTGGCCGACGTGATCCACCTGCTGGCCGAACTGGTGGAGAACGCCACCGTGTTCTCCGCCCCGCAGACCCAGGTCCTGCTCCGCGCCCAGCGCGTCACCGCGGGTCTCGCCCTGGAGGTGGAGGACCGGGGGCTCGGCATGCCGGGCGACGAGCAGAAGCGGATGAACGCCCTGCTGGCCGACCCCGACCAGGTCAATGTCGCCCGTCTGCTCCAGGACGGCCGGATCGGCCTCTTCGTGGTGGCGTCCCTGGCCCGCAGGCACGGCATCGCCGTGCGGCTCCAGAGCAACATCTACGGCGGCACCCAGGCCGTGCTCGTCCTCCCGCAGTCCTTGCTCGGCGCCGACGACGGGTCCGGCGAGGCCACCGGAGCACCGGCCCCGCCCCTCGGCCCCGTGCACCGTCCGCCGCCCCCGGACGACACCGCGGGGCGCCGCAACCAGGCCGCCGCCCCGGCCCCCGAACCGCAGCGTCGCGCCTACGTACCGAAGCAGCAGCAGCTGAGGCTGCACCAGACACCGCAGCAGACGCCGCACCAGGGCGAGGGCCCCCCGCTTCCGCTGCGTGCCGAACGCCTCGACCGGCCCACCCCCGCGGCTCCCCTTTCCGGCATGCGTTCCACGGACGACGAGGTCCCCGCACTGCCTCCGGAAGCCGGGGTCGTGCGCGGAACGATGGGCAGGCCCCAGCTCCCCCGGCGGGCCAATCAGGAACACCTGGTCCCGCAGCTCAGGGAGGCTCCCGCACCGCGCACCGAGGAGGAGCCGACCCTGCACGACCCGGGTCTGGTGGCGGCCTTCCGGCGCGGCATCGACCTCGCCGAGGCACGTGAGGAGTCCGAGGCGCAGGACGCACCGGACGCCGACTCAGGATTCGAGACGTCCCCGGACGCCGACGGGCCCGGAGGCGAGCGGACCGGCCGGGGAGCTCCGGCACCGGTCCGGGCACCGCTGGAACCGCTCCCGGTCCGCGGTGCCGCTCCCGTGGAACTCCTCCGGGCCGGCTCGCACCACAGCGATCAAGACCCACTCGAAGCGCACGTGAACACCACCAAGGAGTAGATGCACCATGGCGACCGATATGCCGTCCGGTCAGGTCTCGGACCTCGACTGGCTGCTGAGCGGGCTGGTACAGCGCGTGCCGTACACGCGCAGCGCGGTCCTGCTCTCCGCCGACGGGCTGGTGAAATCCCTCCACGGCATGGACGCCGACAGCGCCGACCACATGGCCGCGCTGGCTGCCGGCCTGTACTCGCTCGGCCGCAGTGCCGGGGCCCGGTTCGGGGACAACGGAGAGGTCCGCCAGGTGGTGGTGGAGCTCGACTCGACGCTCCTGTTCGTCGCCACCGCCGGCTCCGGCACCTGTCTGGCCGTGCTCGCCGGGAGGAACGCCGACGCCGCCGTGCTGGGCTACGAGATGACGATGCTGGTCAAGAGCGTCCGGCCCTATCTGATGACCCCGACGAGACAAGCGGCCGGGGTGCCGGGCGCCACGGGGCTGTGACCGTGCCGGCCACGCAGGACGGGCCGTTGCTCGACGATGCGGCAGGCCGCCTCATCCGCCCCTACACCGTGAGCAACGGCCGCACCCGTCCTACGACCGTGCTCGATCTGCTCTCCCTGGTGATGGCCACCGGGACCGTCCCGCAGACCCACCTCGGACCCGAGCATTCCGTGGCGCTCGGGCTGTGCGGCGGTCCCACCTCGGTGGCCGAGATCGCCGCACACCTGCGGCTGCCGGCGGTCGTCACCAAGGTCCTGCTCTCGGACCTCGTCGACTGCGGCGCGGTCACCGCGCACCCGCCGGCCTTCCATGACATGCCCACCGACCGATCCCTGCTGGAGGCAGTGCTCGATGGCTTACGACGACAGCTCTGACGGCTTCAACGGCTCCGACCCGTACGCGGGGACCGCAAGCCCCGGACACGTCGGATACGCGGACGCCCCGGGCGGCGGGTACCCGTCCCCGCCGGGCGGAACGGCGCACGGGGACGGGTTCGGCGCGTCCGGACACGAGGAGGTCCCCGGCGCGTCCGGATACGGGGAGGCCCCCGGCAGCTCAGAGGGATTCCCCGTCGCGCTCAAGGTGTTGGTGGCGGGCGGTTTCGGCGTCGGCAAGACGACGTTCGTCGGCGCGGTCAGCGAGATCGCGCCCCTCAGTACGGAGGAGCTGCTGACCCAGGTCAGTGTGGCGACGGACAGCCTCGAAGGCATCGAGTCCAAGACCTCCACCACGGTGGCGATGGACTTCGGCCGCATCACGCTGGACGAGCAGCATGTGCTCTATCTGTTCGGCACGCCCGGACAGGAGCGCTTCTGGTTCATGTGGGACGAACTCTCCCAGGGCGCCCTCGGAGCGGTCGTGATCGCCGACACCCGGAGGCTGGAGGAGTGCTTCGCGGCCGTCGACTTCTTCGAACGGCGCGGGATCGGATTCATCGTCGCGGTCAACGAGTTCGACGGCGCGTACCGATACGGCCCGGAGGAGGTGCGGGCGGCCCTCGACCTCGCGCCGGCGGTCCCGGTCGTCATCTGCGACGCACGCATCGCGAGTTCAGGCACCGGCGCGCTGGTCACCCTGGTCCAGCACCTCATCAACGCCACCGCCGAAGCCGCCCCGCTGACCGGCTACGGAAGCTACGGGGCCCGTACGTGACGACCCCGAACGCCCTCGGACGGCTGCTGCTGACGCCCGTCGACGGCGACGCCCGGGTCCGGACCCAGCGGCTGCGCAGCCTCGGCCTGGGCGAGCGGTCCGATGTCTCGTTCGACAACTTCGACGCCTTCGCCGACCGGGTGGCCGAAGTGACCGAGGTGCCCTTCTCGATGGTCAACTTCATCGACGGGAATCGCCAGTTCTTCGCCGGGCTGCACACCCCGGCGGGCACCTGGAAGGGCTCAGACCTGGGGGCCGCGGCGGCCGGAAGCGGCCGCAGGGGCCGGTATGTGGCCATCGATCACGGCTTCTGCCCGCACGTCGTCGTCCGGCGGAAGGCGCTGGTCCTGGAGGACGTGTGCGACTACCCGCGCTTCGCCGGAAATCCGGTCGTCGACGACATAGGTATCCGCTCCTACCTCGGAGCGCCCCTCATCGACCGTACGGGCATCGCCCTGGGTGCCGTCTGCGCCGTCGACATCGTGCCCCGCCCGTGGGGGCGGGCGGGGCTCGACACGATCAAGTCCCTGGCGCAGGAGCTCGTCGGGCACATCCACCAGCGGGAGGAGAACACCCTCGGGCTCTGAACGCCCGACAACAGGCCGCGGTCAGGCCTCGACCGTGCGGCCGTCCAGGAAGGTGAGCACGACCGAGTCACCGTCCACCCGCACGCGCACGGCCGTGCGCAGCGCCTCGGGATGAACGCTGTCGCGGGACAGCACGACGAGCGAGACATGGACGCTGCGGCCGCCCGTATGCGGTGCGCTGCGCAGATACGGGACCGCCGAGTGCGGGCCGTATGCATTGGACTCGACGTCGCGCGCCACGGCGGCGCCGTCCACACCCCCGTCCCAGCCGTGCAGCGCGACCAGCGCACTGCTCAGCCCCTCGGCCGTGCGCGCGAGGGCCCAGTCGGGCCCCGACGAGGCGAACGGGCTCTGTGTGTCCGCGACCGCGTAACCGCCCTCCCGGACCACCGCTCCCTCGGGCGCCTCGACCCGGTGCACCCTGATCTCCCACGGGCCGTGCAGCACACTCGTCGTCTCGATGCGGTAGGCGTGCTCGTCACCTGGCAGCCGTGCCGCCGACCACGAGGCCGCGACGCGGTCCTCGCAGCGCAGCGGATGGATCCGGCGGCGCCGGGACGGAGTGCCGTCCGGGGCGATCAGTGCGAGATGGCCGTCGATGGTGCGGGCCAGGGCGTGCGGGGCGGACTCGGGTGCCGTCGCCGTCGAGTAGGCGAACTTCGCATAGTGCGGATCGTCCTCGCCCGTGTCCTTGTCCGGATCGGCGCCCGCCTCGATGTCCGCGGGGCCGGGTGCGGGCGGATTGTGGTCACTGCCGTGGTTGACGAGTCGGACGATGCCGTCGTGCCGGGTGCCGTGCAGCAGCCAGCCGGGCGCGGGCAGCGCGGTGTAGGTGTCGGACTCCTCGACGGGCAGCGGGAGTTCGCGCGCGGTCCACACCTCGTGGTCCGGGGGAAGCAGCAGGCCGAGAAATCCCTTGCTCGCCCAGTACGGGGACGCGGGACCGGAGTACGGCTGGGTGGACGGCAGGAAGGTGTCGTACCAGCCGAGTGTCAGCAGTCCACGTTCGTCCGGCACCCCGCGCTCCGCGAAGTGCCGCAGCGTGCCGGAGGCGAGCCGGCGGGTCAGACCGGGCGCCAGCGGGGTGCAGTCGGACAGTGCCCCCATCCACACCGGGCCGAGCGCGGCGAACCGGTAGGCGAGGGAACGGCCCTGGTGGACGGGGGCGCCGTCGGCGCCGAAGAAGTGCTGGTAGTCCTCCAGATAGCGGCCGAGCCGCTGCCGGTAGACAGCGGACCGGCCGCCGTCGCCGTCCGGGCCTGCGATCCGGGCCCACAGCAGCGGGTACAGATGCATGGCCCAGCCGATGTAGTAGTCGAAGTTACTGCCGTCCCCGTCGGTGTACCAGCCGTCACCGACGTACCAGTCCTCGATCCTGTCCAGCCCCTCGTCGATGTCCGAGGCGCTGTACGGGGCTCCCACCGAGGCGAGGAACTGCTCGGACACCACCTGGAAGAGCCGCCAGTTGTTGTCCCAGGTGCGGCCGCCGACGAAACCGGAGAACCAGTCGACGACCCGCTCCTGAACCTTCGCGTCCAGCCGGTCCCAGATCCACGGCCGGGTCTCGTGGAGTGCGACGGCGACCGATGCCGCCTCCACCATCTGCTGCGAACAGTCCGTCAGACGCGGCCAGGCCTCACCGCTCGCGGGGTTCGTACCGGCCGCGAGACCGGCCGCGTACCGCTCGGTCAGCGCGGGGTCGACCGCCCCGCCCGCGCCCGCGATCCGGCAGGCGGCGAGCAGGAACGACCGGGCGAACCCCTCCAGACCGTCGGACACGACCCCGGACCAGCTGCCGCGGCCCGGCAGCCGGTACTGCGCGAATCCGGGGGTCGCGTACGGCGTCAGCGCGTCCAGCATCCGGTCGGCGGTCGCCTCCCAGTGGGCCCGGGTCCAGCCGGTTCGTGACGACAGGATCCGGTCGGTCGGCGGCAGATGCAGATGCGGGGCGACGGACATGGTGGTGCTGCTCCAAGGAATCGGTGTGCGTGGTTACCGGACGAGTTCGGCGCGGTGCGTATGGCCCCGGGACCCGCCGACGGCGACGGTGAGGACGGGCCGGGGTCCGGGAGCGAGGATCACGGTGTCGTCGGATGACGCCACGGACCGGACACGGAAGGGAAGTCCGACCGAGACCACGGTCTGGGTCCGGCCAGGGTCGGCGACCGCGACGGAGACATGCGCGCCCCGCCGCCGTACGAGGACCGTCGCCGGACCGGAGGAGGTGATCCCGGCCGCCGAACCGGCGCCCCAGAAGTGCACCGCGGTCAGTCCGGTCCTGCGGTCCTCCACAGCCTGCGCGGTGGCGTCGTTCGCGACGATCCGCACCGGCTGGGAGTGTGCCCACACCGCGGTGGCCGCCGCCGACGCGCCGGGCAGCAGCACATAGGCGTAACCCGCGTCGGTGGGAGAGATCCCGTGGTCCACCCAGAGCGTGACGTAGCGCCGGGTGACCGGGTCGGTGCTGCCCCCGGTGTCCGCTCCGGTGTTGACCGACCGCCAGGTGCCGGTGCGCTGCTCGCGCAGGGTGCGCAGGGCGGCCGTGCCGGGGAATACGTAGCCGCCGGTGCCGTCGAGATGCGCCCATCGGGCCCGGTCGAATGCGGCCGCCCGGCCCTGCTCAACGGGCTGCGGCACACCGTCGACCAGCAGACGGTGGCGACCGTTCGCGCCGAGGCTGCGGTTCTCGACGACCGTCTCGACCGTCCGGCCGTCGCTCGCGGTGATGCCCGATCCGAGGGCGACCACCGCGTTGTCGAGGAGGAACCACGCCTTCCTGGTCCGCAGGGTGCTGCCCTCGGCGCCGGCCACCTCCATCGCGGCGGCCGTGTGCCGGCCGTCCAGCACGGCTCCGCCCGCGACGGCGTTGGCCGGCCGGTAGGTGGAGGTCCCGCCGCCCGTGCCGAGATCGGCGCGCTCACGCGTGTCGACCGTGGTGCCGGGGAGCCGGTACGGATCGACGGTCGGCCAGAAGCCGTCGTTGAACTGCCCCAGGCTGTCGCCGTCGTACAGGTACGTCATGCCGTCGCCGGTGTACCAGCCGTGCAGATTCTCGCCGTTGCCCGCCTCGTACGCGGAGATGCGCTTGGACGAGAGCGACAGTGTGAACGCCCAGCCGGGCCGGCGGTGCACCACGCGGTCCATGTCGGCGAAGACGAAGCTGCCTGTGGTGCGGGCCTCGGCAGGGGTGTCCGGGTCGTTCAGTACGGCCTTGGCCAGGGCGAGTTGGGGGAGAGTGACCAGGGTGGCGAACGGGGTGGTGCGGTTGCGCGTCAGCCAGCCCTTGGCCAGGGCGCGCCAACGGTCCGCCCGGTCCGCCGGTGCACCCGAGGCCAGGAGCAGGATCGCCGCGACGGCTGCCGCGCCGTCCCGGTGGTCGCCCGCGCGCTCCCGGGACACGGCGCGGCCGCGCACCGCGTCCATCATCAGCCCGTCGAAGATCACCGGGGCGAAGCTTCGCTCCACGGCGTCGTACATCACCGAGACCTTCGGGTCGGCGACCGCCCACGGAGAGCCGGCGAGGAGGGACAGCAGGTAGGCGGCCCCGCCGAGCAGCACGGTGCCGTACGAGCCGGTGTACGCGACCACGTCGTGCTGGACGAACGAGCCGTCCTCGTAGAACCCGTCACCCGAACTCGTCAGACGGAAAAGGCTGTTGCGTCCGGCGTCGCGTACGTCGGACAGTGCGTCGCGGGCGGATGCCACCTTGGTGGCGTCCTTGCCCAGCAGCCCGCGCAGCGCGACGATCACGGCCTTGTCGGTGCGGTTGGCGCCGGTCTCGGACAGGGTGGGGGAGTTGGTGCGACGGTCGGCGTCCGGGCAGAAGCGGTCGACGACCGCCAGGTGGTCCGCGAGGTCGCCGGCCGTCAGCCGCCCGCGCAGCAGGACGCAGGTGTCCATCAGCGCACGCGGCGCACCGATCTCCCAGAACCACCAGTTGCCGCTCTCCCGGGCGGCCGGATGGTAGGCGGTGTCGTAGGTGAACCGCAGTGCGGAGACGACGGCGTCCGCCGCCTCCGCACTGCCCGACAGTGAGGTGCCGGGCGTGGCCCATGCGGTCGCGAGCGTCCGGAGCCGCGTATAGCTCTGCCCGAAGTTCCCCGGAGCGGTGAGGGGGGCGAGATCGGTCCACAGCGCGGTGCGGCCCGCACTGCGGTCCAGGGTGTCCCAGAGCCCCTTCGCCGTGCCGTCCAGTGCGGCCACCCCGGCGGCGAAGTCGGGGTCCGACGGGTCGAACGCACCTCCGGTCAGCAGGGCTTCGGCACGGGCCAGCAAACCGTCGAAATCCATCTCGGCGTCCTGCGCCGCGTTTTCCGCCTCCGCGGCCCGCGCCGCGCCCGCCGTCAGGACTCCGGACACGGTGGCGCCGCCCGCGGCCAGGAGGGTCCTTCTGCTCAGCTGCATGGTGACTCCTTCTTCGTGCTCGGTCAGTCGCTGAGGGTGCTCGGGTCGACGGGCGGCTGCGGCAGGTTGAGGGCCGCAAGTTCGGCCTTGCCGACGGCGTCGATCGGGAACGCCCAGGTGTTCACGAAGAAGTCGGTCAGGTCGTAGCCCGCGATCCGGCTGGAGTAGGTGGCCAGCGCCCGGTACCGCTTGGCGTTCTCCGTGTAGTCCGACTGCGGGTTCTCCTCGCGCACCAGCTTGTGCAGCCGGGGCCAGAAGTCGTCCCCGAAGGCGAGCTCCAGCTGACGCAGCGGCACCAGCTTCTCGTACGCGCCGAAGGACTTCTCGTACGTCAGCCCGGCCGTGCCGAACTTCGCCCGGGAGGTCTGGAAGGCGGTGAGCCCGGTCACCGGGTCGACGGTGAGCAGATTGGACGGCTGATTGAGCGTGCGCTGGGCGGCCAGCGAGTAGATGTTGACCGTGACCTCGGTCATGCCACCCGCCTTGTACGCCATCTGCTGGTGCAGGTGGCCGAGTTCGTGGTAGAGCCCCCAGCCGCGCGTGCGCAGTCCCTCCACGGTGGTGGCCCGGTCGAGATAGGCCCTCGGGAATCCGTTGTAGCCGTGTGTGGCGTAGGCCCCGACGCCCGTGGGCACCTTGCTGACCTCGGTGAAGTGGTACGGCCCCGCCTTGCGACGGTGCACCGGCTTCGAGCCGTCCAGCCCGCTGATCCGGGCGTGCGAGTCGATGATCGTCTCGACCAGCCGGAGCAGCGCGGCATGGTCCTCGCCGCGGTACAGCAGCGCGCCCTCGCGGGTCAGCGTCATGATGGTGTTCGGGCCGTGGAGCTCCACCCAGGGCGAGGTGGTCAGGGTGTCGAGCTGGTCCTGGTACCCGGCCTCCGTGGTGCTGCCCAGAGTGAAGACCGGCATGGGGACGGTGCCGGAACGGAACAGCACGCCCGCACGCTCGCCCTGCCCGGTGAGCGTCAGATAGACCGGGCCGCCGTGCGGGTCGGTCACGGTGTTGGCGCCCGCGGTGAGCGGGTAGCTGCGCGGTTCGGTGATCTCGCCGTAGTAGTCCCACGCGCCGATCCAGAGGGTGGGCACCAGGCCGTCGTACGGCTGGACGGTGAGCGAGAGCGGGGTGCCGGCGGGGGCGTACAGGCCGGTCGGCCGGAACTCCGAGCCGCGCAGGGCCTGCGCCAGCCTCAGCCGTTCGGCTTCGGCGGCGGGGCGGGCGGTGACGGTCAGCGAGACCGGGCGGATGCCGGGGCGGCGGGCTGCGGCCTGTGCGGTGGTGGCGGTGGCGCCGAGTGCGGCCACCGCTCCGGCACCCGCGCCTGCGGCGAGGACGGCGCGGCGGCCGACCGAGGGGGAAACCGGGCTGGAGGAGGTGAACTTACGCATGCGGAACTCTCCCTGCAGAAACGAATGAGGGGCGGAAGCGTGCGGAGCGGGGTGGGGCGTTCCATCAGCATGTAAGCGGTTGCTGTCGAGCCGCAAGAGGAGTCGGGAAGTTACTGTCATTTACTATGGCCAACTGCGGACAGGCAGGAAGTAACCGGTCACATACGGCTGGACCTGCCGGCCCGAGGCGCCACGGAATCGCGTACCACGATGTGGGTGCCGAGCCGCAGCGCGCCCGTCGTCGGCTCGCGCCAGTCGTCCTCGTCCCCGCCCGAGACGGCGAGCCGTACGGCCTGGCGGCCCATCTCCTCCAGCGGCACGTGGACGGTGGTCAGCCGGGGTCGCAGCTCCTGGGCGACGGGGATGTCGTCGTATCCCACCAGCGAGATGTCCTTGGGTACCCGCACACCGGCCTCCTCCAGGGCCTGGGCGGCACCGGCGGCGACCACGTCGTTGGCAGCGAAGACGGCGGTGAACTCCGGTCCGTCCCGCAGTAGTTCGGCCATCCGTCGATAGCCGAAGTTACGGCTGAAGGCGCCCGGCTGGACCAGATCGGGATCGACGGCGATGCCCCTCAGCTCCAGGGCGCGCCGGTGGCCGGCCAGCCGGTCACGGGTGGTGGAGAGCTTGGGCGGGCCGCCGAGGTAGAGGATTCGCTCGTGGCCCTGCATCAGCAGGTGGTCGGTGATGGCGAAGGCGCCGCCCTCGTTGTCGTACTCGACCGCCGCGGTGGGTGCGGCCTCGCCCAGGGGTGGCCGTCCGCACAGCACCAGCTTGGAGCCGCCCGCGTCCAGTTCGCGGGCCCGGCGGGCCAGCTCGGAGGTGTAGCCGCGGTCGGCGATCGATCCGCCGACCACCACCACCGCGTCCGCCCTGCGTTCGTGCATGAGGTCGATGAAGGCCAGCTCGCGCTGGGGGTCGCCCTGGGTGCAGCAGACCAGGCAGAGCCGTCCGCCGAGCGCCGCCTCCCGTTCCACCCCCCGTGCGATGTAGGCGTAGAAGGGGTCGATGACCTCGTTGACGATGATGCCGACGGTGCGGTTGGAGACACCGGCCAGTGCGCGGGCGTGCGCGTTGACCACGTAGCCGAGCTCGCGCATGGCCGACTCGACCCGTTCCCGGGTCGCCTCCGCGACGGGGTAGTTGCGGTTCAGGACGCGGGAGACGGTGGCCGTCGAGACGCCTGCGCGCCGTGCGACGTCGGTGACCGTCGCTCGCCGCGGTCCGTCCGCGGCCGTGCTCTGCCGGCGCATCCGGCTCACCCCCTGGTGGCTGTTGTGTGACGCCGAGCCTAGAGCCTGCCGCGGGTCGGTGTTCATGCGATCCGCCCCAGGTCGGCCCGGTGCACCGGATGGCCGAAGGGCTCACCCCGTGCGTACCGCGCCAGCTCGTCGACGGCGAGCGCTCCGAGCCGGCCCACCTCGTTGCCCTGGGCGCCCGCGAGATGCGGAGTGAGGAAGACGTTGGGCAGGTCCCACAACGGGTGACCGGCGGGCAGGGGTTCGGGCGACGTGACGTCCAGGACCGCGTCGAGCCGCCCACTGACCAGGTGGCCGGTCAGCGCCTCGGTGTCCACCAGGGTGCCCCGTGCCGTGTTGACGAGCAGGGTGCCGGGGCGCATCAGGCCGATCCGGCGCGCGTCGATGATGCCCCGCGTCTCCGGGGTGTCCGGGGCGTGGACGGTCACCACGTCGCTGGTCGCCACAAGGGTGTCCAGGTCCGCGCGGGTCACCCCGAGGAGCTCGGCCTCGGCGTCGCTCACATAGGGGTCGTACAGCAACACCTGGGCGTCCAGGACCCGCAGCAGCTCGATCACCCGGCGGCCGATCCGGGACGCGCCCACGACTCCGACGGTCAGCCCGTGCGTACCGAGCCAGTGCTGCCGGTCGAGGTCGGCCCCGGTGCGGTGGGTGCGGCGGGCGCGGTAGAGCCCCGCCAGCGGGAACACCCGCTTCGCACCCATGATGATCGCGGCCAGGGTGAACTCCGCCACCGGCACGGCGTTGGCCGCGGCGGCCGAGGAAACCACGATCCCGCGGTCGAACGCTGCCGGTGACAGAAACGTTTTCACCGTGCCGGCCGCGTGGATCACGGCCCGCAGCCGCGGTGTCCGGTCCAGCAGACCGGCGTCCACCGGCGGGCACCCCCAGCCGGTCAGCAGTACCTCCGCTTCGGCCAGCGCCCGCGCGGCGCCGGGGGAGTCGAACTCGCTGATCAGGGACGGCTCGAGGAGCTCTGCGGTCTCCTCGAGACGTGCCCGGACAGAGGGCGGGAAGACGTCGTCCAGCAGCCCGTGGCTCATGACCAGGACCGTGCGCGGGCGCCTTTCGGGCGGGGCCGCAGCATCGGTACCGGAACGAGCCGGCGCCTCTTCGGTGGTTCGCACCCTGCCTCCGGACAGTAATCGCGTTCTATGGAATGACCGGCACGCTAAGGAGCCTGGAGGGCGACCGTCAAGCTCTCCTTCCGGAGAACCGTCGCATTTGTACCGGTATGAAGGCTATCGAGGGCTCGGATTTCCTCTCTGAGGCATCGCGCAACAAAGACGTTCGCCCGGATCTCTTGACGCTGGGGTTAACCGCTTACTAACTTGCGGCCGCAGAAGGCTCACCACGCGCCACCCAGCCGAACAGGACGCACCATGGCTGACACAGCACCCCCGCTGCCGCGGGAAAAGCGGCGAAAGCGGGTCGAAGAACCCACCCCGCCGCCCGGCCCGGCCGTCGTCGCCGCACGCCGGCTGACGCTCGGGCAGCGGATCAAGCGCGACCGGGTGATGCTGCTGCTCACCCTGCCCGGCCTGCTCTACTTCGTCGTCTTCCACTACGTCCCGCTGCTCGGGTACGTGGTGGCGTTCCAGGACTACCAGCCGTACCTCGGCTATATGCACAGCGTCTGGGTGGGCTTCGCCAACTTCTCCGCGGCGTTCACCGAACCGGCCTTCTGGAGCGCGACGTTCAACACGCTGGAGATCGCACTCGTCCAGCTGGTCTTCTTCTTCCCGGTGCCGATCGCCCTGGCCCTGCTGCTCAACAGCATCGCCAGTGACCGCATCAGGCGCTTCGTGCAGAGCGTCGTCTATCTGCCGCACTTCATCGGCTGGGTCATCATCGTCTCGATCTTCCAGCAGATCCTGGGCGGCGCCGGGGTGCTGCCCGACCTCCTCGGCAGCATGGGCCTGCCGCGCTACGACATGATGAGCGACCCCGACGCCTTCCCCTGGCTACTGACCCTCCAAGTGGCCTGGAAGGACGCCGGCTGGGGCACGATCATCATCCTTGCCGCGCTGCTCAACATCGACCGGCAGCAGTACGAGGCCGCCGCGATCGACGGCGCCGGCCCCCGGCGCCGCCTGTGGCACGTGACGCTGCCGGGCATCGCCCCCGTTCTCATCCTTCTGCTGATCCTCAACCTCGGGCAGATCCTCTCCGTCGGCTTCGAGCAGGTCCTGCTCCAGCGCGACGCGGTCGGCCCGGACGCCGGTGAAGTCCTCGACACCTACGTCTACTACCACGGCATCAAGGACAACGACTGGGGCGTCGCCGCCGCCGTCGGACTCGTCAAGGCGGTCATCGGCACCGCACTCGTGCTGGGCGCGAACAAGTTCGCCCACCGGCTCGGCCACGAAGGGGTGTACCGCGGTGCTGACCGCTGAGAAGACGCGCGCCAAGACCCGGAGTACCGCACCGGCGCCCCGCCCCGCTCCCGTACGCAAGTCCGACGGCCGGCCCCCGTGGATGGAGCGGCCGACCCGCATCGGCCAGACCGCCAAGGCGGTAGCCGTCGTGGTGGTCGTACTCGCGGTCGCCTACCCGCTCGTGGGCGTCATCGGCACGAGCTTCGCCTCGCAGACCGACATCATCAAGAGTTCCGGTCTCGTCCTGTGGCCGGACCACCCCACCCTGGACGCCTACCGCACGATCTTCACCGGCGGCGTCGTCACCCGGGCGCTGCTGGTCTCCGTGGGCATCACCGTGTTCGGCACCCTCGCCAGCCTGCTCGTCACCGTCGGCATGGCGTACGGTCTCTCCCGCCGTGACGTCACCGGGTCCCGCTTCATCCTGATGACCGCCCTGTTCACGATGCTGTTCAACGCCGGCATCATCCCGAACTTCCTGCTGGTCAAGGGACTCGGCCTGTACGACACGTACGCGGCGCTCGTCATGCCCACCCTGGTCAGCGCCTTCAACCTGGTCGTCCTGCGGTCCTTCTTCATGAACCTGCCGGAGGAGCTGTACGACGCGGCGAAGGTCGACGGTGCCGGCGATTTCCGCATCCTGGTGCGGATCGTCCTGCCACTGTCCAAGGCCGTCCTCGCCGTGATCAGCCTCTTCTACGCGGTGACGTACTGGAACGCCTTCTTCAACTCGCTCCTGTACCTCAACGACTCCGACAAATGGCCGCTGCCCATGGTGCTGCGCACCTACGTCCTCCAGGGACAGAGCCTGAACGCCGCATCCGCCGGCGAGGTGCTCGCTCCGCAGCAGGCCGTCCAGATGGCGGTTCTCGTGATCGCCGTCGTCCCGATCCTCTGCGTCTACCCGTTCCTCCAGCGCTACTTCACCAAGGGCGTGCTCACGGGCGCCGTCAAGGGCTGAGCACAGCCACCGCCCCCCACTCCTTCCTCCCCCTCTCCCACTTCCAAGGAGATTCAGGTGTCGAGCTCCACCCCCATCAATCGCAGAGCACTGTTCCGCATGGGTGCGGGCGTCGGTCTGGGACTGGCCGCCGCTCCGCTGCTCGCCGCCTGCGGCGACGGCGGTACGACGGCCAAGGCGGAGGCCAAGAGCGCCTCGCTGCTCCCGGACTCCGCGGTCCGCAACATCGGCCTCAAGCCCGATCTGGCCGGGACGGCCACCGGCGTCCCACAGGGATTCTTCAGCTACCCGGCCAAGCCGCTGCGCGCCACCGGCGACACCCCGCTCAAGGGGGCGAAGCCGATCAGCGCGACGATGGAGACCTTTTCCCCGCCGCCGCCCTCGCGGGGCAAGAACGCCGCCTGGCAGGAGATCGAGAAGCTCCTGGGCGGACAGGTGAACATCACCGCCGTGCCCGCCGACGACTACGGAACCAAGTTCTCCACCATGGTCGCCAGCGACAGCCTTCCCGACCTCTTCATGTACCCCGAGGTCGGCGGCGTCGACAACAAGTCCGGGTTCCTCCAGGCCACGTGCGCCGACCTGACCCCGTACCTCGCCGGCGACAAGGTCAAGGACTACCCGAACCTGGCCGCGATCCCGAAGGGTGCCTGGCAGGCCGCGATCTTCGGCGGAAAGCTCTTCGGCATCCCGATCGCGCGCACGGGCACCGGCGGTGCCGGCTTCTACCGGCACGATCTGTTCGAGGAGATCGGCATCACGAGCCTCGACCAGATCACCGGCCTCGACCGGTTCGTCGAGGCGTGCAAGGAGCTGACCCGGCCCAAGAAGGACCAGTACGCGATCATCGCGGGCGTCACCAACGTCCTCGCCATGTCGGCCGGCGCGCCGTACTCCTGGCGGATGGACGCCAAGACCGGGAAGTTCACCACCGACCTGGAGACCCCGGAGTTCCGCAAGGCGGTCGAGACGGCGCGGTCGCTCTACGAGGCGGGCTGCTTCTACCCGGGCACCCTCCAGATGTCCGGGGCACAGAAGGCCCAGTACACGGACATGTTCAAGAACGGCAAGGGCGCCTACGTCTACGACGGCATGCCCACCTATCTGGCACCCGGCGTCGGCTACATCGCCGCCATGAAGGCGATCGACGAGAAGTACGACCCGAGGCCCTTCGTGCCGTTCGGCTCCGCGCCCGTCGCCTGGATGGACAACGTCAAGCTGGAGAACACCCACGTCAAGAAGGCGTCCGAGGAGCGGGTGCGGCAGGTACTCGCGCTGGCCGACTTCGCCGCCTCGCCGTTCGGGAGCGAGGAGTACACCCTCATCAACTACGGGGTCGAGGGCAAGGACTTCACCCGCGACGCCAAGGGCAACCCCGCGCTCACCAAGCAGGGCACCCAGGACGTCACCGTGCCCTGGAAGTTCATGGCCTCCGCCGTGCCCGCGATCTTCAGCGCCGATTCGGAGCAGGGCGTCCGCCATGTGCACGACGCCTTCACCAAGATGATCCCGCTCATGGAGCCGGACCCCACGCTCCAGTACTCCTCGCCCACCTGGGACTCCAAGGGCTACGGCAGCCTCTACACGCTCAAGCAGGACGCGCTGAAGGACATCATCGCCGGCCGCAAGCCCATGTCCGCCTACGACCGGTTGGTCAAGGACTACCTGGCCAAGGGCGGCGAGCAGGCCCGCGGCGAGTTCGAGGAAGCCTTCCAGAAGGGCAAGAAGTGATGACCGCTCCCACCAGCAGACGCACGGCCCTCCGACTCGGCGGGGCGGCGGTCGCCGCGGCCGTCGCCGTACCCGTGCTCGGCTCGCCCGCCTCCGCCCGGCCGCACGGCTTCGACCCGAGGCCCGGCTCCGACGGAGTCGGCGACCCGCTCTTCCCGACCCTGGGCAACGGCGGCTACCAGGTCGTCCACTACGACCTGACCTTCGACTTCACCCCGGTGACGTACGACTTCACCGCGACCGTGAGGATCAGTGCCAAGGCCACCCAGGACCTCTCCGCCTTCAACCTGGACACCGACGGCCACACGATCGACTCCGTCACCGTCGCCGGCCGCGCCGCCACCTGGGCGCTCACGCCCGGCAAGAGCGGCCAGGAGCTGACCGTCACACCCGCCCGCCCGCTTCACGACGGTCAGGCGTTCACCACCGAGATCCACTACCGGGGTAACGGCAAGGCGCCCCGACTCGGCCTCACCGGCTGGAAGTTCGGCACCGACGGCGGCTTCGCCTCGGCCGCCCAGTCCTCGCGCGCCGACACCTTCCTGCCCTGCAACGACACCCCGTCCGACAAGGCGACGTGGACCTTCCACATCAGCGCCCCCGAGGGCTTCGTCGCCACCGCCAACGGCGAGCTGACCCACCGGACCCCGCGCGCCGACGGCTCCACCGTCTGGCACTTCGCCCTCCGCGAGCGCATGGCGACCGAACTCATCGGCATCGCCGTCGTCAAGGGCACCTACCTGTACGGCAGCAGCCACCGCGGCCTGGCACTGCGGCACATCGTCCCGCAGGGCCAGGAGGACAAGTACGGCCCGATCGTGGCCCGTACCCCCGACCATCTCGCCTGGCTGGAGGCGAAGTTCGGCCGCTATCCGTTCTCCGTCTACGGCGTCCACATCTACGACGGCTACACCGACGCCCTGGAGAACCAGACCCTCTCCCTGTTCTCCACCAACTGGTTCAAACTCAACGCCAACGGGCAGCCCGGCTACGAGACCACCATGGTCCACGAGCTCGTCCACCAGTGGTTCGGCGACTCCGTCACCCCGAACGACTGGCAGCAGGCCTGGCTCAACGAGGGCCCCGCGGTGTACTACGCCGGTCTGTACGGCGAGGAGCGCGGCTGGTCCGTCTTCGCCGACAAGATGAAGTCGACGTACGAGAAGCTCGACGCGGTCCGCGCCGCCGACGGCCCGCCCGGACTGCCCAAGGCGCTCGGCGGCACGAACATCTACGACGGCGGCGCACTCGTCCTGTACGCCCTGAGCCTGCAGATCGGCCTGCCGTCGTTCGACAGGGTCATGCGCGCGTGGGTGAAGCGTTTCAAGGACTCCACGTACACCAGTGAGGCCTTCATCCGGCACGCCGTCGACGTCACCGGCGACCGGTCCGTCGACCCGTTCCTGCGCGACTGGCTCTTCGGAGCCGTCAACCCTCCCATGCCCGGCCACCCCGACTGGAAGGCCACCGCGTGAACCGCACCGTGAACGTCGTACGAGGAACCGCCGCTGCCGCCACCGCCGCCGTCCTGACCGCCCTCCTCGCGGTCCCGGCCGCCCAGGCCGCACCCGGCACCCGCACGCTGTACGCGGCCCCGGACGGCCGCGGCACCTCCTGCACCGTCGTCCGCCCCTGCGCCCCGGAAGCGGCCCGCGACCTGGCCCGCACGGTGACGGGACGCGAGGTCCGCGTACTCCTCATGGACGGTACGTACCGGCTCGGCGAACCCCTGAAGCTCGGCGCCGCCGATTCAGGAGTCACCTGGACCGCGGCCCCCGGCGCCCGCCCCGTCCTCTCCGGCGGGCAGGACATCACGGGCTGGCGGCAGAACACCGACGGCACCTGGAGCGCCGGCGTCCCCGCCGGCGTCACCCCGCGTCAGCTCTTCGTCGACGGCAAGCGCGCGACCCCTGCCCGCGGTGAGGCCTGCGCGGCCGCCACGTGCGACGCGACCAGGACCGGTATGACGGGCGCCACCGCCACCGGAATCGACCGGTGGCAGCGCCCCACCGACGCCGAGGCCGTCATCCGCGTCCGCTGGCGCAACTACCACTGCCGCATCGCGGGCGTCAGCGGCGACACCATGACCTTCGCCCAGCCCTGCTGGACCAACTCGGCGAGCGGCACCGGGCGCACCGGACCCGCCTGGGACTCCACCACCGTCGACTCCAGCCGCTACAGCGGCGTCGCCTTCTTCGAGAACGCCCCCGAACTGCTTGACCAGCCGGGCGAATTCGTCTGGAACTCGACGGACCGCACGGTCACCTACCTGCCGCGCAAGGGCCAGAACATGCGCCACGCGCAGGCTGTCACTCCGCACACCGAACAGCTGCTCGTCGTCGACGGCGCCCACGACGTCACCGTCAGCGGGATCGGCTTCGCGTATGCGGCGTACCGCCAGCCCGGCACCGACGAGGGCTATGCGGGCATGCAGGCCGGTCTCACCCTGACCGGAGCCACCGGCCCCGTCGACCACGCGGGCCGCTTCTACACCAAGCCGGCCGCCGCGGTCACCGTCCGCGGCGGCCGGGGGGTGAGCATCGACAACACCCGCTTCACCCATCTCGGCGGGACCGGTGCGGTCCTGGAAGCCGGCACCAAGGACAGCTCCGTGACCCGCTCGTCCTTCACCGACCTGTCCTCGGGCGCGGTGTACGTCGGCGACACCGAGCCGATGCCCGGCGCCGAACTCACCGGGGAGCGCAACACCGTCGCGTACAACACCATCAGCCGCACCGGTGTCGAGTACACCGACGCGGTGGGCATCTGGGCGGGTTACGAGGCAGAGCTGACCGTCGACCACAACAGCCTGGACCACCTCCCGTACTCCGGGATCTCCGTCGGCTGGGGCTGGAACCAGACCGAGGCGCAGACGTCCGTGCTGCGCGACAACAAGGTGACCGACAACCGCATCACCGACGTCATGGAGGTGGCGCAGCAGCAGCACGACGGCGGCGCCATCTACACCCAGGGCGCCCAGCCCGGCACCGTCCTGAGCGGCAACTACATCAACCGCTCCGCGTACGGCAACACCGAGCGCGACGGCAACGGAATCTACCTCGACGAACAGTCCTCGCACATCACTGTCGAGAAGAACGTCATCACCCGCATCGGCTACAAGTGGGTCTCCAACTGGGCGGATTACGGAATCGAGAACACCGCGCGCGACAACTGGACCGACACCGCCGCACCCGCACTCGCAGGCCGCGGCTCCGTCATGACGGACAACCTCACCGGGCTGGACCGGCTGCCCGCCGAAGCGCTCGCCGTAGCCGCCGGGGCGGGTGCCCGCAGCGGTCCGGTCGAGCAACTGCGCACCGACCTCGCGCGCACCGGTACGGCCACCCAGTCCTCCACCGAGGGCACGGCGACGGCGGCACTCGCCCTGGACGCCGACACCAACACGGACACCCGCACGCTCTCCGAGGCGGGTGCCTGGTGGCAGGTGGACCTCGGCAGCGTCCGGCACATCCGCCAGGTCGAGGTCTGGAACAACTCCTCCTCCACCACGGCCGACTTCGACATCGTGACGGACGAAGGGACGGTGCACGTCAGCGGGAAGGCGCTGCGTCCCACGCTGGTGAACCTGGACAGCCGGACCCGCACGGTGAGGATCGTGACCTCCGGCACCGGCCGGGTGGCTCTCGCGCAGGTGCTCATCCACTCCTGACACCCGCACAGCACACGGAAGCCGGACCGGCCTCTCAGGCCGGTCCGGCTTCCGGCGGTGCCGGCGCGCGCGACGCGGTCTGTGCGTCGCCGTCCGCCGGGCCGTCGAAGCGGAACCAGTCGATGGCGAACAGGTCTGCCGCCCCCGCCCGCCACGCGGGATTGGTGAACACGGCGAACAGCCGTACCCCGCCCCTGGCCCCCGTCAGCCGGGCCGTCGGCGACGCGGGGCGGTCCCATCCGCCGGTGAACGGGACGGCGAGGCTGCCCAGGAGCGGCCCGGCCGGCGACCCGGCCCGGAATTCGACCGCGCCGCCGATGCCGCCGGAGGCGGCGCGGACCGTCACCGAGTCGGCGTTACCGGGTGACAGCGCGCCGAGATCGATCCAGTCGCCGTCCTCGATCTCCGTGATCCGCCGCCCGCCGGAGTCGTCGGCCCGGTTCTCCGTCACCGCTCCGCCGTGTGCCCCGCCGGTCGTCGTGAACCACTCCGCTTCGCGGAAGGCGGGCTGCGGCCAGGTGACGGGGACCAGGGCGGGGGCCCGCGCGGGGGTGGCGTGCGCCGGGGGAGACGAGCTCGCCGAAAGGCAGAGGGTGAGTGCCGGGCAGAGGGCGAGGGCCGCCGCCGGAAGCAGGTCGCGCGGGGGAAACAGGCTCCGCAGGACGCCACGGATCGAGGGGCGACAGTTCATTGGGCGCTCCCTGTGCGGTAGGTTCCGAGGAGGGTAGAAAGCGCTTTCCGAGTGCGCTGCCCAGCGTAGGTTCACGCCTTCGGCGGGGTCAATGGGCCGGTACGGCCCACGTCCGCGGCCTCACCCGCCTCCTCCGTCGCCCTCACCCGCCGCTTCACTCGCCCAGGAAGCCGCCGATCCGCTCCCGCAGGCCGCGCGGGTCCAGACCGTGCGCCGCGAGGTGCTCGTCCATCTGCCCGTACCGCCGCAGCTCCTCGCGGGCCACGCCGAGTCCCAGGATCCGGTGGGGGACGGCGGCGAGCGCGTCGTTGGCGGCGCCCGTCGAGGTGCCGGCCAGATACGGCTCGACGATCACGACGTCGGCGGTGGTCCGGTCACCGACCGCCCGGCGCAGTCCCTCGCCGTCGAACGGCCGCACGGTGGTCGCGTACAGCACGGTCACGTCGAGGCCCTCCGTCGCGGTGAGCACGTTGTCGAGCATCGGTCCGACCGCGATCACCACGCCGCCCGTTCCCTCGCGCACGCTGGTGAACCCGCCCGTCCCGCCGGCCGGGCGCGCCCGGTCGTTGGACTGCAACGACAGGCGTACGTAGACCCTGCCGTCCCCGGCGGCCGCCTCCCGCAGCAGCGTCTCGGCTTCGTCGGGATGGCCCGGAACGTGCACGGTCCAGCCGTCCAGGGTGTCCATGAGCGCCACGTCCCCGGGTGCCATATGTGTGAACCCGCCGGCCGGCCAGTCGTACGAGGCCCCGGCACTCACCAGCACTCCGCCGACCCCCTGGTGGCCGAAGTCCAGCTTCACCTGCTCGAACGGCCGCTCCACCAGGAAGCTCGCGAAGGTGTGGACGATCGGTCGCATCCCCGTGAGCGCCATCCCGGCCCCGGCCCCGATGAGCAGCTGTTCCCGGATGCCGACGTTCACGACCCGGTCGGGATGGTCCTGCTCGGCCCGGCCGAATCCGTCGCGGCTGATCTCCGCCAGTACGAGCGCCAGGCGGGGGTCCTCGTCGAGCAGCCGTGTGGTGGTGGCGATGAAGCGGTCACGCATCGTGTCCATGGGGGTGTTCCTCTTCTTCGGCTCGGGGTCTCGTCGGTTCTTCGTGCTACGGCTCAGCGCTTGGGGGCGACCCGGGCGACCACGGCCCTCGGCTGCCCGGGGTGCGGTGCGGTGAAGGCCGCGTACAGCGCCTCGTGGTCCCGCCCGTCCACCGACGCGACCGACCAGCCCGCTGTCGCGAACCGGTCGGCGATCCCGCCGGGGCGGCCGTACGTCGCCGAGGCGTTGTCGATGACCACGGTGTGCAGCTGCTCCAGGCCGGCCGGGCCCGCGTAGGCGATCGCCTCGTGATTGCTGCCCTCGTCCAGTTCGGCGTCACCGGTCAGTACCCACACCCGCGGTCCGGTCAGCCCCTGGGCCCGCAGCCCCAGCACGCTCCCCACGGCGAGCGGCAGCCCGTGCCCCAGCGACCCGCTTCCGATCTCGGCGCCGGGTACCAGCAGCCGGTCGGGATGGTGTCCGAGCGGCGATCCGTACGAGCCGAAGCCCGCCAGCAGCTCCTCGTCGAAGAATCCGTGCGCGGCGAGGACTGCGTAGTACGCCATCGGCCCGTGCCCCTTCGACAGCAGGAAACGGTCCCGGTCCGGTGCGTCGGCGGTCTCCGGGGTCACCCGCAGAACCCGGTCGTACAGCACCCACAGGGCGTCCAGGGTCGAGGTGGCGGCTGGGCCGTGCTTCTCGTCGCCGGTCATCAGGCTCATCAGCCGGGGCAGGTCGCGGTATGCGGGCGCCGTTGCGGCGGTCGTGTTCGTCATGCCGCTCAGCGTTCAACATCAAGCGTGGTTGAGGTCAAGCGGCCAAAGGGGTTCGTGACCACCGGTTGAAGTGCGGTATTGTTCTCATGCGCGTTCAGCCAGGGGGAAACCCCAGGTCAGGCGGGCAACGGGACGTGGCGCAGCTTGGTAGCGCACTTGACTGGGGGTCAAGGGGTCGCAGGTTCAAATCCTGTCGTCCCGACTGGAGACAGTCGTAGATCAGGGCCGGTTTCGGAGCAATCCGAAACCGGCCTTTGATCATTTTTGGGGACCGGTTGGGGACCGGCGTCCTTGACCGCGGTCGGCGGGTCATGACGATCGGGCTCGGCAGTGAGCGCGGTGCGCGCAGCACACTGAAGTGGGCCGAGAATGCCGCCCCGGCGGCCGTGTTTCTGTGTACGTCCGGGTGCAGGTAGCGCCCGGTGGTGGTCAGCGATCCTGCGGAGGACGTGTACTTGGGCTCCGGCGTCGGCGAACCAGGTCAATCCGGTGTGCCGGAGGTCATGGCGGCGTAGTGAGCCGCGCGCCCGGCCGCCCGTGTCGGCCCCACGGAGCAGCATCCACGGTGGTCCAGCCATGGACCATCGGGCCTGAACGAACGTCCTCAGGAGCGTTCCGCCAGGGGGCCGTACCCCTGGCGGGCGCGGTGCCGGGTGGGCAGTCTGACCCACGCGTCGAGATCGGCGGCGAGCGCTGAACGGATCGAGTGGGAGTCGTCACCCGGATTTCGTCAGGAGGGGCTTCGAACATCGTTACGCTGCACCGAAGTTACCGAAACCACGGAGGACTGCGGTGAGGGAGCCGACATTCGGAGTCCTGGGGCCGCTCCAGGTGAGGGCGCACGGTGTCCCGGTACGGATCGGCGGGGCCAAGCCCCGGGCCGTACTGGCGACCCTGCTGCTCCAGCCGAACGGCTTCGTCTCGCTGGACCTGCTGACGGAGGTCCTGTGGCCCGGTGGCGCACCTCGGTCCGCGGTCGCCAACGTGCGCACGTACGTACGGACGCTGCGGCTGCGGCTGCCCCCCACGGCGGTCGGCGGACTGCGTACCGAGCCCTCCGGCTACTCGCTGGGCATTGAGCCGGGGGAGGTGGACATGCTGCTCTTCGAGCAGCAGCTCGCCGCGGCCCGCGCCGCCCGCGACCGCGGCGAGGACGCCGCGGCACTGCGTGCCTACGAAATGGCCTTGGGGCTGTGGCGCGGCGGGGTGCTCCAGGACGTGCCCTCCAGCGTGGTGTGGGACCCGGCCATCACGCGCATGGAGGGTTTGCGGTCCATCGCTGTCGACGAATGCCTCGAGTTACGGCTCCGGCTCGGGGACTACGCCCACCTGGTCTCCGCCCTGCGGTCCCGGCTGACCGAGAGCCCTCTGCGGGAGGACCTGTGGCGGATGCTCGTGCACGCGCTGAACGACGCGGGCCGCAGTGCCGAGGCGCGGTCCGCGTACGCCGAGGCCGAGCAGGTGATCGCCGCCGAGCTGGGGATAGAGCCGAGCGAACCGCTGCGGGCCATCGGCGCCGAGGTCAACGGCTACCCGGGCCGCCATCGCGCGGCAACGCCCGTGTCCGTCTGTCAACTCCCGATGGACATACCCGACTTCACCGGACGCGCCGTCGAGGTCGCCGACCTGGAGGAATTACTGTCCACCGCTGGCCGGCAGCCCGTGGTCGCGGCGGTGTCGGGGCCGCCGGGTGTCGGGAAGTCCACGCTGGCCGTGCATGTCGCCCACCGCGTGCGTGACGTGTTCCCAGACGGGCAGCTCTTCGTCGACCTGGCCGGAACGAGCGAATGCCCCCGTGAGCCGGCGGACGTCCTGGCCGAGATGCTGCGCGGCCTGGGCGTCATCGACAGTGCGATACCCGGTGAACCGGGCGAACGCGCCGCGATGTTCCGTTCCCGCCTGGCCCAGCGGCGATTCCTCATCGTGCTCGACGACGCCCTGGGCAGCGCACAGGTGAGCCCACTGCTCCCGGGCTCCGGCGGTTCGGCGGTGCTGGTCAGCTCGCGGCGCCGGATGCCCGGCCTGCCGGCGCGCGCCTGCCCGCTCGGGCTGATGCGGCACGATGACGCCCGCGCCCTGTTCGGGGCCATAGTCGGCGCGGACCGGCTGCGCCGGGAGGGGGCCGACGCCGACCGTGTCCTCGCCGAGTGCGGATCACTGCCGCTGGCGGTGCGGATGGCGGCCGCCCGGCTCGTGAACCGGCCCGGCTGGAGCGTCGGCACGCTGGCCGACTCGCTGCGCGACGAGCGCGGTCGCCTCGGGGCGGTCCGCTTCGGCGAGCTGGAGGTGCGGGCCGGCGCCGAACTCAGCTACCGCCATCTGCCCGAGCCCGCCGCCACCGCCTTCCGCACGTTCGGAGACCTGCCCGGCGACGCCGTCCCGGGCTGGCTCGTCGCCGCTGCGACGGGGTGCGACAGTGAGACGGCGGGGGGTCTGGACACCCTGCTCGACGAACACCTCGTCGAAGTCGTCGGCAGAGACCGTCTCGGCCTGAACCGTTACCGCATGCACGACCTACTGCGGTGCTACGCCCGGGAACTGGTCCTGACGGACAATCAGGAGATGCGGCTGCGGCGGCGCCTGCGGGTCATAGACGCGCTCACCGCCCTCGCCCGCTCCGCCAACGCTGCCATGCCCACCCGCTTCCTCGGTGTGCTGGGGGAGCCCGACGAGCGGGGCTTGCCGGACGGACCGGCGCACGATCTCGTCCCCATGGTGCGCGCCCGGCCCGTGGACTGGTTCGAGAGCGAGCACCGCAACCTCGTCGCCGTCGTCGACGCCGCCGTCCGGCTCGGGCGGACCGACAGGGCCGCTGACCTGGCGATCGAACTGGCGGGCTTCTTCGACATGCGCGGCTACTACGGGGACTGGCTGCGGACCCACCGGCTCGTGCTCGACGCCATGCCGCACCACGACGATGTCAGGGCTGCGGCCCTGCTGCGCAACCTCGGCCAGCTTCATCTCTACCAGGACAGGTACCCGGACGCGCTCGCCTCCTTCGATCGGGCCAGGGCGCTCTTCGCTGAGCTCGGACACCCCACGGGGGAGGCGATCGCCGCGGTGGGGTCCGGCTCGGTCCACCGGATCATGGGTGATCTCGGCGCCGCGCTCGGGACGTTCACCACCGCGCTCCAGGACTTCGCCGCGCACGGCGACCGGCACGGCGAGGCGGTGGCACGCAACGCGATCGCCTCCGTCTGGCTGGAGCGCAAGGACCCGGAGGCCGCGGCCGGCTGGCTGCGAGGGGCCCTGGAGCTGTCCTGTGCCGATGGGGACCGGCACCGCGAGGCACAGGTGCGCCGCAGGGTCGCAGTGCTGCACGAACTGCGTGGCGAACCGCAGGCGGCGCGTGGCGAGCTGGAGCGAGCCCTCGGCATCTTCGACGAGTTGGCGGACCTGCACTGCGCCGCGTACGTGCAGCAGAGCATCGCGGAACTGTGCTTGCGGCAGGGCGACGCCGGTGAGGCGTCGGCACTGTTGATCGGTGCACTCGCTGTGCAGCAGCAGCTCGGGGACCGCCGCGCCGAGGCCCGGGTGGCGGGCCTGCTGGGCGAGTTGCACGACGCGACCGGCCGCAAGCAGACTGCGCGGCACTACTTCCATCGATCCCTCGCGATCTGGCGCCGCCTGGGCCTGCCCGACGAGGCCGGGCCGGTGGACGCCAAACTCCGCTCTATGCGCAGAGAGGCTGTCGGGTGACCTCCGACCGGGCGGTCACGCCCTGGCACGCACGCTTTCCGCTCTGTCGCCGGTCGGCGCCGCGCCGCGTCGCCTTCCTCCTCCGCCTTGGAACCGCACGCACCGGACCGCGTCCCCATTCGGATCCCGGGCCACCCGATAGCCTCTGAGCGGCGCCGATGGAAACAGGTGCGGGTGCGACCGCCGTCGCACCCGCACCTGGCACAGGGGGTCATCGGGTGCCGGTCGGTCCTCCCGCCGACACCCGGCGGTGTGTCAGCATCTGTTGTTGCTGACCTGGTTGCGCCTGAGGTAGTCGCTCCACGTGACACCCTGGACGACCGCGACGACGACCGCTCCGTTGAGCTTCTGCTCGTAGTGGAGGTGCGGGGAGATGTCGTAGAGGGCCGAGGTGTTGCCGACCTCGCCGATCAGCTGGCCCACGTTCACAGTGGCGCCCGCGGCCACCGAACGAGTTCTCAGATGGGCGTACCGTGTCTGCCAGCCGCCCCCGTGACCGATGACTATCGTGTTCCCGTATCCGGCGCCCGTCGAGTAGTACGACTCGAGGACCGTGCCACCGGCACTGGCGAACACCCGGCGTCCCAGGTCGTCCGGGGTGCCGTTCGCGTCGTAGTGGTTCCAGTCGATCGAGTGCGCGGGACTGTGCCCCGACCAGTTGTTGCCGAGCCATGTCTGGTTGCACTCGAAGGGCATCTTGAAGGCGGGCCGTGCGGCAATGGCGGCTTCCGACGAGTTCACGACCGGCGCCGCGACAGCGGTTGGAACGGTGAACACGGTGGCCGCGACCGCGCTCATGGTGATCAGCGACCGGCGGAAATTCCTGTGCATGGTTCTCCCCTTGTCGTCCTGCGTCGGGTGACACGGCGATTCAAGGAGGCGGGCATACAAAGCGGATACATTCCGCCCGTCGACGAAGTCGCGGCATGTCTTACGTCGTGGCCGTGCCGAAGTCCCGGCAGGTCCACGGCCCCCGCATCGAGCACCTCATTGGCCGGGCCCCAACGAGGCATGGCAGCGACTCTCCTGCGGCGACGGTGCCAAGGACCGCGGCTCTACGACTGGGCTGCGGCCCGACTGCCGGCGGTCTGGGAGTTCGACGGCGACGAGCCCACCCGGCAACGCTGGCTGCTCGCACGCCGCAGCATCACCAAGCCCGACGAACTCGCCTGCTTCCTCGCATCCGCCCCTCGGACGCCACCGTCGCCGATCTCGTGCGGATCGCCGGATGCCCTGGAAGATCGAGGAATGTTCCAGAGCGCGAAGAACGAATGCGGCCTGGAATGACCGGGCGACTCCGGCGTCGGCCGATCCGCCCGCGGCTGATCCACATCAGCACCGCGCACCTGCAGGTAATGCGGGTGGACCTCACTCCTGGGGGTCACGACGATCGGGCCCGGCAGGAAGCGCGGTCCGTCGGCCGTGCCGAGGCGGGCGGGGAGCGCCGCCCCGGCGGCCGTGATCTTGTGTACGCCCGAGGGCCCAGGACCTCTCCTTCGGACCATGCCGGGCTCACGGGGTCAGGCATGATCCGAAGGAGAGCCCTAGCGCTTGATGCCCACGCCCGCCAGCAGGCTGATCTGTGCGTCAGCGATCTCCGGCTCTTGCGTGGCGGACTCGGCGGGCCGCCAGCGGTGGCAGCAGCAGATGCCGGGGTCGACCAGGTCGAGTCCGTCGAAGAAGCGACGGACGTCGCTGTGCGAACGGAACTGCACCGGAGACCCGGACTTGGTGTAGACCTCCGCGACCTTGTTCCAGGTGACGGGGTCGAAATCGGGCGTGCAGTGATTCATGGCAAGGGCGCTGCCCGCCGGGAGCGGGTCGAGCAGCCGGCGGACTATGGCGTACGGGTCGTGCGGGTCGGTGATGAAGTGCATGAGCGCGTTGAGGGAGAGGGCGATGGGCTGGTCGAAGTCCAGGACCCCCGAGTCCTCCACCGAGCGCATCAGCGCATCGGGGTCGGTGATGTCGGCCTCGACGTACGCCGTGCGTCCCTGTGCCGTGCTGCGCATGAGGCGTTCGGCGTACTTGAGGACGAGCGGGTCGTTGTCCGCGTACACGACGCGGGCGTCGCCCGCGACGGACTGGGCGACCTGGTGCAGGTTGGGCTCGGTCGGGATGCCGGTGCCGATGTCGAGCCACTGGCGGATGCCGTGCTCCTGCGCCAGGACCCGGGTGGCCCGGTGCATGAACGCCCGGTTCTCTCGCGCGGTCACGTAGATGCCGGGGTGCGCCTGGGCGGCGACCAGGGCCGCCTCCTTGTCGATCTCGAAGTGGTCCTTGCCGCCGAGGAAGTAGTCGTACATCCGGGCCGAGTGCGCCTTGCTCGTGTCGAGATCGCGGCCGGCCTGCCTGGTGGTCATGTGCTCCCCTTCATGCGTTGTCTGCGGGCCCGCAGGCCAGGGACGGGACCGGTGTCGTCGTCCCTTCTGCTCACCGCCGGGTCACCCGGCGGCCAAGTGATCGGCGAGGCCCTCTTTGACCCCGCGGACGAACGCGGCGATCTCCTCCGGCGTGTAGATCAGCGCCGGCCCGGCCGGGTCGGTGGACTGGCGTACGGCAACGCGGCCGTCGGCCAGTTGCTTCGCCTCGACGCACTGACCGCCGTTCGGACCGCTCCAGGGACGCTCCCAGCCGTGTTCCCCGAGATGGTGGGCCGGCATGCCGTTGTAGATGCCCTCGTCGGTGACCGTCATGAGTACTCCTTGCGCATGCGGTTCAAGAGCGCCGTGCTGGCCGCGGACGACGTCAGCAGCGCCATGCGGGTGTGTGCCTCGAGATGGGAGACGACGTCCGCGCGCTGGTCCAGGTAGACCGAGGCGGACAGGAGTTCGCTGTAGACGATGTCGGGAAGTTCGGGTTCCTCGAACCGGAAGTATGTGAACGGGGCACACGCTCCGACATGCGCGCCCGCGGTGAACGGCACGATGTCGAGGCTGACGTGCGCGAGCTCGGAGACGTCCAGGAGTCGCTCGACCTGCTCCCGCATCACGTCGGGGCCGCCCACCACCCGGTGCAGTACGGCTTCCTCCATGACCACCCACAATGTGGGGGCGTCGTCCCCCTCCAGCAGGCTCTGGCGGCGCAGCCGCAGCTCCACGCGGCGTGCGAGCTCCTCGTCGCTGCCGTTCGGCAACCCGCCCCGCAGCACGGCGTGCGCGTAGTCGGGGGTCTGCAGAAGCCCGGTGACGTACTGGGGCTCGTACGTGCGGAGGGTCTTGGCGCCGGACTCCAGGCTGACGTAGGCCGTGAACCAGCTGGGGACGGCATCGCGATAGGAGTGCCACCAGCCGGGCTTGTTGGCCTGTTCGGCCAGCTCGACGAACTCGTCGATCTCCTGGCGGTCCGCGCCGAAGGTCTCCAGGAGCTTCTCCGCGTAGAGAGGCTTCAGCGCGACCTCGGCCTTTTCCAGCCGGCGGATCGTCAGGGTCGTCATGCGCAGAGCCTTTGCCGCGTCCTCCAGCGAGGCACCCGCGGCGAGCCGCATTTCCTGCAGCCGACGGCCGAGGATCATGCGCAGGACTGTCGGCGCGCTCGCGCTGGAACGGGCTTCGCTCACGCCCAACCTCCTGGTGAACCGTCAACAGCGGCATTCTTGCAGCGATTTGATGTTGACGCCAGGGTGATACCCCGGTTGCTGAAATTATCAGGGAGTCGGTTGCAGCATGAGGTCTGTCACGCGCATAGTGGACGTGTGAGCGGCCAAGTCACAGGAATGACGCAGGATCCGGTCCGGAGAGGGCGCGTGATATCGATGCCGTCGTCGGCACCCCACTGCCGGGCGCTCGCCTCGGCGTGCGCCTCTCACCGTTCGATCCGCAGTTCCGCATCCCCCCACCGCGCCCCGCCTCCGGAAGGCGCTGGAAGGCGACATCCGTGACACTGTCCACGCCCTCGGTCCCGGCTTCGACCCCTGCCTTAAGGCAGGCCGCGCCGCGCCGGGAGTACTGGTTCGGCCTGCCCGCTCTGCGTACCAGCGCGAAATCCGCCCGCGACACCGTGCGCGACCGGCTCCGTGCTTGGCAGTTGCCCGGCGACACCTGCTGCGACGCGGTGCTGCTGGTCTCCGAGCTGACCACGAACGCTGTGCTCCACACCGCCAGCAGCCATGTCCTGTGCGGCCTCACGCTGACCGGCGACGAGCGGCGCCTGCGCATCGAACTGCACGACGAGGGCGCCACCCCGGTCCGCCCGTCCGAGCGCCACGTCGGCCCCGACGAAGAGAGCGGGCGAGGGCTCCTGCTCGTTCGGCAACTCGCGGACAGCTGGGGCTCCGCACGCTCGACGCGGGCCGAAGGCAAGGTCGTCTGGGCGGAGTTGACGGCCCACCCCTGACACCGTGGGAACCGGACGACGCCGCACGCGGTGCCGGTCCCGGCAGCGACGGCCCGGATGGAGCGTGGCCCGGACCGTCCGACCGGGAAGCGGGCCACTTGCCCCGTCGATCGGCAGCGACCGCGTGGCCCCGCGGCATCCCCCTCGCGGGGCGGTACCCCTCCTCCTCGACCCGTCTGCAGAGGGCGCCCATGACTCCCCACGGTGAAACCGCTTCTCCCGTCGTGCTGTACGTATGCGCCGACCGTGCCCCGCGGGCGCCGGGGGAAGCCACGCAGCGTGCGCAGGCGGAAGGCCGCGCGTTCGCCCGGGAGCGCGGACTGACGATCGCCGAGGTCGTCACCGACACGTACGGTGAGCCCGACCCGGCCCGGCGCAGAGGGTGGCGGCGTGTGAGGCAGCTGGCACAGACGGGCCACGTCACCGCGGTACTCGTCCGCTGGCCCAGCGCCATCGCCCCGGAGTCCGCGCGCGAACTCCGGCACCGTGAGGCTGCCTGGCTCCACGACCAGGGCGTCCGCGTGCGCTACACCTGGGCGCCCTTGTCCTCAAGGGGCCGCGAGGCCGGGTGATCCCGCTCCACCGCAGCCGACCGGCCGTCCGGGATCCGGGCGCCACGACGGGTGGCGCCCGCCCCGATGCCCGGGGGCATTCGCCCCCGGGCCCGCCCGTTCAGCCCGCCAGCTCCCCGAGCAGTTCCCACGTGCGGCGACGGTCGGCCTCCCCTGCCAGGTCCGTCCCGGAGAACACCACCTCGGTCGCCCCGGCGTCCCGGTAGCGCTGAACCTCGGCGGCGACGGCCTTCTCGTCGCCGATCACGGCCACGTCACCGGCCCGTGCGGCGCCCGAGAGCCCAATGACCCGCGCGTACGACGGGAACTGCTCGTAGAACGCGAGCTGCTCGGTGGCCGTCTCGCGCGCGGAGTCGGGGTCGCCGGTGACGACGCCGTGCACCAGGGCCACGATCCGAGGCGCGGGGCGGCCCGCGGCCTCGGCGGCGGCGGTGACCGCCGGGACGATGTGGTCGGCCAGGGCCCGGGGCCCCGCGAGGTAGGGCAGGATCCCGTCCGCCAGCTCCCCGCTGACCCGGAGGGCCTGCGGGCCCATCGCTGCCACGAGCAGGGGGATGCCGCCCTCGGCCCCGGGGACACGTGCGGGGAGCGGGGTGGTCGCGGTGAGGAGCTCGCCGTGGAAGTCGGCGCCGCCCGTCTCGGTGAGCTGTCGCAGCGCGGTGAGGAACTCGCGCAGGCGGGCGATGGGCCGCTCGTAGGGGATGCCGAAGGCCTCCTCGGTCAGCGGCTTCGTGCCGAGGGCGAGCCCGAGGTGGTAGCGGCCGTGCGTGGCCGCCTGCGCCGTCTGGGCCTGGCTGGAGACGATCAGCGGGTGGCGCCCGAAGACGGGGATCGCGGACGTTCCCACCTGCAGCTCCGGGACCTCGCGCCCGACGATCGCCGCCAGCTGCGGGGAGTCGGCGCCGAAGGTCTGCCCGAACCAGGCGGACCGCAGCCCCGCGGCCGCGGCCTCCCGGGCGAGGTGCACGGTGGCATCGATCTGGTTGTCTGATCCGGTCGCGCTGAGTGCTACTCCTACAGTCATGTCAGGGAAAACCAGGGGGAGTCAGCTGCGCATTCCGACCTCTTCATGAAGGCTTCGTGTCCGCTGCATGAACCCGTTCGGCCCCCGACGGCGCGGCCATGCCCGCGTATCTCCGGGCCCCTCCGTGACCATCGGGCGGCACCGTTTGAATGATCAAAAGAGCGACGGGTTAGCATATGAGCGCCCCCTAGCTCGAAAGATAAACCTGTGACTGTCAATGACGACTCGTTCACCAACTGGATGCACCGCGAGGAGATCGCGGAGTCGATGATCCCGATCATCGGGAAGCTGCACCGCGAGAGGGACGTCACCGTCCTCCTGCACAGCCGCTCCCTGGTGAACAAGTCGGTGGTGAGCATCCTCAAGACCCACCGATTCGCCCGGCAGATCGACGGCGAGGAGCTCTCGGTCACCGAGACTCTGCCGTTCCTTCAGGCCCTCACCACGCTCGATCTCGGCCCCTCCCAGATCGACATCGGCATGCTCGCCGCGACGTACAAGACCGATGACCGCGGCCTTTCCGAGGCGGAGTTCACCGCCGGTGCCGTCGCCGGCGCCACGGGGGTCAACAAGATCGAGCGTCGCGAGTCGCGCGATGTCGTGCTGTACGGCTTCGGCCGCATCGGCCGGCTGCTGGCCCGGCTGCTCATCGAGAAGGCCGGTTCCGGCAACGGTCTGCGGCTGCGCGCCATCGTCGTCCGCAAGGGGGCCGGCCAGGACATCGTCAAGCGCGCCTCGCTGTTGCGGCGCGACTCCATCCACGGCCAGTTCCAGGGCACGATCACCGTCGACGAGGCGAACAACAAGATCATCGCCAATGGCAACGAGATCCAGATGATCTACTCCGACGACCCGGCCTCGGTGGACTACACGGAGTACGGCATCAACGACGCCATCCTGATCGACAACACCGGCAGGTGGCGCGACCGTGAAGGCCTCTCGAACCACCTGCGCCCCGGTGTCGCCAAGGTCGTCCTGACCGCGCCGGGCAAGGGCGACGTCCTCAACGTCGTGCACGGCGTCAACCACGACATGATCAAGTCGGACGAGCAGATCATCTCCTGCGCCTCCTGCACCACCAATGCGATCGTCCCGCCGCTGAAGGCGATGGCCGACGAGTACGGCGTCCTGCGTGGGCACGTGGAGACCATCCACTCGTTCACCAACGACCAGAACCTGCTGGACAATTACCACAGCTCCGACCGTCGAGGCCGCTCCGCGCCGCTCAACATGGTGATCACCGAGACCGGTGCCGCCTCCGCCGTCGCCAAGGCGCTTCCCGACCTGGGGGCGACGATCACGGGCAGCTCCATCCGCGTGCCCGTGCCGGACGTCTCGATCGCCATTCTCAGCCTGAAGCTCGGCCGCGAGACCACGCGCGAGGAGGTCCTGGACTACCTCCGCGACGTGTCGCTGACCTCGCCGCTCAAGCGGCAGATCGACTTCACGACCGCTCCCGACGCCGTGTCGAGCGACTTCATCGGCTCGCGCCACGCCTCCATCGTCGACGCGGGCCCCACCCAGGTCGACGGCGACAACGCGATCCTCTACCTCTGGTACGACAACGAGTTCGGCTACTCCTGCCAGGTCATCCGGGTCGTGCAGCACGTGTCCGGGGTGGAGTACCCGACGTACCCCGTGCCGGTTCACTGATCCGGCAGCTGTCGGAAGCCGCAGGGGCCGGTCCCACCCGCTGACGGGTGGGACCGGCCCTGTGCGCTAGCGCACAGACGTCGCGCCGGACACCGCTGCGGGTGCCGGTGCGTAGCCGGTGGCCCGGGTGGTGAACGTCCCCCGGCCCTGCGTCCGGCTGCGCAGCCGCGTCGCGTAGCCGAACAGCTCGGCCAGCGGCACAGTCGCCGTGATCACCGCCGCACCGGCCCGTGCCGTGGAGCCGGACACCCGGCCGCGCCGCGCGGCCAGATCGCCGAGCACCCCGCCGACGGCGTCGTCGGGCACGGTCGCCGTGAGTTCGACGACCGGTTCCAGCAGCACCATCGCACTGGCACGCAGCGCTTCACGCAGCGCGAACCGTCCGGCGGTGCGGAACGCCATCTCCGAGGAGTCCTTCGGGTGAGTGGCGCCATCGGTCAGCGTCACCCGCACCCCGGTCACCGGGTGCCCGCCGATCGGACCCTCCACCAGCGCGTCCCGGCAGCCGGCCTCGACCGCCCGGACGTACTCCTGCGGAACCCTTCCGCCGACGACGGCCGAGCGGAACACGAACTCCACCGCGCCCGGACCCTCGTCACCTTCGGTGTCCTCCCACGGCTCGACGTCGATGACCACATGGGCGAACTGCCCTGCCCCGCCGTCCTGTTTGACGTGCCGGTAGACCAGGCCGGACACGCCGCGGGCGACCGTCTCCCGGTAGGCGACCTGCGGCCGGCCGACCCGGACGTCCAGGCCATGGGCGCGGCGGACCTTCTCCACCGCCACCTCCAGATGCAGCTCGCCCATGCCCGAGAGCACCGTCTGGCCCGTCTCGGAGTCCGTCCGTACCGCGAGCGACGGATCCTCCTCGACCAGTCGCACGAGCGCCGCCATCAGCCGCTCCGTGTCGGTGCTCCGCCGGGCCTCGACCGCGACCGAGACGACCGGATCGGCCACCGTCGGCGGTTCGAGGACCAGTGGGGCGTCCGGTGCGCACAGGGTGGCGCCGGCCCGGGCCGCCTTGGGGCCGATGACCGCGACGATGTCCCCGGCCACCGCCGCGTCGACGTCGACATGCCGGTCCGCCTGGACCCGCAGGATCCGGCTGATGCGTTCGCTGCGGCGGGCGCCGACGTCCAGCACCGTTTCCCCCTTCCTGACGGTTCCCGAGTACACACGGAGATAGGTCAGCCGGCCCGTCGCCGTCGCGTTGACCTTGAACGCGAGCGCGGCGAACGGCGCCGCCGGATCGGCGGCCCGCTCCTGCACCGCGTCGCCGAGCGTGCCGCGCACGGGCGGCACGTCCAGCGGGGAGGGCAGGTAGGCCACGACGGCCTCCAGCAGCGGCTCGACACCGCGGTTGCGGTAGGCCGAACCGCAGAGCACCACGACACCCTCACCGGTACGGGTCAGATCGCGCAGCGCCCCGGACAGCGTCTGCTCCGAGAGTTCCGACCGTGCACAGAACTCCTCCAGCGCGGCCGGATGGAGCTCCGCCACCTTCTCCTCCAGCAGCCGTCGGCGCCGCCGTGCCTCCTCCCGCAGCTCATCGGGGACCTCCCCCTCCTCGTACGTGTCGCGGCCGTCGGCCCAGACGAGCGCCCGCATGCGCAGCAGATCGACCACTCCGCCGAACTGTTCCTCCCGGCCGATCGGCAGCTGGACCACGAGCGGGATCGTGTGCAGCCGCTCCCGGATCGACGCGACCGCCGTGTCCAGGTCGGCGCCGGCCCGGTCGAGCTTGTTGACGAAGGCGATACGCGGCACCGCGTGCCGGTCGGCCTGGCGCCACACCGACTCGCTCTGCGGCTCCACGCCGGCGACCGCGTCGAAGACCGCGATCGCGCCGTCCAGCACCCGCAGCGAACGCTCGACCTCGTCGGCGAAGTCGACGTGCCCCGGAGTGTCGATCAGATTGATCCGGTGGCCCGCCCAGGTGCAGCTCACGGCAGCGGCGAAGATGGTGATGCCGCGGTCGCGTTCCTGGGAGTCGAAGTCGGTGATGGTCGTCCCGTCGTGGACCTCGCCGCGCTTGTGGGTGGTGCCGGTGGCGTAGAGGATCCGCTCGGTGACGGTGGTCTTGCCGGCGTCGACGTGGGCGAGGATGCCCAGATTGCGAACGTCGGTGAGAGCGCTGGCGAGTTGACGGTGAAGTTCGGTACGCACGGTCCGTGGCCTTTCGGGTGATCCGGAAGAAGACGGCGCGATGCCCGGACGAAGCGGCCGTTCACGGGGCCGCGGAGCTCCTGTCGTCGACCGCGGCGCGCAGGGGCGCGCCATCGTGTCGACTGTCCGTCAAGAAGCGGACAGGGCTCAGGTGGTCGTCACGGGTGTCCGGGGCCGGCCGCGCAGCCGGCGCCGGGCGCAGGTAGACACCAGGATCACCTCGTACCGCGACAGGGGAACGACGACAGCGGTGCGGTAGCGCACGGCAGGTCTCCCCTCGATGGTCACGGTGCGCGTGCCGCTTCGGAGTGCCGGCGCGCGATTTCGTGGCGAGTCTAGAGAACCGGATGAGCGTGGGGGAAGCGGTTTTCCCGCCGTGGCAACGCTGGGGCGGACCGGTGACGGATTCGTACCGCCTCACGCGCAACCATGCGGCGCTTCCGGCAGTCACCTCTATCACTGACGGGTTCCGAAGGGGAGCTACCACCGACGGGTTCCGAAGGGGAGCGCATGGGAGCTGTCCGGATGCTGTTGCCGTTGCTGCGGGCGGCCGCCGGCCGGGACGGGCGCCGACCGGGCGGCGGGCTGCTCGCCGTCGCACTGCTCCGGTGTTCCTCGCCCCGCTGGACGCTCGTGCGGCCGAAGCCGCTGGAGCGCCGGCTCGTATGGAGTGAGGAGGCCGTTTCCGTGGGCCGGGCCGCTGTGGTTCGCGCACGGCCCGGTGCTCCGGGCCTGCTCGCCCGTTCGCTCGTACTCCAGGCCCAACTGCTGATCCAGGCAAGCAGATACGAGGAGGCGCTCGCCGCGGCCGAGGGTTCGATTTCGATCCCGGACAGCCACGCCTCCTCGAGCCAGGACGCGTTCTCCCACCTGATGCGGACCTTGGCGCTGGCCTGGCTGGGTCGGCCCGACGAGGCTCTCGTGGCCGCCCGTCACAGCGTGGCCGTCTACCGGTCCGCGGTGCCCCGGCGAGCCGACCGGCACTTGGGCAGCACGGCCGCCGCCCTGCGTGCGCAGGCATGGGTTCTCGGCCGGGCCGGGCGCACAGCCGAATCCGTCACGGTCTACTTCGAGTGCGCCGAACTGCTGCGGTCGCTGCCCCTGTGGCAGCAGGCCCGGCTGGTCCTGCTCGAGTCCAGGGTGCTGGCCGAACTGACCGGCGGTCTGCGCGTACTCGGCCGTTTCGGGGAAGGGGTCGAGGTGGGCGACGGCGCCGGGGAGCGCATCGCCCCTTTCGCTGCGAGGTTCCACCCGGAAGCCCGCTTGCTGCGTGCCGGGTTGCTCATCGAGCTGGCATGGTGCCTCGGTGCCACCGGGGACCTTCCGAGGGCCCGTGCCACGGCCGAGGAGGCCGTGGCACGTTGCCGGGCATTGCACGGCAGCGACCCGGCAGTGGATGAGTCCCTGCTCGTCCTTGCCCTGGAGTGCCTGGCTCACCACCTCGACCGGCTGGACGCGCACGCCGAGGAGCGGGCTGTGTGCGAGGAACTCGTAGTCATCGGTGAGCGGTTGGCCGTCACCGCTCCGGATGCTCACGAACCCGGGCTCGCCGTTGCCCTCGACTCGCTGGCCCACTGTCACGCCCGCGAAGGTGAGGGCCACGCGGCCGCGGCCGCCACCGAACGCTGCGTGGAGCTCTACCGCCGCGCCGTCAGGCGCGATCCGCTTCTGTACGAAACGGAGCTGGCCCGGACACTGGCCAATCTCAGCATCCGGTTGCGTGTGACGGACGCATTCGACGGCGCAGTGGCCGCAGCGGGCGAGGCGCTGTCGATCACCCGCCGCCTTGCCGAGTCCGGCGGGGAAGTGCAGCGGTCAGCGGTCACCGACCGGCTACGGATCCTCGGCCGGGCCCGGTACCGGGCGGAGGACGACGAAGGCGCCGCGGCCTGCTTCGAGGAGGCGGAGACGCTCCTGCGGGAGCTCATGGCGGCAGGCAACCCGGGACCGCACGAGGCAGGGCTCGCCGCCGCACAGTCCTGGCTTGCCAAGGCCCTGAGGGCCGCGGCCGACGGCCACCTCGACGCCGGTCGTGCCGACGCGGCGGTGGAGGCCCTGCGCCGCATGAAGGAGCTCACCGGGCGTACCACGCTGACCGATGTCCACGCGGCGTGCGTCAGCGCCTTCGCCCGGGCGCGCGACCGGGATCCGGAAGGGGTGCGGCAGGCGTGGTGGCGGGCCACGGGTGAACCGTGGCCCTCCTTCGTCTATCGGACCGGCTGAGCCGGGGCGCGGCCCGCGGCTGCGGTCCGGCGGGCGCCGTGCCGGGCCAGTGGCTTCCAGGTCCTGCACCGGCGCAGCGCGCTCCGGCCGCAGCCGCGCCATTCGGCGGGGGAGACGCCCGTCCCGTGGCCGGTGCGGGTGATCAGCGCGTTCACCGGGGTCAGCGGGTCCACGGCCATCGTGGTGCGGGCCAGCAGGACCCCGATCACCAGCGGGGCCAGCGTGACGGCCAGCGTGGTGCCGGTGCTGGTCATCTGCTGCATGCGGGGGCGCGGTGCGTCGGGAGCCATGCCCCCATTCCAGCAACATCGGACCGGCGCGGGATCGGGCGACGTACTCAGTCCGGGCGGCCCGGGTACTCACCCGGGCCGCTGCGGCCACCCGTGCTGACGGCCTACGCCGTGGTGCCCGGACCGGAACCTGTGCCCGAGGCGGCCTTGATGCCCTTGGTGATGTCGTCCAGGACGGACAGTGCGGGTGCCTTTGCGTTGATGTCGAACCCGGAGCGGACGACGATCAGCATGTCCTTGGCCTGCGGTGAGGGGAACGCCAGGGATTCGACGTATCCGTCGTCGCCGTTCTTCGTCACCACCTTCCAGCGCACCCGGTAGCCCTGCTGGCCGGCCACCGTGACCGCCTCGGACTTCAGCTGCTGGTGCGAGGTGATGCCGTCGTAGATCTCCCCCCCGTAACTCTGCTCGGCGTTGGTCGCGATGTCCTTCTCGGCCGTGGCCTTGGCGGTGGTGGTGCTCAGCTTGAGCGCCGCGGCCGGCGCGGAGAACACTCCACCGCGTACGCAGGTCTCCCCGCTGTCCCCGGGGCAGGTGTACGTGCCGGTGGTCACGCCGGCGCCCATGCCCGACTCTCCCTTCCAGCCGTCGGGGACCGGGATGCTGATACCGCTGGCCATGTCCGTCGCATAGCCGTCCTCGGTCTGGGGCAGCTGCTGCCCGGGGCTCTCGTCCCCGCCGCCGCTGCCTCCGCTGCCGCCCGGTGCGCCGGGCTGCCGGCTGGGGGCCGGGGAAGGCGAGGTGGAGGGGGCCGTGGCGGTGTTGTCCGTCTTGCCGGAATCATCCGACAGCAGATACACGCCGCCGCCGATGGCGGCGAGGACCACCACCGCCGCGGTGATGCCGGCGCCGATCCGTATCCGGCGGCTGCGGATCGTGGCCGGCGGGACCCGGAGCTGATCGGTCCACTGAGTGCCGTCCCACCAGCGTTCCTGAATGGGGCCAAATCCTGTGTACCCGGGGTCTGGATGCCAGCCGGGCGGGCTCGTCTGCGTCACGGCAGCAACCGTAACCGCGCTGCGTGAGAATCCTATGAACCGAGTGGCAGCCCACAGTCCGACATGTGTGGCGTGGGTCGGTTTGGGCTGCTTCTTGTGATCAGGATTATCAGCATTCTGCTGTCGTGTTGCCATCCGTGCCGCAGGACCGGTCGCTGCATGTCCGGTGCCGGGTGGTGAGCGTCGCCCCTGTGCTTCGGTCACGGCGTCCACTTCCCTCCCGTACGGTTCTCGGAGGGGCGGGGCCCGGTGGGCGCACGGCCCATCGCCGGGCCCGGCCGGCACTCGTGGGAAGGCGAACGATGAGCGAGAGCCCCGCTGTACGGATCGAGCGTGACGGACCCGTTTTCACGGTGATCCTTTCGCGTCCCGCGGCCCGCAACGCGGTTGACGGTCCGACCGCCCGTCAACTGGCCGACGCCTTCCGTGCGTTCGACGCCGACCCCGATGCGGCAGTGGCCGTGCTGTGGGGTGAGGGCGGTACGTTCTGCGCCGGCGCCGACCTCAAGTCGATCGGCACCGAACGCGGCAACACCGTCACCGCCGAGGGCGACGGGCCGATGGGGCCCACCCGGATGCGGCTCGGCAAACCCGTCATCGCCGCGGTCGCCGGGCACGCAGTGGCCGGCGGTCTGGAGCTGGCCGCCTGGTGCGATCTGCGGGTCGCCGAACAGGATGCGGTCTTCGGAGTCTTCTGCCGGCGATGGGGTGTGCCGCTGGTGGACGGCGGCACGGTGCGGCTGCCGCGCCTCATCGGTGAGAGCCGCGCCATGGACATGATTCTCACCGGCCGGCCCGTCCCGGCTGAGGAGGCGTACGGCATGGGGCTGGTCAACCGGCTCGTCCCCACGGGCGAGTCCCGGAGTGCGGCGGAGCAACTCGCCCGGGAGATCGCCGTGTTCCCCCAACTCTGTCTGCGCCACGACCGGCTCTCCGTGCGCGAACAGCACGATCTGAGTGAGCCGGACGCGCTGGCCGCGGAGTACCGGCACGGTCTGGTGCCGCTGACGGCGGGGGAGACGCAGTCAGGTGCCGACCGGTTCGGCCGCGGGGCCGGCCGGCACGGCGTCTTCACCGACTGAGGTGGTGGGGCGGTGAAGGCAGGGTCCTGCTGGTCCGGGCCGAGGGTGGGGTCCGTGCCTGTCCGCGTGTCTTCGCCTAGGGTCCACGCATGAGCGCAAGCAACGAGGAGGAACGGTCCGTGCGGGCCGCCGTCGAGGGAGAACTGAGGCTCCTCGATCCCGGCGTGCGGGCGTCGCCCGACGCGGTGACCGAGCTCCTCGACCCGGAGTTCATCGAGTTCGGAGCTTCGGGGCGGCGCTACGACAGGACGTCGATCCTGGATGTCACCTCCGCCGTCGACGAGAGCGCCCCCGACCCGAGCATCGCCACCGAGATGTCCGGAGTGCTGCTGGCCCCGGGGCTCGTCCACCTGACGTACGTCTCGGAGGGCAACGGGCGCCGCGTCAGACGCAGTTCACTCTGGCGGCTGTCTGAGTCGGGCTGGCGGATGTACTTCCACCAGGGCACGCCCATCACCCCGTCCTAGCCTGACCTGCGAGTACCTGCGAGTACCTGCGAGTACCTGCGAGTACCTGCGAGTACCGATGGGCCGTCCGCAGGAGGCTGATCGGGCTCGTCGGATGACGGCATCCCGTTATCCCCCCGAGCCCCGGCCCGACGACCGCGTCGCCGTACCGTCCCCCGCGTCCGGACTGCCCGGCATCCTTCCGCTGTCGTACGAACTGGGCCTGCGCCGGCTCCGTGACGACTTCGGGCTGGAGCCCGTGGAGTACCCGGCGACCCGGAAGATGGGCTCCACGCCGCAGGAGCGAGCCAGGAGAGCGGCCACCGTCCGACTTTCTGGTCCGACCACATGCCGTGTGTGACATAGTGGGAGATTCGGACAAGAGTGGTCGGCAAGGGAACGGCTCCGGCCGGGCAGGGGGTGGCGGATGCCCGTCGAATGGCAGCCCGTACGGCAGTCGCGGACACATGAACTGGTGCTCCAGAGCATCGAGCAGCGGGTGTTCTCAGGTGATCTCAAGGCCGGTGACCGGCTGCCGCCCGAGCGGGAGCTCGCCCCGGTCCTCGGGGTCAGCCGGTCGGCCCTGCGCGAGGCGCTGCGGGTGCTGGAGACCATCGGGGTCCTGGTGGCCCAGCCGGGCCGGGGCCCGGACGCCGGGGCGCGCATCGTCCGCAACCCCGACGACGCGCTGGGGCGGCTGCTGCGGCTCCACTTCGCCCTCGGCAGCTACAGCCTGGAGGACGTGCTGGAGGCGCGGGTCACGCTGGAGCGGTCCAGCTTCGAGGCCGCCGCGCGGCACGCGTCCGCGGCGGATCTGGACGAGGCCGAGGCCCTGCTCGTGCGGATGGGGGAGCCGGGGGTCGACGTGCCCGAGTTCAACGACCTCGACACCCGCTTCCATGTCCAGATCGCCCGCAGCTCGGGCAACGAGCTGACCTCCACGCTCACTTCCGCCGTCCGCGAGTCGGTCCGGCCGCTGATCCTGCGGGCCCTGGAGGCTGCCGAGGACTGGCCGGCCACCGCCGCCGCACTCAACGCGGATCACACCGAACTGCTCCGCCTGGTGCGGGCGGGCGAGGGTGCGCGGGCCGCTGATGTGGTCGAGGCGCACATCCGGGGGCTGCACGGAAAGCTGGTCGACGAGAAGACCACTGCCTGAATCACGGACCGAGCCGTCGCCGCGCCCCCTGTCAGGGACGCCGCGACGGCTTTTGTGTGCGCGGGTACCGGTGGGCGTCACCCCTTCGCCGGTGTCGCACGCATTCTCGTTTCGGCTGGAGGATAGTATGGTCGGACCATAAAGCACGTTGAAGATCATGCAGAGAACTGATCGGGGAGACCCATGCGCATCGGACTCTTCGCCACCTGTCTGGGAGACACGCTCTTCCCCGAGGCGGTGAAATCCACGGCGGTTCTGCTGGCCCGCCTGGGCCACGAAGTGGTCTTCCCGCCGGGGCAGACCTGCTGCGGCCAGATGCACGTCAACACCGGCTACCAACGCGAGCCCGTCCCTCTGGTCCGCAACTTCGCCGAACAGTTCGGTGACGCCTCCATCGACGCCGTCGTCATGCCGTCGGGCTCCTGCGCGGGTTCGGTGCGCCACCAGCACGAGATCGTCGCCGAACGGTACGGGGATGCGGCGCTGCGCGCGGGCGTCGCCACGGTCAAGGCCAAAACGTACGAGCTGTCGGAGTTCCTCGTCGACGTGCTGGACGCCACCGACGTCGGCGCGTACTTCCCGCACCGCGTCACATACCACCCCACCTGCCACTCCCTGCGCATGCTCCGGGTCGGCGACAAACCGCTGCGGCTGCTGAGGGCCGTCGACTCGATCGATCTCGTCGAGCTGCCCGAGGCCGATGCCTGCTGCGGATTCGGCGGCACCTTCGCCGTGAAGAACGCCGGCACGTCGACCGCGATGCTCCAGGACAAGATGCGCCACATCGCCACTACCGACGCCGCCGTGTGCACCGCCGGCGACTCGTCCTGTCTGATGCACATCGGCGGCGGACTCTCCCGGATCAAGTCCGGCACCAGGACCCTGCACCTGGCCCAGATCCTCTCCGCCACCCGCACCTCGCCGCACGTCCTGACGGAGGCCGCCCGATGAGCAGCACCTTTCTCGGCATGCCGGCGACCCCGCCCCGCTCCCCGTACGGCACGGGCAACCTGCGCGGCGACCGGAAGTTCCCCGCCGCCGCCCATGACGACCTGGGCAACGAACAGCTGCGCCGCAACCTCGGCAAGGCCACCCACACCATCCGCGCCAAACGCCTCAACGTCACCGGCGAGCTGCCCGACTGGGAGGAGCTGCGCGACGCGGGATCGGCCATCAAGACCGACACCATGAACCGGCTTCCCGAACTCCTGGAGGAGCTGGAGCGCAAGGTCACCGAGCGCGGTGGCACCGTCCACTGGGCACGGGACGGCGGTGAGGCCAACGAGATCGTCGCGCGGCTGATCAAGGAGACCGGCAGCAAGGAGGTCATCAAGGTCAAGTCGATGGCCACCCAGGAGATCGGCCTCAACGAGCACCTCGAATCCCTCGGCATCACCCCGTACGAGACGGACCTCGCCGAGCTCATCGTGCAGCTCGCCCACGACAAGCCCTCGCACATCCTGGTGCCCGCGATCCACCGCAACCGCGACGAGATCCGGGAGATCTTCCTCAAGGAGATCCCGGGCGTGGACCCGTCCCTGGACAACGTCCCCGCCCACCTGGCGGCCGCGGCCCGCGCCTACCTGCGCGAGAAGTTCATGACGACGAAGGTCGCCGTCTCCGGAGCCAACTTCGGCATCGCCGAGACCGGCACCCTGTCCGTCGTCGAGTCCGAGGGCAACGGCCGCATGTGCCTGACACTGCCCGACACCCTGATCACCGTCATGGGCATCGAGAAGGTGCTGCCGCGCTACCAGGACCTGGAGGTCTTCCTCCAGCTGCTGCCGCGCTCCTCCACCGGCGAGCGGATGAACCCGTACACCTCGATGTGGACCGGGGTCACCCCCGGCGACGGACCGCAGGCCTTCCACCTGGTGCTGCTCGACAACGGACGCACCGCCGCCCTCGCCGACAAGATCGGCCGCGAGGCACTCAACTGCATCCGCTGTTCCGCGTGTCTCAACGTCTGCCCGGTGTACGAACGCGCCGGCGGCCACGCCTACGGATCGACGTACCCCGGACCGATCGGCGCCGTCCTCACTCCGCAGCTCGCCGGCATGCACGCCGCGAAGGACGACCCCAACAGCTCGCTGCCGTACGCCTCCAGTCTGTGCGGAGCCTGCTTCGACGCCTGCCCGGTCAAGATCGACATTCCGTCGCTGCTGGTCGAGCTGCGTCACCAGCACACCGAACAGTCCGGCACCACGGCCGAGAAGCTCGCCATGAAGGCGGCGGCCGGAGTGATGAAGAGCCCGAAGCTGTTCACGGCCGCCCAGAAGGCTTCCGGGCTCGGCCGCGTACTCGCCGGACGGGACGGGAAGATCTCGCATCTGCCCCCGCCGTTCAACGGCTGGAGCGACAGCCGCGACACCCCCGCCCCGCCCAAGGAGACCTTCCGCTCCTGGCTGGCCTCGGCCGAGGGCACGGCGACGATGCGGGCCGCCGCCGACACGTACGCGCAGAACCAGCCGCAGGAGGAGGAGAAGTGACGACCGCTCGCGAAACGGTGCTCGGCCGCGTCCGGGACGCCCTGGCCCTGGCACCCGCCGCCGACACCCCGGTCCCGCGCGCCTACCGCACCGGGCGCACCCTCCCCGACGAGGAGCGCCTGGCGCTGTTCACCGACCGCCTCGTCGACTACAAGGCGCAGGTCCACCCCTGTACCGCCGACCGCACGGCCGAGGTCGTCGCCGAGGTGCTGCGGGAGCGGGGGGCGGGGCGGATCGGCGTGCCCGCCGGCCTCGACCCGCAGTGGCTCACCGTGTATGACGGCGAGGTCCAGCAGGACTCCGCCGACATCCCAGCCCCGCGACTGGACGCCCTCGACGGGGTCGTCACCGCCTCGGCCGCCGGCTGTGCCGAGACCGGCACGATCTTCCTGGACGGCTCGCCCGACCAGGGGCGGCGGGCGCTGTCCCTGGTGCCCGACCTCCATGTCTGCGTCGTCGACCTGTCGGCCGTGGAGGTGGGCGTACCGGAGGCGGTGGCCCGGCTGGTGCCGGAGCGGCCCACGACGCTGATCAGCGGCCCCTCGGCCACGTCGGACATCGAACTCGAACGGGTCGAGGGCGTGCACGGGCCGCGCACCCTCGCCGTCGTGATCCGCACGGACGCGTAAGGGGACCGACGGGGGTACGCAGCCGCGCACCCCCGTCCGCGTCGTCACCCGTGCGTGACCGTCACCGGGCCGAAGGCGATCCGGGTCGTCGCCGAGTCATCGGCCCAGCACACCTCGACGGTGTCCCCGTCGACGTTCACCCCGCTCACCACCGTGTCGAGCGCGTCCGCTTCCGGTTCCGCGCTCAGCGACGCCAGCGCCACCAGGACCACCGTGCCCTCCGCGTCCGCGCCCAGCCGGGGCAGCACCGCCCACGGTGTGTACGCCGTGCCCTGCGGGGCGCGCACCTCGTCCCGCGACTCCCAGCCGTGCAGACCGTGCAGCGCGGAAGTCACCGCGGACTCGGGACCGGTCGCCCAGCCCGTCTGCTCCACCCGGGCGCCGTGCGGGGCGCCGAGCACCCGGTGCACGCGGAGCTCGTACCGGCCGCGGACCACCGTCACGCTCTCCACCCGCAGCCCCGGCACCATGGGCGCCCTGCCGGCGAACACCGGACGGTGCCAGGACGCCGCCCAGCCCCAGCCGTCGCCCCCGCCCGCGCCCAGCGGCCGGATGGCCCGACGGCCGCTGCGAGTCCCGGCGACGACCACGGCCAGGTGGTTGTCGGCCGTGTTCGCCCACGCGGTGGGACCGGTGACCGTCGAGTACGCCTGACGGCTGTACAGCGGGTCGTCCTGCACCGCCGACTCGCCCTCGTGCGGCCGGACATGGTCGCTGCCGTGGTTGTGCAGCCGTACGATCCCGTCCGCCCGCGTCGACTGGACGAGCAGCCCCGGCGCCGGCAGCGCGAGCACCCGGTCGGGACCCTCGCTCGGTGCCGGCTCCTCGGTGGCCGTCCACAGGGGGTGGTCGGCGGGGGCCAGCAGGGAGACGAAGGCCTTGGACGCCCAGTACGGGGAGGCGGGACCCGAGTAGGGCTGGAGCGTCGCCTCGTGCGGACCGTGCCAGCCCAGGCTCAACAGGCCGTCGGTGCCGGTCGCGCCACGGTCCAGGAAGTAGCGCAGCGACCCGCTGATCACCCGGCGCGAGGCGCCCGGCGTGAGCGGGGTGTGCCCGGTGAGCGCGCCCAGCCCGACCGCCGAACCGGCCGCGAACCGGTAGGCCAGCGAACGGCCGAAGTGGATCGGGGCACCGTCCCCGCCGAACAGCAGCGCGAAGCCCTCCAGGTGCTCGCGCAGCCGCGCCCCGTAGAGCGCGGTCAGCTCGGCGTCGCCGGAGAGGTGGGCGTCCAGCACGGGGTAGAGGTGCAGCGCCCAGCCGTTGTAGTGGTCGAAGGCGCGGCCGTCGCCGTCCGCGTACCAGCCCTGACCGCGGTACCAGCTCTCCATCAGGTCCTGTGCCCGCTCTCGGGCACGAGCCGTCTCCGCGTCCCCGCGGCCCACCGACTCCAGGAACCCGGCCACCGAGTAGGGGAACAGGTACCAGTTGTTCGGTGCGGGGGTGTGGCGCAGAGCGCCGCGCAGCCACTCCTCGGCGCGGTCCTGCACCGCCGGGTCCAGCCGGTCCCACAGCCACGGCCGGGTGAGCCGCAGTCCGATCGCGACCGAGGCGGACTCCACCATGGGCTGGCCGAAGACGGTGTGGTCGAGGATCAGCGGCCAGGACTCGGCGTCGTCCCGGCCCGGCGTACGGGTACCGGCCGCGAGCCCGTCCGCGTACCGGTCGAGCCAGCCGTGCGGGTCCTTGCCGTCCGCGCCCGCGACCCGGAACGCGGCGGCGAGGAACGTGCGCGCGTAGCCCTCCAGACCGTCGGAACGGACCCCGGACGCGGACGGGCGTCCGGGCAGGTCGAGGAGCGCGCTGCCGGGCGTGGCCCACTGCCAGGCGGCCTTGAGCAGTCCGTCGGCCGCCGCCTCCCAGTGCGCGCGGGTGTAGCCGGTGACCGGGCTCGTGCTCCGGTCGTCGGCGGGGAGTTCCAGCGGGGAGTTCGGGTGCGGATCGGTCATGCGAGGAATGCCAGCCTTTCGCGTCGTACGGGATGGGCGAATCCGTCGCCCGCGGCCCAGCGTTCGGCCTCGCCCACCGCCAGGTCGACGAGCCGCTGCCACTCATTGCCCTGGGAGCCCGCCAGATGCGGGGTGATCAGGGCGTTCTCGCACTCCCACAGGGGGTGGCCGGGCGGCAGCCTGTCGGGGTCGGTGACGTCGAGGACCGCCCGGATGCGGTCCATCCTCAGGACGTCGACGAGCGCGTCCTGGTCGACCACGGCGCCCCGCGCGGTGTTGAGGAGCACGCCGTCCGGGCGCATCGACATGAGCAGGTCCCGGCTGACGAGTCCGCGTGTCGCGGGCAGCAGCGGGGTGTGGACGCTCACCACATTGCTCTGCGCGAACAGTTCACCGAGTCCGACCGGCCGGACGCCGAGCTCGGCTGCCTCGGCGTCGGAGACGTACGGATCGTGCAGCAGCACCCGCAGGTCGTAGGGGCGCAGGAGCTCGATGACCCGGCGGCCGATGAGCGAGGCGGACAGGATGCCCACGCTCCGGCGGTAGTTGCCCAGGGTGGGCGAGGTGGTCAGCGAGTCGTCGCGGTGGCGCTCCGAGCGGTAGGCATGCGCCCGCTCCAGGACCCGCTTGCCGGAGAGCAGGATCATCGCGACGGTGTACTCCGCGACCGGGAGCGCGTTGGCGGCCGCGGCCGACGACACCTCGATGCCGCGCTCCCAGCAGGCGTCGGTGATGTGCCCGCGGACGCTGCCCGCGGTGTGCACCACCGCCCGCAGCCGGGGTGCGGAGGCGAGCGCCACGGCGTCGAGGGGCGGACAACCCCAGCCGGTGACCAGTAGTTCCGTGTCCGCGAGCACGGCACGGGCCCGGTCGGTGGTGAAGTCGTCGAGTACGGGCAGTGGTGCGAGGTCGCACACCTGTGACAGCGCGGCCAGCGACCGGGCGTTCAGCAGCGCGGACGCGGTACCCGGCTGCATGGCGACGGCGGCGCGAGGCCGTCGTCCGGTGGGTGCGAGAGGGATGGTGCCGGTCATTCTTCTCCTGATTCCGGAGGGGGGTGCGCGGTCCGCTACTTCACGGCGCCCGCGGTGAGCCCCGACTTCCAGAAGCGCTGGAGCAGCGCGAAGGCGAGGATCAACGGCAGGACCGCGAGCAGCGAACCCATGATCACCACGGGGTAGTACTCGGGCGATACGGTGGCGGCGCTGTTCCACGTGTACAGGCCGAGACTGACGGGATAGAGGTCCTGGTCGGAGAGCATGACCATGGGCAGGAAGAAGTTGTTCCAGATCGCGGTGAGCTGGAAGAGGAACACGGTGACCAGACCGGGGCCGAGCATCCGCAGCGCGACCCGGAAGTACGTGGTCAGTTCGCCGGCCCCGTCCACCCGGGCCGCTTCCAGTACCTCGTTCGGTACGTAGCCCTGGCTGAAGATCCGGCCGAGGTACACACCGAACGGATTGAAGAGCACCGGTATGAAGACCGACCAGAACGTGTTGACCAGACCGGTGCCCGACGCCATCAGATAGAGCGGCAGGGCCAGCACGGTCTGCGGCACCATTACCGCGGCGAGCACGAGGCCGAACAGCTTCTCCTTGTGCGCGAAGCGGTACTTGTCGAAGGCGTACCCGCAGGCGATGCTGATCAGCGCCCCGAGCCCGGCGCCGAGGACCGCGTACAGCAGGCTGTTGCCGTACCACCGGGTGTACAGACCGCCGTCCATCGCGAACAGGTCCCTGAGGTTCTGCGCGAAGGAGAAGTGGTCGAGCGACAGCACGTCGCTGCCGAACAGGGCGTCCCGGTCCTTGGACGCGGCGAGGACCAGCCACAGCACCGGCAGCAGGGTGTACAGCACCGAGATGCCGACGACCAGGTTGACGACGGAGCGGCCGAGAAGCCGGGGCCGCAGGACGGCGGCGGTGCGGGTGGGAGCGGTCGCGCTCATCGGGCGTCCTCCTCGGCGGCGTTGGAGCGGTTGGTCCAGCGGGTCACGCCGTACGAGAGCGCGATCGTGCACACCAGCAGCACGACCGAGGCGGCCGCGGCCAGGCCGTAGTTGTTGCGGGTGAACGCGGCGTCGTAGATGTACATGCTGGGCGAGAAGCGCGAGCTGATCATCGGCGTGGCCTGGCTCAGCAGCATCGGTTCGGTGAACAGCTGCAGCGCGAAGATCAGAGTGAACATCGCGACCATCACGACCGAGGAGCGCACCAGAGGCGTCTTGATCTGGAGGGCGGTGCGGACCGGTCCGGCGCCGTCGACGACGGATGCCTCGATGACCTCGCGCGGCACCGCCTGCAGGGCGGCGTAGAAGACCACCATGTTGTAGCCGAGGTTGCTCCACAGGGCGATGTTCACGATCGACGGCACCACCGTGTGCACACCGAGGAAGTCGATCGTGATGTCGGCCTTGCCGAGCAGGTCGACGACCGGGCTCAGCCCCGGCGTGTAGAGGTAGAGCCAGATGACGGCGGCGATGATGCCGGGCACGGCGTGCGGCAGGAAGAGCCCCAGTTGGGCCCAGGAGCGCAGCCGCACCACGCCGGAGTCCAGCAGCAGGGCCAGCGCGAGTGCGCCGATCACCATGACCGGAATGTAGATCACGCAGTACAGGACGACGGTGCCGAGACCGCTGAGGAATGTCGGGTCGGTCAGTACGGCGGTGTAGCTGCGGAGTCCGACGAAGACCGTGCGCTCCGGCCCGAAGCCGAGCCCAGGCTGGTCGTCGCTGAAGAAGCTGAGCCAGACGGCGGTGGCGACCGGGATCAGGAAGACCGTCACCAGAAGAATGAAGAAGGGGGTCATCAGGGCGCCGGCGGCGCCGAGTTCACGGCGGCGGGCCGACTTCGGGGCTGTGCGCGGGGACGTGGTGGATGCCGGCGCCGCCGCGGGGACGCTCACGGGGGCGGAAGCCGGTGTGGTGACTGGGCTGGTCATCGGTGTCACCTGCCTCTCTGCTGCAGGGAAGGGGGACGGGCTGCGGCTCAGCTGCTGTGCTCGGTGGTGGACAGACCCAGCGCCCTGAGGTCGGGCATGGTGCCCTGCTGGGCCGCGCGCACGGAGTCGAGCAGCGAGCCCTGGCCGCCGCTCACCCGGGCGAAGCCGTCCTGCATGACCTTCAGCGTGGCGGTCATCCGCGGGCCCCAGGTCCAGCCGTCCCGGATCTTGTGGGCCTCCTGCTCGAACAGGGTGTAGATGTCCTGGCCGCTGTAGTAGCTGCGGTCGAAGGCCCTGCGGCCGACGGCTACGAGGCCGGGGGCGGCCGGGTACTGGCTGCTGGCCCCGCTGGAGAGCCGGGCGCGCAGCGCGTCGGGGTGCGAGACCTGCCACTCGATGAACTCCAGAGCGGCCTCCGGGTGCCTGCTGCTCCTGGTGACCGCGAAGGTGGATCCGCCGTGGGTACCGAGCGTGGCATCGGCCGGGTCCCATTGGGGGAGCGGCGCGATGGCCCACTTGCCCTTCTGGCCGGGCCTGGCGTTCATCTGGGCCCCGGCGTCCCAGGCACCGCTGAGCCGGACCAGCACCTGGCCGTTGCTGACCTGGGCGTCGTACTGGCGGCTGTCCACGGGCGTCATGAAGACCAGGTCCTGGTCGATCAGCCGCTGCCAGTAGGCCGCCACGCGGCGGCTCGGCTCGTCGGTGAGCGAGACGTTCCAGGCGCCGTCGCGGGTGTCGAACCACTGGGCGCCGGCCTGCCAGGCGAACCCGGAGAACTGCGGCGCACCGTCCGTGGCGAAGGCCGCCAGCCGCCGGCCGGGCGCCTTGCTCCGCACGGTATGGGCCGTCTCCTCGAACTCTTCCCAGGTGCGCGGGACTTCGATGCCGTACGTTTCGAAGAGATCGGTGCGGTAGTGCATCACCATCGGTTCGACGTCGAGCGGGATGCTGAAGACGCGCTTCTCGAAGGTGGTCAGTCCCAGGGCCTGCGGCAGCAGTTTGGCCCGTAGGCCGTCGCTCATCAGGTCCGTGAGTTCCAGGGTGACTCCGTCGATGGCGAAGCCCGGGATCTGGGGGTACTCGATCGTCGCGACGTCGGGGGCGTTGTCGGCCCGGGAGGCGTTGCTGAGCTTCGCGTATCCGCCCTGTCCCCCTGTGGGGATCTGCTGGAAGTCGACCTGGACGGTGTCGTGCGTCCGGTTGAACGCGTCCACCACTTCCTGGCTCCCGCGCAGGGCGGACCAGAAGGTGATGTGCGTGGCCTTCCGGCCCTTGTTGCTGACGGTGCTGGTCCTGCTCGTGCTGTCCGCCCCCGATGTGCCACCGCTGCAGGCGCTCAGCGCGCCCGCCAGCGGTAGTGCGGTCATCGTGGCGAGCACGGATCGACGGCTGTGTCGACCGGGCATGGGCGCCTCCCGCGGCTCCTGAATGAAGACACGGGGAATCCTGATCGGCTGATCGGTAGCGGTCAATAGATCGCTCAGAAGAAAATTCAAGCGGTCAAACGATCAGTCCATGGTGGGAGTGATCGCCTGTGCCGATCCCCGTACCTTCAACTCGGGCAGCACCTGCGTCCGGCGCACCGGGCCGAGCGCACCGGCCGCTCCGGAGAGCCGGTGGAGCAGGAGCTGGGCGGCCGCTCTGCCGATCTCGGCCCTCGGCGGCGACACAGCGGTCAGCGGGGTGCTGCCCAGCGCCGCGACCACGTCGTCGTACGCCACCACCGAGCAGTCCCGGGGAACCTGCACACCGCTCCCGGCCAGGCGCTGCACCAGCATCAGCGCATCCACGTCGCCATGCAGCACCGCAGCCGTGGCCCCGCGCTCGCGCAGCAGTGCGGCGAGATCGAGACCGGGTGCGTCGCCACTGCTTCCGGACGGGCCGGGGCCGGGCACCGAGTCCGGCGAACTCAGCACCACTGTCCAGTCCTCCACGTCAGGGTGGGCGGCGGCGATCTCGGCGAACGCGGCGCGTACGGTGCGTGCCGTCGGGCTGTCGTCCCGGGCGGCCAGCACGATCCGGCGGTGGCCCAGTGACACCAGGTGCTCCACGGCGAGATGCGTCCCGTACCAGTGGTCGGAACAGACGGAGTCCAGGGCGTGCAGGGTGCTGCCTGGCCGGGGCCGCCGCTCCATCAGCACGGTCGGCACGCCGGCATCCGCCAGCCACCCGTAGTCCAGCTCCTCGGAAAGCAAGCTGCGCCACCGGGGGGCGATCAGCAGTCCGCGTGCCCCGTCCGCCAGCGCCCGCTCCACCAGCGGCCGTTCGGCATCGGCCGACTGCGGCGCGAGGTACAGCGCGATACGGATCCCGGACTCCTCCAGCACGGTCCGGGCTCCGTGCAGCGTCTCGTACAGGTACGAATGCCGCTCCGGTACGACCAGGGCGACCGCGCCCCCGTCGGCGGCGGGATCGCCGCCCCGCGGCGCGGGAACCGCCGGCGGACCCGCCGGATCGCGCACCGGCCGGGCCACTCCGTGCCCGCGCCGCAACCGCCCCGCCCGTGCCAGCTCCTCAACGTCCCGCCGCACCGTGACCACGGAGACGGCCAGTTCGTCCGCGAGCGCACTGACCTTGACCGCGCCGCGCGACTCCACCACCGCCAGGATTCGCTGACGCCTGACTTCAACCGGCTCCCGCATGCTGCTGGCCCCCTGAGGTCCGTCCGGTGGGTCAGGGCCGGAGAGACCCGGACCCACCGCTGCGCGATGTGCGTTTGAGCGCTTCTGGTGAGCGCTTGGAGCGCAGCATAGCCATGCGGCAGCCAGGGCTCACGCAAGGCCGACAATCACAGGGATTACGATCTGTCCCTGGCATGGACACCCTCACACTCTGGCAACTGGCGGCACTGGCCGCGGCATCCGCACTCGTCGGCTTCTCCAAGACGGCCGTCAGCGGTGCCAACACGATCAGTCTCGCGGTCTTCGCGGCGGTACTGCCCGCCCGCGAGTCCACCGGAGTACTGCTCCCGATCCTCATCGCGGGCGATCTGCTCGCCGTGCTCACCTACCGGCGCCATGCGCACTGGCCCACCTTGCTGCGGCTCTTCCCGGCCGTCGCGGTGGGCGTCGTGGCGGGCACGCTGTTCATGACGTGGGCCGGAGACGCCGCCGTGCGGACCTCCATCGGCGCGATCCTGATCTTCATGGCGGGCGTCACGGTCTGGCGGCGCCGCACCGCGGCCGTGGGAGCGGAACCGGCGGCGGGCTCGGCCCCGCCCACCGCGGCCGAGCGGCTCAAGGCGCGCTCGTACGGGGTGCTCGGCGGATTCACCACCATGGTCGCCAACGCCGGCGGTCCCGTCATGTCGCTCTATCTGCTCTCCGCGGGCTTCCGCAAACTCGGCTTCCTCGGCACGTCGGCGTGGTTCTTCCTCATCGTCAACACGTCCAAGGTGCCGTTCAGCGTGGGCCTCGGGCTGATCGACGCGCAGTCACTGCTGCTCGACGCCTGCATGCTGGTGTTCGTCGTACCGGGTGCCGGGATCGGCCGGAAGTGCGTGGACCGGATCAATCAGCGGCTCTTCGAACGCCTCGTCATCGGCGCCACCGTGCTGGGCGGCCTGCAACTGCTCCTGAACCCGTGAGAGCGTCCGCGGCCCTTCCGGATCGCAGTGATCCGGAAGGGCCGGCATGACCGGGAGACCGCCCGTCAGACGATGTCCTCCTCGATCTCCGCCTGCTCGCGAGCGTTTCCGTACGCCGACGGCGTGCCGTACGAACCACGGGCGACGAACCACCACACGGTGGCCAGGACCAGCACCGCGACCAGTGCGACCGACGCGTAGTTCATCGAGTCGATCGTCACGGGAGACCTCTGCGGCAGCAGGAACAGCACGGTCACGAGAACGACCCACACCACGGCGATCCAGCCGACCGGCTTCGACCAGCGGCCCAGGTGCCACGGCCCGCGCTCGAAGCGGTCACCCGCACGCAGCTTCAGGTAGATCGGGATGGCGTAGGCGGGCGTGATGCCGATGACGTTGATCGCGGTCACCGCCCCGTACGCGGTCGCCGAGTACAGCGACGGAAGGGCGAGCACCCCGGCGACGACGACCGACAGCCACACCGCGTTGACCGGCGTCTGGGTGCGGGCGCTCACCTTGCGCCACAGCGAGGAGCCCGGCAGCGCGTTGTCCCGGCTGAACGCGAACACCATCCGGCTGGTGGCCGCGACCTCGGCGTTGCCGCAGAAAAGCTGCGCGGCGATCACGATCAGCAGCATCGCCGTGGCGCCCGAGGTCCCCAGCGCGTCGATCAGGATCTGGGCCGGAGGCACTCCGGTGGCGCTCTCCTGGGTGCCCTTGTAGTCCTGGATCGCGAACGTCAGCCCGGCGAGCAGCACGAAACCGGCCAGCCACGAGACCCAGATCGAACGGACGATGCCACGGGGCGCGGAGACCGAGGCGTCCGAGGTCTCCTCCGACAGGTGGGCGGAGGCGTCGTAGCCGCAGAAGGTGTACTGCGCCAGCAGCAGACCGATCGCCGCCACGTAGAGCGGATTCTCCCAGCCGGTGTCATTGACGAACTCGGTGAAGACGAACGACGGCGACTGGTGGTGCGAGGGAACGATGGCGAGCACGGACACGATCACTGCGACACCGGCCAGGTGCCACCACACACTGATCGAGTTGAGCACGCTGACCAGCCGGACGCCGAAGAGGTTCAGCACGGCGTGCAGCAGCAGGATGCAGAGGAAGATGATCATCGTCTTGCCCGGAGTGGGGGTGAAGCCCCACTGCAGGTTCATCAGCGCACCGGTGAACAGCGCGGCACCGTAGTCGATGCCGGCGATCGCGCCGAGCAGCCCGAGCAGATTCAGCCAGCCGGTGTACCAGCCCCACTTGCGGCCGCCGAGCCGGTCCGCCATGTAGTACAGCGCCCCGGACGTCGGGTACGAACTGGTGACCTCGGCAAGCGCCATCCCGACGCAGAGCACGAACAGACCGACCCCGGCCCAGCCCCAGAGCATCACCGACGGACCACCGGTGGACATGCCGAAGCCGTACAGGGTCATGCAGCCGGACAGGATCGAGATGACGGAGAAGCTGATGGCGAAGTTGCCGAAACCGCCCATGCGGCGTGCCAGCACCGGCTGGTAGCCGAGTTCGCGCAGCCGCTGCTCCTCGTCCTTGGGCGGGACGGCCTCGGCACCCTTCCGGTTCGAGGTGGATATGGACATGGGGAGACCTCCGGGAGCGGAAAAGGGATAGAGGAAAAAGGGGAAGAGGGAACGGGGAACGGGACGTAAGGACATGGGCAAGAGCGGTTTCACGCTCAGCCGTGCGGCCCCCGGCCGGGATCGCGGGCTGCTGCGAGGGCGCGGCTGCGGGCGCGCAGGAACACTTCCTCGGCGCTGCCGGAGTCCTTGGGCATGCGGGTGCGGTACGCCCAGGGCAGCGAGGTGAAGTACGGGCCGAGCTCCTGGAACACGGGAGCCGCTTCGGCGAACTGGAGCGCGCCCCACAGCGCGTGTGCCAGATGGTTGAGATCGAGCAGGGTGTGGGTGGACCGCGGGGTGCGGAGGAACCAGATCTCCAGGGCGCGCAGGGCCTCGCGCTCCGCGTCCTCGGTGACCCAGTGCAGGTCCAGCGCCTTCTCGTGGCCCCTATCGCGGCGGTACCGCTCCACCCGCACATACAGCGGCAGTACGTGGAGGGCCGATCCGTCAGGCGCTGAAGAGGCCGCCCACTGAACGAAGTTGACCGCCTCCGAGAGGGAGCCACCGGCCCGGCGGGCATAGACGAACTGGAGCATGCGGTGGTAGGCCTCGCGGTTGTACGGATCGCGCTTGTCGGCCTCCGCCAGCAGGCCCCATGGCCCGGGGAAGAGCATGGGCCCGGGCGGATGCAGCCGGTGTTCCTCCAGGCGCTGGCGCTCGTCCAGTTGGGCGAGGGCCAGCAGGCACACCCAGGGCACCGGGTCCGCGGGCGACGCGTGGGCGGCCGAACGGCATGCCTCCCAGGCCTCCTGCCAGAGCTCCTGCCCGCTGGGGTGGTCCGCGCGGCGGGCGCGGACCGCCCGCTCGACGGCGACCCGCGCGTGCATCACGGTGGCCGCGACGCTGCGCGGTTCCTCGGTCAGCCAGGCCTGTACCGCGTCCGATCCCGCGGCGACCGCCCCGAGCACCTGGGTCCGCTGGGTCCACAGGGTCCAGTCCGGGGTGCTCTCCAGCAGATCCCGCATGGAGAGCCAGCGCCCGGTGCGTAAGTCCTGTAACGCGGAGCGGAGTTCGTTGTCGTGCCCGGCCGGATGGTAGACCGGCCGGAATTCACTGTTGGCCATGGATGTGCTCGGGACGTGGTGTCGGACTCATCGATCCTCTGGACGTGGGGGGTGGAGCAGCAGTTGAATGGTGAACTGCTGTAAAGCGTACGGTTGTTGCTCGGCGGTGAGTGTAGAGCCCTGGGGGCCGAACTCCCGAACGAATCGTGGATCTTCTTCAAGTCGCGCCTGCAAAGAGGAGGTTGGTAGTCCGTGCGGGGTTCCGTACGCATGCCCTGCGGGCGCTTGACGTAACCGCTGGGCTGGACCACCCTGGGCTCCGGCGACCGAAGATCACGATTCCGTTCAAGCCGCAGGGCTTGCGTACCGCTGGAGACCCGATGACAGGCCCGGTACTCGCCGTGGATCAGGGCACCTCCGGAACGAAGGCGCTGGTGATCTGCCCCGAGCGGGGCGTGATCGGTTCCGGTTCCGCTCCGGTGCGCCCCCGGTACGGTCCCGGGGGAGCGGTCGAGGTGGACCCCGGCGAACTGCTCGGATCGGTCCTCGACGCCGGGGCGCAGGCCCTGGCCGAGGCTGCCGAACCCGTCGTCGCCGTCGGCCTCGCCAACCAGGGTGAGACGGTGCTCGCCTGGGACCCGGACTCCGGGAAGCCGCTCACCGACGCGATCGTCTGGCAGGACCGGCGGGCCGAGCGGATCTGTGATGAACTCGCACCACACCAGGAAGAGTTGAAGCACCTCACCGGACTGCCGCTGGACCCCTACTTCGCCGCGCCCAAGATGGCCTGGATCCGCCGCGAACTGACCGCGGAAGGCGTCGTCACCACCAGCGACTCCTGGCTGGTCCACCGGCTCACCGGAGCGTTCGTGACGGACGCGGCCACAGCCGGCCGCACCCAGCTGCTCGACCTCGACGAGGTCGGCTGGTCGCCTGCCGCCCTGGACCTCTTCGGCCTGGGCGGCGAACGCCTGCCGTCCGTGGTCGACGCGGCCGGGGCGTTCGGCACGACGACCGCGTTCGGCGGCGAGATTCCGCTGACCGGCCTCCTCGTCGACCAGCAGGCCGCCCTGCTGGCACAGGGCGCCCTGGAATCCGGAACCGCCAAGTGCACCTACGGCACGGGCGCGTTCCTCCTTGCCCAGACCGGTCCCGTTCCGCGGCGCGGCTCCAGCGGCCTGGTCAGCTGCGTGGCCTGGCGGCTCGGTGGACATACCAGCTACTGCCTGGACGGACAGGTCTACACGGCCGCCTCCGCGGTCCGCTGGCTCACCGACCTCAAGGTGATCTCCGGCGCCGCCGACCTCGACCCCGTCGGCGGCGGCGTCCCCGACTCCGGCGGCGTCACCTTCGTCCCGGCGCTCGCCGGTCTCGCCGCCCCCTGGTGGCGCGGCGACCTGCGCGGCTCGGTGACCGGCCTGAGCCTGGACACCACGGCAGGCCACCTCGTGCGGGCGCTTTGCGAGGGCATCGCCGCACAAGTCGTCGAGCTCGCCGACGCGGTGGCGGCCGATCTGGGCTCACCGCTGTCAGAGCTCCGTGTCGACGGCGGACTGACCCGCTCCGCACTCCTCATGCAGACCCAGGCCGATCTGCTGCAACGCCCCGTCGAAGTGTCCGCGCTGCCCGACGTCACCGCGCTCGGCGCCGGGGCTGTGGCCCGGCTGGGCATCGACCCCGGGCTCACCCTCGCCGAGGCCGTACCCGCCTGGCGGCCGGCCGCGGTGTACGAACCCCGGATCGGCCCCGCGGAGGCGGCCGAGCGCCTCGCCGGATTCCGTGCGGCCGTCGACACCCTCCTGGAACGGTCATGAACGCTGCCCGGGCAGCCCGATGACACACACCGTCACGGGCGCCGGGCAACCGCTGCCGACGCTGCCCGGCGGAGCCCCGTATGACGTCACCATCGTCGGAGCGGGCGTGGTCGGCACCGCCATCGCCCGCGAACTGGCCCGCTACCCCCTGCGCACCGCCCTTGTCGAGGCCTCGGACGACATCGGCAACGGCACATCCAAGGCCAACACCGCGATCCTGCACACCGGTTTCGATGCCGTTCCCGGTTCGCTGGAGGCCCGCCTCGTACGCGAAGGACAGCACAGGCTCTCCGCGTACGCCGCCCGGACGGGCATCCCCGTCGAACGCGTGGGCGCCCTCCTCGTCGCCTGGGACGCGGAACAACTCGCCGCGCTGCCCGCCCTGCTGGCCAAGGCCGAGGCCAACGGCTACCACGCGGCCCGCTTGCTGGACGCCGACCAGGTCGCCGAACGGGAACCCCACCTCGGCCCGGGAGCGCTCGGCGCGCTGGAGGTCCCCGACGAGTCGGTCATCTGCCCCTGGACCACGCCCCTGGCCTTCGCCACCCAGGCCGTCCGGGCGGGCGTCCATCTGCACCTGGACTGCCCGGTCCGTGACATCGAACCGGGGGACGCCGTCCACACCCTGACGACCGGCCGCGGACCGCTGCGCACCCGCTTCCTGATCAACGCCGCCGGGCTGCACGCCGACGAGATCGACCGCCGGTTCGGCCACGACGTCTTCACCGTCACTCCGCGCCGCGGCCAGCTGATCGTGTTCGACAAGCTCGCACGCGACCTCGTCCGCCACATCCTGCTCCCCGTCCCCACCTCTGCGGGCAAGGGGGTTCTGGTGGCACCGACGGTCTTCGGCAACGTCCTCCTCGGTCCCACCGCCGAGGAACTCGGCGACAAGACCGCCACCGAGTCGACACACGAGGGCATCGCCCTGCTGCGGGAAAAGGGACGCCGGATCCTGCCCCGGCTCCTCGACGAGGAGGTGACCGCCGTCTACGCGGGACTGCGGGCAGCCACCGGCCAGGAGGACTACCGAATCCAGGAGTACCCCGACCTGCGCTACATCGCCGTCGGCGGCATCCGCTCCACCGGGCTGACCGCGTCCATGGCCATCGCGGACCACGTCACCGGCCTCCTCGCCCGGACCGGACTCGACCCAGGCACCCCCGCCGAACTGGAACCCCTCACCATGCCCGGCCTCGGCGAGGCGGCCGGCCGCCCGTACCTGGACGCGGAGCTCATCGCCCGGGACCCGGCGTACGGCACCCTGGTCTGCCACTGCGAACGCGTCACCGCGGGCGAGATCCGCGACGCGCTGGGCTCCACGCTCCCACCGCGATCCGTCGCCGGTCTGGCCCGCAGGACCAGGGCCGGCAACGGACGCTGCCAGGGCTTCCACTGCGGGGCCGGGCTCCGCGCACTCATCGAGGGGACCGGGCCATGACCCGCCGCGAGCGGACCGTCGACGTGCTGGTCGTCGGAGCAGGACCGGCCGGACTGGGCGCCGCAGCGGAACTCGCCGCATCCGGGGTGCGCCGGGTCGAGGTCCTGGAACGCGAACAGAGCGCCGGAGGCATCCCGCGCCACTGCCACCACGCGGGATTCGGCAGCAGCCGTCCGAACGGCGGGACGAACGGCCCCGAGTACGCCCGCCGGTCCACGGCCGCGGCGACACGGGCGGGCGCCACCCTGCGCACCGGCATCACCGTCACCGGCTGGGCCGGACCCCGCACCCTCGACGTCACCGGACCGGGCGGGCTCGAACGGATCACCGCACGGGCCGTCGTCCTCGCCACCGGAGCCCGCGAACGCCCGCGCAGCGCGCGGCTCGTCCCCGGAACCCGCCCGGCGGGCGTCTACACCACCGGAGAGCTCCAGCAGGCCGTCCACGTCCACCACCAGCACGTCGGCACCCGGGCCGTGATCGTCGGCGACGAAGCGGTCAGCATCGCCGCCGCCGGCACCCTGCGCGCCGCCGGAGTCGAAGTCGTCGCCCGGGTCACCGACCGTCCGCCGGTCCTTCCCGCAGCCCTGGGACCACGCCAGGGCGCCCCGCTGCTCACCCGCACCACCGTCACGGCCCTGACAGGCCGCACCCGGCTGACCGGGGTCGCGGTGCGCCATCAGGACGGCCGCACGACGACCCTGCCGTGCGACACCGTGGTGTTCACCGGCGACTGGATCCCCGACCACGAACTGGCGCGGCGCGGCGAGGTCCCCCTGGACCCCGGCACCCGAGGCCCCGCCCACGATGCCGCGTTCCGCACCCAGGCACCCGGTGTCTTCGCCGTCGGCAATCTGCTCCACGCGGTGGAGAGCGCCGGCACCGCGGCGGCGGAGGGCCGGGCCCTTGCCGCCCCCGTACGACACCATCTGGCGACCGGTGCCTGGCCCGCCGGCCGGCCCGCGCTCGCCGTCGCGGCCCCGCTGGAATGGATCGCGCCCAACCTGATGGGCCCCGACGGTGACCGGCCCCTCAACAACCGCTTCATCCTGCGCACCGGCCGCCGGCTCACGGCCCCGCTGCTCGTCGTCCATCAGGACGGGCGGGAGCTGTACCACCGGCGCCTGCTCCGGCCCGCCCGGCCGGGCCGCCCCTTCCACTTGCCCGCCGACTGGCTGGACCGGGCCGATCCGCACGGTGGCACGGTGCGCGTCTCGGTCGGCTGACCGGCTCTCAGGGGATCATCCGAACACTCAGGGGATCAGCAGCCAGTCCGAACCGATCGCCGCCACCAGACCGACGCCCAGCAGCCAGCTGCCGAGCCGGGTCCGGCCGTTCCTGCTGAGCTCGATCACGATCCCGCACAGGATCAGCGCGACCCCGTACACCCCGACTACCAGGACGGAGGACCTGCTCGCGATCCGTAGCCCGAGAACGACCGCCATCGCCGCCATTCCGACCGAGGAGAGAACGATGCGCAGGCGTCTCGCCTGCCGCGGCGTCAGTCTCCGGTCCTCGGCTTCCGCGGTGTCCTCGGGTGCGGTTATGGGTGCGTCCACGGCTTGGTCCTGGTCAGAAGTGCTCATGACGCCGGATGGTAATGGTTTTGCACGGCGGTGTTCACCGCTCCGGGTCAAGGGCAGGGAAAGTAAGGGGAGTTCGGTGCCGCCCGACTACTTCGCCGCCCGACTCCTGCGGCACCCGTGCTGTCAGTCGCCCGTTCTGTCGGTCGTCCGGTCGCGGGGCGAGGCCTGTGTCACCCGCCGTCCGGTCGCAGCCGCGGTGCCTCGGCGGCAGCGTCCACGGTCGGTGCGCCCGTGTCCTCCACCCGCGCTGCCAGTTCCAGGGCCCAGCCGGTCAGTGCGCCGATGCCGATCCCGTGCGCCGTCGTCGCGGCGGAGGCGTCGGACGCAGCCGTCTCGCCGGCGGCCTCCGCGGGCCGGCCGGACCCGCCTGCTCCGGCGAACGCCGTCAGCGCCGCCGCACCCCGCCGCAGCAGTCGAGCCCCGCCCGTCGCGTTCCCGCGGGCCGCATGGGTCAGTCCCACGGCCAGCTGGGCCAGCCCCCGCCACAACTCCCGCTCCGCCTCGGGACCCGACTTCCACGCGTCCTCGAAGACCTCGTGCGCATGGAAGGGCATTCCCGCGTCCAGCAGCCGCTGTGCCTCCCGTACGGTTTCCGAAGGGGCGCGGACCACCCCCTCCGGCTGCCGCTCCACCCCCGGCGTGCCGTACGGCAACGGGCGCCCCAGCCCGTCCCGGGGGCGCGCATTGTGCGCCCTGCCTTCGGTGTCCCGGTCCCTGCGAGTCTCGTCCACCCCTCGATTGTGCCTCGTACCTGCGATGAACTGCCCGAACCACTGTTGGTGGCCCCCCGCGCACGACTAGGCTCGACTGTCATCGATACGACTTTGGGGAAGGGTAGGCATGAAGCCGTCCCGGCCGCTGTACGAGCGAGAACCGGAACTCGCCGCCGCCGCAGAAGCAGTTGACGCACTGTGCGGCGCGCAGGCGACCGGCGGGCTGCTGGTCTTCAGCGGCGAAGCGGGCATCGGCAAGACAGCGCTCCTGGCCGAGATCCGGGCCATGGCGGCCGACCGGTGCACCGTCTGGTCCGCCCGCGGCGGCGAGACGGTCACCTCGGTGCCGTTCCACGTCGTACGCCAACTGCTCCAGCCCGCGCTGGACCAGTTCCCCGCCGACGACGTGAAGGCCCTGTTCGGGGCCTGGTACGAGATCGCGGCACCGGCCCTGGGCCTCGCCGAGCCGACCGGCCCGCAGCCCGACCCGCAGGGTGTGCGCGACGGCCTCGACTGGGTCGTCTCCCAGCTCGCCTCCCGGTGGAGCCACCGTCCGCTGCTGCTCATCATCGACGACGCGCACTGGGCGGACGGCGAATCCCTCGCCTGGCTCGCCTCGTTCACCGCCAGGCTCGGCGAACTGAAGGTCCTCGTCGTCCAGGCACACCGCCCCGTGGAGCTCGCGGCCCGCGAGGCCCAGCGCACCATGGCGGGCGGCCATCCGGCACAGGTCCGGGTCGCCCTGCGGGCTCTCACCCCCGACGCCACCGCCGAACTGGTCCGGGCCACCCTCGGGGAGCACGCCGACGACCCGTTCTGCCGCGAGGTGTGGGCCGTCACCGGCGGCAACCCCTACGAAGCGGTCGAACTCGTCGCCAAGGTCCAGGACCGCGAACTGGCCCCGCTCGAGGAGTCCGCCGGACTCCTGCGTGAACTCGGCGCATCTGCCCGGGGAAGCGGACTCGTCGCCCGGCTCGAACGGCTCGGCACCAACGCCAACCGGTTCGCCTGGGCCGCCGCCGTGCTCGGTACGGACATCTCCCAGGACCTCGCCGCCACCCTGGCCGGGATGAGTCCCGCCGAGGCGGCGGACTGCACCGCCCGGCTGCGCGAGGCCCGTATCGTCAGCGGCTTCGACCCCCTGGAGTTCGTACACCCCCTGATCGCCACTGCCGTGTACCGCTCCATTCCGCCGGCTACCCGCACCGCCATGCACGGCAGGGCCGCCTGGGCGATCACCCGGGCCGGACTCGGGCCGGCCGCCGCCTCCCGCCACCTGCTCGAAGTCCATCCGGACGACGACCAAGAGCTGGTCGAGCAGCTGCGGGCGGCCGCCAACCAGCACCTCGCGGTCGGCGCCCCCGAGGCGGCACGCCGCTGTCTGGAGCGGGCTCTCCAGGAACCCCCGCGCCATGACGCGCGCGCCACCCTGCTCTACGAACTGGGCTGCGCCACGCTGCTCAGTTCGCCTCCCACCACCGTGCAGCACCTGCGCGCCGCCCTCGACATGCCCGGCCTCGCCGACGAACTGCGGGTCGATGCCACCTTCCGGCTCGCCGCCGCGCTGTCGCACAACAACCAGCTGAAGGAGGCGGCCCTCGCCCTGGCGGCCGAGGCCGGGCGCACGGCACCCGGACCGGGCCTGATGCGCCTCCAGGCCGCACACTTCCTCTGGGAAGGCATGCAGGCCACCGAGGAGGACGGCCCCGGCCGCTCGCGCCGGCTCGCCGCCAACGCCGACCACCTCACCGGCCGGGACAACGCCGAGCGGGCGCTGCTCACGCTGCGCGCCTTCGACGCGATGCTGCGCGGTGAGAACTCCCAGCTGATCGTGGACCTCAGCGAACGCGCCCTGGTCAACGGCCACCCCGCCCGCGGCCTCGGCTGGACCGACACCGAATGGGGCTTCGAGCTCCCGACCCTGCTCGGCATCACCTACGCGTTCACCGACCAACTGGACCGCGCCGAGGAGCTATTCGGCGAGGCGGTGCGCGCCTTCGAGATCTCCGGATGGAGCGGTGCCCACCTGGCCTTCGCCCACACGCTGCTGGGCCTGGTCCACCGTCGTCGCGGCCGCCTGGCCGAGGCGGAGGGCTTCCTGCGCGAGGGACTCCGCCTCGCCGACCGTGTGGGCAGCGGACTGCCCGTCCACTGGGACGCCGCCTGTCTGCTCATCGACACGCTGCTGGCCCGGGGCCGCATCACCGAGGCCCGCAAGATCGCCGACCAGTACGACTTCGGCCTGCCCTACCCCAGCGCCATGGTGCTGCCGGACGCCCCGTGCGTCCGCGGTCGGCTGCTGCTCGCCGAAGGCCGTACGAAGGAGGCCGTCACGGAGCTGGAGGCTGCCGGACAGGCCCTCGAACCGCGCGGGAGGTTCAACGGCATCTGGGGCCCCTGGGCCGGTGACCTGGCCCGCGCCCTGGCAGACGACGACCCGGGCCGCGCCGCCCAGCTCGCCAACTCCGCCCGGGTGCACGCCGAGCGTTTCGGCACGGACACGGCGATCGGTGAGGCGCTGCGCTGTGTCTCCCTCTTCGCCCGCCCGGAGGAAGCCGCCCACCTGCTGGGCGAGGCGGTCCGCCACCTGGAGGCGTCGCCGTCCGGCTACGAACTCGCGCTCGCTCTGTTCGACCACGGCGTCGCCACCCGGTCGCCGCGAGAGCTGGCCCGCGCGCACAAGCTGGCCACCGCCTGCGGAGCCGAGGGGCTGGCAACTCGCGCCCAGCAGGCACGGGCGTCGATCCGGTCCTCGGAGTGAGGTAATGTTTGTCCTGCGCAGCCGCCCGGCAGGTCCGGGGGACTGACAGCGGGACGTGGCGCAGCTTGGTAGCGCACTTGACTGGGGGTCAAGGGGTCGCAGGTTCAAATCCTGTCGTCCCGACTTGAAAGAGTCGTAGATCAAGGGGCCGTTTCAGAGCAATCTGAAACGGCCCCTTGATCATTTTCGCGACGCCTTTCCCGACCGTTCCCGACCGTCTTCGCGGTCCGGGCGGGCTCCGCCTCCTGTCGTGCTGATCACGGCTCGACACGTCAACCACGACAGGAGAACTCATGCCCATCAAGACGTTGCACATTCCCACTGCGGCCGGCCGGGCCGACGCTTTCGCCGCCTTCCCCGACGGCGGCGAGCGGTTCCCAGGTGTCCTGATGTACTCGGACGGCTTCGGGATCCGGCCCGCGCTGCGGGAGATGGCCCGCGAACTGGCTGAGCACGGGTACTACGTGCTCGTCCCCAACATCTTCTACCGGAACGGCCCGGCGCCGGTGATCGAACTCCCCGAGCACATCGGAGACGAGGCCCGGGCGAAGCTGTTCGAGCAGCTGATGCCCTTGATCGAGGCGCACACCGTCGAACGTGCCCTGAGCGACGCCGACGCCTACCTCGGGTTTCTCACCACCCGGCCCGAGGTCGTCGCCGGACCGGTCGCGGTGACCGGCTACTGCGTAGGCGGCCTGCTGGCAGTGCGCACCGCCGCGGCCCATCCCGGCCAGGTGGCCGCTGTCGCCGGATTCCACGGCCCCGTGGGAGCCGACGGGCCCGACAGCCTGAGCCGTCTCACCGGCGAGGTCTACTTCGGCCACGCCGGGACGGACATGACTCCCGAGACTCTCGGCGAGCTCGACAAGGTCCTGGACGCCGCGGGTGTCGCCTACACCTCCGAGATCTACCCCGGCACGGTGCACGGCTTCACCATGTCCGATACCGATGCCTTCGACCCTGCCGCGCTGCAACGCCATTGGGACCGCCTGCTGCCCCTCCTCGGCCGCACCCTGGCCGAGGGCTGAGGATCCGGCCCCGAAAACGGCGCCGAAACCGGACCTGAAGCCCGCGGCTGCGGAGCCGGCCCTGCAGTGGAATGTCATGCCCCGTCAGGGCCGGTGGCGCAGCCGTAGGGGTGCGTAGACCGCCAGGGCCACGAGGAACGCCACGCCGTAGGCGAGGTCCGCCCCGTGCAGCGCGTCGGCGGCCGGACCCACGTACAGGCTGGTGCTCATGAACGGTATCGCCGCTGCGAAGCCGAGGGTGAAGGCGGTCAGTGCCGGCCACCACGGCTGGGGGCGGGAGCTCTCGGCGGCCAGGTCGACGGGGGAACCGTTGCGGGTCCTCGCCCGGACGGTCCAGTCGACGGCGACGATCGCGACGAATGCGGGGATCCAGTAGCCGACGAGAAGCAGGACGTTCTGGAAACGTGTCGTGGTGTCGGCCGCATGCATCCACAGCACGAGGGGGAAACCGAGTACGGCGGCGAGTGCCGCGGCGGCGGGGCGCGGCAGGCGGACCCCCATGGTCTGCAACGCCAGCGATCCGCTGTAGTCGTTCATGGCGTTGCTGCACAGCGCGGCGAGGGCCACGGCTAGCAGCCCGAACGCTCCGAGAGCGCCCCCGCCGAGCAGCGTGTCGATGCCGCGCGCGGTCTGATCGGTGAAGACGGACGCACCCCACAGGCCGAGGGCCTGGACCGCCACGAAGGAGACACTGATGCCGAGCAGCGTGCACCAGAACATGCGCGGCCGGGAGGCGGTGCGCGGCAGATAGCGGCTGAAGTCACTGGCGTACGGGGCCCAGGAAAGTGCGAGGCTCAGTGCGATGGTGCACGTCAGGACGAACGCGCCCGCCCGGTCGGCGCCGTGCGCCGAGCCGGTGGCGGCGGGGTGGACGCCGTGCAGGAGCTTCGTGGCGAGCACGATGAAGGCGGCGGCAAGAGCGAACGTCATCACCGTCTGGAGCCGGTGGATCACCTCGTACCCCAGGACGCCGAGTGCGCCCTGGGCGGCCATCATGACCAGCACGCCGAGCCAGAACGGCCAGCCGCACAGCTGGGCCAGCGCGTCCCCGCCGAACAGGCCGATCAGCGCGTCCCAGGCGATGGACGACAGCCACTGCAGTGCGCCGGGAAGTACGACACCGCGGCCGAACGCCAGCCGTGCGAGCGGGAGTTGACCGGCGCCGGTCTGGCTGCCCCAGGTGCCCAGATACGCGGTGGGCACGGCGCCCACGAGCGTGCCGAGCACGACGGCGACGAGCGCAGTGGTGAAGTCCAGGCCCAGCGCGATGCCGACCGTGCCGGTGAAGACCCCGGTCATGGTCAGGTTGGGAGCGAACCAGACGGTGAACAGCCGTCCGGGGCCGCCGTAACGGCGGTCCTCGGGCACGGGGGCTATGCCGTGCGCCTCGATGCGCAGGTCGCCGGAGGCGGTGGGCATGCGTCCGTCGAACGCGGGCCGTGCTTCGGCCGCCGCGCGCTGGTCCTGGGCATACGGCAATGACATGAGACATCCCTCCGCCAGTGCTAACTGGTTCAGGTTCGACGGGTGTGTTCTCAGCCCCTCGAGGGGCACCCCGTGTCCGGTGCGGCGGCCAGGATAGCCGGATGTGCGCGGATCGCGATGCGGGGGGTCAGACGGTGACCGCGCAGCGGAACCCGCCGTGGCCCGTCGTGCTGTCGGGGGTGTTGGAGGTGCGGGCGGCGATCCGGTAGCGGTTGCAGTACGAGCGGTGGCACAGGTACGAGCCACCGCGCAGCACCCGGCTCTCGCCGTGCGGCGGCCCGGCCGGGTCCGAGCGGGTCTCCGGGCGGGCCTCGGCGTGCCAGTCGGCGCTGAACCGGTCGGCGCACCACTCCCAGACATTGCCCGAGGCGTTGTAGAGCCCGAAGCCGTTGGGGGCGTACGCCTTGGCGGGAGCGGTGCCCGCGAAGCCGTCCTCGCGGGTGTTGCGTACGGGGAAGTCGCCCTGCCAGATGTTGCAGCGGTGCCGGCCGTTCGGGGTCAGCTCGTCGCCCCACGGGAAGCGGGCCCGGACGAGTTCGCCGCGGGCGGCCTTCTCCCACTCGGCCTCGGTGGGCAGCCGCTTGCCGGCCCAGCGGGCGTACGCCGTCGCGTCGTGCCACGACATGTGGACCACCGGGTGGTCACGGCGGTCGCCGATCGAGGTGCCCGGCCCCTCCGGGGCGCGCCAGTGCGCTCCGGTGACCGCACGCCACCAGGGGGCGCCGGGCACGGTGCCCGGCAGTACGGCGTGCCGGGCCTCCTGTGGGACGAATGAGCCGAACACATAGGACCAGCCGATGAGTTCGGCCTCGGTGCGGTAACCGGTGGCCTTGACGAAGACGGCGAAGCGGGCGTTGGTGACGGCGGCCGCGTCGATGCGGAACGGGGCGACGGTCACCTCCCGTACCGGCCCCTCGCCGTCCGCCGGGAACGCGTCCTCGTCCTCGCCGCCCATGAGGAACGGACCGCCGGGTACTGCCACCGTGCCGCGGAGCAGGTCGGCGGGGCGGCGCGCGGGGACGGGGAAGTTTGCCGGGGGAGTGGTCGCCGGCGCGGTGTTCTCGCGGGCGGGCCCGCAGCAGACGTTCACCGTGAGATCCCCCCGTCGAGCGGCCGGCCGCCCCCGGCATCCGTACCCGGGGCCGGGCGGTCGAGCAGTTCCGCGAGGTCCTGGCCGGTGGTACGCAGCAGCAGGGCCACCCCGCCGAGTGCGGCCGCCTCGGAGCCGAGGGTGGATCCGCGCACCTCGATGGTGCGAGGCGCGGACGGCAGGGACAGCGCGGCGAGCTGCTCGCGGATCGGTGTGAGGACGAGAGCGTCGAGGGACGCCGGCTCCCCGTAGACGACGATGCACTCGGGGTCGACCTGGGCGGCGAGGGCCGCGAGCACCCGTCCCGCGACGACGGCCGCGCTCCGGAACACCTCCGCGGTGTCCGGCTGGCCCCCGGCTGCGAGCGCGATCAGCTCCGCGGTGTCCGCGGCCGTCACTCCGCGATCGGCGCAGGCGGCGAGCAGGGCGGGGACGGAGATGAGGCCCTCCAGACAGCCCCGGCCACCGCAGTGGCAGGGCTTTCCCTCGGGGTCGCAGCTGGTGTGGCCGATCTCCCCGGCGGTGCCATGGGCGCCGTGGACCAGCGAGCCGTTGACCACGAGTCCGCCACCGACCCCTTCCGACCAGCGCAGATAGACGGCGTTCTCGATCCCGCGCGCCGCCCCCCAGGTCACCTCTGCGAGAGCCGCGAGCCGCGAGTTGTTGTCGGTGAGCACGGGGGCGTCGAAGTGCCGGCCCAGCTCCTCGGCGACATGGCCGGCGAACGGGGTCATGGTGTGCGGGTCGCCGGAGGCGGGGTTCTGTACGAAGCCGGGAAGGCCGAGGCCGATGCCCGCGACGGGGGCGAGGCTGATGTTCTCGCGCCGCACCAGGTCCTCGACGGCGCGGATCGCCTGCGCGGCGCGTTCGGCCGCGCCGCTGTCCGCCGGGACGGGCGCGCTGTGGCGGCCGACGATCTCATGGGCACAGTTGGCCACGACCACGTGGATGTGGTGGCGCTGGAGATCGATGCCGATCAGCTCGGCGCCACGGGAGTTGAGTGAGATCTCCAGGGCCGGCCTGCCGCGGCCGCGCGGCTGCTCGGGGTCGGGGGCCTGCTGCTCGACGACGGCCTTGCGTTCGAGCAGATCGGAGACGATCGCGAACAGGGTGGTGCGGGAGAGACCGACCCGTGCCTTCAGCTCGCCGCGGCTCAGCGCGCCAGACCTGCGGAGCTCGCCGAGTACGGCGGCCTCGTTGGCCCTGCGCAGGCGCTGGAGTGCATCGGTGCGTTCCGTCATGGACGCATGGTCGATCGGTCAAGGGGTTTCTGTCAACGTCCGGGACGAATTCACGAGATGTTTATTCCCGAGGGTTGACGTAAAAAACTCGGCATCCCTACAGTTCCGGTCAATTGCCTGCACCGGCACGCGTCGGGAAGTCACCTGACGGCGTGTCGGCCGGCTCCCCCGGCTCCCCGGCAGCACCGTGAGCGACCACCGAAAGGGCGGCACCGAGTGGCCCCGCGCAACGTCCTGTTCCTGATGACCGACCAGCACCGGGTCGACACCCTGGGCTGTTACGGCAACCCGCTCGTCGACACCCCGGCCCTGGACGCCCTTGCGGCCGAGGGAACCCGCTTCGACCGCTTCTACACCCCGACCGCGATCTGCACCCCGGCCCGCGCCTCGCTGGCCACCGGTCTCCACCCGTTTCGCCACGGCATGCTGAACAACCCCGAACGCAACGGAGGGAGCAAGGACGAACTCTCCGGCGAAGACCCCATGCTCTGGAGCCAGTTGATGGACCAGGGCTACTCGGTCGGCCACGTCGGAAAGTGGCACATCGGCCGTGAGCGCGGCCCGGAGTTCTACGGCCTGGACGGTGAGCACCTCCCCGGCGCGCTCAACCCCGTACACCACCCCTCGTACGAGAAGTGGCTGGAGGACAACGGCTTCCCGCCCTTCTCGGTACGCGAGGCCGTCTTCGGGACCGCCGCCAACGGCACCGGCCGCGGCCACCTCATCGCGGGCCGGCTCCAGCAGCCCGCCGAAGCCACCATCGAGGCCTTCCTCACCGACCGCACGCTCGGCCTGCTCGACCGCTACGCCGCCGGCTGGAAGGCGAACGGCACACCGTTCATGCTGTCCTGCCACTGGTACGGACCGCATCTGCCCTACCTGATCCCGGACAGCTACTACGACCTGTACGACCCCGACGACGTGCCCCTGCCGGCCTCGATGGCCGAGACCTTCGCCGGGAAGCCCGAGGTGCAGCGCCAGTACAGCGCGTACTGGTCCTCGGACGACTTCGACGCCGCCGCCTGGCGCAAGCTCATCGCCGTCTACTGGGGCTACGTCACGATGATCGACCACCAGGCCGGCCGGCTGATCGAAGCGCTCAAGGGGCACGGCCTGTGGGACGACACCGCGGTCTTCTTCACCGCCGACCACGGCGAGTTCACCGGCGCCCACCGGCTCAACGACAAGGGCCCGGCGATGTACGAGGACATCTACAACATCCCCGGCATCGCCCGAGTCCCCGGCGCCCCCGCCCAGGTCAGCGACGACTTCGCCTCCCTCATCGACCTCAACCCGACCATTCTCGAACTGGCCGGGGCACCCGTGCCCGAGCTGTGCGACGGCACCAGCCTGCTGCCCCTGCTGCACGGGGCCGGTTCCGGGGACACCCGCGACGAGATCGTCGCCGAGTTCCACGGTCACCACTTCCCGTACTCCCAGCGCATGCTCCGCGACCGGCGCCACAAGCTGGTGCACAACCCGGAGAGCGTGCACGAGCTGTACGACCTGGAGACCGACCCGCACGAACTGCACAACGTGTACGAAGCGCCCGCCTACGCGGAGGTCCGGCGCGACCTCACCGTCCGGCTCTACCGCGAGCTGCTGCGCCGCGGCGACCCGGCCTACACCTGGATGAGCTACATGGCCGACATCGGCGGCGACCGGGCCGCGGACGTCGACGGCGTCGCGGAGGAAGTGGCATGAAGACACCGACCGAAGCTGTCGAGGAACAACGGACGAGCCCTCCGGGCCCGCGGAGCACGAAGCCGTCGCCCCCGAAGGACGCGCGCGGTACCAAGAAGAAGCGGGGAACCGGCCGAGTTGCCAACACCCTGCTCGGCCTCGCCTCCGCCGTGCTGGGGCTGCTGGTCTGGGTGGTGCTCGCCAACAGCGGCATCGAGGGCTTCCCCGGCCCCGTCGCCGTGGCCCGCCGCGCAGGTGACCTCATCGCCGACGGCACGCTCTTCGAAGACGCGGGCGCCAGCCTGAAACGCGTACTCCTCGGCTATGTCCTCGGTGTCGCCCTGGCGATTCCCGTCGGCTTCCTCATGGGCTGGTACCCGGTCGTCCGCAGGCTGATCGAACCCTGGCTGCAGTTCTTCCGCATGGTGCCGCCGCTCGCGATCATCCCGCTCGCCATCGTCCTCATGGGCATCGACGAGACCCCGAAGATCTTCGTCATCTTCCTGGCCTCGTTCCTGTCCTGTGTCGTCTCCACCTTCCAAGGGGTCGTCTCCGTCGACGTCACCCTCGTCAACGCGGCCCGGGTGCTCGGCGCCCGCGACCCGCAGGTCTTCCTCGGCGTCGTCGTGCCCGCCTCCACCCCGTTCATCCTGGTCGGCATGCGGATCGGGCTCGGCGCCTCCTGGGCGACCGTCGTCGCCGCCGAACTCATCGCCGCCCAGGGCGGGCTGGGCTACCGGATGCAGCAGGCGCAGGTCTACTACGACCTGCCGACCATCTTCGTCCAGCTCATCGCGATCGGCGCGATCGGACTCGCCATGGACCGGCTGCTCCTTCTCGCCGAGCGCCGGCTCACTCACTGGCAGGAACGGCGGTAATCATGCCCACCATCCAATTCAACGATGTGACACGGGACTTCGCGGTCAAGGGCGGCGAATTCCTGGCCCTGGACCGGGTCAGCCTCGACATCGACGACGGCGAGTTCGTCACCGTCGTGGGCCCGTCCGGCTGCGGCAAGAGCACCTTGATGAACATCGCCGCCGGCCTCCTGGACGCCACCGACGGCGAAGTCACCGTCGACGGCGCACCCGTCCACGGTCCCGCCCCCGAACGGGGCGTCATCTTCCAGCAGTACGCGCTCTTCCCCTGGATGACCGTCACCGCCAACGTCGAGTACGGACTCAAGGTCGCGGGTGTCAGGAAGGCGGAGCGCCGGCGCAGGGCCCGCGAGGTCATCGAACTCGTCGGCCTCACCGACTTCGCCGACTCCCTGCCCAAGACACTCTCCGGCGGCATGAAACAGCGCTGCGCCATCGCCCGCGCCTACGCCGTGGACCCCAAGGTTCTCCTCATGGACGAACCCTTCGGCGCGCTCGACTCCCTCACCCGGGTCCGGATGCAGGAGTCGCTCCTGGACACCTGGGGCCGCGACCGGCGCACCGTCATGTTCATCACCCACGACGTCGACGAGGCGGTCTTCCTCGCCAACCGCGTCGTCGTCATGGCGGCCCGTCCGGGCCGCATCCACACGATCATCCCGGTCTCGCTGCCCTATCCGCGTACCGAGGAACAACGCCTGTCGCCCGAGTTCGCCGCACTGCGTACCCAGGTCTGGCACGCCGTCCACCACCAGCCCGCCCCGCTCGAAGGAATGCCGTCATGAAATCGATCCCCGCCGTCCGCCGCCGAACCGCCGGACTGCTCCTGGCCCTGGCGCTCGTCTCCACCGCCACCTCCTGCGGGGACGACTCCTCGGACGCCGCCGGTGGCGGACCGCAGAAGATCAAGTTCGGTTACATCGCCGACTACAGCGGCTCCGTCGCACTGGCCGTCGCCCAGAAGCAGGGGCTGTGGAAGAAGGCGGGCGTCACCCCGGAACTGAAGGTCTTCACCAACGGGCCGCTCCAGGTCACGGCCCTCGGGTCCGGCAGCCTGGACTTCGGCTACCTCGGCCCGGGCGCCCTCTGGCTGCCCGCCTCCGGCCGCGCGTCCATCGTCTCCGTCAACATGCTGGGCCTCGCCGACCGGGTCATCGCCCGGCCCGGCTCCGGCATCGAGAAGCCGGCCGACCTCAAGGGCAGGAAGGTGGCCGTAGCCGAAGGCACCTCCGGCGACATGATCCTCAACCTGGCGCTGAACGAAGCCGGTCTGAAGCCGGACGACGTCACCAGGGTCGCCATGGACGCCTCGACCGTCGTCACGGCTTTCTCCTCCGGCCAGGTCGACGCGGCCGCCACCTGGTACCCGCTGATCGACACGATGAAGAAGAACGTCCCCGGTCTCAAGGAGATCAGTGAGACGCAGGACTACTACCCCAAGCTGACCTTCCCCAACGTCTTCGTCACCCAGCCGAAGCTGGCCTCGGGCGATCCGGAACTCGTCAAGAAGGTGGCCGGCGTGCTGAAGGAGGCCGGTGACTGGATCGCGGCGCATCCGGAGGAGTCGGAGACCGTGGCCGCGGACTTCCTGAAGCTGCCGGCCGGTCAGCTCAAGGGCTCCACGAAGTACGTGAAGATCCTGCCCTCGTCCGAGCTGACGAAGCTCACCCAGGACGGCACGGTCGACGGCTGGTTCGACGAGCTGGCCGGGGTCTTCAACCGGATGGGGAAGCTGCCCGAGGCGGGCAAGGCATCGGACTACTACCTCGGCGACCTCTACGCCGCAGCCGGAAAGGCGGACCGCTCATGAACGACGCCCCGCACGAAGACCGCACCACCGCATCGAGCGCCCTGAGACGGCGCGGACTCCTCGTGGGGGCGGCCGGCCTGGCCGGCGCGGCCCTCCTTCCGGGGATCACCGCCACCGAGGCGGCGGCAGCCACCGCACAGGCGGCCGGTGCCCCGCTCCGGGTGGCCTCCGGCGGCCGGGCTCGCGCCTCGGTGCTCTGGTGGGGCGGCGGCAGCGCGCGGTTCGCCGCCACCGAACTGCGCGACTACCTCTACCGGATCACCGGCGCCCGCCTCCCGCTGCGCGCCGTCCCCGATCCCGGAACCGCCCTGCCCGAGGGCGCCACCGGCCTGGTGGCGCTGCGCGCCGGGACCGGCGGACGGGACGGCATACCCGCGGCCACGCTCGCGGACGCAGGCCGTGAACTCGCCGGCGCTCCCGAGGACTCCTTCACCCTTCTCGGCGACGACGCCTGCCTCCTGCTGACCGGCAGCGGTGACCGGGCGCCGCTGTACGCCGTCTACGCACTCCTGGAACGGACAGGCGTGCGCTTCTTCGCCCCCGCCTTTCCCGCGTACGAGGGCCACCACGAGTACGTACCGGGCAGCCGCACCCTTGCCCTCCCGCCCGTGCGCCTCACCGACCGCCCGGGCTCGCAGCTGCGACGGCAGTACGCCGAGGAGGGCTTCAGCCACACCGCGGCAAGCCTGCCGCCGCTGCTGGACTGGATGGCGAAGAACCGGCTGAACACCTTCGTCCACCCGGCGGACTACCTTGGCCTCGGCGTCACGACGTACGACGGTGTGCGCGACGTACTGGTAAGTGAGGCGGGCAAGCGCGCCCTGCGCATCGAGACCGGCGGCCACGGCTACGACAGCTTCCTGCCGAAGGCCGACTACCCGCAGTTCTACGAATCCGGCGGACCGCTCTTCGACATCTACAACCCCGAGGCCCTGGACGCGTACGTGGCCAAGGTCGTCGGCTTCCTCCGGGAGCGCCCGGAGATCACCGTCTTCGACTGCTGGCCGCCGGACGTCGGTGCCTTCCAGAAGCCGGTTCTCGACCGCTACGGCAGCCCCGCCAACGCGGAGTCGGTGGTGGTCAACGAACTCGTCCGCGTTCTGCGGGAGGAGCTGCCCGGGGTCCGGGTCGAACGGATCGCGTACGCCTCCACGGTGCGGCCGCCCGACCCGGAGTACGCGAGCGACCCCGAGGTCATCGTGGACTTCGCCCCGTACTCCCGGAACTACGACGGGCACCTCGGCGACCCCGCGATCGGCGCGAACGTGTCGTTCGCGAACGCGCTGCGCGCCTGGTGCACGACGCACCGGGGCCCGCTGGCGATGTACGAGTACTACCGGCGCTACCGCTGGCGCAGTCTGCCGGTGCACCCGCTCGCCACCATCGCGGGTGACGTCGGCTTCGAGGCGGGGCTCGGGCTCAACGGCTACGGGATGTACAGCGAGCCGGGCGACTGGATCACGTACGAACACGTCCAGAGCCTGTTCGCCGCGCTGGCCTGGGACGGCACCCTGGACGCCGGTGCCTTCCTCGACGGGTACCTCCAGGCGCGCTTCGGCACCGGAGCGGCAGCCGCGATGCGTCGCTACTACGACCTGACGCGTTCCGACCCGGACACCCACGGCCCCGCCGTACTCACCACCAGCTACACCCAGGCCCGTGCGGCACTCCAGGAGGCCACCGGGCAGGTGACGGGCGCCGCCCCCCGCACCCTGCTCGACCGGCTGACCCGCAACATCGACATCGCCCTGGCCGACATGAGGATCGGTCTGGCGCCGGCGGGCAGTGCGGAACTCGACGCCGCCCGCCGGGAGTACCGGGCGCTCGTGCACCGCAACCGGTTCAACGGAATCTGCCTGCCCAACATGCAGGCCTGGTGGCGGTGGAACGGCCCGCAGGGCCAGGCACCGTACGACGACGCGGGCATCCGCCAGGGTGTCGTCGACGCCTACGCGAGCCCGGCGGCGGGCTTCGGCAACCCGGGGTCCCTGGTGCTCGGACCGGGCGGTGACTCCGTGGCTCTCGATGTCGAGGCCCAGGACGCCGACTTCACCGGTCACACCGTCCACTGGTCCGCCACCGCGCCCGAAGGAGTCCTCCTGGAGCCGGCGAACGGCACGATCGAGGTGCGCGGAACCCAGGGCGGTGCCCAGCGGGTGGCCGTGCGCGCCACCGCGGAAGCGGCGCCCGGCACACACCGGATCACGCTGGACTTCCGGCTGGCCGACGGGACGCGGCTGGTCCCCTCGGAGGTGGCGGTCGACATCCGCTGACCTGCGCGGCGGGTCGACCGGTTCCGCGGCCCCGGGCCGGCGGATCCGGTCGGCCGGTCTGCCCACTGACCGCCCGGTATCCAACATTATTAAACGTCTAGACCAAACAGGATCGAACGAAAGTCCTTGACGGCCTCGCCTCGGTGCGGGATTCTCCTGAACACTTCGCTGGTTTAGACCACTTGGAGACTCTGTGCGACGTCGCGATGTGACCACGCTCGCCTGCCTGCTGGCCACGGCAACCGCCGTAATGTGCCTGGCATCGCCCGCCGGCGCCGCCCGACCTGCCGGTCCGGCCGGTGCCGGCGCCACCGCCCTCCCGCCGGTCTCACCCGCCCCGCAGTCCATCGGCCGCGCCGGATCCGACGCCACCGTCACCGGCCGGGTGCTCGTCGTCGCCGACGACGCGACGGACACCGCGGCGCTCGACCGTCTCGTCGCCGAACTCAAGGCGCACGGCGCCCGCCGGGTCGACATCGTGACACCCGGTCACCTACCTGCTGCGGCCGCCGGCCTGCTCACCGTGCGGCTGGGATCCGCCACCCGTCCGGACATCGCCCGCGCACTCGGCGCCACGAAGGCTCCCGATCACGCGGAGGGATACGCCCTGCGGGTCTCCGGGCACGGGCCCGGCCGGTCGGCGGCCCTCGGCGGCACGGACGCCGCCGGACAGTTCTACGCCGTGCAGACGCTGCGCCAGCTGTTCACGCGCGCCGGCAACGGCTGGAAGATCGCCGGCGCGCAGGCCGCGGACTTCCCCTCCATGCCGCTGCGCGGCACCATCGAGGGCTTTTACGGAACGCCCTGGACCCACGCCGAGCGGCTCGACCAGATGGACTTCTACGGCGACGTGAAGGCCAACACGTACATCTACGCCCCCAAGGACGACCCGTACCACCGCGGAAAGTGGCGCGAGCCCTACCCCGCCGACAAGCTCGCGGAGCTGGGTCAACTGGTGCAGCGGGCCACCGCCAACCACGTCCGGTTCACCTTCGCCGTCTCCCCGGGCGAGTCCATCTGCTACTCCGACACGGCCCACCGCAAGGACCTCGACGCCAAGCTCCAGGCCATGTACGACCTGGGCACACGGGCGTTCTCCATCCCGCTGGACGACATCAGCTACACCCGCTGGAACTGCGAGGGCGACCGGGCGAAGTTCGGCGAACCCGGCCGCGAGGCCGCCGCCAAGGCGCAGGTCGACCTCCTCAACGGCCTGCAGCACGACTTCATCGCCACCCACCCGGGCGCACAGCCGCTGCAGATGGTGCCGACCGAATACGGAGACCTGACCGACACCGCGTACAAGCAGACCCTGCGCGCCACGCTGGACCCCGCGATCGAGGTGATGTGGACCGGCACCGACGTCGTGCCGCCGAGCATCACCAACCAGCAGGCGGAAGGAGCGGCGAAGCTGTTCGGGCGCAAGGTGTTCGTGTGGGACAACTACCCCGTCAACGACTACGGGAACACCAGCGGGCGGCTGCTCCTCGCACCGTACGACAAGCGTGAGGCGGGCCTGTCCACGCACCTCACCGGCATCGTGGCGAACCCCATGAACCAGCCGTACGCCAGCAAGGTCGCCGTCTTCGGGGCGGCGGGCTTCGCCTGGAACGACACGGCCTACGACGCACGCTCCGAGTGGCGCCGCGCCATGTCCTACCTCGCGGGCGGCGACCGGGCGGCGACGGAGGCCCTGCTGGTCCTCGGCGACCTCGAACACATGGCGCCCACCTTCGGCGCCACGCCCTGGCAGCCGCAGGCCCCCGAACTCGCCCGCCGTACAGCGGCGTTCTGGACCTCCTGGGACGCCGGCGACCGGACCGGGGCGCTGGGGGAACTGCGCCCGTACGCCAACGCCGTCAGGAACGCTCCCGAGGTCATCCGCGACGGCGCCGTCCAGCCCGGATTCGTCACGGACTCCGCGCCCTGGCTCGACTCCACCGCACTGTGGGGCAGCGCCGCGGTGACGATGCTGGACGCCCTCGACGCCTGGAGCACGGGCGACAAGGACACCGCCGCACGCCTGCTCGCTGCCTCTCAGGGGCTGCAGAACCAGGCCCGCGCCGTGCGGGTCGACCCGCCGCGCAACTCGTGGGGCAGTGCCCAGCCCAAGGTCGGCGACGGCGTGCTCGACACCTTCCTCGCGCAGGCCGCGAGCCGGATGCAGTAGCCGGGACACCTCCTTCTTGCGAAGAGGGTCACGTCGTACGGGGCCGGCCGGTCCGGCCCCGTACGAAGGATGAACCGCACCATCCGCACACCAGCGAAAGGGCGTTCATGACGAACCACCCCCACCGGCCGGGCGTCTTACGACGCCGGGCCGTCGTCGGCGGCCTGGCCACCGGCCTCGCGCTGTCCCTCGCCTCACCCCTGCCGGTGTCCGCGCACACAGCGGACCGGAACACGCGAGCCCCCGCAGCCGCCGCGGCAGCCGTCAGCCAGCCCTTCCCCGGCAACGACAGCCGTCCCCACACCGTCGCCTGGGACGAGAAGTCGCTCAAGGTCGACGGCGAGCGGCTGGTCGTGTGGTCCGGAGAGTTCCACTACTGGCGGCTGCCGAGCCCCGACCAGTGGCGCGACGTCCTGCAGAAACTCAAGGCGTCGGGGTTCAACGCCGTGTCGCTGTACTTCTTCTGGGGATACCACTCCAGCGAACCCGGCTCCTACGACTTCACGGGTGTCCGCGACATCGACCGGCTCCTGACCATGGCCGAACAGGAGGGGCTCTACGTCATCGCCCGCCCCGGCCCGTACATCAACGCCGAAGTGAGCATGGGCGGCCTGCCGCCGTACATGAGCACGCACGCGGGCGAGCAGCGCACCGCCGACCCGCAGAATCTGGCGGCCGACCTGGAGTGGCTGAAGGCCGTCAACGCCGTCATCGGCAGGCACCAGATCACCGACGGCGGCGGCAGCGTCATCGCCTACCAGGTCGAGAACGAACAGATCGACAACTCGGCCAAGCACATCGACTACATCGAGAAGCTGCAGAGCGCCGTCGTCGAACAGGGCATCACCGTCCCGCTGTTCCACAACGACTACGGCGACGGCCACGGCTGGAACGTGCCGGGCGGGCCCGGTGGCTCCGGACTGGATCTCTACGCCTTCGACACGTATCCGCTGGGCTTCGACTGCGCGGGCGGCCGGGGACAGCTGAAGGACTACGAGTCCCGGGTGCGCGGCTACTCGCCCCGTACGCCCGTCTTCATCGCCGAGGGGCAGGGCGGTGCGTTCACCGCCTGGGGCCGGGACTTCCAGACGAACGAGTGCGCGAAGTTCACGGATGCCGCCTTCACCCGCCAGTTCGCCGTGAACAACCTCGCCAACGGCGCCACCCTGTTCAACTCCTACATGGAGTACGGCGGCACCAACTGGGGCTGGACCGGCGACCCCGGCTCCGGATTCACCTCCTACGACTACGGGGCGGCGATCGCAGAGAACCGCGCGATCACCCCGAAGCTCGCCGTCCAGAAGGAATTCGGCTACCTGCAGAACGCCGTGAAGCCGATCGCCTCCGCCCAGGCCGTCACCGCCCCGCCGGTCACCGTCGCGGGCGGCGGCCCCGTCAGGGCCCAGCAGCGCCTGTCCACCGAGGAGGCGGGCGACACGTCCGTCTCGGGCAACGGCATGCGGCTGATCACGCTGCGCCACCCCGATTCCAACGACACCACCACCAGCCGTGTCACGTTTCCTCTGGACCTGGCCACCCCTCCCGTTCCGCCGGAGGACCCCTCGTACGCCTGGAACGACTCGGACACCGGAGCGCTGAAATTCACCGGCTCCTGGGACCACGCGTCCGGCCAGTCGTGGACCGGCGGCGACTACAAGGACGACGAGACGTTCTCCTCGGTGGCCGGCGACAGCGTCGAAGCCACCTTCGACGGACCGGCCGTGCGCTGGATCGGGCCGGACTCCTCCAACCACGGCACCGCGGACGTGTACGTCGACGGCGTCAAGAAGGCGACGGTCGACAGCTACGCCGCGTCACCCGCCTTCCAGCGGGTGCTGTACGAGGCGAACGACCTCGGTGCGGGCTCGCACACGCTCAAGATCGTCGTCACGGGCGAGAAGGGCACGGCCGCCTCTCAGGGAACGTTCGTCTCCGTCGACGCCATCGACACGCATCCGAGCACGGAGCCCGGCACACCCCCGGGCGACGCCGCCTACCCCCGTGTCCCGCAGAAGCAGGGCACAGCGGTCACCGTGGACGGGCGTGACGCCGCCACCCTTGTGGCGGACTACGCCTTCGGACCGCACCGGCTCGTCTACTCCACCTCCCAGGTGCTCACCCAGCTGAACGCCGGAGGCGATCTGCTCGTCCTCGACGGGGCGAAGGGCACGGATGGCGAGACCGTCCTGCGCTACGAGGAGAAGCCCCTGGTCACCACCCTGGACGGGGCCCCGGTGGAGACCACCTGGGACCCGGAGCGCAAGGACCTGCGGATCAACTACGTGCACGACGGCACCCGGACGGTGCGCGTCTCGGGGGGCGGCCGCGTACTCACGGTCGTGATCTCCGACCGGGACGGCATCGCGGACACCTGGCAGCTCGACGCGGGGAGCGGCGACGTGCTCGTCCTGGGGCCGGAACTCGCACGGACGGCCCAGGTCAGCGGGGACCGGCTCGACCTGACCGGTGACACCCGAGAGGCGGGCCGGGTACGTGTCTTCGCCCCCACCGGCGTGTCCGGCCTCACCTGGAACAACCGGGTCCTGAGGACGAGCCGCGACGCGGCGGGAGCACTCGTCGCCGACCTGCCCGGCCCCGCGGACGTGTCGCTGCCGGCCCTGGGCACCTGGCGCACCGCCGAGTCCGATCCCGAACGGACGGCAGCGTTCGACGACTCGGCCTGGACGGCGGCGGACCGGACCACGGCCGCCAACCCGCGCCACGGGCCCGGGGCGGTCTCCGGTGTCGTGCTGGACACGGACGAGTACGGATTCCACGAGGGCGACACCTGGTACCGCGGCCACTACACACCGGCCACCGAAGGCAGCACGGTCAAGGTCACGGTGAAGACCGGTACCGCCGGCCATGCTCTGGTGTGGCTGAACGGCCGCTACCTCGGCGCCCAGGGTGACGGCACAGCCACCCACACGGTGCCTGCGGGACTGGCCGAGCCGGGCAAGCCCGCCGTACTGGCGGTCCTGGTGCGGAACATGGGCCAGTACGAGGACTGGAGCTCCGACGGCCGGTCCAAGGGCGGCCGGGGTCTGGCCGACGTCGACATCGCCGGAGCGGGCAAGGCCGACTGGCGGATCCAGGGCGCCCTCGGCGGTCCGAAGCCCGTGGACACCGCACGCGGGGTCTACAACAACGGAGGGCTGTACGGCGAACGCATGGGCTGGCACCTGCCGGGCGCACCGGACACGTCCTGGGCGCGCACCGGCGCGCTCAAGAGTGAGCGCCCGGGCGTGCGGTGGTACCGCACCACGGCCCGGCTGAACCTGCCCAAGGGCGCGGACACGGCGGTCGGTCTGCGGATCACCGACGACAGCGCGAAGGCGGACAAGTACCGCGTCCAGATCTTCGTCAACGGCTGGAACACCGGCCAGTACGTCAACAACGTAGGACCCCAGAAGGAGTTCGTCATCCCCGCCGGTTTCCTGAAGGCGCAGGGCGACAACACCATCGCGCTGGCGGTCACCGCCGAACAGAGCGGTGTCGGACCCGACGCGGTCGAGCTGGTGAACCAGGGCACCGTGCTGGGAGGCGTCGCGGGTAAGCAGAACGCGGCGCCGGACTACGCGGCGGTCGCCGCGCGGCGCACCGCCCGGTAGCCGGTCCGTATGCCGTGCCCGCCCCGACAACCGTCGGGGCGGGCACGGCCGTCCCGCCCCGCTCAGAAGAGCTTGGCGACGAACGCGGAGAGATTGCCCGTCATGCGGTCGATCTGCTCCTCCACAGTCAGCGACTCCTTGAAGCGGGCACCCGGGGCCACGGCCTTCTTCCCCCGGACATAGAGCGAGCAGGCCAGGTCGGTGCACATGTACAGCCCGACCGAATTCCCCTCGCGCCCCGCCGGACCCGCCTTGTGAGCGGTCATCAGCGACACCCCGCTGCCCGGGTGCGTGGTCAGGCAGAGCGAGCACATACTCCGGTGGAGGAATCCGCGCTGCTGGGAGGGGAAGCGCAGCGAGATCCCGGTCAGCCTGCCCTCGCGCTCGGTGACGATGTAGCTGCGCCCCGGGGCGGAGAGATCACGCCAGCCCAGAAAGTCGAGATCGTCCCACGGCAGCTCGTCGAGATCGCGGGGCAGCGGCAGCCGCCCGGCTTCTCCCTTGGAGCAGTTGACGAACGATGTGCGGATGTCCTGTTCGGTCACAGCCTTCATACCGACGACGCTAACTCTGCCTATGATCCCTAGGCAAATGATTAATCGATGTAGGCCTAAGCCTGTGTGCTCTCGGTCACGATGTCCAGCCTGTGGACGGGCGGGTGCGTGATGCCGAGATCGGGGCGCCAGGCCGCGAGGATCTGCGCCGAGGGGTCGAAGAGCGGCGTCGGCAGTTCCTCGGGCCGAGTCCACTGCCAGGTACTGATGAGGTGGGGTTCGGTCACCTGCGCGGTGCCTTCCCCGACGGATACCAGCGCGGCCATCGTCACCCGGTTGATCCCGTGGATCACGTCGTGCAGCATCGCGAAGACGCGCACCTCGCTCTCGGCGGCCGCCAGCCCCGTCTCCTCCCGGAGCTCACGCACCGCCGCCGCCGCGACCGACTCGTGCGTCGGGTCGACCTTGCCGCCGGGCAGCTCCCAGGTGCCGCTGTGGTGCCGGCCGAGCAGGATCCGACCCTGCCCGTCCTGTACGAGGACGCCGACGCCCAGCGCCGCCTGGGCCAGGGGCGGGCGGGAGTTGCGTGCGGGGACCGAGGACGTCTCGGCGCTGTCCATGGTGGCTCCTCATGAGGTTCGGCGACCGGTGCGAGGCGTCGAGCCTACGGGCGGTGCCGGCGCGCACGCCGACGGCAGGCACCCGGACGATCCGGTAGCCGGACTTCCCCGCTGCCCGTGACGGTCGGCCTCTCCAACGAGGCGACCACGGACGACACCGCCCGGCTGATGCTGTCGCACGGCTTCCCGCTGCTGGAACGGATGCGGGTACAGGCACTCGACTTCCGGGGCCGGGTGATCGCGGAGCCGTACGACGCGTCCTGGGTGAGTCGTCACGACGGTGCCGGCACCGGAGTCGAGTTCTACAGCTGGGACGCGAAGCCGGCCGACGGGTCACCGGCGCCCGCGGGGACATACACACTCCGTTTCGTCTTCGACAAGGCGGGCGGTGACCGGGACCACGCCGCGCCCCGGGAGGTGTGGAACGCGCCGGCGGTGACCGTCGTCCGCTGACCTCCGCTGCCGCCCGGGACACCGTCCCGGGCGGCGGTCACACGGTCAGCCGCAGCGAGGTGGCCGAGATGCCGAGCCGCACGGTCTGGCCCCACGTCAGTTCCAGCGCGTCCGCCTCCATACCGTCCCCGAAGACCACCAGCCGGTCGGACTCGACGGTCAGCCGCAGTCCCTGCCCGCGGCCCAGCTCACCCGAGACGAGAGAGGTGCCGGTCGCCGGTGACGGCCAGGCCTCCCGGACGAACCAGAGCAGCCGGGGGTCGGTCGGTCCTGGCAGGGTGAGCGGGCTGCGGCGTTCCTGCCACAGGGAGCGCAGCCACCCGGTGGCGCCGGTCCCCGTGCCGACCAGGACTCCGGACGAGGCCTGCGGCTCCGCGGGGGAGCCGGCCGGTTCGGCGCCGAGCCGGTAGCGCGCCGTCTGGTGCCCGGACGGGCCGAGGTAGATCTCGTTGAGGGCCAGGAGCCGCTGGGTGTCGTCGGCCACCGCCTCGACCATGGTGAGCTCGTCCGCCCGCCCGCCCGGCGCCACTGCGGCCCGCAGGAGAGCGGCCGCGTCGGCCGGCCGGTGGCGGACCAGGACGCCGGGATTGCGGCCGGGGTCGGTGTCGATGCCCACGACCGGCTGGCCGGAGAGGTACTTGGCGGCGTTGGCGACCAGCCCGTCCTGGCCGACCACGACCACCACGTCCTCGGGTGCGAACAGGAACCGGTCCAGATCGGCCCGCTCCACCCGGGAACGGCGCCACTGGAGCGGAACGGCCGCCGCCACGTCGGCCAGCGCCTGCCGGGTCCGCTCGTGCCGCCGGGCCACCTCGTCGATGGACCGGCCCCGGCTGGAGAGGAAGAACGCGGCCTGCCCGTGCGTGCCGTGCCGGGCCAGCAACTCCTCGTACTCGGTGGTGCGGTGGACCAGTACCGCTCGCGGGGCCAGGCTCACGCCCGGGTCTCCGGGGCGGGGCCGCCGAGTTTGGCGAGCAGGCCGGTGAGGACGTCGGGGGAGAGGGTGAGGCTGTCGATGCGCGGCAGGTTCTCGGCGAGCCGGGTCACGGCCAGCGCGTGCAGCGTCGCGGTGTCCGCCTCGGCGTGCACCCGCAGCCAGGCCGCCTGCGACTCGGCGCGGGCCGCGCCGACCTCGCGGGCCGCTTCCGCCTCGGCGCGGGCGAGGCGCACGGTGCGGGCCGCCTCCGCCTCGGCGCGCACACCGTCGGCCGCCGCGTGCTCCTCGGCCTCGCGGCGGGTGTTGGTGCCACGCTGATCGACCAGCTGCTCCTCGCGGCGGGCGAGCTCGATCTGGCTGGCCAGCTCGTTCTCGGCGATCGTCCGCTCGCGCTCGACGGCCACGGCCCGGCGTTCGTAGGTGGCCCGGTCCGCCTCCTGCTGGATCTGCTCGCGGGCGGGGGTGCGCAGGGCCCGCTCCACCTCGGCCTCGGGGCGGATCGCGACGACGCGCACGGCCACCACGTCGATGCCGGTGGCGGGCAGCCGGGGCTCGCCTGCGAGGCCGGTCGCCACGCGTTCGCGTACCGCGGCGACACCGTCCACGAGCGCACCGGCGAGCGGGGTCCGGGCCAGGACGTCCAGGGTGTGCTGCTGGGCCGTCTCGGTGAGCAGCGTCGCGATCTGCTCCAGCGGCGCACCGCGCCAGGCGCCGGTGTCGGGATCGACGGAGAAGTCGAGGCGTGCGGCCGCCTCGGCCGGATCGCTGATCCGGTACGTCACGGTCGCCTGGACGGTGACGTCCTGGAAGTCGGCGGTGCGGGCGTGGAACGCCATGGCCAGTTCGCGGTCGTTGACCGGCACTTCGGAGAGCGCGGCGCTCAGCGACCGGTACCAGAAGCTCAGCCCCGCCCCGTCGTGGGCGAGCACGCCGCGCTTGTGGTGGCGGATGTGGGCGGTGGGCGCGGAGCGCAGATGGCGCCAGCCGAAGCGCCGGGTGATGTCGGCCATGATGGGCCCCCTCGTTCTCGTCATGGGGACGATAATGGTCATGACTGCATATCGTCAAGAGGACGAAAAGGGATGGGAGTGGCGGGGTCCGGGGGCCATGGTTCCCGGGTCCCGCGGGACCCCCCTTCCCGGCGGAGAACGCGGCCGGCCGGGTTGTGCGCCGCCCCCGTCCCCACGGTGCGGCGCGGGCGGGCCGTCGTCATCCGCTGGAGCGACGGCCCACGTCTGTCAGGACCCGGACGCGTGGGCGTCCAGGCCGAGTGCGGGAAAGACGGCACCTTCCACGAAGCGGATGAGGAACGTCTCGTCCGCGTAGGTGCAATCCAGCAGCGGGCGGGCGCGCACCACGCCCAGCAGCTGCGCGGAGACGAACTCCGTGGCCGGGTTGTCCGCGGCCACCTCGCCGCGCTCGACGCCGCGCGCGACCATGGCGTCGATCGCCGCCAGTTCGGGCAGGATCAGCGACTCGCGCAGTGCGCACAGCAGCTCGGGGCTCTGCAGCGCGGCATGGCTCAGGGCCAGCATCAGGGGTGTGTCGCGCCCGGATCCCTCGCCGATGGCGCGCGCCGCTTCACGCAGGTCCCCGGCCAGTGTGCCGGTGTCGATCCGGCCGAGCAGTCCGCGCCGGGTTCCGTGCAGTGCGGCGACGACCAGTTCGGGTTTCGAACCCCACTGACGGTAGAGCGTGGACTTGCCGCAGCGGGACCGGGAGGCGACGCCTTCCATGGTGAGCGACTCGTAGCCGCTCTCCCTCAGCATGTCGAGCACGGCCGTGTAGAGCTCCTGGGCCCGCTCCGGCGTGATCTTCGAGCGGCGCGACGCGGTGGCCTGCTCCGGCTCCGTTTCCAGCGGCGACATGCGCTTTCCCTCTCTGCGACTCTGCGACGAGGTCCATCGATACACCAGTGTACCGATACGCGGGTGTACCGATACGTTCACGTATCGGTACACTGGCGTATCGATACGGCGTGGAATCCGTCCACGCCGCCGCAACACCGCTTCGTCAGCAAAGGGGCACCGGGTGATGTTCGCCGGTAGCAGGCCCGCCGATCGGGAGCCGGACACTTCTGCCCGACCGCCCCTCGTCCGCGAGCTTCTTCTCGTCGTAGGACTCTTCGTCGTCTACAAGTTCGGCCGCCAGGCGGCCAACGGTCACGTCGACGAGGCGTTCCACAACGCCGGGCGCGTATGGGATCTCGAACGCGCCGTGCACCTGCCCGGCGAGGGCGCCGTGCAGACTCTGCTGCTCCATGACGAGACGCTCATCCACCTGGCGAACACCTACTACGCGACCGTGCACTTCCCGGCCACCCTGCTCTTCCTCGCCTGGCTGTACTGGCGCCGCCCGCGCCACTACGTCTGGTCGCGCCGCATCCTCGCCGTGCTCACCGGCGCCGCGCTGGCCCTGCATCTGCTCTTCCCGCTCGCCCCGCCGCGGCTGCTCGCCGCAACCGGCCTCGTCGACACCGGCCAGGTCTACGGACCGACCGTGTACGGGGCGACGCCCGCCACCGACTCGATGGCGAACCAGTTCGCCGCCATGCCCTCACTGCACTTCGGCTGGGCGGTCATGGTCGGCGTCGGCCTCGTCGTCGCCACCCGCTCGCGGTGGCGCTGGCTGTGGCTGCTGCACCCGGCGATCACGCTGCTCGTCATAGTCGGCACCGCCAACCACTACTGGCTGGACTCGATCGTGGTCGGCGCGCTGCTCTCGGTCGCGTTCGCCGCGCTGCGGCTGCCGCGCGCGCAACCGGTCAGGGCACCCCTGCCGTGGCCTTCCGTGGCCGGCGCACCGGCCCACGCAGTCGCCACGCCTTACGGCTCCGACCGTTCCTACGCCTCCTCCGGGACCGGCCGATGAACGCCGCCCTGGTCGCCGTCGCGCTGTCACTCGTCTCCGCCGCCGCCTACGCGTCGGCCGCGGTGGCGCAGGCGCGGCTCGCGGGACGCACCGCGCCGGGCACCGGAACGCTCCGACTGCTCGGCAGCGGCGCGTGGTGGTCGGCCGTCGGGCTGAACGCCGGCGGCGCCCTGCTGCACGTCGCCGCGCTGAAGTACGGCCCGCTGACCCTCGTCCAGCCGCTCGGCGCGCTCACCCTGGTCGCCGCCGTACCGCTGGGCGCCCGGGCCGCGGGCCGAAAGGTCTCGACGACCGAGTGGCGCGGCACGTTCCTGACCCTGCTGGGCCTGGGAGCCCTGCTGATGACCGCGGGCGGCTCCGCCCCGCACGAGACGCTGAGCCTGACCGAGGCTCTGGCCGTAGGCGCGGGGACCATGGCCGTCGTCGCCGGTCTCAGCCGGCCGGGCGCCCGCCCGGGACTACGGCACGCGGCGGCCTCCGGCATCACCTCCGGTGTCGCCTCCGCGCTCACCCAGACGCTGACGGTCGCCGTCACCGACCACACCACCGGCCCGCTGTTCAGCTGGCGTCTGGTGGTCGTCGCGGTGCTCGTGTCGGCCTTCGCGATGGGCGGACTGCTGCTCTCGCAGACCGCCTACCGGGGCGGCCTCGGCGCACCGCTCGCCGTCGTCACCCTGGCCAACCCGGTCGCCGCGGCGGCCATCGGCCTGGCTCTGCTGGGGGAGCGGCTCCAGGGCGGAACGATCAGCCTGATCCCGGCCCTGCTGGGCACGGCGGCGGCCGTACGCGGAGTGATCCTGCTCAGCCGCGCCCAGGCGCAGACCGCACCTGCCGCCGGGGCGGCCGTGGCCGGACCGGCCCCGAGCACCCCGTCGAGGGTGGTCATCAGGAGCCCGCAGGCCACACTCCGCCCGGCACACGGACATCTGCGGCGGATCCGGGCCGGCCGCTCGTAACGGCCCTTCCCGGTGTCCGCCCCACCGGACCACCGGCACTCGGGGTCTTTCGTCCGGCTCAGCCCGCGAGCCCGGCAGGATCCGGGCGAGAGGCCCTAACCGAGAGCGGATGCCGCGGCGCCGGCGTCCTCGTCCAGTGCCCGGGTCAGCCAGCCGATCCAGAAGTTCTCCAGATCGATGCCGCCGCGCAGCACGAGATGGCGCAGCCGGTCCTCCGCGGCATCGCGCCCGGGCGGGAAGTCCCGCTCCTCGATCTCCAGATACTCCGCGAGTCGGCGCCGGTGCAGGCCGAGGTGGCGGCGCAGTTCCGCGTCGAGACCGGGCGCACCGACGACCGCTGCCGCGCGCATCCGCAACAGCAGCGGATCGCGGATCTGCTTCGGGTCCTCCGGGCGGGCCACCCAGGCGGACAGCGCCTCGCGGCCCGCGGGCAGCACCTCGTACTCCTTCTTCTGCCCCCGGGCCGGCTGGGCCGGTGCCAGTGCCCTGATCTGCCCGGCGTGCTCCAGCTTTCCCAGCTCGCGGTAGATCTGCTGGTGCGTGGCCGACCAGAAGTAGCCGATCGACCGGTCGAACCTGCGGGTCAGCTCCAGCCCCGACGAAGGCTTTTCGAGCAGGGCGGTGAGGATCGCGTGCGGGAGTGACATGGGGTGCATCCTAAGGACGGCCGCAGGGCCGGACGAGCGGTCCGGCCCTCCGGGCCCCGGTCAGAGCGAGGCGGCGAGTTCCGTGCCCTGGCGGATCGCCCGCTTGGCGTCCAGCTCGGCCGCGACGTCGGCGCCACCGATCAGATGCGCGGGGCGGCCCGCGGCGAGCAGCTCCTCGTACAGCTCCCGGCGGGGCTCCTGGCCCGCGCAGAGCACGATCGTGTCGACCGGCAGCAGATGCTGTTCGCCGTCGACCGTGACGTGGAGCCCGTCGTCGTCGATCCGGTCGTAGCCGACTCCCGCGATCATGGTGACGCCGCGGTGCCGGAGCTCGGTGCGGTGGATCCAGCCCGTCGTCTTGCCGAGACCGGCGCCCACCTTGCTCGCCTTGCGCTGGAGCAGATGTACGGTGCGCGACGACTTCGGGTGCTCGGCGGTGCCGAGTCCGCCCCGCTCGCGGTACTCGGTGTCGACGCCCCACTGCCGGAAGAACGCCTCCGGGTCCAGGCTCGCCGCGTCCCCGCCGTCGGTCAGGAACTCGGCCACGTCGAAGCCGATCCCGCCCGCGCCGACCAGCGCCACCCGGTCGCCCACCGGCGCCCCGTGCCGCAGTACGTCGAGGTAGCTGACCACGCTCGGGTGCTCCACGCCCGGGATCGCCGGTGTGCGGGGCGTGACCCCGGTCGCCAGGACGACCTCGTCGAATCCGCCGAGCTCCCCGGCGCCGACCGGGGTGCCCAGCCGGAGCTCGACCTTCTCCTCAGCCAGCCGGGTGCGGAAGTAGCGCAGCGTCTCGTTGAACTCCTCCTTGCCCGGCACCCGGCGCGCCACGTTGAGCTGGCCGCCGATCTCGTCGGCCGCGTCGAAGAGCGTCACCTCGTGACCGCGCTCGGCGGCCGTCACGGCGCAGGCGAGTCCGGCCGGACCGGCACCGACGACCGCGACGCGCTTACGGGTGCGCGTCGGCGACAGGACGAGTTCCGTCTCGTGGCAGGCGCGCGGGTTGACCAGGCAGGAGGTGACCTGGCCGCTGAAGATGTGGTCCAGACAGGCCTGGTTGCAGCCGATGCAGGTGTTGATCGCGTCCGCGCGGCCCTCGCTCGCCTTCGCGACGAAGTCCGGGTCCGCGAGGAACGGCCGGGCCATCGACACCATGTCCGCGCGGCCCGCCGCCAGGATCTGCTCGGCGACCTCGGGGGTGTTGATGCGGTTGCTCGTCACCAGCGGTACGGAGACCGCGCCGCGCACCTTCTCGGTGACCCAGGTGAAGGCGCCGCGCGGAACCGACGTCGCGATGGTGGGGATACGGGCCTCGTGCCAGCCGATACCGGTGTTGATGATGGTCGCCCCGGCCGCCTCGATCTCCCGGGCGAGCTGCACGACCTCCTCCAGCGAGGACCCGCCGGGCACCAGGTCCAGCATCGAGAGCCGGTAGATCAGGATGAAGTCGCTGCCGACGCGCTCACGGACCCGGCGCACGATCTCGACGGGGAAGCGGATGCGGTTCTCGTACGAGCCGCCCCAGCGGTCCTCGCGGTGATTGGTCGCGGAGGCGATGAACTCGTTGATCAGGTACCCCTCGGAGCCCATGATCTCGACGCCGTCGTACCCCGCGCTCTGTGCCAGCGCGGCCGCGGTGACGAAGTCCTCGATGGTCGACTCGACCTCGGCGTCGGTCAGGGCATGCGGGACGAACCCACTGATCGGCGCCTGGATCGCGCTCGGCGCCACCAGGCCGGGGTGGTGCGCGTAGCGCCCGAAGTGCAGGATCTGCATGGCGATCCGGCCGCCCGCCGCGTGCACGGCCGACGTCACCCGGGCGTGCTGTGCCGCCTCCGCCTCGGTGGTCATCTTGGCGCCGCCGGGGAACGTGCAGCCGGCGTCGTTCGGCGCTATGCCACCGGTGACCATGAGGCCCACCCCGCCGCGGGCGCGGGCGGCGTAGAAGGCGGCCATGCGCTCGAAGCCGTTCTCGACCTCTTCCAGGCCGATGTGCATCGACCCCATCAGCACCCGGTTGGGGAGGGTGGTGAACCCGAGGTCGAGCGGGTTCAGCAGGTGCGGGTACGGGCTCATGCGGCGGCTCCTCGCGCAGTGTCGGTACGCCAGTTCTAGAGCACCGAAACGCCATTGTGCAACAAGTTGCACAATGGCGTTCGTCGCACTGTGTCACGGGTCACGTGCCGCCCGGGCGTCCTCGGACGGCGTAACAACGGGAACCGTCGGGATGCCAGGGCGCGGAGAGTGGTTCCGTACCGCACCCGGGCCCCCGTCTTCCGGCCGGGCCCCCGAACTCTCCCGGAGACCCCCATGGGCAGCGTCAACCGTCGTGACCTCGGCCTGCTTGTCCTTCGTGTCGGCACCGGCGCGGTGCTGGCCGCGCACGGCAGCCAGAAGCTCGCCGGCTGGTTCGGCGGCGGAGGCATCGAGGGAACCACCGCGGCGATGGAGGCCATGGGCTTCCATCCGCCGAAACACAGCGCCGTCGCCGCAGGTCTCGGCGAGGCCGGCGGCGGCGTCCTGCTGGCCCTGGGCCTGGCCACCCCGGCGGCCGGAGCCGCTGCCGCAGGCGCCATGGCGGGTGCAGTGGCCGTACACGCCCCCGCGGGATTCTTCGCGCAGGGCGGTGGCTACGAATACCCCGCCTTCCTCGGCTTCACCGCGGCCGCGATCGGCCTGACCGGCCCCGGCCGCTACTCCGTGGACCACGCCACCCGGCATGCGTTCAACCAGCCGTGGATGGTCGCCCTGGCCTTCGTTGGCAGTGCCGCGGCAGCAGCCGCCGTCGTCGGTAAAAGGGCCAAGGGACAGACCGCGGAGCCGGAGGAGTTTTGAGCGGAACTCGTCCCGGAGCGCGGGAGGGTGGCGGGCGCCGGTCCCGTGCGTGGGGCCGAGCCCGCCCGGGGCCGAGCCCGCCCGAGGCGGGCCGGGACTGCAGCGGGAGGAAGGGTCGGGGTGCACCCCGACCGGTGCGGCGGTCCTGGTCCCGGGATTCCGGGCACAGGGCGTAGCGGAACGGCCGCGGACCCCGGTGCCGGCACGCCGGGGTCCGCTCGCTCGTCTCCGGTGCCCGCTCAGCGCGGAGACCGCAGGCGGCCTCCCTTCGCCGCGGCGATCAGTTCGGGGACCGTGCCGAACTTGATCCGGGGCCTGCCCTGTTCGCGGCCGCGCGCCTGTTCGGCGCGGTCGATGGCGGCCAGCCCCCGTGCGTCGACGACCTGGCGGCCGCGGCTCCGGGCGAGACGCCGGAACGCCTTGGCCGGGTGCGCGGGCGAGGGCAGGACGCCCGCGACGGCGTCGGCCAGGAGGGTGCCGACCGTCTCTGCGGAGCAGGTGCGGTTGGCGCCGATGCCGCCCGACGGGCCACGTTTGATCCAGCCGGTGACGTAGCTGCCGGGCATGCCCGCCACCCGGCCGCCCTCGTGCGGCACGGTGCCGGTCGCCTCGTCGAAGGGCAGGCCCGGAACCGGCAGCCCCCGGTAGCCGATGGCCCGCAGGAACAGGCCCGCGGGTATCTCCCGGTCGCCCGCGCCGGCTGACACCCGCACGGCCTCGACCCCGTCCTGCCCCAGCACTTCCACGGGTGCGGAGTGGAATCGGAAGACGATACGGCGCCCCTGCGGCGGGGGCTGCGACCAGTCGACCGTCTCCCGGGGCAGCCCCCGCAGCACGGCGGCCTTCTCGCCCGCCGCCGCCTCGTCGAGTGCCGAACCGGTACGCGGGTCGTGGGCGTCGACCACCAGGTCAACGCCCGGAAGATGCTTGAGGGCGAGCAGTTCGGAGACGGTGCAGGCAGTGTCGTCGGGGCCGCGCCGCCCGAGCAGGACGACCTCGCGCACTGCCGAGTCCCGCAGAGCGGCCAGCGCATGGCCGGCGATGTCGGTGCGCGCCAGCGCGGCAGGGTCCGTGACGAGGATGCGTGCCACGTCCAGTGCGACGTTGCCGTTGCCGGCGACGATCACCCGCTCCGCGGACAGTCCGACGGACTCCGGCGCGACCTCCGGGTGAGCGTTGTACCAGGACACGAACGACGTGGCCGGGATGCTGCCGGGCAGATCCTCACCCGGGATGCCGAGCCTGCGGGCGGTGGAGGCGCCGACCGCGTAGATCACCGCGTCGTGATGAGCGGCGAGCTCCACCGCTGTGAGGTCCCTGCCCACCTCGACGCCCAGGAACATCCGTACCCGGGGGTGGGAGTGGAACCGCGCGAAGGCCTCGCCGACCCCTTTCGTCGCGGGGTGGTCGGGCGCCACGCCGTACCGGACGAGGCCACCCGCCACCGGCAGCCGGTCGATCAAGGTCACCTCGGCATTGGTGTGCAGCAGCAGGTCCTCGGCCGCGTACATCCCGGCCGGCCCGGTGCCGACGACCGCCACCCGTATCGGCGCGAAGTCCGACGGCAGGCTGCGTGGGTACGTCGGCTCGCCCCAGGCATGGAAGTTCGGCCCGGCGGCCGGCTCCGGCTCCCGGTCCGCGTAGTACGCCGCGTTGATGCCGGCGTACTCCTGCTGCGCCCCGGACAGGCTGTCCACCGGGAAGACCGCGTCGACCGGACAGGCATCGGCGCAGGCGCCGCAGTCGATGCAGGTCGCCGGGTCGACGTAGAGCATCTCCGTGCTGCCGAAGGCCTGCTCCTCGGGCGTGGGATGGATGCAGTTGACGGGACACACGGCGACACAGGTGGCGTCGCTGCAGCAGGTCTGGGTGATGGCGTAGGTCATCGCGTCAGCTCGGGCTCTCGGCTCGGATCAGATCAGGTGGGCGCGCTTGTAGAAGAACAGGGCAGGCTTCGTGAGGAGCCGGGCCGAGGCCAGGAACTCCATCAGGCCCGAACAGCTGGCACGCATCAGGGACTTGTGGTGTTCGTTGGCCCTGGCCTCGGCGCGGGCGCGCTCGCCGTCCAGCCCCGCGTTCGCGTAGACGTCCCGGTTCACCATGCTGGTGACGATGCAGTACGAGGCGATGGCGACCACGAACGAGTTGATGTGGCGGCGCAACGTGCCCGCGGCGCGCAGCCGTTTGCGGGTCTCGTCGCGGGCGAACTTCATGTGCCGCGACTCCTCCACCACATGGATGTTGTTGATCGTCCGCACGAACGGCGCGACCCGCTCGTCGCGCATCCAGTCGCGCTGCATCACGTCGAGCACCTCCTCCGCCACGAGGATCGCCGCGTACGCGGCCTCGCCGAAGGCCAGTGTCTTGAAGGCGCGGCCCAGTTCGATCACCGGACGGCGCGGGCGGTAGGCCGGTGCGCCCAGTTTCGCGGCGCCGCGGGCGAACATGATGGAGTGGCGGCACTCGTCGGCGACCTCGGTGAGTGCCCATTGGAAGCGCGGGTCGGTGGGGTCCTTGGCGTACATGTCGCGCAGCACCATCTGCTGGAGGATCATCTCGAACCAGATGCCGGTGCTGGCGACGGAAGCGGCTTCCTGGCGTGTCAGGGCCTTGCGCTGTGGCTCGGTCAACTCCTGCCAGTACGCGGTGCCGTAGAGGGTGCTCCACTCCGGACTCGCGCCGTGGTGCTCTGTGTCGAGGGGAGTGTCCCAGTCCACTTCGGTGACCGGGTCGTACGAAAGCTTCGCGGCCGAATCGAGCAGGCGTCGGGCGACGTCCTGCTCGATGAGTCGGTCCTGGTCCTCCGGCCGAACGGTGCTGCTTGCCATGCTGCGGCTCCTTGAATCGAGAACGGGTCGATCCGACGGCTGCCCGGCCTGTTCTCCCATCCCGTGTCCGCCCGATGAGATCGACGGCCGCCGAGCGTCGCCCCGGCTTGTTAGACGTCGCGTCTAGCAAGCTGTTGGACGGAAGGTATAGCAAGAGGGTCGTGCAGGCCTACCCCCGAGCGAGGAATCCCCGCGATCCCTTCACCGGACGAGGTGCTCCCGGGTCGCGAGAGGCTCTTGTCGCCCGGGCCCGCACCAGGAGATCATGGTGACCGCGCCGCGGCGCCCGGCTCCTGGCCGTCACCCGGGGCGGACGCCGGACCGGCCCTGCTCCTGGAGAGTCATGGCTATCGCTGTCGTCTACTTCGTCGTCGCCCTGGCCGCCGCCGTGACGTTCGGCGGGACCCTGGACCGGCAGCTCCAGGGGCCGCGACTGCGGGCCGCCTGGGACGGCCTCACGGCCGAGGCGCGGTGTACGGGGGTGCGTACGGAGGAGATCACGGACGTCGAGGGCGTGCAGATGGTGGTCTCCCACGCCACGCCGGAATTCCGTACGGCGGACGGCCGCACCGTCACCTTCGAGGAGCGCCAGGCCCAACTCGACGTAAAACCCGGCGGGTTCGTGACGGTGCACTACGGCGAGCGCGATCCGGATTCCGCGACAGCCCGCACACCGTCCTTTGTGCCGCGCCACATCAGGGCGCTCGTCACGGGGGTGGGTGGCGTCCTTGCCCTGGCGACGGCGGCGGTGCTGGCCGCGGTGGTCTGAGGGGCGCGACAGCCGTGCGTCAGGCCGCCTCGCGGCCGGGATGCATCCGCAAATCGTGCGGAGGCCGGCCGAACCGATCGTGTGCGGGGAGACCGCCTCGTCCTCGACGCCCCAGATGAGGGCGCAGGGCGTCGGTGCGCGTACCCGGCCTCGTGTGGAGGCCGAGTCGGTCGCGACACACAGCGGCGCGGCCCGTGCCACCTGGCACGGGCCGCGCCGTCGGCGGTTGTTACCGGTTCCGGTCGGGGTGTCAGGTGAATTCGACTCGGTGGCCGTCCGGGTCGGCGATGCTTCCGGTCCTGGACATGTCGTGGCCGCGGAAGGGCTCTTCGGCGTACTCGACGCCGACCTCGAGATGCGTGAGGAGGGTCTTTGGCGTACGTGTCGTGCAGCACCGTCTGCTGGAGGATCACCTCGAACCGGATGCCGGTGCCGGCGACGGAGGCGGCTTCCTGGAGTGTCAGTGGCGAAGGTCCAGCCGGTGCCCGCCCGGCTGTCGGCGGCGCTTGGCGCCTGCACGCAGGGCCTGACGTCACCTCAGCCAAGCCCAGGCAGGTGGTCGCCGACGATGCGGTGGCTGTCGTACGGTCGGGCCTCGATCCAGCGGCCGCACTCCGCTGACCCCAGGCTCGGGCAACCGTCCGCGGTCCTGTCCGGCAGATCGGGGACGGCTGCCGGACAAGGAAGCTTTCAACCAATCTGGTTGCGTGGTCTACCAGCGTGCGCGGGTCTAAGCTGATGAGGGGGACGCGGCCGCAGGCGATGGGAGCAGGAGCCATGAGCGGCAGGCAGAGCTTCAGCGCCTTCGAAACGTGCACGGCGGTCCTCGACGGGAAACGTGCGGCGGAGTTTGCCCACACCTCCTCTCTCTTGCGGACCGACGGCAGGTTCATCCAGGTGCTGACGGAGAATCAGGACAGGATCTTCGTCGAGACTGCCGCTCGGCGGAACGGGCCATGTGCCCCACATCCTCGTCCAGGCCGGCCCGACGCGGTCAGCGGGGCACGGCTCCCGTCACCGGTCGCATGCGCTTCCACAGCGCCGACCTGGCCGAGACGGAGACCGAGGCCACGCTCTTCGGCGTAATCGCCTACGCCACAGTCATCCGCGGCGCCGCGGCCGACAGCTGCCCTGTCTGTGCGACGGCGCCGATCACCGAGGGGCGGGCTGCCAGGAGGTGTCGATCCATGTGCGCAGAGGAGCACATCATGGGCCGGAACGAGGAACGCAGGCACAGGAACGACCCGGGCCCGCAGCCCGGCCTGCCCCTGAGGCTGGTACCCGGGGTCGGTGAGCACAGGGGCGCCGACGGTGTCCTGCGCAGGTATCTCGATCCGGGCGCGACCCTCTTCCGTGCGCCAACCGCCCGCAGGGCCGTCAACACCTTCGTACGAGAGCGTGCGAAGGATCTCGGGACGGAGGGCGCGGACCTCCGTGAGGTCGCCCACGACCAGGACACGGAGACGCTGAACGTCCGCTATCAGCAGTTCCACCAGGACGTCCCCATCCTGGGGGCCACGCTCCAGATGGTGGCCGACACCGGGCAGGCGGCTGTCGTTCAGGTCGAGAACGCGACGGAACTCGACGTCTCCGACGCCCCGGACGTGAGCGAGGCCCAGGACCTCGACATCGTCGAGAGGAGCGCGCTCGCGCCCTTCGGCAAGGGGTACGAGGCCGCTGCCGTCGTCCGCGACAACCTGGTCTACCTGCGGGACACATCCAGGCCCCCACTGCCGGAGGCTGACAGCCCCTCCGCCTCGGTCGCGCTCCTGAGACAGGGGAAGAGGCGCTCGGACGGCAAGCTGCACCTCGTCCACGACCTCATCGTCGAGACCAGCGGGCCCTTCGAACACTTCCGGGTCGTCGTCGACGCCGTAGGCGGGGAGCTGCTCTGGATCGAGGGCGCGGGAAAGTACGTGACGGCGACAGTCAAGGTCTACCTGCCCGACCCCGTGACGGAGTCGAACGACGGCTCGCTCAGCTCCCTGTCGGACGACGACAAGCTGAAGCCGTTCGCCCATGAGGTCCAGACGGAGATCGCCCCGGCCGACAGCGACGGGAAGTTCCACCTCGAGGGGGAGTGGTGCCGCTGCAACGACTGGGATGCCCCCGAGTTCAAGCAGCCGGAATCGGACTCGCCCACCTTCGTGTTCGACACCCACCCCAAGGACGAGGCGTTCCTCAGTGCCAACGCCTACTACTGGACCGACTCCTTCGCCCGCTATCTCCGCAGCCTGGGCAACGCTGCGCTCAACGCCCGCATGGTCCAGGTCGAGGTCGACCCGCAGGGAGCCAAGAGCACCGACAAGAGCGAGTGGATCGGCACGACGACACCCCCGCGGATGCGCTTCGACATGAAGTTCGTGCCCGGGGCCGCCGACCTCGGCGTCATCGTGCACGAGTACACGCACGGGGTCGTGCAATGGCTCCGGACCGGCGCGACGGGCCCCCTGGAGTACGAGCACAGCATCTGCGACGCCATGGCCGGCATCTACCGGGACCGGTTCAATCCCGCAGGGAACCGCAGGACCGAGACGTTCCCCTTCGACAACAACCTGCAGGACGAGTGGAGCCAGGGCCGCCGGCTCGACCTGACGCAGCGCTTCGACGACGCGGATTTCGGCGACTACACCGCCGACCTGCGTGCTTCCATGCTGGCTTCGGCCCTGTGGCAGTGCTACCTCGGCATGGGTGGGAAGTCGAAGGACGGTGTCGTGCGGCAGAAGGCCGCCGACAAGATGATCAAGACCATGCTGGCGATGGTGCCGCGCCTGGGGGCGGACACCACACAGAGCAAGAAGAACGCTGTCCACCTGGCCGAGACGCTCATCGCCTCGGACGTCACGGTCAACGGCGGTCTGCACCGCAACGTGATGAGCGACGCGTTCGTCCGTCAGGGACTCTTCGCGAAGCCCGACGTCGACGTTTTCATCGCGGACAGGCCGGGGGACACCGGCCTCGTGCCGAGCGGCGGTGACGCGGACCCGTTCTGGACGTCCCCCGACATCTGGGTCCGCAACGGGATCGGCCCCGGGGACGACCCTGAGGCAGGGCACCAGGAACCCATCATGAATCGGCCGAACTACCTGTACGTGCGCGTGCACAACCGCGGGACCGCCGAGGCCCAGCCGGACAGGTTCACGGTCGAGACACGCCGGTGCGACCCGGGCACCGGCATGACGTGGCCCAACCATTTCAAGATCATCAGTTCGGAGATGATCCACGTGCCGATCCCACCCGGCGGATCGGTACGCGTAGGACCCTTCCCCTGGACACCGACCATCCCCGATCACGAATGCCTGATCGCGTTCGTGACCGGTGTGGACGACCCCGCAGTCCTCGCGACCTCGGGTACGCCGGTGGCACACGACCGCCTCGTACGCTTCGACAACAACGTGGGCCAGCGCAACGTGTACCCGCAGAAGTCCGTCCTCGGCGGCCAGACCAACATGACCATCGCGCTCCGGGGAGCGCCGACGGCGACGGACGGCGCGTGGGAGCTGGACGCCACGGCCATGCCGCCGGACACCCGGATCACCATCCGGACCCTGAGCCGTATCGTCGAGCCCTCCACCCTCAGCAACGTCGATGTGACGGAGACCGGGCAGGTGCGCTCCACGCTGCAGATGTCGGGAGGCAACACGGCGGTCGTCGACGGCTTCCGGCTCGACGCCAACGACGAGGTGTCGGCCGACCTCACCATTGACTTCGCCCACGAGGCCGTGCACCTCAAGAACTACGACTTCATCGTCACGCAGGTCCAGGACCATGAGGTAGCCGGACGCATCACGATCGAGATCACCGCCGTCAAGGACCTGCACGAGTGGTTCTTCGGCAACCCGAAGAGCGGCGAGGTGCACATCGATACCTGTCCCTTCTGGGATCAGATCAGCCCGGCGAACAAGAAGCCGTACGCGCGCATAGAGGAGGCTCTGGTCCGCGGCTTCAACGGCTGCGCCTACTGCCTCCCCCAGTTCAACACCGGGTGAATCAGGCGGAGTCCAGGGCTTCCATGCCAGAAATGGCCCGATCCCCTTCGCGGGGTACGCTGGAAACAGGTGATGACGAGATGTCAGCGACGATTCCCTTCGCGGACGGTCTGATGCTCCGGTACCTGCAGCCGGAGAACGTGAAGACGTTGCTGCTTCCCGCCACCGACCCGGAGCACGAGCGGGTGCGGTCGCTGTTGGTCTCCGCCTACGACCCGTCCTTCCTCGACATCAGGTCGGTGGAATCCGTCGATGTCGTCCACAGGGAGTTCCAGACCGCCGTCCACGCCTCGATCGCCGTCCACGGTTCGTGGGACAAGTCGGTCCCCATGACCGAACAGGCCCGGGCCACCGTCGAGATACCGGCGACACCCCCGGTGTACTGGATCGATATGTCGTTGGAGACCGTGATCGCGGTGAAGGCGGCGCCGGCCGGCAGCGTCCTCGCCTCCGTGGACGCGGAAGCATGGGCGGCAGCCGACGGTGCCGGGGCGCGGAGGGACGAGTTTGAGCGGCGCTACCAGCTCGAGTACGCGGATCCCCCCTCTTTCGATCCGGCAGCGCCGGCCCGCAGGCTTCCCTTGCGGGTGTCGACGCTCTTCTTCGACCGCCTCGACCTCGCCGACGCGCTGCGCCGGCTCAGTCAGGCCAAGCGGGCGGTCGACGCGGCGAGCCCGCAGCCCGAGGTCCACGACGGCGGCACCATGCTCGCCTCCAGCGCGTGGCTGGCGGTCTTCCCCGCCACCACGACTGACGAACCGTCACAGATGACCGAGCAACTGGTCGGCGATCTGCTGGCGACCCAGGGATTCGTCGCCGCCTTCGAGACGGCGCCCTGAAGTCCGGCGGGAACCGGCAGCGCCTCGTCCTCGAAGACCGGGCGCGCACACGGTGAGGAGCAGTCGATGCCATTCAACTACGTCACTGTCAAAGCGAGCAGTGATCTCTTCACGCCCGCCACCAGAGCCTTCGGGGACATCCTTGTCATCGGCAAGGGAGCTATCGGGAGCGCGGGTTCGTCCGCCCAGTCGTTCACGTACCCGAGCGAGGCCGTGAAGGCGTACCCGCCGGGGGCGACGAAACTGACGGACAAGGTCGAACCCCCCACCAAAACCGCTGTCGTCGCGGCGAAGTGCCCGGTCGGTACAGAGGTCGCGATCGGGAAGGGGGAAGCGGCCGTCGAGGTCCGCACGATCACGGCGGTGACCGAGGCGGGGGGCAAGTTCACCCTGACTCTCGACGCGGACCTGAAGATCGCTCACGCCGTGGACGACCCGGTGGTCGGGCAGGGCCTCAGCGACCTCGCCGCCGCGATCTCCCTGGCCTTCCGGCAGACCCCGCCCCCGACCAAGGTCTGGGGCATCGAGGTGGCCTTCGGTAATCCTGTCTGGTCCACCGCGCTCACGGCGGCCGAGGACGTCCCGGCGCAGATCCTGGTGCTTGCCAACACCCCGCTGAGCGAGCAGCCGAGCAGCAAGCACCCGGTCGAACTCCTGGCGCAGCACGTCACCGAGGTCTCCAACACCGGCGGAGACGGCAAGGAACGCATCGGGGTCGCCATGCTGGACCAGACGCTGACGCAGGCCAAGCAGATCGTCCTGAACAAGGGACCGATCCACGACAACCGGATGGTCCTGGTCGCCGCCCACAAGTCGGCGAAGGGCGACGTGGCCGCGGCGGTGGCCGGCGTGATCGCGGGCCACGAACCCCACATCTCCCTCCTGCTCAAGTCCGTGTCCCTGGAGATGCCCGACCTCTTCACGGCCACCGAGATCCAGACCTACTACGACAACTCGATCAACTGGGTGACGAGTCCGGTGATGCTCCCGGGCCACGGTCTCTACCTGGGTGAAGGACTCACCGCCAGCCCGAGCGGCAACAAGAAGTACATCGACATCGTGCGGACGCTCGACGACATCAGCTTCCGCATCAAGGCCGCGCTGATCGAGGCCGTCGGCGACCTCCGGATCGACCGCCCGGGCCTGCGCACGGTCGTGACGCTCGTCCAGAGCGTGCTCTCGCCGCAGGTGAATCGTGGCGTGATCGAGGACTACACCGTCCACATTCCGCTGCTCGTGCTCCTGGAACGCGAGCGCGCCACCTTGAGCGCCGACGAGCTCAAGCAGATCGGCAACGGGCGGAGCGGCCGAAGTGTCGACATGGAGGTCTCGGTCGTCTATGCGGGCGTGATCCACCAGATCGCAGTCAAACTGGTTCTCAAAGGTTAAGGAGCGATGAGATGCCCGAGGTCAAGTGGGACACCCGGTTGACGGTGATGCTCGACACCACTGTGGTCACCCCCATCGACTCCTTCAATCCCACGTTCAACAGTCCGGTGCAGCCCCTGCACTCATTGGAGGCAGACAACGTCGCCCACGTCGTCCAGCCCAAGGCGTTCACCTTCTCCATGGCGGTGAAGGCGATCGGCCCGGCGGTAGCCAAGCTCACCCAGATGGCTCTGGAGCACAAGAGCTTCAACATCGGTCTCCAGGAGGCTTCCGGAAGCGACTGGACCTTCCAGCAGATCGTGTTCAACGACTGCTTCATCACGTCCGCGGCGAGCACGATCCTCATCGACGGCGTGCCCACCACCACCTTCAACTGCGTCTGCCTGGAAGTCACCCCCACCAGCGCCTGACCGGAGTGCGGAGGACCTTATGACGCACCAGGAAGCCCAACCCGAGGAACCCGAGGGCACGTTGCCCGAGGTTGCGGGGCCGGAGCCCGTCGTGGTCTCCGGCCCGGGGGCGGACCTCCACTTCCACTTCCCGATCGAGGTGGTTCTGGTGGGAGACATCGCCGAGGAGACCCGCCAGGACCTCGTGTCGGGAATCTACGAGGCCTTGCACGAGGCCCTCAGCTGACCACCGGCCCTCGTCTTGGCTACGAGGCCTTCAGCTGAGCTCGCGGCAGGAGTGTTCACATGCCCACGATCACCTGTCATTTCCCTATCACCGTAAGGATCACGGGGACTCCTTCGCCCGCCGCTCTGGAGCGCCTGGGCGAGGTGGTCGAGGAGGCCCTGATCGCGCGCCTGCGCTTCGCGCGGGCCAGGATCGCGGCGGCGGGATACACCGAGATCGTCCCGGCCGAGGCGTCGGATCGCTCGTGGGCAGCGCCGTGAACACACCCGTCGAAGCCACACCCGGCACCGCCGTGGAGACGGCGGTACGCGGCGTGGCGTACCGGCGACTGCATCTGCCGACGTCGGTCGCGTTCACCGGGGAAGACGAACGGCCATCCTACGAAGGGTTGTTGGAATCACTGCTGCTCCGTGCGGTCGCCGACGCGATCGACAAGGACGACGAAGGCGCGGGGATCAGCAGCCCACGGACGGGGTGGCCACCGGCCGGCGACGGGGCGGCGGCCGGAACACCGGTGGAGCCCACTCCGGGCAGTTCCGGTCACCTCACCTTCGCCATGGCGGTGGCCGACACGGACGACGGCGAGGGTGAAGGGCCGGGAGAGCACGAGGGGGACAAGAAGGAAGGAAGGGGCGGAGCCGGACAGGGCGCCGGCGCGGCTGGCCGAGGCGAGAAACGAGGGGACGGTACAGAGGAGACCGCCGCACACGTCGGCGCGCCGGCGGCCGACGCACAAGAGACCTCCGACACGGCCGCCACCACGGACACGGACGACACCGAGACCGGTACGCCCACCACCGACACCGCGGCGCAGGCGCCGCCCCTCCCCGGGGCGGCCGCCCCCACCGCCACCGTCGGCACAGAGACGACGCCGGCAGCCACTCCCGCGTCGGACGGGTCCGACGAGTCGAGCGAGGCTGCCGGGACGGGCGCCGAACAGGACCCCGGCGTGACGGTGGTGACGGATCCGCAGAGCGACGTCATCCAGGGACCGAGCCCGGTCGACGGACGCGCCGTGATGGTCATCGGAGCCAGCCAGCTCGTGATGCTGGGCGAGGCGACCCGCCACGCGCGCTCCAGCAGTCTCATCCATGCGGTCCAACTGGGCGACCGCCTCTTCGGCGCCCGCTCCTTCGCCGTTCTGGAGGGGCCGCTCGGGACGTCGGGCAGCTTCTACTGGGCCGTCGCCACCGCACCCACCGTCACCGACGAGATCATCGGCAAAGAGGTGGCGAGCTGGGAGCTCGAGGGCCAGAGGATAAGCACCTTCACGGGCTTCCACGTCCTGCCCGTCGTCACCACGCTCGACGGTCACCGGTACGGGGTGAATCTGTTGTGGACCAAGGAGCGTGGCTGGGTGTGGGGGAGCGCGGAGGAGGGCAGGCGCTGGATCCAGATCAGCAAGTCGCCCCAGGAGTACTGGCTTTCGGCCAAGGAGCTGAAGGTACTCACCTTCCAGGAGCTCGACCGCCTGGTGGACGCCGGCCTCGCCGGGAGCGACGAGAGTCTGGAGAAGGCCGCCGCTCAGCTGGGTGAGATGAACGCGAAGGCATTCGCCCTGGTGGACGCGGAGACGAGAGAGAAGTACCTGGAGATCCTGGTCAAGGCGTGGACGTTCGAGGAACAGCGGCACGCGATCATCCAGATCATGATCTCGCTGGAAGGCCTGACTCAATTGCAGGCGGTCCGGGACCGCTTGATCCGGGCCGGTCTGTACGAGCAGCTCTTCGCCGACATGGGAAGCGAGCTCTGGGAGCTTCTCACGGAGGTCGGCAAGAAGTTCGGCGGCCACAAGTCCCTGACCGTAAGGGAGTTCATCGGACTCGTGGCCGAGGCACTCAACCTGACGATGCATCACGACACCGGATTGAGCCGGAACGTGGAGCAGGAGCAGACCGCCGTCGTCGACCTCAAGATGATGATCGAGTTCGAGGAAGCCATCAGGGCGGCGATGGGATTCGTCCTGGGGACGCTCGACTCCTTCAAGATCATGCTGACCCAGCCCGAGAAGATCCTCTCCGGGCTCTGGGAGCTCCACAAGCTCACGGTCACCTGCTACCTGGCCAGTTACGGTCACGCCAAGTCGACCAGGGAACTGCAGGTCCTGATCCAGAAGGTCGGTGCCACGCTCGTCGACGGTCTGCGCGGTGCCGCTCTCTTCGGGGTCGGCCCACGCGCGGCCACGAGGATCAAATGGGCCGTGATCATCGAGGCGCTCACCTGGATTTCTGAGATCCAGGCCGCAGTCGAGGCACTCGTCAAGATCGAGAAGATCGTCGCCATCCTGCGCTTTCTCAAGATGCTCAAGGTGTTCGAAGGCGAGAAGATCGCCGCACGGTTCACCCGGCTGGCCGAGGCCATGCACGCGGGCAGCGCCGTACTGAACGGACTCAAGGACGAGCACGCGGTCGCGGAGCTGCTGATCATGCTGCCCGAGGAGGACGGCGCCCGCCTCGGCGCGGTCCTGCAAGAGGTCGAGGTGCCCAAGGGCAGCAGTCTGGCAGCGCTGATGGAGCATCCACGGCTCGGCCCCGTCCTCACCGACATCCGGGGGAAGGCCGAGGTCCTGCGTGTGTTCGGCGCCAAGTCGGGCGGTCTTACGCCGGAGTTGGCGCATGCCTTCGGCCGGCTGACCGGCAAGGACGGCTTTGCGATCGCCGAGGTCCACAGAATGGCCGAGGCGCTCCAGGAGGGCGAGGGCGCTCGGTTCATCAAGATGCTGGAACAGATCGGCTTCGGCCGGATCGGGGCCCAGGCCGAGGTGAAGGCGGACCTGCTGGCGATGCTCGCCGGGGACAGCCGGCGCATGGACGCCGTTCACCAGTACGGGATCACCGTCGTGGGCCAGATGCACGCCCGCTCCGCCGGCGGAGCGGAGGCCTTCGACGCCATGATCGCGAGACTTGAGAAGATCCGTGCGAAGGACGTCGCCGACGGCAAGGCGGTGGAGTTCAGCGAACTGCTCGACAAGCTGCGCCAGGGGAAGAAGGGCGCCTGGCGGAGGGTGGACCGGCCGCTCAAGCTACCCCCTGTCAAGGCGACGGTCGCCGAACGGGCCCCGGTACTGCAGCGGATCAAGGAACTGCGCAAGCGGTTCCCGAAGAACAAGGTCAAGAACCCGAAGGCGATGGGGAACGCGCTGCAGCAGATCGCGCGGATGTCCGAGACCGACCCCGCGAAGGCTATGGAGCACCTGGAGAAGTTCGAGGACCTGCTGAAAGCCGAGCACACGACCGAGGGCCACGTCGCCGACATCTTCGCGGAGGCGGAGACGAAGGCGAGCCGTGAGGCCAAGGCCCTGCACCACGAGCCCGGCGAAGCCCCGGCGGAGCAGCTGGGCGCCCGCGACAAGCTCAAGTCGAAGACCGGGGAGGCCGGGTCGGAGTCGCACGAGCTGACGGAGTCCATGGAGGCCATCGGCCAGCACAAGGCGTACGGGGAGGACGCGCACCACATCGCGCCGGCGTCGGACCGTCGCGCCGAGCCGGTGAGGGACATCCTCGAATGGGCGGGTGTCAATCCCGATGACGACCCGCTGAACGGCATCTACCTGCCCAAGACTTCCACGGACCCGAAGATCATCGCTCAGGCCGGGACACGTCATCAGGTGCTGCACACGGACAACTACTACAAGGAGATCACGAGGCGACTGGTCGAGGCCAGGAAGCAGAGCGGGGAGGCCGGCGTGATCCACGAGATGTCCAGGATCAAGGAGGACCTCATCCACGGGTGGCATCCTCCCCCCGCCACGGGTGCGGGCCATGAGAACTTCGCCCAGTGGTTCGAAGGCTACAAGCACAACCTGGAGTGGCTGACCGACGCGGAGCAGTTGGAGCTGCTCGAGAAGGTGAAGGCCCCACCGCGTAGGAAGAGGGCGCCACGGGCGCTCCGGAAGGCAAGCCCGAAGACGACGGGCCCCGGGCCGGCCCCGAAGCCTCAGCCCCCGGCGAAGGCGAAGGCCAAGCCCAAGGCCGAGGTGAAGCCCGCAGCGGAGGCCAAGCCCACGGCCGAGGTCAAGCCCGCGTCCGAGCAGAAGCCCAAGGCCGAGGCGAAGGGCCTGTCCGAGGTGAAGCCCGCGCCCGAGACCAAGCCCAAGGCCGATGCCAAGCCGAAGGCCGAGCCCAAGGGCAAGCCCAAGCCCAAGGCCAAATCCGAGGCCACACCCAAGCGCAAGACAAAGCCCAAGACCAAAGGCACGCGGCCGGAGGTCAAACCCGAGGCCAAGCCCGAGGCCAAGCCCGAGGTCAAGCCCGAGGTCAAGCCCGAGGCCAAGCCCGAGGTCAAACCCGAGTCTGCGACCACCGCCGAGACCGCGACCGAGCACCTCCCCGAGGCGGAGGTGCACAAGAGGGTGGCCACCGAGGCTCAGCCCGCAGAGTCGTCCGTAGACGCCCCCCGCATTCGCGTCGAGCCCGAACCCTGTATCCGCGTGGGCACCGAACCTCGTATCCGCGTCGAGCCCGAACCCCGCATTCGTGTGGAGCCCGAGCCGCGCATTCGTGTGGAGCCGGAACCCCGCACACGCGTCGACGTGGGTACCGAAGACGTGCTGGGAGAACCGCTGTACGACGTCGTCGATGACCCGCCGAAGCCGACGCGGAAGAAGAAGCGGGCGAACAAGCAAGGAGGCCGGAGAGATGACCAGGGAAAGTAGGCGCGGACCATGCCCGCCGGTGTGAACGTTCCCGTCCTGATCGGCGCGGTGCCGCTGTTCACGGTCACCAGCCTGTCCCTCAGCGAGGGGTACCAGGTGGCCAGGATCGCCGGCAGCCGCCTTGCCCAGCTCGTCGCGCCGACGACCAGATCGATCAGTGTGGAAGCCGTACTCGTCGGCAGGACCCGTCTGCTGTCCAAGAAGGGCCTGGAGGCGATGGCGCTCACCTCGCGTGTGCTGGCGGGCTCCACGGCGCCCTTGATGAAGGTGGCCGGGCTGCCGGTCGTCTGCGGGATGACCGTCAGCCTCGACATGCAGATCACCAGCCTGCGCTTCACCCAGTCCAACCAGAAGCGCGACGCCCTCGACGTCACCATCAGCCTCGAACAGGTCCCCCGCTCCAGCCTGACCGCGATGCTCGGGGAGGCCATGGACATCGCGCTCGCCGCCGGCTCCGTCGCGATCCCCAGCGTGAGCGAGATGATTTCTCCGGCCCGCCAGCTGGGAGGTGGACTATGACCACCGAACTCCTCTACCACCGGCTTCCGGTCGAGCCCGACGCGGGGCTTCCGCAGGTCTTCCGGTGCCCGGTGGGCGACATCGCCTACGACTTCGCCCTCTACGCCAACTTCGACGGGGGCGAGGACGATCCGCCCGAGACGCTGTACGACCTCGCGGAGTGGAGCCGGGTGCCCCAGCCGATCAAACCCGAACTGCAGCCCGTGCCCCCCGGCCACCTGGTGCTCAGGGTGACCGGCCCCGGCCCCGACGGCCCGCGCGTCCTCTTCCTGCGCAAGCTCGTTCCCGAGCCGGATCTCGTCCACGCGGCGGGACCGCTGGCGGTCAAGCTCGTAGAGGCGACGGTGGCCCGCGGCAACCTCAACGGAAGTGGCCACTACGGCTCCCGGATCGTGATCGGGGTGGCACAGCGATGGGTGTGATCCTCTGGTACCTGCTCGACTTCCCGATCCTGCGGCAGAAGATCTCGAACGACGCCCGCAGCGGGTCGGTGCTGGCCGACGCCGAGATCACCATCAAGTACGAGATCGGTGAACCGGGCACGTTCGACATCACCTTCGCGGACCTGCCTATCGACCTTCACAAGGCGCTGACGGCCGCTCTCGTGGAGAAGACCGGCCCCGAGGCCGGAGTCGACGTCGACATCCACCTCGGATACCTGGACGACCCCTCAGCGCAGGAAGTGGTGCTGTCGGGCAGAGTCGACGCGATCAAGTCGACGACCCGGTTCCCTCCGCTCGCCATGCGCCTCACCGGGTTCGAGGAGGCCGCGTACCGGCTGCTCAACCACACCGACCCACGCAGTAGTCCGTCCAGGGCCGCCTTTTCGAAGACCGAGACGACGCCCTACGAAGCGGCGGAGCACATCGCCGGGCTCGCCGGGGTCAAGACGGTGGGTCCGAAGGAACCCTGCGCCTACCTCCGCGAGATCAACAGGACCGGGAAGAACGCCTTCGCGCTGCTCAGAGCAATGGCCGATGGATGGGGGTACGAAATCCTCGTCCAGGACGGGGCGGTCCAGTGTGGGAAGACCCTCAGCCATCCGCCCGAGGAGAGCAGGTTCCCCGACATTCCCAAGGACGCGGTGCTCGCGGCCATGATGCTCAGCGAGGAATGCCTCGTCGCGCACAAGACGATGACCGTCGCCCGGCTGGCCGAGTTCAAACCCGCACAGCTGGAAGCGGTCGGCAAACAGGCTCTCACCACCGACTCGTCCGACCCGGCGAAGGTCGGGGTCTTCGACTTCACGGTGCTCGGCGTCCCCTCTCTACGGGCCGGGCAGATGGTGGCGGCCGGAGTGGAGGGCTACGAGAAGCCGCTCCGGGGCTTCCGTGTCCTGCAGCTGACCCACACGTTCTCGCCGCGGACCGGATACACGTGCTCCGGCCGCGCCGTGGAGTTCAGCATGGACGGCGGCAACCACCGGCGAAGTGAGCTCGCCCGCAAGGCGAGCGCCCACTCCATCGCCGACCTGATCGCAGGCAAGGCCCAGGAGCGTGCCACTGTCAACCCGTCCGTCGACGTCGGCCACGTGGACAAGGCGAACCCGGCCCAGCGGGTGGCGAGCGTGCTTGTCGGCCAGCGGCCCAACGAGGCCATGGCGTCGCCCAGCGTGGACGTGGCGGTCACGGGTGAGAACGGCGAACGGCACGACAAGCCTGTCGCGTCGCCCTTCGCCTGGCACAACGTCGGCCTGTCGGTCCCGGTGTACAGCGGTATGCGCGCACTCCTCAACCAGGTCAAGGACGACCCCGACGACACCGTGGTGACGGGATTCCTGTGGGCCAACGATCCCAAGGCGGACCGCCCGAAGTCCAAGGAGGGCGACTGGTGGCTCTGCCTGCCCACCGAGCTCACGAGCGGCTACTCGCCCAAGCCGACGGGCAAGGGCGTCAACGACCTGACCGCCGCGGACGGCCGCCGCGTCGTGGAGGCGATCGGGCTGAAGATCGCGATCGGCGAGAAAGCCTGCTCACCCGTCGGCGACCGCCCCACCGAAGGGGACGCCGAAGTCTTCCTGCTCACCCACAAGTCGGGGACCACCGTCAAGATCGACGCCGACGGCAACGTCACCGTCGATGGCGGAAGCCAGGACGTGGTGCTCAAGTCCGGGGGAGTGACCCTCACGATCGGCAAGGGGAAGGTGGCGATCAGCTGATGCCCCTCGTACTCGTCGAAGGCGCGATCATCCAGTGCACCCACCAGGGCAGGCTCACGTTCGCCGCCGGCGACCCGCGGGTCACCGTCAAGGGCAGAGGCGTCATTCTCGCCGGGAAGGAGAGCGGCCTCGTGTTCGGCTCGGCGGCCACCCCCGTACCGGGCATGATCACGCCCTGCACCGCGACCACTCCCGCCGGCCCCCAGCCCTGCGTCATCACCCCGGCGACCCCCGACGGATGGTCGAAGAAGCTGACCGTCGGCGGCACCCCGGTCCTGCTGGCCACGGCCTCCGGAGTCACCGCGAGCGGGCAGGGACCCGGACGGTGGACGGTGGAGATACCCGGCCAGAGCGTGCTGGAGGCCCTGTTATGACCGAGAACGAACCGCTGGAACGGCGCGACGGCCCTCCCGCCGGCGGCGCCGAGGCCGGAGACCGGCCCGGCGGGCAGACCGGAGACTTTCTCAGGGCCGGCGCTTCGCCGCCCCCCGCGACGCTCGCGACCGCCTTCGGCCCCTCGGCCGCCGTCCGCGAACTGGCCGCCGACATCCGCCCGTACCTGTCGCAAGAGGCCCCCCGGGAAGGCGCACCGAGCCTCGGCCGGAGCCTTGCCCTCGACGACGGGGATCTCGTCCTCGACGGACGCTCCCACGACCTCGCCCTCGTCGTCGGTGCCGATGCCCTGAGCCAGGCGCTGGAGCTGGGCGTCGCCACCCAGGCGGGCAGCGACCGGCTCAACACCCGGTTCGGCTTCGACCGCCTGGCAATCGGCGCCTACGCCCAGGACCTGCCCACGCGCAAGGAGTTCCTCACGATGGAGCTCGTGCGCTGCCTCAGCTCCGACTTCCGGGTCACCGACGTGCGCGAGGTGTTCTTCGACGACGACCCGCGCTATCTGGAGCTGCGGCCCGGACTCGACGAGGAGACCCATCGCCGGGAGGTGGCCGCCGCGCACGCGGCACGGGTCTACGCCGTCTACGCCGTCGTCGACACCGTCGCGAACACCACTCTCACCCTCCGAGCAAGGGGAACCCCATGACCTCCGAGGAACGGTTCGGCGTCGCCGAGGACGGGTTCGTAGTCAAGGGCATCGACCGGATCATCGCCGATCAGCAGACCCGCGCCCGAGCCATGTTCGGCGACGATGTCGACCTCACGTCCGGCAGCGCCCTGCGCAAGGTCCTGGACGCCGCCGCCTTCTCCAGCCATGAGCTGTGGCGGGCCCTGGAATCCCAGTACTACGGCACCTTCATCACCACCGCCGTGGGCCCCAGTCTGGACCTGCTCGGCCGCGATCTCGGACTGCGCCGCCGCGAACTGCGTGCCCGCGGGCCGGTCGGCCTGACGATCGCCCAGCCGGAAGTCGACCGTCGCTATGTCTTCCCGCAGGGCACGCTCATCGTGACCGTGCCCCCGCCCGGCGAGCGCATCCTGGCCTTCCGGAGCACACGGGCCGTCGTCCTCTCCACGGAGCAGCCGTCCGCCCCGGTCGAGGTCGAGGCCGTCGCGCGCGGCGCAGCGGGAAACATCCCGGCCGGCCGCGAGCTGCGGCTCGACCCCGAATGGGCCCGGCACAACCTCACCCTGGGCGCCGCCGAGGTGAAGCCCGTCGTTCAACAGACCTTCCACGACGGGAACCTCGGCGAGTCCGACGCCGTCTACCGCGCCCGTCTGCTCGGCGTTCCCCGCACCGTGTGGACCCAGGAAGCGCTGCTCGCCCAGGTGCTCGACGTGAACGGCGTGCGCGACGCGGCGATCTTCGACCCCCTCGGCGGGGTGGAGGCCACCCGTCGCTCCTTCGGAACCTTCCGCTTCGGCAGCCGCGCCTTCTCCAGGGAGCGCCAGACCGGCTCCCCCTACTTCTTCGACCTCGTCGTCGCCGCCGAGCCCGGCTGGCCCTGGAACAACGGCGAGGCGCTCGTCCCCGGCGTGTACGACGAGGTCCTCGACGTCGTACGGCAGTGGCGGCCGATATCGGTCTTCCCCGACATTCTCGCGGCCAACCAGGTCGACGTCGGGATACGCGCCACGCTGGTCGTCGAGGCGGGCCATGACGAGGAAGCCGTCAAGGGCGAGATACTCGACGCCGTACGAGCCTCCGTCAACCGGCTCCGGCTCGGACACGGCGTGCTCTACTCCGACATCGTCCTCAGCGCCCGCTCCGCCGCGGGCGTGGTGGACGTGCAGAGCCTGCGGCTGCGCCGCTTCGCCCCCGCCTTCGGGCAGACCTATTACGGCGGAGGCACCTACGGCGGTTCCCATGAACTGTCCGTGGGCGAGAACCTGGACCTCGCCCCCGACGAGATCGCCCGCTTCTCCGTGGATACCTCCATGGCCGACCTCCAGGTCGTGGTCACATGAGCACGACGAATTCCTCCGGCCTCACCCCCTTCCGTGACCCGCTGCCGGGCGGCGCCCTCGCCGTCATGCGGGACGCCCTCCCCGCCACGTACGACCGGGGGATGGAACGCATGACCGTTCCGCTCGACACCGCGCGGGGCGGCGGGAAGATCCGCGTCAGCGAGTACGGCTTCGCCGGCTACGAGCGCTTCTACGGCAAGCCGCCCGCCTCCCCCCGCTATCTGCTCGCCCCCCGGCAGGACGTCACCGAAACCCTCACTGTCCGGGTCTCCTTCACCCGGGAAAAGGGGGCGGCGCCGGAGCACGTGGACGTACGGATCCCGGCGGGCCACCCGGCCGGACGCGCCGTGACGATCCCGATCTCCGGCCGCGCGGCCGACGTCACCGACCGGCTGCAGCTCGTCGAACTCGCCCCCCTCGCCCCCGCCCGTACCTTCGGGACCGTCACCTGGGAAGTCACCGCGCTGCTCGGGAACATGGCCAAGCTGCTCTGGGTCATCGGCGCGGAACACGAGACCATCGCCGATCACCTCCGGGACGTGACGGCCCAGCGGAACACCGACACCGCCCACGGCGCCAGCCTGGACCTCCTCGGCCTCGACCTCGGCGCACCCCGCTTTCCGCCCCGGCCACATGCGGTGGACGCCGACACGACCGCGCTCTTCCACCTCGACGACGTCCCGCCGTCCGACGAGGACGAACCCCCGGATCCCGAAGCCGAGGTGACCACCGTCGTCGACGCCGCCGCGCCCGGCACACCCACCCGCCAGGGTCGCAACACGGGCGCCCACAGCGGCCGGGCGGGCCGCTTCGCGCACGCCTTCGGCTTCGGGCCGGGCAAGAGCCTCATCAGCGTCGACGACGCTCCGGTCTTCGCCCTCCCCGCCACCGCCTCCTTCACCGTCGAAGCGGTCGTGCGACCCGACCGGGCCACCACCGCGACGACCGGAGCAGTCGTCTCCAAACGCAAGAAGCTCAGCACCCTTGAGGACAAGGGCTGGTCCCTGACCGTGGGCACCTTCCGCGGCATCGACCACAACCTCCGCTTCTCCCTCTCCGACGGCAGCAACGAGGTCGACCTGTTCGCCGACCGCGACCTCGGCGACGGAGCCTTCCACCACATCGCGGGCGCGCTCGCCCGCGAGGGACCGACCGCCACCGTCCTGCTGTACCTCGACGGACAGGAGATGGCCCGCCGCACCACCGGCACCCCCCTCGGCGCACTGACCAGCACCGCCGATCTCGTGATCGGCCGGAGCACGGAGGTGCTGGACGACGGGGAGACCACCGCGCAGTACACGGGTCTGATCGAAGAGGTCCGGATCTCCGGCGCCGCCCGTGAGACCTTCGACCCGGTCACCGGCGAAGCCGATGAGCAGTACCGCCGCCGCCTCCGGATCTTCCACCGCTGGCTGCTGCCCACGGCCGACGGGGTCCAGACCGCGGTGAACACGGCGGCCGGAGCGATCGCCGTAGCTCCGGATGACCACGAGCCCTTCGAGGTGCGGGAACAGACCGGAGCCGTGGCCACGGGAGGTCACTCCCTGCGCGTCCTCCCGACGGAGCTCCTGGTGAGCCAGTCCGTCACCGCCGAGGGCGAATTCGGCACGCCGGAGGAGTCCGCCGTCGGCACCGCCGCTCGGGACGAACCCGACTTCGACCCCGCCTGGCTCATCAGCTGTCCGGACGCTCCAGGACTGACCTTCGCGGACGGCGAGGACAGCCACCGGATGCAACTCGTCGTCGTCCGCGCCCTGGACGCCCTGCGCGACCGCCTCGCCGGACTGGACCGGCCCACGCAACCGGACGCTACGGCCACCGGCTCGCTGCACGTCCTCAAGGCGTACGACGCCACCGCCACCGGCCTGCACGGCGTCGGGCGCGCCGTCCTCCTCACCCACGAGCCGGACATAGGCCCCAGGCAACTCGGCGCGCTCGCCCACGCGGCCGGATTCGGCTGGGTCCGGCACACCAGGGAGGGTCACATCTACGCCGCCCAGCCGCGCGGCGATGTCTTCCGTATCAGCACGGGACCCGTGGACGCGCCCTCCGGCCTGCCGGATGTCACGGAGGGCGGCGCACTCGTCCTCGGCATCGAGCCGGACCCCTCCCACCTCACCGATGCAGAGATCCGCTGGTCCGTCCTCCGCTCGGGAGCCGGTGACGCGGTCTTCCTGCCACGCGAGCCCGGCACCCTGCACGCCCTCGGCGCAGGCGACGTCTCGGTCCGGGTCGAGGTCGTGAGCCACGGCCACGTCGGCAGCGGCACCCGCCTGATCCGGATCGGCCTCTCCGACACTGCCCTCACGGCCGGACAGAGCATCAGCGGCACCGGTCGCCGCGACCCCGTCGAGGTGGCCGCGGCGGGGTCGCCCACCACCGACTTCGACCCGCACATGCTGCGCGTGTGCACAGATGACCTGACCCAGCCCCCACGCCACGTCGACTACGGCACCGAGCCCGGCAACCGGATGATGCAACGCGTCACCGCCGACGCCCTCGACCGGCTGCTCGACCTGCTCCCGGACGTGGCCGGTGACCTCAGGGTGCTCAAGTCGTACGTCCAGGTGGCGGAGGGCGAACCGCCTCCGGACGACGCCGCCGAAGCCGGCCCCGACATCGCTCTCCACGCACAGGGCCGGGCCCTGCGGCTCCGTCACCCCACGCTGACCGCCTCGGCCCTCGCGGCACGGGCCTTCGCGGCGGGCTTCGACCTCATCCGGATCGATGGACCCGGCGAGCCGGGCGGACCGGAGACCGTCCGCGTCGCTGTCGCCCCGGGCGAGCAGCTCTCGGTGACCGGTCCGAGCGAAGTCGACACCGAGGAGTCCGTCCTGTTCGAGGTCACCCCCGCCGCCGAACCCACTGCGGCCTGCTTCGCCGCCGACGGCTCACTCCTCTTCCTCGCCGAGCCGGGCACACACCGGATCACCTCCTTCGCCCTCAAGGCGGATTCGGGGCGCCCCGCTCCCGGGATTCGCCCGGGTACCTCACGCAGGGTCGCCCCCTTCCCAGGTGCTCTCGCCTTCGGCGGCGGACGCCTCTTCGTGGCACACGAACGGCTCAGTCGTATCTCGGTCCTGACTCCCGCGCACCTGGAGCCGGCCACCCCCTCGGAGCTCACCTGCCCCGGCCCCACAGCCCTGGCGACCGACACCAACCGGCTCTACGCCGGCTGCGGCGACAAGACTTTGCGTGCCTTCGCCCTGACGACCGGCGAGCAGACGACCCCGCTGCAACTGCCGGCCGTGCCGAAGTCCCTCGTGGTTGCCGCCGGCAGCCCCTTCCTGTTCGCCGTTCTGGACAACGGCCGATGGTGCCGCGTGGAACGCGCGACACTGACCCTGCGCGAGACCGTCGACACGGGCGACCCGAAGGCCCGCTCCGCCGCCGTCACGGCGGACGGGAACAAGCTGTACGTGATCTGCCCCGGAGCGGGTTCGGGCGGCGGCGGAGGCATCCGGGTCTACCGCCCGCCGGACCAGAATCCGACAGCTCTCATCGACGGCTTCCCCACAGGTGCCGAGCCGGTGGCGCTGAGCCTCAGCGGCGACGGGAAGCTGCTGTACGTGGCGACGGAGGGCTCGCCCTCGGCGACCGGCCGGGTACACCTCGTCGACGTCGCCACCGACCGCCGCCTGCCGCAGGTGTTCAGCCCAGGACGAGGCGGGACCGCCCTCGCCGCGAGCCCCTCCGGTGCCCCGTACCCGGCATGCCTCGTCATGGCTCCGCGCCACGGCGGCACCGTGCTCCTCGCCGATCCCGCACCTCTCGGTGAGCATCCGCCCGCCCCGCCGAGGCTCGACGCCGAGCTTCCTCTGGGCACCGGTATGGGCGAGGCACTTGCGTGGTCGTCCACTCCGGACGGCCACGGCACCGCCGAACCGGCGACGCCCGACGCCCCGGTGTGCGGGGTCGCCGGCCGCCTGCCCGGACGGGTCAGTATCCGGGCCACCTACCTCCCCGGTGAGGGGCTGCGGCCCTACCAGTGCGAGGTCCGGCTGAAGCCCGGACTGGAGTCGGAGCCCGGCGCGGCCGTCACGAAGGAGCAGTACGACCTGATCCTCAACGTCCTCAACTGGTTTCACCCTCTCGGCGTGGAATGCCGCACCGACCGCCTGCGGACCCTGGCTGGTCTCGACCCCGAGGAGACGGAACCGCCCCGTCTGTACACCTTCCCGACGTATCACGTCGCGGATCCCTTCTCATCGCCCTTCATCCACCTACGCAAGGACGACCGTCATGATTGAGCTCTACCGACCCCAGTTCAGCCACAAGGACTGGATCGACAACCGGGACCGTGTCCAAGCGGGCGGCGAGGATGGACTCAACCAGCGGTTCCACATGCTGGAGGAGGAGTTCGCCGGGCTGGCGCAGAACCAGATCAACAAGATCATCGACGCGTTGGGCGCACCGACGAGATTTCTCACACTCACCCCGGCCCTGGTGCGCTACACCGACGCCGGAGCCGAGCGGGCCGCCTGGTCGCAGGCCATCGACATGGTCGAGAAGCCCGACGGCAAGACCGAGGCGCACGGCTTCATGAACGTCGTACTTCCGGACGGTGCTCTTGTGCGGTCGCTGCTCGTGACCGGGACCAATGTGTCCAGCACAGGCACGCTGAAGGTGAGTCTCATCGGCCGTGACATCAAGAACAGCGGAGGCGGCACCAACGTCCTCGTCGAGTCCACGAATCTGGGCACTCCTGTCCAGCTGGACGGCGACGTGAAGATCTCGAACGAGTCGCGCCGCTACTACCTGAAGGTCGACGTCGACGGCGCGGAAGCGAACAAGGCGGTGAAGGTCTTCTGCGTCCGACTGGCCTACCAGTGACCGTCCGGAGCGCGCTTCGGCGCCCCGAGAGGAGACGACCATGTCAGCCGCGGGACCGATCACAGGACAGGACGAATCGAGTGGGTACACAGACCCGCAGGTGTTCGGTGTGTGGGGGGACAGCTCCGAGGGGAGCGGTGTCATCGGCAGCAGCGGGAACACGGGCACGGACGACGAACCGGTCGCTGGCGTGTTCGGCGACAACAAACAGGGCGGCGGCATAGGAGTCGTGGGCCGGTCCCAGAACGTCCAAGGGGGCACGGGCGTTTCCGGGATCAGCGAAAGCGGGGTCGGGGTGTCGGGCCTCGGCAAGGGAATCGGCCCCGGGGTGCTCGGTACCGGTGGTCAAGGCCCGGGCGTGAAGGGCAAGAGCGCCCAAGGGGCCGGGGTCTCGGGCGAGGGAGCTCCCAAGAGCCCCGGCGTCCTCGGCATCGGCAGTGAGGGCCCCGGAATGGAGGGCCGGAGCGGCCAGGGCGCGGGTGTGTCCGGCATAGCCACCGGGGCCGGTCCTGGGTTGCTCGGGTCCTCGACAGCCGGCCCCGGTGTGTCGGGCACGAGTGCCGGCGGCCCCGGCATCTCGGGCGAGGGCACCGGCACCGGCCCGGGGGTCACGGGCTCCGGCATCACCGGTCCAGGGGTCCAGGGATCCAGTGCGCAGAGCGACGGAGTCACGGGCAAGGGCGGCAGCAGGGGAGCGGGCGTCGTCGGCACGGCCACCGCCGGTCCCGGACTCTCCGGAACGAGTACGGAAGGTTCCGGAGTTTTCGGCCAGGCGGGCGGCACCTCCCCGGGAGTGGACGGAAATTCCCCGGCCGGACCGGGAGTGTCCGGCACGAGCACGGAAGGCCCCGGCGTCTCGGGCGCCAGCACGAAGGGCGACGGTGTCACCGGCGAGGGGAAGGGCAAGGGCGCGGGCGTCTCGGGCCGTGCAGCCGGCGGCCCGGGAGTCTCGGGTACCAGCACCAACGGCGCGGGCCTCCATGGGACGGGCGGCGGGGCCTCCGCCGGCGTCGAGGGCGTCGGCTCGTCCGGCGCGGGTGTGCTCGGTACGAGCACTCAGGGCGCCGGAGTCTCCGGCAGCAGCACGCAGGGGGTGGGCGTCACCGGGAAGGGCGGCGGTGCGAACGCCGGCGTGGAGGGAACAGGCGCCTCGGGTCCGGGCGTGTCCGGCACCAGTACTCAGGGCGTCGGCGTCACCGGTATCGGAGGCGGATCCAGCGCCGGAGTCGCCGGTACCGGCAGCGGCGGCGCCGGCCTCAAGGGCGTGAGCACCAGCGGTGCGGGCGTCCTCGCCGAGAGCACGAGCGGCGCGGGTGTCTCCGCGTCGAGCACACAGGGCACCGGCGTCTCGGGCACGAGTACGCAGGGCGTGGGAGTGTCCGGCAAGGGCGGTGGTGCGAGTCCCGGAGTACAGGGCACCGGCGGTGCCGGGCCCGGGCTGTCCGGGAGCAGTACGGGGAACGCCGGGGTGTTCGGCAAGGGCGGCGGCACGAATCCCGGCGTCGAGGGCACCTGCACGTTCGGTTCGGGCGTCCATGGCACCAGCGCCCAGGGCTACGGAGTCGAAGCGAATGGAGCCACCGGTCTGTACGCGACGGGGGCGTCGCGCGCCGCCTACCTGGACGGCGACGTCGTGATCACCGGAACACTGTTCGAAGGCGCGAACCGCATGAGGATCGACCACCCGATCCAGCCCGAGGACCGCTATCTGGTCCACGCCGCGGTCGTGTCCTCCGAGCTGAAGAACGTCTACGACGGCACTGCCGTCCTCGACGAGGACGGCAGCGCAACGGTCGAACTGCCCGATTGGTTCGAGTCGTTGAACGAGTCCTTCCGCTATCAGCTCACCGCCGTCGGCGCCCCGGCCCCCGGTCTCCACGTCAGCCGCCCCCTCGCCGACCACACGTTCGCGATCGCGGGGGGCGGGGCAGGCATCGAGGTCTGCTGGCAGATCACCGGGGTCCGCTGCGACGACTGGGCCCGGGCCAACCCGCTGACCACCGACGAGATCAAACCCGAGGAGGAGAAGGGATTCTTCGTGCACCCCGAACTGATCGGCGCCCCGGCGGACCGCTCCCTCTCCGCACTCGTGGCCCGGCCCGCGCCCGAGGAGAGGCCGGGTCCAGAGTGACCTGGGGCCGTGTGAGCCCTCGGACAACCGGTGACAGCTGACCGGAGGAGCCCGACCGATGCAGTCTCCGGACAACGCCCTTGACCTGCACGGGCAGGCAGGGAGCAGACGATCGGGGAGTGTGTCCACGTGCTTCGCACCATGTTCAAGTCCAAGGCCTGACCTCAGCCACTCAAGACCCCGACAGAGTCGAGCTCAGCAGATGAAGGCTTCTTAAACTGGTCGCGTTGAGCGATCGACTCGGTGAACACGCGGGCCATTACTTCGGCGGGCGCGTTCGTCAGGTTCCGTCCCGTGACCTGACTTGGGTCGTCGAGCGCGGCACGGAGGTGCTCCGGGACCGGGTGTCAGGTCCCGGTCCCGGAGCGGTCTCAGGGTTGGACGGTCAGGCGGTGACGTCCACGGTGGTGGCGAGAGGCAGGGTGTCCAGGCCATGGCCGGCGTGGACGGTGTAGCGGCCCGGGACGGTGGTCCAGGATGCGGTGGTGTCGTCCCAGATCTGGAAGCCGCGCTGCGGCAGGGTGATCTCCGCGACGGCTGACCCGCCGGGGGCGGCGGTGACGGAGGCGAAGCCTGCCAGCCACCTTTCGGGGCGCTCGATGCCCTGGTGGGTGCCGGCCGGGGCAAGGTAGACCTGGACGACCTCGCGACCGGTGCGGGCGCCGGTGTTGCGGACTTCGATCCGGACGCTGACCGTGTGGTCCGTGTCCCTGTGCGCCTTGATGGTCTCGTACGTCCAGTCGGTGTAACCGAGGCCGTGCCCGAACGGGTACGCGGGCGCGGCGGAGTGGTTCTGCCAGGCGCGGTAGCCGATGAAGATGCCTTCGTCGTAGGGCAGGACGCCGCCCTCGGGGGTGACACGGCTGACCGGTGCGTCTTCGAGGCGGGCGGGCCAGGTGGTGGGGAGCCGGCCGCCGGGCTCGCTCAGACCGAGGAGGACGTCGGCGAGGGCGGCACCGCCCTCCTGGCCGGGGAACCATGTGAGCAGGACGGCGGCGACGTCCTCGCGCCAGGGCATCTCGACCGGGGCGCCCGCGTTCACGACGACGACGGTTCGGGGGTTGGCCGCGGCGACGCGTGCGACGAGTTCGTCCTGGCGGCCGGGCAGGCGCAGGTCCGAGCGGTCGAAGCCCTCGGACTCGACGCGCTCGGTGGTGGCGACCACGACGATCGCTGTGCCGGCAGTCGAGGCGGCGGCGACCGCGTCCTCGATCAGTTGGTCGTCGTCGCGCTCGGGGTCGCGGTGGGAGAGGCCGAAGGTGACGCCGCGGATCGGGCCGTAGGAGACCTTGGGTTTGCGGTGGAGGAGGCTGACCTCGACCGTGCGTGCGGCCTCCAGGTCGATCGTGCCGCGCGGGACGGGGCGGCCGGTGAGCACCTCCATCGGGTCGCCGCCGTCACGGTCCGCGCCGTCGTACACCACCGTGCCGTTGACGGTGAGCCGGTAGGAGCCGGTGCCGCCGGTGCCGAAGTGGTGGGTGCCGCTGTCGCGGGGTGTGAAGGTGCCGATGATCTCCACCGACTCCAGGGCGTCGTAATCAACTCCGCCGGGCAGGGCCGAGTCCATCCAGCGGATCCGGCCGAGGGTGAGGGGCTGCTCGGCGAGGACGGTTCCGTGCGCGTCGCGGAGCACGGCCCGCAGGGTGAAGCCTTCGGTGGCGACTGCGAGTTGGTCGTCCGGGTCGGCGCCTGTCGCGTAAGTCAGCGCGACGTCGTCGGGCAGCGCCTCGCGCAGTCCCTCCAGTGGCGAGACGACACGGGTGGGGTAGACGGTCGCGGAGCCGCCGCCGAGGAAGCGGGCGTCCCGCGCCGCGCGGCCGATGAGCGCGACGCTGCGCAGGGCGGCCGGGTCCAGGGGAAGTATCCGGTTCTGATTTCGGAGCAGTACGACGGAGCGGGCGGCGATCTCCCGGGCCACAGCCCGGCCGTCGAGGGGTGCGGGGCGCCCGTCCTCGGGGACGACGGGGGCCGCGCCATCGAGGAGGCCGAGGCGTGCCGTGAGCAGCAGGACATGACGTACGGCGGTGTCCACCGTCTCCTCGGCCACCCGCCCATCTCTCACAGCGGCGGCCAGAGCGGGCCCGAAGACCGTGAGCGGGCCTGGCATGGCCACGTCCAGGCCGCCTTCGATGGCGGCAAGGGTGTCGCGGGCGGCCAGCCAGTCGGAGACGACGACGCCGTCGTAGCCCCACTCCTCGCGCAGAACGCCGACCTGGAGATCCCGATGCTCGGACATGGTGGAGCCGTTGACGCCGTTGTACGCGGACATCAGCGCCCAGGGGTGGGCGGCGGCGATGATCTCCTCGAACGGCGCGAGGTACAGCTCACGCAGGGCTCGTTGTGAAACGCGGTTGTCTACGGTGAAGCGTTCGGTCTCGGCGTCGTTGGCGACGAAGTGCTTGGCCGTGGCGGCGACTCCGCTCTCCTGGACACCGGTCACGTAACCCGTGCCGATGCGGGCGGTGAGCAGGGGATCTTCGGAGTAGGACTCGAAGTGCCGGCCGCCCAGCGGGGAGCGGTGCAGGTTGACGGTGGGCGCGAGCAGCACATGCACGCCCTTGCGGTGGGCCTCCTGGGCAAGGACCCGGCCGGCCTGCCGGGCGAGCTCCGGATCCCAGGTCGCCGCGAGCGCGGTCGGGCTGGGCAGGGCGAGGGACGGATCGTCGGCGCTCCAGGCGACGCCCCGCACGCCGACCGGCCCGTCCGACATCACCAGGGACTCCAGACCGATCTCAGGCAGTGCGGGCAGGGACCACAGGTCCTGGCCCGCGAGGAGCCTGGTCTTGGCATCGAGGCCGAGGCGGGCCAGCGCCGCATTGACGAGGGGCGTGTAGTCAGGGTGTTCCACGGTCACGACTTCCTTGCTGGGGTGGGTGGTCGACCGACACGGGCCGGCCGGCTCGGTACGGCTATGCGCGTGGGGGAGGGGCGGGATCCGCGGGCGCAGCGGCCGGCATCAGGAGCTCGTGGTCCTGGCGGTGCTCGCGCGGCGGACCAGTTCGGCCTGGACCGCGGCAGCGTCGCGGGGGTAGGTCCGGTAGAGGAAGCTGATGAGGGCGCCGTTGACGAGCATCAGGACGACCACGAGCCACAGGAACGCAACCTGCAGGCCGAGAGCGTCGCCGAGGTAGCCGACAAGTACGGTGGTGCAGGCCCAGCCGGCCGCCTCGGCCGAGAGCATCAGCGCGAACGCGGCGCCACGCAGCTCCGGCAGCGTTGTCGACATGACCAGTGGCCTGTTGATGCCGGGGGTGGAGCCCTGGATGGCGGCGAGTACGCCGAACAGGACGAAGTGCATCGCCAGGGTCTGCCAGGTGAACTGGGTGACGAAATAGGCAACCACGGCGTAGGCGATGACGGTGAACTGCAGAGCCATGACCCGGCCGGTACGGGGTTTGCGAAGGTGGACCCGGTCGGTGACCATGCCGCCCAGGATCGTCCCCGCCAAGTAGGCGGCAGAGAACGGTACGGTCAGGAAGGAGGCTTCGGCGTTGGTGAAGCCTCGTTCGTCGACGAGGAACGTCACTCCGAAGCTGATGATCACGAACTGGCCGTTCACCACCCGCTGCAGACAGATCAGCATCAGAGTGCGGTTGCGCAGCAGTTCGCGCACCCGCGCCCAGGTCAGCGTGTGGTTGCCACGGGACGTGGGGGCGGCGGAGCTGAGTTGGGGCTCGGACGCACCGACACCTGGGTCACGGAGGAACAGCAGGACCAGGATGCCGAACAGCACCTGGATCGAACCCGCGACGAAGAAGCCGTACCGCCAGCCGTCCTCCACGTCCGAGAGCCGCCCGAGGAGCGGCCCTGCGAGACCGGTGCCGAGCGCGGCGAGACCGTACAGGTACCCGGCGGCCCTGCCGCGCGTCTTGTCGTCGAAGAGGTCGGACAGAAGGGCGTTGACCAGCGGGCCACCACCGGCGACACCAGCGGCGGAGATCGTGAACAGCACCAGCAACTGGACATAGTTCTGCGCGAACCCCGACCCGATCGTCCACACGCCCCACAGGCCGCAGCAGACGGCGAGGACGTTCTTGCGCGGGTAGCGCTGCGCCACCGCCACCCACACGGGGCCGAAGATCACCCCCGCCAGTTTGCCGACACCGACGAGTACGCCGAGTGCGGCCAAGGGCAGGCCGAGCGCCGTCCGCAGGGCGGGAAACAAGACCGAGACGACGCTGGACTCGCTGTTGTCCACGCTCGACAATCCGCTCAGCAGGGCGAGTTGACGCCAGCGTCGCGGCTTCTTGCCAGAGGTGTCCGTGAGGTGCGCGGTGTAGGGCTGAGGTATCGGGGGTGGTGCGGCTTCGGTCGGCATCAAGCGACTCCTTCGTCGGTGCCGGGGCGGAGGCGAGGCTCAGCGGGGCTGCACGGACTCCTGGTCGCGTGTCTGCAGCAACCGCGTCCAGCGCTGGAGGAGTTCTGCGGTACGCGGCCGGTCGGGGGCGTGCCAGGAGACGGGCACGTTCAGCACGGCGAGGCGTTCTTCGAGGTCTTCGGCCAGGTGCGCCCGGTCGGTGTCGCGCAGGTGCTGGGCATAGCGGACGGGGTCGTTGTAGTACGTGGGGCCGGTCTGCAGGGTGGTCTGCATCGGGTCGGGCAGGGCTCCGGGGCGGCCCGCGTACTTGTGCCACCACTCGGCGAGGTGGGAGCGCATGGTGGTCGCGAGCTCAGGTTCCGCCTCCACCAGGTCGGTGGTCAGGAACGGGTCCTCGGCGACGTGGAAGAGCTGCTCCCACTCGGCTCGGAAGGACCCCGGGTGGTAGGTGCGGATGTAGAGGTGGTCGCGGGTGCGTACGGACCGCTGGTAGGTGTGCGCGCCGTGTCCGAGGACCAGGTACTCACGTGAGTCCATCCCTTCTCCGCGTACCGCTGCGGCGAAGGACTCGCCCTGCCAGCCCGCCGGGACGTCCAGGCCGAGCAGGTCGCACAGGCTCGGCGCGAGGTCGATGTTGTAGAGGAGCGCGTCGTTGCGCCGCGCCTCGTCCGGGAGTTGGTCGGTGACGCCGGGCCAGTACACGACCAGCGGCAGCCGGTGCGTGGGCTCGTTGGCCAGGCCGTGTTCCGCGTACGAGCCCTGTTCGCCGAACGACTCTCCGTGGTCGGCGCTGACGATCACGGCAGTGTCCTCAGCGATTCCCAACTCGCCGAGTGCCGCCATGAGTTGGCCGAAGTGGTGGTCCCAGTAGGAGACGGCGCCGTCGTAGCCGTTGATCAGGTGCTCGAAGTCGGCGCGGGAGCGGATCGCGTCAGGCATGTTGTGCGGGACGGGCGATCCCGCCGGGCCCTTCAGGGAGTAGTGCAGGTCGAGGGCGCTGCGCGGCCCGTAGATCTCCGCGTGCGAGGTGATGGTCTCCTCGTCGGGCCACTCCTGCACCGGCCCCGAGGCGGCCATCCTCTCGGTCCACTCGGCAGGCTGGGTGTAGTTGGTGTGCGGGTCCCAGTAGGTGAGATGCAGGTACCAGTTGTCCTCGTCGGCGTGGCGGCGGAGCCAGTCGATGGCCGCGCGGTTGACGTCCTGGGCCTCCTCGTCGCCGAAGCGGTCGGTTGCGCGGATCGCCTCGCGGAAGTTGGCATGGAAGAAGTACGCACGGTGCCGCTCGGCGAAGACGGAGACGGCGGCGGTGTAGTACCCGCCCAGGCCGAGGCGCTGCCCGAGCAGCGGGCGGTCGGGCTCGGGCCCGTGGCCGGCATCGAGCCGGAACTGTGCGGCGGGCCCGAAGTGGCCGACGACGCCGTTGGTGATGCCGAACTGCCCGCTGGTCAGTGCCGTGCGCGAGGGCAGGCAGGGGGAGTCGGAGCAGTAGTAGCGGTCGAAGGTGACCGCCTTGTTGGCCAGCTTCTGCAAGTTGGGGGTGGTGGGGCGGTGGTAGCCGTACGGGGTGGTGTGGTCGGCACGGAGGGTGTCCACGTCGACGTAGATGATGCGCATGCGGAACTCCAGGCAGGCGGGGCAGGGGGGTGAGGGCCCGGGGGCTGCTTTTGGGTACGCTTCGCCGCGGACTCGCCGACGGCAGCCCGAAGAGAGAAGGGACAGGGACAGGTGCAGGGGCGGGGCGGTCAGCAGCCGGTCACGGCAGGTGGTTCTGCATGCCGGTGGTGGGGGCCGAGGGGGGCGTTCAGCGGTCGTGGCGCTCTGGGTGCTGCCCTTCCACACGTCGGGCGACGTGAGCCTCAAGGCGAACCTTGGTCAGCTGGAGCCAGGCGATGTACGCGGCGACGGACGCGTAGCCGTTCTCGTGGGCCATGGTGTGGACCTCGCGGGCCCAGGCCGGGTCCAGCTCGGGAATCTGCGCCTCGTAGGTGAAGGGCAGCGGCGCGACCGGCGAGACGGCGTCGTGCTTGAGGCGGTACTCCAGCTCCGTGCTGACGACCGCGAGTGCGATCTCGGGGCCGAGCTGACCGCCGAAGATGAATCGCAGCTTGAAGTCGGAATCCATCGGACGAGGCGACGGCTCGAACGGTGAGCGCGCCCACTCCAGGAGCGCCGAGCGGCCCCCTTCGGTCATCCTGTACACCTTGGCGTCGGGGCGTCCTTCGCGCGGGTCGACCTCGAAGCCGACCCAGTCACGCTCCACCAGCTTGGCCAGCCTGCGGTAGATCTGCGGCAGCTGCACGCCGTAGCCGATGTACCGGCCCGAACTCTGCATCCACTGCCGCAGGTCGTAGCCCGAGAGGGGGCGCAGAGCCAGCGCGCCGAGAATCACAAAGTCGAGATGCATCCGTACCGCCTATGTTCCTAGGAACTGATGCGTCACAGGTTCACCCGCCGACCGGAGGGTGTCAAGAGGTCTTCATGCGGGAGCAACGCAACGGAAACCTGCGTGTCCGCTGGAACTGTCAGGGCTGTTGGCGGTGCGGGCGGCGACCCGGTAGCGGTTGCAGTAGGACCTGTGGCACATGTGGGAGCCGCCGCGGATGACCTTGTCGGTGCCGGTCTCCGGGCCCTGGGGGCCGACCAGCGGGCGGGCTGCGCCGTGGTCGGTGGTCCACCAGTCGGCGCACCACTCCCAGACGTTCCCGGACATGTTGTGGAGCCCGTAGCCGTTGGCCTGGAAGGCGTCGACGGGGGCCGTGCCGCGGTGGCCGTCCTCAGCGGTGTTCTTCGCCGGGAACTGTCCACGCCAGATGTTGCACCGGTACGTCCCGCCTGCGTCGAGCTCGTCCCCCCACGGGTAGCGCTTCTGCTCCAGGCCGCCGCGCGCCGCGTACTCCCACTCGGCCTCGGTGGGCAGCCGCTTGCCTGCCCAGCTCACGTACCGGGCCGCATCGTTCCAGGACACGTGCACCACGGGGTGGTGAGCGCGTCCGACGACCGTGCTTCCGGGCCCCTCGGGCCGGTCCCATGTGGCACCTTCGACCCCGCACCACCAGGGCGTACGCTCCGGCCTCGGTGCGCCGCGCCGCAGGGCCGCGGGCAGGAAGCCGGCGAACACGTACGACCAGCCGATCTGCTCCGCGTCGGTGCGATATCCGGTGTCGGCGACGAAGTCCGCGAACCGGTCGTTGGTCACCGCGAAGGCGTCGATACGGAACGGGGCGAGCCGGACGGAACGTACCGGCCCCTCCCCGTCGTTCGGGAAGCCTTCCGCGTCCTGGGCGCCCATCAGGAACTCGCCCCCGGGCAGCAGCACCATCCCGTCCAGGGGACGGCCCGGCGAGGCCGACGGTGCGGGAAGGGCCTCGAGCCGGACGGTGGACGTGCCCCCGCCAGAGGGCATGCAGCAGCGGGGCGGAGGGGTGGCATCGCTCATGAGGGTTGGCTCCTTCCGGTGGGGCCGAGGGCTACTGCACCCGGCTCATATGTTCTAACGTACACAGGTCGCCGGATGGCACCTCTCTGTCAGAGAGGGACAGCGCCACCGGCAGCCCGCCATCGGAAGGGACGCCATGAAGGCCGTCATGGTCATGTTCGACACGCTCAACCGCCGCTTCCTCCCGCCGTACGGAGCGGACTGGACCCATGCCCCGAACTTCGCGCGCCTCGCCGAGCGCACGGCGACCTTCGACACCTGCTACGCCGGTTCCATGCCCTGCATGCCGGCCCGCCGGGAGATCCACACCGGCCGCCACAACTTCCTGCACCGCAGCTGGGGCCCGCTGGAACCGTTCGACGACTCGATGCCGCAGATCCTCACCGAGAACGGCATCCACACGCACCTCGTCACCGACCACCAGCACTACTGGGAGGACGGCGGCGCCACGTACCACGGCCGCTACCGCACGTTCGAGTTCTTCCGTGGCCAGGAGGGCGACCCCTGGAAGGGGCAGGTCGCCGACCCCGACATCCCCGACGCCCTGCGAGCCCGTAAGGGCGAGACGTGGCGACAGGACTGGATCAACCGGCAGTACCTGACCGACGAGGCGGATCACCCGCAGACCCGCACTTTCGACGCCGGTCTGGAATTCCTCCGTACGAACCACGCCGACGACAACTGGTTCCTGCAGATCGAGACCTTCGACCCGCACGAGCCCTTCTTCAGCTACGCCCGCCACAAGGATCTCTACTCGCACACGTACGACGGCCCGCACTTCGACTGGCCCGACTACAAGCAGGTCACCGAGACGGGCGAACAGGTCGAGCATGCTCGCCTCGAATACGCCGCTCTGCTGTCCATGTGCGACCAGTCCCTCGGCCGCGTCCTCGACGCGATGGATGAACTCGCCCTGTGGGACGACACATTGCTGATCGTCTGCACGGACCACGGGCTGCTGCTCGGCGAGCACGGCTGGTGGGGCAAGAACGTCCAGCCCTGGTACGACGAGACCATCCACACGCCCCTGTTCATCTGGGACCCGCGCAGCCGCGTCCAGGGCGAACGCCGCCGATCCCTCGTCCAGACAATCGACTTCGCCCCCACCCTCCTGGAGTACTTCGACATCAACCGCACGCCCGACATGCAGGGCAGTCCCCTGCGGCAGACGGTCGCCGACGACGCCCCCGTCCGCGAAGCCGGCCTCTTCGGCGGCTTCGGCGGACACGTAAGTGTCACCGACGGGCGGCACGTCTACATGAGGGCCTGCGTGAACCCGTTCAACCAGCCGCTCTCCGAACACACGTTGATGCCCACCCACATGCGCGGCCGGTTCAGCCCCGCCGAACTCAAGGACGCCGAACTGGTGGGACCGTTCACCTTCACCAAGGAGGTGCCCGTGCTGAAGGTGCCGGGGCACGCCATGTCCAACCCGTACGCCTTCGGCACTCTGCTCTTCGACCTCGCCACCGACCCGGAGCAGGAACACCCACTCGTCGACAGCGACCTCGAACTGCGCATGGCGACGCTGTTGACCGAGCGGCTGCGGGCCGCGGACGCCCCGCACGAACAGTACGAACGGCTCGGACTCCCGCCGACCGGACCGGTGCGCATCGAACACCTGCTGGCATCCGCTCAGCACGCCCAGGCCGAGGCATCCCGGCAGGCACCACCGCGCCCCGAGGACTACCCGGCCGGGCCGTTCAGCGTCCATGTGCCACTGCGTGACCTGCTCACCCACCCCGGCGCGACCGCAATCCTGCGGGAACACTTCGCCACCCTGCTCGACGGCCCGTTCATCCGTATGGCCGCTGATCTCTCCCTCCTCCAGATCGCCGCCTTCGCCGTCGGCCTCCTGCCGGCCGACCGTCTGACGGCCCTCGCGACCGCTCTCGCCGGACTCGACTCGGCCGAAATGACGCCACCGCGGTAGTCGCTTCGCTGGTTGTGCGGCACGGGGTTGCCCGAGTGTGGCGGGGTCCGTCGTGAGGGAGCAGCCGGGGCTCAAGAGGAGACACGCTCGCCGGCGCTCATGGCCGGCTGCCGGGCTGTCGCGTGCCTGCCCGGCGTCACCGACCTCAGTAGCGGCCGCCTGAGGGGCGGGCCGGGTCCGACCGGGTGAACGCCAAGATCGCCCGAGGATGAGAACGCAAGCTAACGACATGGTCCGCGATTGAGGCCCCGACATGTTGGCCTGGCGGGTTGGCTGGTATTTGATCAGAAGGCGTCTCGCCGGACGAGTACCAGTGTGGTGCTCAGCTTGCGGCGGGTTGGCCGGTAAGCGGAGCGGTCCGATGCCAGCGAGGCAATCGCGCGGTGGGTTTCGGTGTAGTCCTCGCGTCGGGTGGTGTAGCGCTGGAGCGGGCGCCGCTGCCGTAGTTCGGCGTTGGTGTGCTCGACGCAGATCCGGGCCGAGGACTGGCGTCGGCGCATTTCCTGCCATGCGTAGTGCTCGCTGGGCGGCGCGTCGTCCTTCGGCTTCCTCGGTGGGGCGCTGACCTGATCGGGGAATGCGTTGGCCAGGCCCCGATAGCCCTCGTCGACCTCGGCTTTCACCACCGGATGGAGCCGGAACTGCTCCGTGATGCCCTAGATGCGCACCGCGGTCTGGTCGTGCATGCGACCGGGCCGGCTCGCGCCCGACCACAGCAGACGGCCCTGGCCATCGCTCACCGTGGTGGTCTTGATTGTGTTCTGTTTCCTCTTGCCTGATACGAAGGCTCGTCGTCCTGGCTGACCGGCCTTCGGGCGGCGAACCTGGGTTTCGGCGCCATCGATTCGTAGACGGATCCCCTCGGGCTCGGCGTAGGCGAATGCATCCGCCAGGGTGCGCAGCCTGACGCCGGGGCGGTCGGGGACGGCGAAGCCACGGGCGGCCAGCAGCGGGCGGATCTCGCCGATGGCCCGGGAGATCGTGGAGCGAGCTGTGCCGCACAGCTCGGTCAGCGCGACCTGCGGGGGCCCGATGCGCAGATGCGCCAGCGTGACCAGCACACGGTCGGTGAAGACCAGGTCGTGCTTCGGTCCGGCACCAGCGTCCCGCTGTCTCTCGGCACCACGTCGCTCACGCAGTGCAGACTCACACCGGGCAAGCCACGGTCCTGCCAACTCCTCAATCAAATTCCCAAGATGCGCACGGAGACTCCGCTGAAGGCAGGATGAGGCAAGGCCGCACGAACCCAAGGAGTCGACACATCCGATGAACTCCGGTCCGCTTCAGGTCACGGCCAGGGCCGCAGCGTCGACGGCGTCTGACTTCTTGCGGGCGACGGAGTGGCGATCTCGGTAGCGGGCAACTGCCAGCGAGTTGATCGCGAAGACCGGCCGCCCGGTGGCCCGCACGCAGGCGACGAGGAGTCCGCGTGACGTCTCGATCGCCACGGGGATCGGGGCGGCCTCGCTGTCGCCATGTTCGGCCAGAAGGTCCGTGAGCTGGGTAAACCCTGCAGCATCGTCACCGATCCGCACCTTGGCGAGTTGCCTTCCGCCAGCATCGACCAGTGCGATGTCGTGGTGGTCTTCGGCCCAGTCCACGCCACAGAACACTGGCGTCTGTAACTCGACAATCGCCATCCGGCCCTCCTTCGTCGCGACTCTTTTCCCAGGCCAGAGCCTGTGCAGGGTGCGCGTGCTCCCTAATGGAAGTGCTCAAGGCACTTCATCCCACCAGCCGTTCGCAACCCCAGCGAGTCATGCGGCCCTCGGTCCGTGTCAGAGCTGAAAGCTCAAGGCAGAGCTGAGAGGTGATCCACACAACCGGCTCGGACAACGGACAGCAAACCGCCCGGTGGCCGCAGACGGACCGGCCCGCAGCAACAGGACGACTTCGAGGCCCAATTAGACAGAACCGGACCTGGATGCGAGCACTCATGCCCAGACTGCTGGGCGCGAGCCAGCCTCGTCTTGTCAACAAGGCTCTCAGGCCCGGGCATACTCAAAGGTTCGGCTCGGGCCCCTGAAGGTCAGCTTCCACCGGCCTTCGCTTCCCATTAGGCCTACTCCTCACGCGCCATTCGCGACCACCTGAGCAAGCGCGGCATCCGAGCGGTGATCCCCATCCCGGCGGACCAGCGGGGCCACCGCCTGCGTCAAGGCAGCCGCGGGGGTTGGCCACCGGCCTTCGACCGCGAGGCATACAAGCAGCGCAACACTGTCGAGCGGTGCATCAACCGCCTGAAGCAGTGGCGCGGCACCGCCACCCGCTACGAGAAGACCGCGACCATTTACCTGGCCGGACTCCACGTCGCCGGCATCTGGCTCTGGTCCGCTCGCTGACCGCGCCGGGGCCGGTCAGCTGCAGTCGCCCAGGAAGCGACCTTCGCAGTGGTCGGAGCTGATGAAGACGAATCCGCTGCCGTAGCCAAAGTTAAGAAAGAAGGGATCCCTTGCGTCCTCGCCCCGGTCGGCGAACTGGCAGAGGAAGAGCCAGGAGTCGTCGTCGAGGCCCCCGGCATGGCCGTTGGACAGTACAGCCGTGCCGCCGAGGAAGTCTTCGGCCTCGTCGCCCGACGGCAGGTCGACCTCCGGGCCGTCGTGCCGCATGTAACTCCACCACGCGGCGTGGTGATTGGCTGCCGCGTCCACCTCGGGCGGCGCAGGCTCCAGGTCGACCACCCATTCGACAGGGATCTCCGTCTCGTCGTGACCCCAACGCCACAGTGATCGTCCTACGGTCCCGGGAGGCCCGATCACTGCGAACGAGGGCACCCTGCCGTCAGGCTGTATGAGCACGACGGCCTCGCCGGAGGTCGGATGCATGCCCATGATCCGGCCGTCTTCCTCCAAGAACAGGTACGCCAGGCGCACCTCTTCCCCCGGCACCCGGAACTGGCCGATGAACACCAGCGGCTCCCCGGTCTGTGGATCCACTGGCCATGCCGGCACCTCCAGCCACACCGGCTGCCCCCCGAACTTGGACACCGGCTCCGTCACCGGCTCATCGGCCATCCGCAGACTCATCTGCAGCCGAGGAAGGAAAGCAGCGTCATAAGGGCCCTGCGCTTGACCCGTTGGTCGCGAGATCACAGCCGGACCGTACGGCACGGCACTGACACAGCGCCCGGGACCGTCACAACTAGCAACTCGCATGATCCAAACGAAACGCCCTAGAGGTGAGTTCAGGCGGACGCTCGGCAAGTGCGGGCGTGTCCGCACGGGCTATCGTCTCCACCTGGTCAGGACGTATCGGGGGAAGGGGCTGCCACGTGTGGGATCTGCAGGAGGACGAACCGGCAGAGATCGGCCCGTTTCGGCTAATTTCGAGGCTTGGTAGTGGCGGGATGGGAACGGTCTATCTGGCCGTGCAGGACGGGCAGGACGGGCAGGACGGGCCTGTCGCGGTCAAGACCATCAGGAGTGAATTTGCGCAGGAGGAGGGCTTTCGCCGTCGGTTTACCAGGGAGGCCGAGGCTGCGAGTTCGGTAAGGAGCTCGTACACGGTGCGAGTGAAGAGCTTCGATACCTACGCTCGAGAGCCGTGGATCGCTACGGAGTACGTCGAGGGCTTGTCGCTTCGAGACCATGTGCGCAGCCGTGGCTCGCTATCGCTGCCGGCGGCAGTGGATTTCGCTCTCGGCCTCACCTTTGGTTTGGCATCGATCCATAAGGTGGGCCTGGTGCACCGCGACCTCAAGCCCGGAAACGTGTTGCTGACGGATGGCGGCCCTAAGATCATCGATTTTGGGCTGGCCTATGCGACGGACTTCACCCAGGCCACCCACACCGGGATGATTCTTGGAACTCCGGGCTATTTCTCTCCGGAGCAGGTGCAGGGGAAGCCTGTTAGTGCGGCCTCGGATGTTTTTTCTCTCGGTGCTGTCCTGACGTTCGCTTCGTCAGGCGAACACGCCTTTAAGGGTGTCACTGCCCTTACCGCTCAGTACCACGTCGTGCACGAGGAGCCAGATTTTTCGGGCGTGCCTGAGGAGCTAAGGGATGTGGTTGCCGCGTGCATGCACAAGGACCCGCATATGCGGCCGCCATTGAACTCAGTCCTCGCTCACTTGACAGCCCTTCGCTCCTACGGCTACCGGGAGACGTCGTCCGGCTACCGCTGGCCCCCTGCCGGGAGGAAGAGGGAAGCCTCGACCTCAGAGTCATCGACCTTTGTTCACGGCTCACTTGCGCAGAGCCGCAGGGGCAGGTGGTCAGTTCTTGCAGTGGCAGGAGCGGGTCTACTTGTTGCCGGAGTGGCCTTCGGCCCTTGGATCGCCCCCGGGCATGGCCGTTCGACGTCGTCGGCTTCGTCGCCATCAACTAGCCAGCCGTCAACCCCCGAGCTGACGACGGCAGCTCCGTCCGTCGAGGATCCGATGACGATGCCACCATTTGAGGAACCCGAACCAGAAGTCCCTCAATTGGACGCACTTCTATCCACCCTCACCTTTAACAGCCAGAGGGGGGTATGCGTTCTGAATGGCGACGAATCCTCAGGCGTGGGCATGGCGGTGGAGAACTCCTCCGGATTCGCAATCTCCGTCACTCCCGTAGCGTCAAAGGGCTACTGGATTTCTGCATCCTTGATTCACATTCGAAGCCCCTTGCCTGCCCAGGGCGACGACCAGAGACTCGTCTACCTAAAGCTCCCCAAGGGTGACCAGGTTCCACTCGCTATACCCGAGGGCAAGACATCGTGGTCCTTCCGGTGGCCTGACGTCCTGAAGACCGCAGATCTGGGCGTCCCTTACGAGTCGTATGAGCCGGCCGAGCTCCTCGGTACCTACACGGTGGTTGTGACACGTGAGGTGCCGTCAGTTGAGGCATGCGGGGGCTTCAGGGGCGACCCCAAGCGCTCAGTAGGCTCGACGTCCTGAGGTGTCTCCTCTTGGTTGGCCTCTTCGTCATGGGTCGACCAGGGGGCGCGGATTCCTCGTGCAGACGGTTGGCGCTCAAGGTCCAGCGATCGGACGCCCACTTCATACACGGTCCCGGTCATCACGAGCGACGGAACAATCTGCACTGCTCCGGGGGCACCGCCATAAAGGTGGCGTCGACGATCTTGCAGTGGCGCGTGGACTTCGGCGGGAGGCACTACATGACGCCGTGTCTGAAGACGGGCAGGCGATGCGTGTCGCAACGTCGCGCATCACGGAGCGCATCAGGGAGGCTGAGAAGCGCGTCCGGCTGCTTCTGCTGCAGTTCGGGTCGGCGCACGATGAGACCGTCGCGGCCCGTGTCGAACTTGCCGAGCTGACGGGCGAATCCGGCGACGATCGGGGCGCGGTGGAACTGTGCGAACGGTTAGGCCGCGACCGCCGGAGGCGCTACGGCCCCCACGACCGCAGGGCCCTGGACGCGTTCGAGAAGATGCACTGCTCGGCTACGACGAGACGAAGTACACCTACACCCGCTCCGGCCGGCTGCAGACGTCACCGACGACAAAAAGCAACGTCTGGCGTTACGAGTACGACCAACTAGGGCGCAAGACCAAGTCGATCGACCGTCCAACTCGCCGCGGAAACCGAGCTCGTCGAGGACCACCCAGTGGGGCTTGGCCCACACCCTGGCCTTCGTCCACTCGGAGAAACGGCGATGAGCCGTCGCCCCCGAGGGGCCGAACGAAGCAGTGGGCGACTGCTGCCAAGTACAGCCTGACGTGGCCACGAACACGATCGCGGCCAGGACCTCCCGGTCACCGTGTCGGCGCCGACCGCCGCCCTGTGTCCGCGAGGGCGCTTCCGGCACCACCCGCTGGAACAACTCCCACAACTCGTCCGGCACGAGTCGCTCAACGATCCCCACCATAAACGACAGCGTATCGGCCCCACCAAATGAGATGGAGTCTTAGGTCCTGTCTCGGATCATGTGCGGAGCCAGATCGCGAGGGCTGCGAGTGTGACGGTGCCGAGGTAGATGTAGGTCCGCTTCTCGTAGCGGGTGGCGACGGCG